>SVDM01000029.1 GCA_015058015.1 Lachnospiraceae bacterium | reverse complement strand
AAGAATTATGTACCTTCGGCACCTTTAATTAAAGAGAAAAGCCAGGGTTTAATCCCTGACTTTGTCTACAGTCTGAGAATAGGGCAGTCTAAAAGACTGCCCTATTCGTATTATATCAAAGTATTCTATTATTTCACTATAATTTACATTAATTGTTATTTATTGTTCGCATTTGGTCCTAACTCTCATAGCAATTCCCGCTCCAACTAGTGATAGCAGCAGCATCATGAATAATACTCCCGTAAAACTGTCATCACCCGTCGCCGGAGATTTAACCGCCTGTGTATCAGGATTCTCGGTTGTTACTACGTAATCTGAGCAGTGATCCTGAGTTACTTCGATATTTCCTTCTGCATCTGCTGTTACCTCCTGTACTTCTGTTAAACCGCTTTCCTTAACATAACTGTAGTACAAGGTCTTTCCGGCATATTCTGCTCCCAGTGGAATCTTTATTGTTGCCTTGCCCGGTAACTTTCCGGAATATCCAAAGGATATTGTCTTTACAAAGTTGGATGCCGTAACAAAGCTCGGTAATGTTCCGGCAGCAAATTCATTTACAAAGGTCGTTCCAAAATCGTATTCTGTCTTACCTTCCACTGCTGAAAGGGAACCCTTGGGGAAGGTAAAGGTGAGTCCGTCCTTGTTCTTGATAACGATGTCTTTTTTCTTGTTATCCTCAATTAACTTATCAAAGTCGTCTTTGGAGATAGCTTGGGATTCCTTCTCGCTTAAATCGACCTCTTCTGTTTCAACCATATTTGTATTATCCGGTGCTTTAAATGAAGCGAGATAATTGCCCGATTTCTTTTCAAGTGGTATTGCCATTTCTGTTTCATACCACTTATCATTATTATCTAAATATACTACCTTTATAAACAATATGCAGTCTTCTTCATCAAAGCTTCCATGATTATTAAAAAAATCAACAAGGTCGCTATAATATCCTCCAACATCAAGCCCAGAAAAGCTTTCTTGTTTAACCCAGTCGGCAAGAAGATAGTCATCTTCCCAAAAATAAGAATAATCCTCCCCATTCTCAGTAAAGTATTGATGATTCATAGGCTCTGATGGGCTATAGTTTTCATTTCCTCCCCAACACATAGGGTGTGAAATAGCGCCATATGGCGGCTCTCCGCCATACTCCATATCAAGCTCACCATTCGCCTTTTTTACTACTGTTCGTAAGTATGGCCTAATAGCAATTATTCTTTCTTTTGAGATAGTCGACTTTTCCCAATTTACTTTTAATACTGACTTTAATCCTATGGTCTCTTGTCCCGGAGTGCTACCTTCTGGAATCAACCTATTGCCCCATCCGTTTTGTTCAACAAAAAACCACTGCCAAAACTCATCCGAGTAATCAGGTATAGTCGCTCCTGGATTTACAACCTCCCATGATACGTATCCAACTTTGTCCGTCACATCTGCAGCCTTGGCTTTGCTAGCGCTTCCAACTCCAACAATAGGAATCACAAGCATAACTACCATTAACAACGATAATAGTTTCTTTTTCATTACTTTCTCCTTCCCGCTACTCATAGTAGCCCCATATTGTTGTTTGAAATGTCAATCGTCTCATGCATTCCATATATTTCCTTGATTTTAACCTTATCCGCCCCGCATTTCAGAAGAGGTTATCAAGTTTCTTTATAGAGGAGTATATGTCAATATACTCCTCTATAGGTTACTCTAAGAGTAACCGCGATTTTTTTCTTTTGTATTACTTAATCTTTACATCTCCCCTCAAAAAGAATAAAATGAATAGAAAGAAATAAAATGAATAAGAATGAATAAAAGAAATAAAAATGAATAGAATGAATAATAATTGAGGAAATCCATATGAAAGATAATTATTTTGTTCCATCCTTCGGCAACAGGCCGCAGAATCTGGTTGGACGTGAAGACATAATAAATAGGTTTAAGATGGGCCTGGACAGTGCCCCGGGTAGCCGTGAGCGTTCCATGCTCCTATTGGGCCAGAGAGGTTACGGCAAGACAGTACTTCTTCAAGAGTTTGCTGATATAGCAAGGAAAGACGGCTATGTTGTAGCATCACCAACTATTGTATCTAAGGACATGAATATGCGTATAGTTGAGAAGCTTCTTGATGAAAGTGCCGGTATCTTGCCAAAGGATAAGAAGAAGATTGCCGGAGGAAATGTAAGTGCCCTGGGCTTTGGTCTTGGAATTCAGTTACAAAGTAAGGATGGTGCAAAAAAGTCATACGCTTGGCAGTTGTCTCACCTGTGTAAGGAACTCAACAAGCATGATAAACCTGTCCTTATACTAATTGATGAGGTCCAGGCTTCTAACGAAGAGCTGCGCCAACTCATTGTTGCATATCAGGAAATGATAGGAGAAGGTCGAACCATATCACTTGTTCTGGCAGGTCTTCCCTCTGCCGTATCTTCAGTGCTGAATGATCACGTGCTCACCTTCCTGAATAGAGCAACCAAGGTTGAACTTCAGCCACTGAATAGCAATGCTGTAAACATGTACTTTAGCTCAGCCTTCAAAAAACTTGGTGTTCAGATTACCGATGATATGATTGATGCTGCTGCCAAGGCAACACAGGGTTCACCGTATATGATGCAACTAATTGGGCATTATATATCTATCTCTCCATCATCCAAGATTTCCAAGGCGGACCTTGAAAAAGCACTAAATATGGCCAAGCTTGACTTCATTGATGATATTTGCCGAACTTCTCTAAGTCCGCTATCTGAGAAGGATATGGACTTCCTATATTCTATGACTGATGACGAGCCCGATAGTCTCCTATCTGATGTAGCCTTCAGACTCGGATGTTCATCAGCCTATGCGCAAACATATAAGCGTCGGCTAATTCAATCTGGAGTCATAGAACAGCCTCGCAGGGGACGGGTATCCTATGCCATACCTTACCTGAGAGAATTTCTGAAAAAGAATATCGATAATGAATAAATCGAGTAGGAGGGAAAATTTAAATAAATTCTCCCGACCTCTCACACCACCGTGCGTACCGTTCGGTACACGGC
>SVDM01000022.1 GCA_015058015.1 Lachnospiraceae bacterium | reverse complement strand
GACGGAGTTGTATAAATATAAAAACTTAGTAACAAAACATATATTACGAGTAACAAAACATATATTACGAGGAGGGACTAGGATGGATAGAGTTACACTCGGAACAACCGGAATAACAGTTAACAAGAATGGTTTTGGAGCTTTGCCGATTCAGAGAATATCTGTTGATGATGCAGTAAAACTGCTTCGTAAAGCTTATGATAACGGAATCGAATTTTTCGATACAGCCAGATTCTATACCGACAGTGAAGTGAAATTAGGAGAGGCTTTCGGAAATATGCGTGACAAGGTCTATATTGCCAGCAAGACCGGAGCAACAACTGTAGAAGACTTCTGGAAGGATCTTCATACAACCCTTGGCAACCTAAAGTCTGATTACTTAGACCTTTACCAGTTTCATAACATAGCTTTTATGCCGAAACCGGGAGATGATTCAGGCCTTTATGATGCCATGCTTGAGGCAAAAGAAAAAGGTATGATTCGTCATATCGGTATCACCAACCACAGACTTATCGTGGCAAGAGAGGCTATTGAATCAGGACTATATGAGACATTACAGTTTCCTTTCTCATATCTGGCCAGCGATAAGGATATCGACTTGGTAGATAGATGTAAGAAGGCCAACATGGGATTTATCTCCATGAAAGCTTTGGCAGGAGGTCTTATCACCGACTCCAAAGCAGCTTATGCTTTCCAGGCCCAGTATGACAACGTGCTTCCCATCTGGGGAGTCCAAAGAGAAAGTGAGTTAGACGAGTTTATCTCTTATATTGACAATCCCCCTGTTATGACAGACGAGATTCGAGAATTTATTGAGAAAGAGAAGAAGGAGTTATCCGGTGACTTCTGTCGTGGATGTGGCTACTGCATGCCTTGTCCCGAAGGAATCGATATTCCTTCCGCCGCCAGAATGTCACTGCTTCTAAGACGTGCTCCTTCGGCAATGAATCTTACAAAGGAGACTCAGGAGATGATGAAACGAATTGAGAAATGTCGTCACTGTGACAATTGTAAGAAGAAATGCCCGTATAATCTTGATACCCCAACCTTGCTTGCTAAGAATTACGAGGATTATAAGAAGGTTATCGCCGGGGAAGTTAAAGTACAGTAGAATATAGGTAGTTTATGTAGACGACGCCCTGCAACTATCATATTGTTCAGGTAGCGAGTCTCACTAAGCTCACAGCACATCAAGACGAACGCGGATGTTCCTGCGGAACTCGCTTCGCTCAGACAGTCCTCGGAACATCCTGTCTTGACGTGCTGTTCGCTAAGTGATTCGCTAATTCACAATCTGATAGTTGCAGGGCGTCTTTACATACTACGCTCCCCGATAGTTTGGCGTGGCAGTAAGTACCAGAGAAGAGGTATTGCATAGCACTTATTGTTGGAAACATTGAAGTATTCTTTTTTTCATGGTATAAATAACAATTATGATTTGCACTGCTTAGGAGTGGCGAATCGAATTATGAAGGAAAGAATAGAAGGCGTTTACTATGATAGGCTTAGGAACATTAATCAATACGGTAGCAATTATCTTTGGAGGATTAATAGGTCATTTTACAGGGAAGCTGTTTAACCAGGAACAGCAGTCAGCATTGAACAAGGCATGCGGAATAAGTGTGCTGTTTATTGCTATAGCCGGTGCGATGCAGGGGATGCTGCATATAGAAGGCAACGGCATAGTCAGTGGAAAAGCAATGCTTGTTGTTCTTTGTATCGCAATCGGTACGATAATGGGAGAACTGATCGGAATAGAAAAGGGATTTGAAAGATTCGGAGAATGGTTGAAGAAAAAGACCGGGAACAGTGGCGATAAACAGTTTGTTAACGCATTTGTTACTGCTTCATTGACGGTATGTATCGGAGCCATGGCTATTGTTGGTGCTATCCAGGATGGAATTCTTGGTGATTATTCGACACTTGCTGTAAAATCGGTACTAGACTTGATCATTATAGCGGTGATGACTTCTTCACTTGGTAAGGGATGTGTCTTTTCCGCAATACCTGTGCTTGTATTTGAGGGATTAATAACGATATTTGCCAAACTGGTTTCGCCCATCATGACAGATATGTCAATAGCCTATCTTTCACTTATCGGTTCGATATTGATATTCTGTGTTGGTGTAAATCTTGTCTGGGGAAAGACTATACGAGTTGCCAACATGCTTCCGGCAGTTGTACTTGCTGTAATTGCAGCATATATACCCTGGTCATTTTAAAATAATATAGTGGTAATTTAAGACGCCCTGCAACGATCATATTGTTCAGGTAGCGAGTCTCACTAAGCTCACAGCACATCAAGACGAACGCGGATGTTCCTGCGGAACTCGCTTCGCTCAGACAGTCCTCGGAACATCCTGTCTTGACGTGCTGTTTGCTAAGTGATTCGCTAATTCACAATCTGATAGTTGCAGGGCGTCTTTTGTCCTACTGCAATTATCCTGTAATTTCTTATTGACTAGGGCTCGGGGTTAGTATATGCTAACTATGGTGTGTTAGCGAATGCTAACCCCATAATATACTATAAGGAGAACAGGAATGAAAAAAAGAGGTATTCATGGAAATCGACTATTGTCGGCCTTTTTTGCTTTGCTATTGGCCCTGACATTGACGATTCCCACAAACTACGTATTTGCGGCAGAAGCCGGACCCACGGTGCAGGTTAAGAGCATTAACCTTGAAAGCAGTGCGGTGGTATTTCGCTTTACCTGTACAGCAAGTGAGCTATATAGCCTTGTTCAAAAGGGACTACAGGTAAAGGTGGGAGAAAAAGAAATCCCCTATGAACCAAACTATAGTTATTTTGGTTACAATGCCACAGGAACCTATGTAAAAAGCGGAGATGGCATCTACCTTTATGCATCTGATTTTGCAGAGGGAGATAATATTGTATCATTAATATCTGATGAGCTGACCACTAAAGTCGGCATCAGAAAGAAGACAGTATCAGAGAACTTCTGGGGCAAGGAATATGCCATAGAAACATTTGAAGTAAAGGAACCTGAGAACCCGCAAAAACCTGAGGAAAAGAAGAATCTGTTTCTTAGATTAACAGGTTCATTCGAATCAAAGATGGTAGGCGAAGAGGATATAGATACAATTGCCAGCGCATCAAGAGCGACCTATATCCCCCAAAATGTGAATTCAGTTAAGTTACAGGCAGCTCTGGTGGAAAAAGCAGAATCTGCGGAGCAGGTTGCCGAGGCAGATTGGCATGAGCTTAGCCTGTTTACCAAAGATGAAGGTGCAGTCAGAGTGAACGAAAACCCCATGTTAACAAAAGTTGTAATTGAACCGGATTGTGAGGGAGTAACAGGAAGTTACAACATCTTCACCGGCGATGTAATACTTTCAGGAAAGCCGAAGAAGGCGGGAACATATAAGGTTTACGTTGTATTTACAGATAATGATGGTCGTACGGCAACAAGCAACTCCGTAGATTTTACGGTAAATGCACAGGATGAAAAACTTATAGAGCACCTAACCCTTGATAATTGTACTAAAACAGCTGACGGGAAATACATATATGACCAGGATCCCTGGTATATGAAGGAATTCGGTGCAGAGACAGTAACTGTACCAAAGGATATTAAGGCATGGTATGGCTCACATACCATGGGAACCTATTCAGAGATTGGCGAGATAATATCCCTCACCAAGGGGGAAGAGCCGAAGCAGACCCTGGTAATTCCAAGTGGATGTAATCTTACCATGGTAAACTGCAGAATTCACAGCGGCGTAAGAGTTGTTATTGAAGACGGAGCAAAGCTAACCCTTCGTCAGTCAACAATAGAAGGATATGTTGATGTGAAGAAGGGAGGAACCTTCTCCTGTGACTACGTGGACTATGGCGAGAACGCAGGTTTCATCTATGGCTCAACCATTAACGGACAGCTACGATTTGAAGATGGTTCCACTATGGAGAATTGTAGAATAATTTCAAAAACCAACTACTCCGCAAGAGATGACATAAACAGAAGAAATCAGAATCCGGTAGTAGTGGTTAAAGGTAATGTAAATGTCAAAGGTGATGTTTACGTACTTGCAAGTGAGGCTCCAAACGGTTCCTATGGCCAGACAGGAATGTTGGTTGAGGGAAGACTGAATATTCCCGAAGGTTCCACTGTTGCGGTATACGGCGGAGGAGAATCGTCACTTACTGCAAAAGGCGGAGATGCTGTTGTGTTAGACGGTGGTGAAATTACAGGAAGAGGTAATCTTATTGCCATCGGAGGATATGGAATAAATATCACATCAGACCGTTCATTAATGGGTGGCGGTGCTGCCATAAAAGGAGACGGAACCATCGACATAAAGAACGCATACTTAGAGGGCGGCTCCAGCTTTGATGCACAGGTAAATCCTGTACAGGGCAAACTCATGGTTTCCAATCGTACAGACATTACAGCTGTATATGGCAAGATTGGTGGCATCACCAGTGAAAACTACTGGTTTGGAACAGGAGATAAAAACATAGTGCCCAAGGCTACCATGTATTTTGCCAAGGAGAAGCTTGAGGCTGATAAGGAGCCTATAGTGGAGGTACCAACTAAAGGCGCTGATGTAGAGAAAAAGGAAGAGCCTGTAGCAAATGAGGAGCAACATAAAAATACTGAAGCCTCAAATAATGAAAAACAGGTGACAATTGAAGTGCCCCAAAATGCCGGGGGTATTGCATCTGCAACACGGTATACCGAGTATGTAACAGCAGCACAGCCTGAAGTAAAGCCTGCGGCAGAGGCTACCGAAGAGAAAGTACTGGGAGCAGAGTTAGAGGCTCCAATATCAGCACAGGTAACAGGACCTGTAGCACAAGAATCCGGTAATATAACTACAGAGAGCAAAACTAACCCGGGAATCATAGTGGCTATTGTGGTAGGAGCATTAGTGTTGATTGTAGGCGGAAGCTTTGCTGCTAAGAGCAGATTACGCAGAAAAGTGAAGTAGACGTATTTTAAGACGCCCTGCAACTATAATATTGTGAATCAGCGAATCACTTAGCGAACAGTGCATCGAGACAGGATGTTTCTAGGAGTTGTCTGAGATAAAAAAGTAGGCGAATAAAAACTGTAAAAATAGAGCAATATTTAAGACGCCCTGCAACTATAATATTGTGAATTAGCGAATCACTTAGCGAACAGTGCATCGAGACAGGATGTTCCAAGGAGTTGTCTGAGATAAAAAAGTAGACGCATAAAAACTGTAAAAATAGAGCAATATTTAAGACGCCCTGCAACTATAATATTGTGAATTAGCGAATCACTTAGCAAACAGTGCATCGAGACAGGATGTTTCGAGGACTGTTTGAGCGAAGCGAGTTCCGCAGAAACATCCGAGTTTGTCTTGATGTGCTGTGAGCTTAGTGAGACTCGCTATCTGAACAATATTATAGTTGCAGGGCGTCATTATATATTCTGTGTTTTGTTCGTAGCTCTATGAGAAGAAATTCTCCGCTACCGTAAAGGCTCCGATGAATTCCACAGAACCCGTCATAGTAATGGAGTAATCATCATCAACTTCAATCTCCAAGTCGCCACCCGGCATGGTAACAGTAACCTTCTTGCCGGTAAGCCCCATCTTGTAACAAGCAGCGGCGGCTGCGCAGCTTCCGGTACCGGAGGCCAGAGTATAGCCTGCGCCACGTTCGAAGATTTCGGCGGTGATATGGTCTTCGCTGTCAATCTTGCAGATGATAACATTGATTCTGTTGGGGAAATACTCGGCGTTCTCAATAAAGGGTCCGATATCCATGGCACTTCTGGGAGAAACCACATCAGAGATAATAACGCAGTGAGGATTGCCTACAGTAAGACAGGTAATCTTAACAGGCATGTTGTTAAAGGTTACCGGCTTGTCAATAACCTCATCTCCAAGGCCTGCAACAGGCACATCCTTGGCAGCAAAAGAAGCCTTGCCCATATTGGCCTTCATGTTGTTGCCTTCGTCATCTAAGAATTCAATATCGGTGGCAGTATCAGTGGTGTAGATGGTAAACTTCTTGTTCTCAACGTAGCCCTCGTCCAAGAGATACTTGGCGAAGATTCTGATACCGTTACCGCTAATCTCGGTTTCACTTCCGTCGGGATTATAAATCTGAACGTAAATCTTACCGTCTTTCATAATAGGACCGTAGAGGATACCGTCGGCACCCACTCCGAAGTTACGCTGGCATAGAAGCTCGATGCTCCTTGCCTGAAGGTTGATATTATTCTTGGCAGGGTCTAAGACCAGATAGTCGTTGCCAAGACCATGATATTTCTTAAGTGTAATAGTATTCATAGTAATCCCCTCATTTCCGGAAAATAATTCACATAAACTGATTATAAGTCAAGGAAAGTCCCGTGTAAATCCCTTGTTAAGCACCAAATTCCGTAACATCAATATCCCCTTTGGCAGGAGTCTTATAGACCTTACTTCCTTTGAATTCTTTAAAGTATACGTATTCGGATGTAACGTTAATTTCATTAAAAGAGCCGTTCATAAGAACTTCCTCATTCCCACCGTCAATGGGTCGTCTGCAAATGGCCGGATTATCTCCCACGGTCTGGTAGTAGACGTGAGTGTCCGTAATGTTGTAGCAGTCGGAACGGCGGTTTACCAGGACTTCTTTTTTGCCGTCAATGACATTTACCCTGGTAATGGAATAGCCGTTGGCTAAATCCATAAAGTAGAGATAGGAACCCTTGTTGATAACCTGACCGCAGTTGCCGGTGTGAATGGTTTTGGCAGTGGAGGTTAGGGTATCGTAGGCTATAATATTGTGATTGTCTTTGATTTCGGTATAAAACAAAGTGGAGCCGTCAACACCGGAAGGGATGTAAGGATTGGGGCTTACCTGCTCTTTGCCGGAGCCGTCAATCTTAACCCGCCAGAAGGTGGAAGCGGTTTCTTTGTCATAATGAACATAGTAGATGAAGTTTCCAACCAGGGTTGCTGCCATAGAAGGATCGCCATCAAGAACCTTTCTTCCTGAGCCGTCAGTGTTAATGCGGCATAGACAATACCTGTTGGTGCTAAGGAAAGGCATGAAAGACCCTTCCTGGGATTCTGTTCTTGTATAGAAAATGTATGAGCCATGAATGTTTAAGTATTGTACGGAATCTTTGGCTAAAAGCTTTTTGTCACTTCCGTCGGGATTCATGGTGTAGAGATATTGATGGTCATCGGGGTTGGCAAAGTATATCTTGCCCTCATGCTCACAAAAGGTGGCATTATTAAGCAGATTACCGGAGAAATTGCCGTTAGCATCATCTGAATTAAAAACCGTAATTGAGAAAATGAAACGAAAAATCAGAAGAACAATAAGAATAAATAGAATAATACCCCATATAATTAAACCTTTTTTATGCTCTTTCATAGTAATCAACCCCTCGAAATAATTATATTTTTTTATGGAAAAATATGCAATAACATCTTTGTATGTGGGGGGTTGGTGTAGTATAATCATGGTAATTTGATATTGGTAGTGTAAAGTTTTCTATGAAAACTTTATACTACGTAGGCCACGACATCTGCTTGGCAGATTCAGGTTGTCGTGGCTCTCAATAATATACGGGAGAGATGATTATGATAGCCATAGAACGTATGCTGGTATATAAATCTTTAAAAGAAGACACTATACTTCAAAAGATGGTCTGGGTGGCAGGAAGTCTTGATGACGGAATGGTATCGGAAGCAGATAAGAAAGAATGCTTTTATGATGTGGTATCAGGTCTTATCAGTCTTGCCCATGACCACGGCTATGAGGGAAATCTCTGGCATGATTATCTGGCATATCTTATTGCGGACAATGAGAATGCATACAGTTTAGCCTGCGAGAAGCGGGGAGCCACCAAGGGAAGCATCAACGAAGTGGTGCTGGGAGACTTTGCAATCTTTAAAAAGCTCTTTGATATTAATCTATCCAAGATAGATAAGGTACTTGGAACGACTTGCGGAAGTTATACATTGGAATATAAAGATGACGAAAGAGGTCCCAAGACCTTTAATATAAAGATTCGCGATAGAATATGCGAACTGGCCAATGCCCTGGCTGCTGCCGGGACACCTGAAGAAATAAGAGATAAGGTGGCAGGCTTTTATAAGGATTTTGGC
The DNA here is from genome assembly GCA_015058015.1 of Lachnospiraceae bacterium. Classification (GTDB taxonomy): domain Bacteria; phylum Bacillota; class Clostridia; order Lachnospirales; family Lachnospiraceae; genus SIG280. Next base: position 37,298 of record SVDM01000022.1, on the reverse strand, counting down.
GTAGGTAAATTCGGCCTCCATAAGGCCTTTCGAATAGACCATGATGAAGATGGCAAGGTTATAATTGAACCCATTAACAATACAGCCCATGTAAGCCTTGATGACTTAATCGGATATGACATACCCAAACAAAAGCTTATAGATAACACTGAAGACTTTGTAATGGGCAGAGCGGCCAACAACTGCCTTCTCTTCGGAGATGCGGGAACCGGTAAGTCCACCAGTATAAAGGCGGTGCTTAACAGATATTACCCCCAGGGCCTGCGTATGATAGAGGTCTACAAGCACCAGTTTAAGGACCTTAACGCAGTGTTATCTGTCATTAAAAATAGAAATTACAAGTTCATAATTTACATGGATGATTTGTCCTTCGAGGAATTTGAAATCGAATACAAATACCTGAAGGCCATAATAGAAGGAGGCTTGGAGGTAAAGCCCGGTAACGTCCTTATATATGCCACCAGCAACAGACGTCACCTTATAAGAGAGAAGTTCTCGGATAAGAGTGAGAGGGATGACGAGCTTCACAGCAATGATACTGTTCAGGAGAAGCTTTCCTTAGTTAACCGTTTCGGAGTTACTATATACTTCGGTTCTCCTTCGCCCCAAGAGTTTCAGACGATAGTAACGGGTCTGGCTAATAAGAACGGAATAAAGATGCCCCCGGAAGAACTCTTGTCGGAAGCAAGAAAATGGGAGATGGCACACGGCGGATTATCAGGCCGTTGCGCGCAGCAATTCATAGATTATATTGCAGCAAAGGAGCAAAAAGAACATGAACTATAATGAAGCAAGAGAGTATCTGGACAAGGCGCCGGTAGGAGGGACGGACATAGGCCTTGACAGTGTTACGGCACTGGCTAATGCTCTCGGCAATCCACAGGATAATCTGAAATTTATCCATATTTCAGGAACTAACGGAAAAGGCTCAACCCAGGCCTTCATCTCAACTATCCTTACAAAGGCTGGTTATAAGGTGGGCCGATATGTGTCTCCGACGGTGGTATGTTACGAAGAGAGAATACAGGTAAACGGAGAGTATATTACCAAAGAAGCTTTAGCAAGGCTTACAACCGGGGTGGCGGATGCTTGCGACAGGCTAAATGCTAAGGGGATATACCCCACGGCTTTTGAGATAGAAACAGTTATTGCATTTCTATATTTCGTGGAATGCGGGTGTGATATTGTAGCCCTTGAAACCGGCATGGGAGGCACCCTTGATGCCACCAACATAATAACCACAACGGTGGTATCGGTTATTGCATCCATCAGCATGGACCATATGGACTTTCTTGGGGATACTTTAGCCAAGATTGCTGCCAATAAGGCGGGAATCATCAAGCCCGGCAGACCGGTGGTATCAATTAAGCAGGAAGCATCTGCCATGAAGGTTCTTGAAGAAGTGGCTAAAGAGAAGGGCTCAGCCCTTACTGTGGCGGATCCGGATGATATCTTTGACGTAAAACTTTCTGACATGGCAATGACATTTTCCTACAAGGCAAAGAGCGGACTTATGGAAAATCTCACCCCCGGCCTGGTGGGAATGTATCAGAAGGACAATGCAATCTTAGCCATTGAAACCATTGGAGTCTTGACTACATTGGGCTATAAGGTTTCAAGAGAAGATATATATGCGGGCCTTGCAGAAACCGTCTGGGTGGGCAGGTTTACAAAAATAGGTGATAATCCTCGAATTATCATAGACGGAGCTCACAATGAAGCGGCGGCAAAAAGGCTTGCGGAAACCCTTGGAAATTACTTTACAAATACGCCTATTATTTATATAATGGGAGTGCTTAGGGATAAAGAGTATAACAAGATTTTGGATTATATGTTGCCCTATGCAAAAGAGGTATTAACTATAACCCCTAACAATCCACGGGCACTGTCGGCTAGTGAGCTGGCAGATGTCATTACTTCCAGAGGTGTTCGCGCCACCGTTATGGGAAGTGTAAAAGAAGCTTTGAAAGAAGCAATAAAAAAGAGTGAGAAAGACTCGATAATCTTAAGCTTTGGCTCCCTTTATTACCTGGGGGAGGTTATTGGAGCCTATGAAGAATTATCGAAGTAGAGCATAAGAGTTATGGATTCAGAGAAAATTAAACAGGGTATAAGATTGATTCTTGAAGGAATCGGAGAGGACGTTAACAGAGAAGGGTTAAGAGAGACTCCGGATCGAATCGCCAGAATGTATGAGGAGATTTATGGCGGATTAACCGAGGACGCAGGTGTTCACCTGTCCAAGGTTTTTAATTGTGAGAATAACGAAATGGTAATAGAGAAGGATATTACCTTCTATTCTATGTGTGAGCATCATTTGCTCCCGTTTTACGGTAAGGCCCATGTGGCCTATATTCCCAACGGTAAAGTAGTTGGAATCAGTAAGCTTGCCAGAACTGTGGAAGTCTTTGCAAGACGTCCCCAGATTCAGGAACAGCTCACAGCCCAGATAGCTGACGCACTCCAGGAGCACCTTGCTCCCGGCGGAGTTATGGTTATGATAGAGGCTGAACATATGTGTATGACCATGCGTGGCATTAAAAAGCCGGGAAGCAAGACGGTGACGGTTGTAACCAGGGGCCGCTTTAAAGAGGACTCCGAACTTCGCCAGACATTTTTCAACATGGTTAAATAGAATATCGGCGGTGGGATATACCCACCGCTTTTTAGGTGGAAAGACAATGAGACTTACAGATAAGATTATGTCCAACGGAATATACAAAGACTGCGTAGCTTATATAAAAAAATGCGAAGAAACAAGGGCCTTTTGTAAGCACGGAGAGGACCACAGCATTGATGTGGCCCGTATAGCTTACGCTCTTAATCTGGAAGAGAACTTAGGTTTAAAAAAGGATATAATATACGCCACGGCCCTTTTGCATGATCTGGGTCGCAGCGAAGAGTATAGAAGCGGGACTCCCCATGATGTGGCGGGAGTGGCAACCGCAAGAGTAATACTTAGAGGTTGTTGGGCCCCTGAAGATGAGATTAATCTCATTACAGCAGCTATTGAAGCTCATAGAGGCCATGACAAACCGGGTGCTACCACCGTGATAGGAGGCACGGCGGCAGACCAACCGCAAGCATTGGCATGGGTTATAAAGAAAGCAGACAAGCTATCAAGACCCTGTTATGATTGTGAGGCATCCGCAGATTGCAAATGGCCTGATGATAAAAAGAATCACCGATTGGAGTATTGAACCATGAAATTTGCAAACAGAGAATATGATGATAATAAAACCTACATAATGGGTATACTTAATGTTACCCCGGATTCCTTCTCAGACGGAGGCTTATGGAATGACCTTGATAAGGCCCTTGCCCACACTGAGAAGATGATTAACGACGGAGCGGCCATAATAGACGTTGGCGGTGAATCCACCCGTCCCGGTTATACCAGAATAAGCGATGAGGAAGAGATAGAAAGGGTATGTCCTGTTATTGAGGGCATTAAGAAGAGATTTGACATTCCCGTATCCATCGATACCTATAAGTCAGGTGTGGCGGGGAATGCCATAGAAGCCGGAGCTGAAATAGTTAACGATATCTGGGGCTTTAAGGCAGATAAAGATATGGCAGATGTGGTCGCAAAGACGGGTACCTGGTGCGTATTGATGCACAACAAGGAAGAAGCCGTATACGATGACTTTGTTAAGGATATGGTAGCTGAATTAAAGGAATCAGTTAAGATAGCCAAAGACGCAGGAATAGCAGATGATAAGATAATGATTGATCCCGGTGTGGGATTCGGTAAATCTTATGAGAACAATCTGTCTGCCATTAAGTATGTGGATGTTCTAAAAGAACTGGGATATCCCATTCTTCTTGCCACGTCAAGGAAGTCTGTTGTGGGACTGACCCTTGATCTTTCAAAGGACCAAAGGCTTGAAGGAACCCTTGCCACCACCGCATACGGTGTTATGAAGGGGTGCAATTTTGTAAGAGTCCATGATGTGTTGGAGAACAAGCGCCTTATTGATATGATGGAAGCCATTATATACAAGGGCTAGATATGGAAAGTATAACGAGAGGATGCATAGTTTATGATGAGCAAGGAAAGATACTCTGACGTAATTACAATAACTGATTTGGAGGTATATGCCTATCACGGGGTATTTCCGGAAGAGAAAGAAAAGGGACAGAAGTTTATGGTTTGCTCCAAACTCTTTCTTGATACCAGACCCGCGGGACGTAGTGATGATTTAACCAAATCCGTTCACTACGGGGAGGTAAGTCATCTTATTACAAAGATTATGCAGGAAAAATCATATGATCTTATTGAGACCTGCGCTGAGAAGGTAGCAGAGGGCATCCTTAAGGAATACGATTTAGTTAAAAAACTTACCATAGAGATTAAGAAGCCGGAGGCCCCCATAGGGCTTCCCTTCGGTATGGTAAGTGTGACAATAACAAGAGGAAGACACAGGGCCTTTGTGGCCCTGGGTTCCAATATGGGTGACACCAAAGGATTCCTTGATATGGCCGTTAATGAATTGAATAATGCAGATGGCTGCAAAGTTGTAAAGGTGTCGGATTATATTGTTACCAAGCCTTATGGCGGAGTGGAGCAAGACGATTTCTTAAACGGTGCCATGGAGATAGAGACCCTTCTTACACCTGATGAACTACTAGACCTTTTACACGTAATTGAGCAAAAGGCGGGAAGAGAAAGAAAGATACACTGGGGTCCCAGAACTCTTGATCTTGATATATTGTTTTACGACGATATTATTTATTCTACAGATACCCTTGTTATTCCCCATCCGGAGATTCAAAAAAGAGATTTTGTTCTCCGTCCCATGGCGGAGATAGCGGGATATTTCAGACATCCTATTTTGCAGGAGACTATGACGGAATTGCTCTCTATGTTGCAATGATTGGTTGCAATAAAAACTCACATAATGATATAATTAGCTTGGATTTTTATAATCAGGTTTAAGGAGCAGGTGAACTAATTGCAAAGCTATATTGAGGGGCTGGCAAAGGGTGTATTTACCTATGATTTGCCACGCATAGTCGTTAACGAGAGCAAGCTCGAGATTGCAATGGAAAAGGATGAAATATCCAAAGGAAGCTTCAGCATAAGGGTATGTGATGACCGTAAGGCTGAAGGGTTCGTCTATTCGTCAAGTCACAGGATGACTTGTCTTACACCAGAGTTTTCCGGTACAGAAGCAGAGATTGAATTTGAATATAACAGTTTCGGATTAAATGAGGGAACCTCCCATACAGGCAGGTTCTCTATTGTCAGTGATGCCGGTGAATACGAGATCCCTTACGAAGTACTGATTTCAAAGAACATAATGAAAAATGACAAGGTCTCAGACCTTGATAATTTTGTAGCCCTGGCCAATACAGACTGGTATGAGGCTTATGAATTCTTCTCCTCAGAGAAATTCGCCAAGATGCTTCTTAAGAGTTCCGAGATACTCTATGCCTGCTACAAGACCCTATGTTCCGACGGCATGAGTATGCAATGCATGGAGGAGTTTCTAATCGGCATTAAGGCTAAGGAACAGGTGGAGTTCGAGATAGAAGAAAACGGTGAAGAGTTTAAGGATATGGGAGAGTCCATAATGCACAGCGTTAAGGTTAGGAAGTCTACCTGGGGCTTTATTAAACTGGTGGCAGAGACGGATGCAGACTTTATTACTCTCCAGAAGAATGTATTAACCACTGAGGATTTTATCGGAAGTACCTGTAATATTGACTTTATTATTAACTATCATAAGCTCCATACCGGAACCAATTACGGTCGTATCAGAGTATACTCTCCTTATGAATCCCAGGAGTATTTATTCCGTGTAATAAAGGGAGACGGCAAGGCTCCGGCCACCATTGATAAACTTGAGACCAGACAGAATGTAATAGATTTAACGGACATCTATGTTCGCTTCAGGCTTAACGATACCGGTTCCTTTAACTGGGCCAAGGATTCGCTGGCCATATTAAACCGCCTCACGAGCCATGACCCTGACAATGAATGGTATGGGCTTTTGAAGGCATTTGCCATGATTAACAATGGTCAATCTGAGGATGCTATCTGGATTACAGACAATTATAAATTAAACCACAATCCGGAAGACTTCCCGGAGAGTTGGGCCTTCTATCTCTATATCATGACCTTTATAGAGCAGGAGGAATACATCAAAGACCGGATTAGAAATGAGTTGGAGGGTATCTATAGAAAGAACCCGGAGAATTGGATACTTGACTGGATTAAGATTCATGTAAACGGCAATTATGTCAACAATACAAACGACAGATACAGAGTAATCAGAGAATGCTTAAGAAGAGGCTGTAACAGCCCCTTAATCTATGCTGAGGCGGCTCTTACCCTCAATGCCAATCCCTTGCTGATATGCGGCCCGGAAGATACTGAATTTGCTATTCTTCACTGGATGATGAGAAGAAATGTCATTGGCAAGGAGTTGGGAGAGCAGTTCTTAGACCAGCTTGCGGGATTTAAAGTATACGATAAGAATGCCTATGATATCGCGTCATACATCTGTGACAAATATAAAACAGAGAACAATATCAGACTTCTCTGCAGTTATCTCATTCGTATGGACAAGACTGACAGGCAGTATAACAAATGGTACCGCTTAGGCATTGAATATGACTTTAAGATTACCAGACTCTACGAGTACTACATACTATCTGTAGATGAGAGTCTTAAAGAACCCCTTCCTAAGGTTATCTATATGTATTTCAGATACAACAGTAACATTGATAACCGTAAGAAGGCCTTTCTCTATGCCAACTTAATCGCCAATAAGGATAGCTATCCGGAGATCTTCAAAAGCTATCAGAAGAATATTGAGCAGTTCATGAGTGACCAATTCTTCAAGGGCGTAATTAACGATAATATGGCGGTTATATACAATGAGTTCTTCTATAATCAGATGATATTAGAGGATATGGAGGACAAATTCGTTGATATATTATCCGCTTACAGATTAGAGGTAGAGGATGAATCTCTTACCAAGGTTACCGTAATCTATAACAAGCTGAATACTGAAAGCACCTATGCCATTACAGAGGGCAAGGCCATAATCCATCTTTATTCCGAGGATTACATAATGATCTTCGGTGACGGACGGAATAATTACATGTCTGATGTGGCTTACTTTGTAACTCCTTATGTGAACTTTTCGGAGTTTATGAGAAAAGCCCTTAGGATGTATGGCTCTAACGAGAAGCTTATTGTGCAGTATTTTGAGCATCCCGACAGAGTGGTAATTCCGAAAAATGAGGTGATAGACCTTCGTCTTGCCATTATCTCATCGGATAATATAAAAGAGTCTTACAAGGTATCCCAAAGGTCAGATATTATCGACTATTTCTATAATACTGACAGTGAGTATATGGAAGAGTGTTTGACGGAGATGCCAATTAAGAATCTTCCGCCGGAAGAACGTATCAAACTAGCGGAAGTACTTATGATTCACAGGTATTATGAGCAGGCATATAAGCTGGTTCGAAGCTTCGGATATGAATCAATTGGAACCGACAGTCTCTTAAAGCTGGCTACATTTATAATAGAAAAGTACAACTATGAGCCCAGAGATTTTTTGACAAGTCTCTGCCACGAGGTATATTTAAGAGACAGATACAATGAGCAGACCTTAAAGTATTTAAATGTCAACTTCCGGGGTAATACCAAAGCAATGTACACACTGTGCTTATCCTGCGATACCTTCGGAATCGACTGCTATAACCTTAGGGAGAGGATTATTAAGCAGGTGTTGTTTACAGATACATTCTTCTCCGGTTTGGACAAGGTCTTTGATGATTATTTCAGAGCCGGTGCATCGGATACGGTAAAGAACGCTTATCTGCATAATTACGCTTATGCATACCTTGTAAGAAACAGGGTTATATCACCCCAGGTATTTGACTATATCTTCAAGGAGTATACCACCGGAGAGAAGCTTCATGATGTTTGCAAATTAGCTCTTATTAAGCATTTCGCGGAAGGAGAAGGACTTAAACCTCAATACGCGGATGCAGCCAAGGCGCTTGTAGAGGAGTATTATTACCGTGGAATCTATCTGCGATGTATGGGTAAGATAGCATCCAAGCTTAATATGAAGCTTGGAACCGGAAGCAAGACTACCATAGAATACATTACCAATCCCAACCATAAGGTGGAGATTCATTATATCTTCAACACTGAAGACTATGTGGATGAAGAGATGGAGAATGTCTTCGAAGGTATATTCGTAAAAGAATTCACCATGTTCTTCGGTGAGAATGTTCAGTATTACATTACCGAATGGGTGGACGATAAGGAACAGGTGATGGAGTCCGGCAACTTAAAGAAGACTGACCTTACAATAGACGGCGGGGAAAGCAGTTATGATGTCATCAATGATATTCTCTTTAGTTTAAGCGTTAAGGACGATACCACCACCATAGACTTAATGCGTCAGTACGACAGACGTAAGAATCTGTCGAAACAGATATTTACCGTAATGTAGGTGATACTATGATTTTATCGGACAGACAATTATATATCGGCTATGATTTGGACAATGCCTATTCACAGATTAGTTATTACATGATGGGTATGAAGGGTCCGACTTCCGTAAGCACCATTGTGGGAGGGGACAACTTCCTTATTCCCACTGTTATGTATCGCAAGTCCAACGGACAGTGGATATATGGTGATGAGGCCAAGGCATATAAGGATAACAAAGACGGGGTATATATAGAGGATATCTTAGACCACTGTCTAAAGGGTGATTCCTTTGAGATAGATGGGGAGCCTGTTACCTTCTACAGCTGCCTTGAGATATTTGTCAAAAAGACTTTGAATCTGGTAAATATCGCCCGAACCACCACAGAGGAGCGTAGAAAGATAGTTTTTACCACCAAGTCTTTGGATTCTGATATGGTTAATCTGTTGGAAAAACTATCGGCTTCCGTTACCCAGGAGAGGGACACGGTTATATATCAAAGCCACAAGGACAGTATATTTCACTACATTCTTTTTCAGAAAAAAGAGCTCTGGAACAGAGATGTATTGCTGTTTGACTATGGCCCGGAAGATTTTATATATTACAGGCTTCGCACCAACAGACAGTCGGTACCTAATATTGTTTATATTGAGGAGCATCATGTGCCCCATATGGTGGGGCTGCCTGAAGACAAGAGAGATGCGGCATTTACCAAGGTTGTAGAGGAACGAGTGGGTTCCGGAGAATTGGTATCCTGTATCTACCTTACCGGGGTGGAATACAATAACAGGTGGATGGATAATTCTTTGAAGGTTGTCTGCCGCAACCGCAGAGCCTTTATAGGTCAGAATCTCTTCGCTGAAGGGGCCTGCTACAAGGCTATCTCTTCAGAAGAAGACAGGCATGACTATATGTATCTTGGAGAAGCCAAGATGCAGGTTAATGTTGGTCTCATGGCCAACGAAGCCGGCGAGGAGCGATACATATCCCTTATAGAAGCCGGCGGCAATTGGTATGATACTCAGGCCGGATGCGATATTATCCTTAATAATACGGATTCGGTGGAACTTATCATAGACAGCATATCGGGAGATATGCAAACCAGAAGAACTTTTGAACTATCAGGACTGCCTAACCGTCCTCCTAAGACCACCAGGATTCGCCTGACTTTAAAGCCTCAGGCTGTGGACAAGATTAAGGTGACCATGGAGGATATGGGATTCGGTGAGATATTCAGAAGATCCGGCAAGATATGGAACTTTTTAATGGAGTACTAGGAGGAAGTTATGGCACAACTGCTTCATTGTACCGGGAGATTGGCAATACATCCCTACTACATAATATTCGGCGGGACAAATGTATACAGTATAGAGGAACTGGCCTATGTTATCATTAACAATGTCTACAGCATAGACGAGTCTATTATGAATGAGCAGCTTTGCGGCTGGGTTGCAGATGAGCTTAAGCTTCCCGAACTGGCTCAAAGAATGGTTAATTCAATGACGGGTTTTTCTTCTCTGGCCAACTATGTAAGTACAATCCTGGAGGGAAGCGGATACTGCAACGAAACTCAGATTCAGGATATTAGGGATGTCCTTGACGAGATAGGCAACAAGAATGAGTTCTTCCGTAGGAAGCACAAGGCGGATACCATGTTATCCGAAGGTGAATACGGCAAGAGCGTATATGAATATAAAAAACTGTTGGGATATTATGCCACGGCCAATGAACCGGCTGAGCATGTGGGTGCTGTATGGCATAACTTAGGCACCGCTTATGCCAGACTTTTTATGTATGAGAAGGCGGCGGATTGCTATGAGCAGGCTTTTGCACTGAACAAGGAAGAAGAGTCCTTAAACCAGTACAAATATGCCTTGTATTTCTTAAGCCAAAAAGGTGGCGTAAAGCTTGATAGGGCTTTGCAAATAAGCGGAGAGGAATTGCAGGAAGTAGGAGAAGACTTAGAACGCATCACGCCTGAGGCAGAAGAAGAGACAGGTAAGTTTATTAACGATATTCTAAGAATAAAGGAAGCCGGCAAAATCTCTGATTATTATGGGGAGATTTTCGAGGTTATGAAGGTCTGGAAGGACGAGTGCAGGAAAGGTATTGAGTAAGTATGGGGTTTTTTGATTTCTTCAAAAAGAACAAAAAGGATACGGATTACACCGAAGAAATAGACCGGGTCTTTGAAGAATACGAGCCTACGGGGCCGGCGGGATTTGACAGGCCGGAGACCAGACAGCACTATATCTTCGACAAATGTGAAGAGATGATAGAGTGTTCTAAGCGTATTGATGAGGCAAGGGTAGCCTATGATACGGTGACGGCCTATCTTTTGGATGTTGACCTTATAGACAACATGCCTGTTAATCAACGTAATGAGATTGATGTTTTGGCAGAGCGTATCTATGAATTGCAGGTGGACCGTAAGGAATACCAGGACTTTGCAGGCAGGTTAGAGGATGTCAGATTCTCCGGCATAAGATTGTATGAAGATGACTTTCCCGAATGCGTGGACAGACTGAAAGAAAACGAGAAGTACAAAGCAATGGTAAGAAGGGATATAGATGCTCTTCAGGGTGAAAAAAGCGCCATAAGAATCTCAGTGGAGGAGGCTCAGGACTCCAACAAGAGACTTAAGAAATGGGCCTTTATTCTGCCCTTTGTGTTCGCTATCTTAGTTGTGGGGGCATTTTTCTTGAAACTAAAGCTTTACTGGGATATTACCACTATACTCTGTGCCATAATCTTTGTTATATGCGCTGCGGGTTGCGCGGTAATTCTTAAGAATCAGCGGAATAATTACAACATTAAACAAGGTATTATCAACTTAAATCACGCCATTGTTCTTCTTAACAGAATGAAGGCCAAGTACGTTAATGTTACCAATGCCGTGGAATACGCTTATGACAAGTATAACGTTAACAGTTCCTATGAACTGGACAAACTCTGGATGGAGTATTCGGATTTGAAACGGGAGAGAGCAAAGCATAATCTCTCCACCACAGAGCTGGATCATTACAGTAATATGCTGGTTCATGAACTGGCAAGATATGATATTAACGACCCAACCATTTGGCCTAATCAGGTTCTGGCACTTATTAATCCCAAAGAGATGGTTGAGATTCGTCACAACCTAAACGGAAGGCGCCAGAAGCTTCGTTCCAGAATTGACTATAATCTGGCGGAAGCAGAGAAGATAAAGGCTGATGTATTAAGGGTTGTAGCGGACTATCCCCAGTACTCCGACGAGATACTGGAAATAGTCAAATCAATTGACATAAATCTGGGAATATGATAATATCTTTTAGTGATTTATCATGGTAAAATGATAAACAGATGGAGGACTAAAGACATGAAAAAAGTAGTATCACTTTTACTTGCTGCTCTCCTTGTTGTAGGCTGCGCCGCTTGCGGTGGCAACAGTTCCGGACAGAGCAGTGCCGCATCATCAGGTGCATCAGATAAGAAGACATTTACTGTTGGATTCGATAAGGATTTTCCGCCTTACGGTTTTGTAGACGATAAGGGCGAATTCACAGGATTCGATATAGAGCTGGCTAAGGAAGCAGCCAAGAGAATGGGACTTGAGATTAAATTACAGCCCATTGATTGGGATGCCAAGGATATGGAGCTTAAGACAGGTGCCATCGATTGTATCTGGAACGGTTTCACAATTAACGGCCGTGAGGATCAGTATACATGGTCAAGTGCTTACATGAATAACAGCCAGGTATTTGTTGTTAAGAAGGATTCAGGAATCAAATCATTTGCAGACCTTAAGGGCAAGATTGTATCTGTTCAGACAGATTCTTCCGCACAGGAAGCATTAGAAGATGCTAAGAATGCAGACCTTAAGAAGTCATTCAAAGAGCTTGTTGTTTGCAAGGATTACAATGCAGCTTTTATGGATCTTACATCAGGTGCTATTGATGCAATTGCCATGGATGTAGGAGTTGCGAGATATCAGATTAAGACACGTAATGCAGACTTTGTTGTTCTTGACGGTTCTATTGCAGAAGAGCAGTATGGAATCGGATTCCTCAAAGGAAACAATGAGATGAAGGACAAGGTTGAGAAAGTTCTTCAGGAGATGGTTAAGGACGGTAAGTTCGCAGAAATCTCCAAGAAGTGGTTCGACGAGGATGTTTGCATCATCAAATAAATCATGAGATTAGCCGGGGGCAGTCATCTTAGATTGCCCCCTCTTTGTGTGAATAGGAGTTTTTTTATGTCAGTCGGAGCAATAGCAGAACAATTATTAAGCGGAATGGGGACCTCATTTGCAATATTCGCCCTTACCCTTATTTTTTCACTTCCCCTGGGACTCATAGTTTCCTTTGGAAGGATGTCAAAGAATAAGCTTTTGAATATGATAGTAAGGGTGTATATTTCAATTATGAGAGGAACCCCTCTTATGTTGCAGCTTTTTGTGGTATATTACGGACCTTTCTTCCTCTTTGGCATCAGAATCAGTTCAGAATACAGATTCTGGGCAGCCATTATTGGATTCGTTCTTAATTATGCCGCATATTTTGCAGAGATATACAGAGCGGGTATCGAGTCTATGCCTGTGGGTCAATACGAGGCCGCCAAGGTTCTCGGATACTCACGAAGCAAGACATTTATAAGAATCATTCTGCCCCAGGTTATTAAGAGAATCGTACCTCCCGTTACCAATGAGGTTATTACTCTGGTCAAGGATACTTCCCTTGCATTTGTAATATCCGTATCAGAGATGTTCTCCACAGCCAAGGCTATCGCGGCGGCACAGGCCAGTGTTACGGCCCTTGTGGTTGCCGGAGTGTTCTATTACATCTTCAACCTGATAGTGGCTCTTTCCATGGACAGGATAGAGAAGAAGCTTAATTATTATCGCTAGAAAGGGATGCTCATGAACGTATTAGAGATTAATCATATTAATAAGAGTTTCGGAAATTTGGATGTATTAAAGGATATTTCCTTTTCCGTAAATGAAGGTGAAGTGGTTTCTATTATCGGGCCTTCAGGTTCAGGTAAATCCACTACCCTTAGATGCGCCACCTTCCTTGAGACTATTGACAGCGGAAGAATCACTTATCTTGGTGAAGATGCCGCTTCCAATAACGAAATGGGAAGAGCGGTATATGCACCCAAGCATCGTCTGGCAGAGATTCAGAATAATTTCGGATTGGTGTTTCAGAACTTTAACTTATTCCCGCATTTCACCGTTATTAAGAACCTGGTGGATGCACCTATTCATGTACATGGCAGGAATAAAGATCAGGTATATGAAGAAGCTTACGGCTGGCTGGAGAAGATGGGTCTTGCGGACAAGGCTGAATCCTATCCTTATCAGTTGTCCGGTGGCCAGCAGCAGCGTGTAGCCATTGCAAGAGCCCTGACCCTTAACCCAAAGATTTTATTCTTTGATGAGCCTACATCTGCTCTTGACCCGGAGCTTACCGGTGAGGTTTTGAAGGTTATTAAGGATCTTGCGGATATGAAGATGACCATGGTTATCGTTACCCACGAGATGATCTTCGCGAAGGAAGTATCAAATAGGGTAATCTTTATGGATAACGGAAGTGTGCTGGCGGAAGATGAGCCGGAGAAGCTCTTCGCTACAGATAACCAAAGAATTAAAGATTTCCTGGGTAAGTTCCACGGGATATGAGTATATGACGGCTCCAAATATAATCATTCAAATGCAGACACGCTCTCGCTCCGGCTCAGAGCGTAGCGGTTCTAAGTTCACTCTGCGAGTTCACTAAGAACCGACGTCTTCGAGGGTCTGCATTTAAATATTATATTTGGGGCCGTAATTTACATATGCGTGGAATTTACAGCGCGTGGCGTAGGGGTTGCGCCTAAGATAGCGGTGCGTCGAGGCTCAGAGGGTCTGCATTTAAATATTATATTTGGGGCCGTAATTTACATATGCGTGGAATTTACAGCGCGTGGCGTAGGGTTGCGCCTAAGATAGCGGTGCGTCGAGGCTCAGAGGGTCTGCATTTAAATATTATATTTGTGGCCGTAATTTACATATGCGTGGAATTTATAAGCGTATTGTGTGAAGGTTGGCGCAAAATAGTCGAGCATCTTATACGAACATTTCAAGACACGCTTTCGCTCTTAACGGGTACCCCTTACGATGCATAAACTCTCGCAGCGCTTACGCTTGCGAATCGTTAAGCATCGAGACCCGTTACGGTCTTGAAATCTTGTATAAGACTGCTCGACTTTTAAAATTGCGCAGTATTTATATATGCGCCGGATAAAGCTTACTGTAGATTAGGCGAGAGATAATAGATTGAAACTCGGACCCTCGAAGACGTCGGTTCTTAGTGAACTCGTAGAGTGAACTTAGAACCGCTACGTTCTGAGCCGGAGCGAGAGCGTGTCCCGAGTTTTAATGCTATTATTCGAGCCTTACAGAAAGACTTATTTAACGGCGGCGCAATAATTCGCGCTTAACTTTAGGCGAAGAGTACTGCTCCTCACAGTATTTGCAACGATAGATTTCTTTCTCGGGATCGGTGAGGATGAACACCTGCTCAAGTTCCTGCTCAATGGAAGTGATGCAACGGGGGTTCTTGCACTTAATAATGTTGTGAATCTCCCCGGGAAGTTCAAGCTGCATCTTCTCAACAATCTCCCCGTCTTTAATAATATTAACAGTAATATTGTGATCTATGAAACCTAAGATATCCAAGTTTAACTCATCAAGCTTACACTCGATTTTAAGGATATCTTTTTTGCCCATACGGTTGCTGGTTGCATTCTTAATAATGGCAACGGTACGGTCAAACTGGTCTAATTTCAAATCATGGTAAATGGAGAGGCTGGTACCGGCTTCAATATGGTCTAATACATAACCCTCCGTAATCTTACCTACATTCAACATATATAGTCCCTCCTTTATACTTCAATACCCAGCAGAGTCAGAATAAGTGCCATACGTACATATACACCGTACTGAGCCTGCTTAAAGTATACTGCTCTGGGGTCATCATCAATTTCAACTGATATCTCGTTAACTCTGGGAAGAGGATGGAGAATCAACATATCATCTTTTGCATATTTCATCTTTTCTTTATCCAGAATATAGAAGCCCTTCATTCGTAAGTATTCTTCTTCATTGAAGAAACGCTCACGCTGAACTCTTGTCATATAAAGGATATCCAGCTCGCCCATAACATCTTCAAGGCGAACGACTTCTTTGAATTCCACATTATTTTTGCGCAATACATCATCCCTGATGTAGCTTGGAATACGAAGCTCATCCGGTGAGATAAGAACAAATTTGATACCTGTATATCTGATTAATGCATTTATAAGGGAATGAACAGTTCGACCGAACTTTAAATCACCACATATACCAATCGTCATATCGCCGAGACGGCCCTTGAGAGAACGAATGGTTAAAAGGTCTGTAAGTGTTTGAGTGGGGTGCTGATGACCTCCGTCACCTGCGTTAATAACGGGAATAAGTGACTTTTGAGATGCCACCAATGGAGCACCTTCTTTAGGATGTCTCATAGCACATATATCTGCGTAACAGGAAATAATACGAATAGTGTCGGAAACACTCTCACCCTTTGATGCCGAAGAAGAACCGGCGTCGGAAAAACCTAAGACGTTGCCACCAAGATTAAGCATGGCTGATTCAAAACTGAGTCGGGTTCGTGTGCTTGGTTCATAGAATGCGGAAGCAAGCTTCTTACCTGCACAAGCCTTGGAATACTTGTCGGGATGTGCTTCAATATCCCCGGCGAGATCAAAGAGCTTGTCTAATTCTTCCACTGAAAAATCCAGCGGACTCATTAAATGCCTCATATAATACCTCCAATTTTCTATACATTTTTATTATCATATAATAACCGAGTGTAAAATACAACAGTGAATTTCAATGTGCATATTGTACATTTTTTTGAAAAATAAGTTTATTTATGAGCATTATCGATAATTGAAATAAGAAAATTCTTATGCTATGCTATTTTACGGTAAAAATAGAAGTGAACTAAAATGTTTGAGGTGTATATATGATAGAAGTATCGAAACTCTTTGAATACCTTGACTATGAGGTATTGCAGGGCGGAGTACATGGAGAGATATCGGAAGTAGTATTTGACTCCCGCAAGGCTGTGGCTGACTGCCTTTTTGTGTGTATATCGGGAGCTAATTCAGACGGACATACATATATTGATGATGTTGTTAAGAAGGGCGCCAAAGTTATCGTTGTTGAACGAGAGGTTTGCGCACCCACCCATATAAGTGTAATTAAAGTGGATGATACACGCCGTGCACTGGCATTTATCTCCGCTGCTTTCTTCGGCAATCCTTCGGAGAAGCTTCGTGTAGTGGGCGTTACCGGAACTAAGGGTAAGACCACAACTACATATATGATCAAATCAATTCTTGATAATTCGGGCCATAAGTGTGGCCTTATCGGAACCATAGAGACTATAATCGGAGACAAGGTTATTCCTTCAGTGAATACCACTCCGGAGTCATATTTTATTCAGCAATACCTTCGTGAGATGGTGGATGTGGGCTGCGATTGTGCAGTTATGGAAGTATCCTCTCAGGGCCTGATGCAGAGCAGGACAGCAGGAATCCTCTTTGATATCGGTATATTTACGAATATCTCACAAGATCACATCGGACCCAACGAGCACAAGGATTTTGATGAATATCTTCACTGCAAATCCATGCTTTTTAAACAGAGTAAGATTGGTATCTTTAATGCCGACGACCCCCATTATGAGGACGTATTAAACGGACACGGCTGTGCTGTGGAGACCTTTGGATTCTCTGAGAAGGCCCAGATGAGAGCTTATGATTACAAGCTTGTTAATGAAGGTGGTCGTCTTGGCGTAGATTTCAAGGTATCAGGTATAGCGGAAGGAGAATATGAGCTTAATCTTCCGGGAAGATTCAGCATTTACAATGCCCTTGCAGCCATTGCCGTATGCAAGGTGTTCGGTGTGGAAGATGATATTATAAAAGAGGCTTTGAAGGAAGCCAAAGCAAAGGGCAGGATTGAACTTGTTAAAGTATCGGATGATTTTTCCCTTATGATTGACTATGCCCACAATGCCATGGCACTTGAGAGTCTTCTTACAACACTTAAAGAATATAACCCGGGAAGGCTGGTATGTCTCTTCGGTTGCGGTGGAAACCGTGATAGAAACAGAAGATTTGAGATGGGTGAAGTCTCAGGCAAATATGCGGATTTGTCCATAATCACCTCGGATAATCCCAGATTTGAGAAGCCCGAGGATATTATTGAAGATATTATCACGGGAATTAGCAAAACATCCGGAAAATATGTTAAAATAACAGATAGGAAGGAAGCTATCGCCTACGCTATACACAATGGTAAGCCCGGTGACGTTATTGTCCTTGCTGGAAAGGGACACGAGGATTACCAGGAGATAGAAGGAGTGAAATACCCCATGGACGAGAGGGATTTGATTCGTGATATCTTAGCGGAGGATAATAAGTAAATATAGGTGACGTGATGCCGAGGTACGCAGATGTTATAATTGACATCTCCCATGAACAACTTGATAAGAGTTTTCAATATATCATCCCCGAAGGACTTAAGGGGCAGATTGATGTGGGAAGTGAAGTAAGCGTACCCTTTGGCAGATCTAATCGAATGATTAACGGTTATGTAATTGGCCTGTCTGATGTGGCGCAGTTCGACGAGAGCAAACTTAAAGCCATAGAAGGTGTACCGCCTAAGGGCATGGCAATTGAAAGCCGGTTAATCAGGTTGGCAGCCTGGATTAAGGAGAACTGCGGTTCTACCATGATTCAGGCTTTAAAAACGGTTTTACCCGTCAAGAAAAAGATAGAAGAAAAGGTCAAAAAGACTATTATCCCAGCTGTGACAAAAGAAGAACTTATCCGTTATCTGGAAGAGTTTACTGCCAAGAAGAATGTGGCAAGAGTGCGTCTTTTATCAGAACTTATGGAAGAAGAGAGTCTGGATTACGACCTGGTAAAGACTAAGCTTAAGATATCTCCCCAGACCCTTAAAGGCTTGGAAGAGAAGGGGATTATAAAGGTTGAGAGTAGAATTGTAAGGCGTAATCCGGTCAGAGAAAAGCAGGGGGAAGGCTATAACCTGACTCTTAATGCATCTCAGCAGGCCATAGCAGATGACATATCATCGGATACCGAGAGACCGGATGCCTACCTTATACACGGCATAACCGGAAGCGGTAAGACGGAAGTGTATATGGAGTTAATTGACAGGACCATTGAAGAAGGTAAGCAGACTATTATGCTTATTCCGGAGATTGCCCTGACATATCAGACGGTAAAGCGGTTTTATAAGCGATTCGGCGATAGAGTATCCATTATGAATTCCAGGCTTTCACAGGGTGAGCGTTACGACCAGTTTGAGAAAGCGAAAACAGGAGAAACAGATATAATAATCGGACCAAGATCGGCACTGTTTACCCCGTTTCCCAATCTGGGTCTTATAATAATTGACGAAGAACATGAGTCGTCATATAAGAGTGAGACGGTGCCCAGATATCATGCCAGAGACGTTGCCATTGCCTTAGGGAAGATGTGTGATGCAAAAGTAGTCCTTGGTTCCGCCACACCTACGGTGGAGAGTTTCTATGCGGCAAGTAAAGGACGCTTTAAGCTATATACCATGACGGAGAGGGCAACAGGCGGAGAACTTGCGGATACTCATGTGGTAGACATGAGGCAGGAACTGCGTAACGGTAACAAGTCCATTATATCCAACAAGTTACGGGACCTTATTACTGACAGACTGGATAAAAAAGAGCAGATTATGCTTTTTATTAACCGTCGTGGTTACGAAAGCTTTGTATCCTGCAGGGCTTGTGGCAAGGCAGTCAAATGCCCCCACTGTGACGTAGCCTTAACGGAACACGGAGGCGGTAAGCTTGTGTGTCATTATTGCGGTTATGAAGAGCCCTTTGATAGGACTTGTAAATTCTGTGGGTCTCATTATGTAGCAGGATTCAAGGCGGGAACCCAGAAGATAGAGAAGCTTGTTAAAGAACAGTTCCCGAAGGCAAGGGTGCTTCGGATGGATGCCGACACTACTTCCGCCAAAGATGGTCATGAGAAGATATTGGCGGCATTTGCAGACAAGGAAGCTGATATACTTATAGGTACCCAGATGATTGTTAAGGGACATGACTTTTCAAATGTCACCCTGGTGGGAATCTTAGCGGCTGACCTGTCACTATATGCGGCAAATTATATGTCGGGAGAGAGAACCTTTCAGCTGCTGACCCAGGCGGCAGGAAGGGCAGGCAGAGGACTTCTTTCCGGAGAGGTTGTTATTCAAACCTACAGTCCCGATAATTATGCCATTATTGCAGCGGCTAATCAGGATTATGAAAGCTTTTACGATAGTGAAATTATGTTTCGTCAGTTAATGGAATATCCGCCTGTTAATTCCATGCTTCTTATTCTGATATCCTCTTTGGATGAGGACAAGGCTAAGAAGGGAGCGGGACTTTTGGCGGATACGGCGGCAAAAAGTCTGGGGGCGAAAGTAATCGGGCCGGCTGATGCGCCCATATCAAGAGTTAAAGATATGTACAAGCAGGTGGTATACGTCAAAGGAGACAACCGGCAAACCCTTGTGGATGTTAAGAACTACTGCGAGGAGACGGTTAAGAACTCTGCGGTATTTGCTGATTGTTCGATAATATACGATTTTAACCCAATTAGCTTCTTTTAGTGGTATACTAAATGGGAAGTAAACAGACTGAGATTTACGAAGGAGATGTATTATGGCACTCAGAACCATTCGTGAGATGGGAGATCCCATCTTAGAGAAAAAATGCAGACCTATTACGGAGATGACAGATAAGATTAAAACCCTTATTGATGATATGTTTGAGACTATGTATGAGGCCGACGGCGTCGGACTTGCAGGTCCTCAGGTTGGGGTGTTAAAGAGAATCTGTGTAATAGATACAAGAGAAGAAGGAGAGAAGGTTTGCCTTATTAATCCCGTGGTTATTGAGACTTCAGGAGAGCAAACCGGAGAGGAAGGCTGTCTTTCTGTTCCGGGCAGATGCGGACAGGTTACAAGACCTGACCATGTTGTTGTTCGTGCATTGAACGAGAATATGGAAGAGGTTGAAGTAGTGGGAGATATGCTTTTTGCAAGAGCCCTTCTTCATGAGATAGATCACTTAGACGGAGTCCTTTATGTTACAAAGGTTGAAGGTGATTTAAAATACGTTTCAGACGAAGAAGAATTACCGGAAGGTGAATAAGATGAAGTTTGTATTTATGGGTACCCCGGATTTCTCCGTGGGAATCTTTAATAAATTAGTGGATGCCGGCAATGAATGTCTTGCGGTTATTACTCAGCCCGACAAGCCAAAGGGCCGAGGACATGAAGTACAGTTTACTCCGGTCAAAGAAGCCGCTATAGCAAAGAACATTCCTGTATTGCAGCCTGCCAAGGTATCTGAAGAAGGATTTGCGAATGAACTTCAAAAGCTGGGAGCAGATGTATTTGTGGTTGCTGCTTTCGGTCAGATTCTAAAGAAGAATATCCTTGAGATGCCAAAGTACGGTTGTATTAACGTACATGCGTCCCTGCTTCCAAAGTATAGGGGAGCATCTCCCATTCAGTGGGCGGTTATTAATGGAGAGCCTGTAAGCGGAGTTACCACCATGCAGATGGGAGAGGGCCTTGATACAGGGGATATTCTCCTTAAAGAAGAGGTTATCCTGGCAGAGGATGAGACCGGAGGAAGCCTCTTTGACAAGTTATCGGAAGTGGGCGCTGACTTGGCGGTTAAAACGCTAAAAGCCCTGGAAGATGGCAGTATTACCCCAATTCCCCAGGACGACAGTCTCGCCACATATACCGGTAAGATTGATAAAACCTTTGGGAATATTGATTGGAATAAACCGGCCAAGGAGCTTGAACAGTTAATAAGAGGTTTAAACCCATGGCCCAGTGCTTATAGCAAGTTATCCGGCAAGACTCTAAAGATTTGGAAAGCAAGGGTTTTAGAAGAAGAGGATAAATCTGCGGCCGGCACTGTAGTATCAGTATCCAAGAATTCATTTGTTGTTTCTTGCGGCTTGGGCGCTTTAGAGATTCTGGAGCTTCAGCTGGAAGGAAAGAAGCGTATGGATACGGCGGCCTTTCTCAGAGGTTATTCTCTTGAAGCGGGAACAAAGCTGGGATAGCGTTAGATTAGTATGGAGGTCAGTATTTGACTACGGTAAATACCAGAGAAATAGTTCTTAATATATTAATGGAAGTCCTTGAAAATAAACAATACAGTCATTTAATTATTAATTCTGTATTAGACAAGTTCATGTATTTGGGGAAGAGTGAGAGAGGGTTTATTAAGATGCTTTCTGAAGGCACCATAGAAAGTGCCATTGAGCTAGACTACATAATAAACCTCTATTCCAAGACCCCGGTAAAGAAGATGAAACCGGAGATTAGGAATATTCTAAGACTTTCGGTTTACCAGATTCTTCACATGAACAGTGTTCCGGACCATTCAGCATGTGATGAAGCCGTTAAGCTTACGATCAAAACAAAGAAGTATCGTAATCTTAAGGGCTTTGTTAATGGTGTCTTAAGAAGTATATGCAGAAATAAGGACGATATCACTTATCCGAGCCCGGAGATTAAGTATTCACTTCCTGAATGGATAGCCAATCAGTGGAAAGAGCAGTACGGGGAAGCTACCTATATAAAGATGGTGGAATCTTTGGGACAAGAATCCCCTGTAATCATTCGACCCAGGTATGATATATCAAAGGATGAATTAATAAAAAGCCTAAATGACGAAGGGGTCTCCACAAGGCCTGCGCCCTACGTAGATAAGGCTTTGGAGATATATGGCTTTGACAGTATAAACGAAATAAAAGCTTTCCAAAGAGGAGAGTTCTATATACAAGACATCAGCTCCATGCTGGTGGGACTGATAGCGAATCCCAAGGAAGAGGACACTTGTCTTGATGTGTGTGCAGCCCCCGGAGGAAAGAGTCTTCACTTAGCAGAACTTATGCATAATACAGGTAAAGTTCTTGCCAGAGATGTAAGTGAGAATAAAGTGGACTTGTTAACGCAGAATTTTATAAGAAGCGGATTGACCAATATAGAAGCAGAGTGCTTTGATGCAACAGTATTAGACGATTCACAGATAGAGGCCAATGATATTGTACTTTGTGATTTGCCTTGTTCCGGTCTGGGAATAATACGACGCAAATCTGATATAAAGTATAATATGAATTTGAATATGCAGGATGAATTGGTTGAATTACAGCGGAAAATACTGGCTGTAGCGTCAAAATACGTGAAATTAAATGGTAGTTTAATCTATTCCACCTGCACAACAAACAAGAAAGAAAACATTGAGAATGTGAGATGGTTTTTGGAGGAATTTCCCTTCGAACCGGAATCCATAGATGAATTTTTGCCCGATGAGCTGAAAAGTGATAAAACAGCTGCCGGATACATAGAAATTCTTCCCGGAATCTTCCAATGTGACGGTTTTTTCATTGCACGTTTAAAGAGGATTTAACTATGAATGAAACCCTTGATATGAAAGATGTAAGGTCTTATTCGATTGAAAATATCGAAGAATTAATGATTTCCTATGGCGAGCCAAAGTTTCGAGCTAAGCAACTTTTCGCCTGGTTACATGAAAAAAGAGTAGAGAATTTTTCTGATATGACCAACCTGCCGGCGAGCCTTAGGAAGAAGCTGATCGAGGACTGCAGGCTTATTACTTTAAAACCGGTAAAGGTTTTGGAGTCAGCCATAGATGGGACCTGCAAGTACCTATTTGAGTTATATGACGGTAACATAATAGAAAGTGTTTTCATGAGATATAAGCATGGTAATTCAGTTTGTATATCCTCTCAGGTTGGGTGCAGAATGGGATGTAAGTTTTGTGCTTCCACCCTTGATGGTTGTGTAAGAAACCTTACGGCATCTGAGATGCTTGAGCAGATTTATCGTATTGAAGCCCACAAGGGGGAGCGTATCTCCAATGTTGTTATTATGGGATCGGGAGAGCCCCTTGATAATTTTGATAATCTTATAAGATTTATAGATCTTATTACAGACGAGAAGGGATTTAACTTAAGCGGACGTAACATAACAGTTTCTACTTGCGGTATTGTACCTAAGATGTATGAGTTGGCTGAAAAAGGGTATCCTCTTACTCTTGCAGTTTCCCTTCATGCTTCTACTCAGGAAAAGAGAAAGGCACTGATGCCCATTGCCAATAAGTACGATATTCATGAGCTGATAAAGGCTTGTAAGGATTACTTTGAAAAAACAGGCCGGAGGATGACATTTGAATACAGTCTTGTTGAGGGAGTAAATGACGGAGATGAGGATGCAAGGGAGCTAATTGCTCTCCTAAAAGGATTGAATGCCCATATTAATCTCATACCTGTTAACCCCATTAAGGAGCGAAACTTCACTCAAACTAAGAAAGAAGCGGTGCTTATCTTTAAAGATAAACTTGAAAAGAGCGGAAAGAATGTTACAATTAGAAGGGAAATGGGTCGGGATATCAACGGCGCATGCGGTCAGCTTCGAAGAAGCTATATAGACGAAAGTAAAAAGGAGTAACCTGTCATGAGAGCGTATGGTATGACGGACATAGGTAAGAAGCGTTCCGTCAATCAGGACAATATATTTTTCTCTACCACTCCGGTAGGCAATCTTCCCAATTTGTTTGTGGTGGCCGACGGAATGGGTGGTCACAAAGCCGGTGATTATGCTTCAAGATATGCAACGGATGTTGTCATTGAGAGCATCATGAACAATACCGACACCCATGTGGTTTCGATCATAACCAAAGCGGTGAACGATGCCAATAACAAGGTGCATATCAAGGCCGGCACACAAGAAGAGTACAATGGTATGGGAACCACCCTGGTTATTGCCACCATAGTTGACAATAAGCTCATAACTGCTAATGTTGGAGATTCCAGACTCTACCTTATAGAGGATGGTAAGATCAGGCAGGTTACGGAGGACCATTCTTTGGTTGCCGAGATGGTGAGAATGGGCCAGATTGATGAAAAAGAAGCCAGGGAACGCCCTGACAAAAATATAATAACAAGAGCTATTGGTGTAAGCGAGTATATTCAGGCTGATTTCTTCACAAATGAATTGGAGAATAATGATTATGTTCTGCTGTGCTCGGACGGATTGACTAATATGCTTGAGGATGGAGAGATTCTTTCAATTGTTGATTCTGATATTGACATTGAGAAGAAGGCATCCGACTTGATTGATTCAGCCAATCTAAAAGGCGGCAAGGATAACATAGCCGTAATTATAATAGAACCATTATTCAGTGAGGTGCAGTGATGATAAGAGAAGGAATGTTTTTAGGAGATCGTTATGAGGTCATTTCTAAGGTGGGTACCGGCGGAATGTCCGATGTTTATAAAGCAATGGACCACAAGCTTAACAGACCTGTGGCTATTAAGGTATTAAAGAAGGAGTTAAGCGAGGATGCGGCATTTGTATCCAAGTTTGTAGTGGAAGCACAGTCTGCAGCCGGACTTTCTCATCCCAATATTGTAAATGTCTATGATGTTGGAGATGAATCTGATATCCATTACATTGTAATGGAACTTGTAGAGGGAATTACTCTTAAGTCTTATATAGAAAAGAAGGGCAGATTGTCCTTTAAAGAGGCGGTAAGTATTGCTATCCAGGTGGCTATGGGTATTGAAGCTGCCCACAATAACAATATTATTCACAGGGATATTAAACCTCAGAATATTATTATTTCAAGAGACGGTAAAGTAAAGGTTACCGATTTTGGTATCGCCAGGGCTGTAACCAGCAATACAATCTCTGCTACAGCTATGGGAAGTGTTCATTATACTTCGCCGGAGCAGGCAAGAGGCGGTTTTGTAGATGCCAGAAGTGACATTTACTCCTTGGGTATTACCTTATACGAGATGGTAACGGGACGAGTTCCCTTTAACTCTGATACAGCTGTATCCATAGCAATTATGCATATTCAGGAGGATATGATTCCACCCAGCAGATTTGTGGAGGATCTTCCTGTAAGTGTTGAGCAGATTATCTTCAAATGTACTCAGAAGAGTCCTGACAGAAGATATCAGAATGTGGCAGATTTGTTATTAGATCTTAAGCGTTCACTTGTTGATCCGGATTCAGACTTCGTTCAGCTTCAGTCAAGTCTTCTTGACAATCCTACAGCTATTATGAACGAGGCAGACCTTCGTAGTATTAAGGAGAGATATCCGGAGCTTCAGGATGACGAAAATGAAGATATCGCCGAGGCAGGCTATGAGCCTGAGGAAGAGCCCGGAGAGGAAGAGGAGGTTAATCCCAAGCTCGACAAGGCCATCATGGCTCTTGGTATCGGCGCGGGAGTAATAATTCTTATTATACTTCTCTACCTTGGCGGAAGTGCCATCGGTCTCTTTAAGTTTACAGGCGGTGGAAGCGCTACGGAGAACCAGAGCGGAAGAGTCGAGATGATTGATCTTGAAGGCAAGACCTATGATGAAGCCAAGAAACTTCTTAATGATATGGGACTTGGAATCAAGCAGGTATCGGAAGAAGAATCAGATAAATATCCTAAGGGATATATCATCTCCCAGAATATTAAAAAGGGAGACTATGTTGATAAGAATACAACTATTGAAGTTGTGGTAAGTTCAGGTGCAACAGGCATCTTGGTTCCTTCAGTAGAGGGACTTGACGAGCAGGCTGCTATTAACAGACTATCAGACTACAAGCTGAAAGCTGCAAGGGATTACAAGTACGATGAGAATGTAGAAGCCGGACAGGTTATCTCTCAGTCACCTAAGGCTGATGAAAAGGCTAAGGAAGGTGATACTGTAAGTATCGTAATTAGCCGTGGTAAAGAGAGTAAGAATGTTAATGTCCCTGACCTTAGAGGAAAGACAGAATCCGAGGCTAAGTCTATGCTTGAATCGGCAGGACTTAAACTTGGTAATGTAAGCAAGGCTAATAACAGTGAATATTCTGCGGGTACTGTATGTAAGCAAAGCGTAGCCCCCGGAGAATCAGCAAAGAGCGGAACAGCAATTAATATTACAATAAGCAATGGCGCCGGAGGTCACTCCTTCTCAATTGTTGTTAAGAACCCGGGAGATGCTTCAGGAGATACATATGAAGAAGCTGTTCTTAAGGATGCCAACGGTAAAATCCTTGGAGAGAGCAGAAACGGTAAGTGGGGTTCATCTTTCTCAGGAACAAGTGAAACACAAGTTGTTAATCTCACAGTTAAGTACGACGGTGGTAAAGAGAGCCACAAGTCCGTAACACTGGATAATTAAATGCGAGGAAAAATAATTAAAGGAATTGCCGGATTCTACTATGTGTTTGTACCCGGCAAGGGCATCTACGAATGCAAGGCAAAGGGAATATTCCGTAAGGATAACATTAAGCCTCTGGTAGGGGATAATGTTGACATCGATGTTCTTGATGAGAATGATATGGAGGGCAATATCACCGCCATAGAAGAACGGGAGAACGAACTTATCAGACCTACGGTGGCCAATATACATCAGGCCCTGGTTATTTTTGCTGTGAATAAACCTGCCCCTAACTACAACCTGTTAGACCGATTTCTCGTATCCATGGAGATGCAGGATGTTCCTTCCGTAATATGCTTTAACAAGAAGGATATAGCTTCAGATGAAGAGATGGAATTTCTTCGCAGAGCTTACGGAAGAAGCGGATATCGGCTGATATTTACCAGTGCCAAGACAGGGGAAGGTATGGATGAACTGATGGATGTTTTGTCCGGCAAGACCTCTGCAGTGGCGGGCCCTTCAGGCGTGGGCAAATCCTCAATTATAAACTTTTTAAGCCCGGAAGCCGGGGCTGAGACCGGAGAGGTAAGCAGGAAAATTGCCAGAGGAAGGCACACCACCAGACATTCTGAGATAATAACAGTTAATGATAATACATTTATTATGGATACACCGGGTTTTTCTTCACTCTATGTGGATATAGAGGAGAAGGAGGATTTGAAGGAATTCTTTCCCGAATTTACTAAGCTTTCTGAAAAATGCAGATTTAACGGCTGTGTACATATTAACGAGCCGGACTGCGCAGTAAAAGAAGCCTTAGAGGCCGGTGAAATCAGCGAACTCAGATACAAGAGTTATACTGAAATATTCGAAGAGATTAAGAACAAACGGAGGTATTAGGATGACGGTTTTATCACCATCATTGTTGGCCTGTGACCTGTCACGGGTGGGAGACGAGATTCAGGCAGTTACAGCTGCCGGAGCAAGCCATGTGCATATTGATGTTATGGACGGAATGTTCGTTCCCAGCATTACCTACGGAATGCCTTTCATCAAATCCATTCGTAAAATCACAGATGCCATATTTGATGTGCATCTTATGATAGAAGACCCGGGGAGATATATAGATGACTTTGTGGATGCAGGAGCTGATATTATTACTGTTCATCAGGAGGCCTGCGTTCATTTAGACAGAACCGTGGAAGCTATTAAGGCTAGAGGCAAGAAGGCGGGAGTGGCCATTAATCCCGGAACATCCGTAGCAGTTCTTGATTCCATCGTTGATATAATCGATATGGTGCTTATTATGAGTGTTAATCCGGGATTCGGCGGTCAAAGGTATATTCCTTACTGCACAGATAAGATTGCCATTACCAGGAAGATGCTTGATAAAAGAGGTTTAGGTCATGTAGATATTCAGGTGGACGGAGGCATAACCCTTGATAATGTCAGAACCGTTCTTGATGCAGGGGCCAATGTCATCGTTGCGGGTTCTTCCGTATTTCGTGGTAACTCTGCCGGTAATGTACGGTCCTTCTTAGATATTTTCAGAGAGTTTGATAATAATAAGAAGGCGCCAAAGTCTTCACCTTCAACACCCAAGAAGAAGCCGGAGGCACCGGAGCAAAAGATTCTAAAACCTCTTATTTAAGAGACGAGGGGAAAAATGCAAGGTTCAAATAATTCAAAGAAATGTATAATAGTTTTCACAGGCGGCAGTATAGACAAGGCTTTCGCCTGTGATTTTGTATGCAGGCATAAAGACGCTTACATCATTGGTGTAGATAAGGGCCTTGAATTTCTAGACAGAGAAGGAATTCGTCCTGATGAGATAATGGGAGACTTTGATTCCATTGACAAAAATCTATTATCTAAGTATGAGAGCGATAATGGTATCATACGGAAATACTTTAAGGCTGAAAAAGACGAGACGGATACCCAGTTAGCAATTATCAGGGCGACGGAACTGGTGACCGAAAGTCGGGGAGAATTGGGACCTGTCTATATTCTTGGAGCCTTTGGCAAGAGGCTTGATCACTTGCTTGGTAGTATCCATGAGCTTACCTATTCCTTTGACAGGGGAGTTGGTGTATACCTGATGGATAAGTTTAACAAGGTTTACATGGCGCATAAGAAATACAGTATTAAGAAGGCTGAGCAATACGGACAATTCGTGTCATTTATTCCTTTGACAGAGAATGTAGAGGGGTTAACCCTCAAGGGCTTTAAGTATAACTTGGAAGGACATACTCTTACAATCACAAGGAGTCTTGGAGTAAGTAACGAGATAGTGGAAAATGAAGCCTTCATTTCCTATAAGAAGGGCTATCTTCTTGCATTGGAATCAGTTGAAAACGTCTAAATCGTATCCCCCCTCGGGGGTTGTGCGTTCTTATCTTTAATGGTAATCTGTCCTAGATTTATTTATTACGGAGTGATTATCAGTGGAAGAGAAGAAGATTAATAAGATTACAGAGGGAGTCATATGGAAAGCTTTGATTATGTTCTTCCTCCCTATTTTTTTGCAAAGCGTTTTTCAGCAAGTGTTTGGAATAGTAGACGCCGTTATTGTGGGGCAAGGTGTGGGTAAGCATGCCCTGGGCGCCATTAATTCAACATCAAATCTTACTAAGCTTTTTTTAAATCTCTTTTTGGGATTCTGTTCCGGCGCTGCAATTATTGTGGGCCAGGGATGGGGTGCCAAGGATAAAGTAAAGATAGAAAAAGCAGTTCATACAGGCACGGCATTTTCCCTTTTGGGAGGTGTGGTGACTGCTATTATATGCGTTCCCTTATCACCGATATTTATGAATATTATGCGTATTCCTTCGGATATGATGGAATACTCTCTTATATATACTCAGATTATATTTATCAGCTTTATCGGCATGTTTATATATGACATGGCGGCAGCAATCTTAAGGGCAATCGGAGACTCCAAGCGTCCTTTTTATTACCTGATTGTTGCCATGGTTTTAAACCTTCTTCTTGATATGCTTTTTGTATTGGTATTTAAGTGGGGTGTTGCAGGAGCAGCCGTTGCAACGGCAATAGCACAGATGGTTGCGGCAGCTTTGGGAATAATTAGACTATGCAGATTAAGGTCTGATGCCAGGGTATTTATACACAAGATTCGTTTTCATAAAGATGTGCTGGTGGAAATGATTAAGCTGGGTGTACCTATGGGAATATCAGGCATACTTTATTCCATCTCCAACATTGCCATACAGTCATCCATTAACTCACTGGGAACAGACGTTATAACCGGTTGGAGCGTCCATGTTAAGGTAAGCTCAGTTATATGGAGTATATTTGATGCCTTTGCCATATCTGCATCAACCTTTGTGGCGCAAAACTTTGGCGCAGGCAGACCTGACAGGGTTCACGGAAGTATAAGAAGTACCTTGGGGGTTGGTGCTATTGTAACCTTGTCTGTCAGTGTGATACTTTATGTATTCATTCAGCCCCTGTCCTATATTTTTATATCGGATTCGGTGGTTATTGATTATGCGATTTATATTGAGCGGACAATGGCTCCTTTTTATATATTCTACCTCTTTGGAGAAGTGTTCGGTTCATCCATAAGGGGAACCGGAGAGACCTTCAAGCCCATGCTTATTACCCTTATCGGAACCTGTGGTTTTCGTATAGCATGGGTTGCTGCCGGCAATATCTTCGGCTTGTTGAATGTAACCTTTATGGCAGTGGGATATCCCGTAAGCTGGGCATTCAACAGCGCTCTTATGGCAATACTGTTTTTCTTCGGAGGTTGGAGAAAGAAGATTAGAGTAAAAGAGTAGTTATATACTTATGCAATATGATTTGTTATAATAATGGCATATTAGTATGATAAAGGAGGTATTGCTAATGAGTTACGGAGAAGTTGCAAGAAGCCATATGCGAAGAGACGGTGCTAATTGTTCACAGTCAGTTACTATAGCATATGCTGAAAAATTGGGAATTACAGAAGAAGAAGCAATGATGATTGCACCGGAGCCCAGAAGTATAGACGGAAAATGCGGTGCAGTGCTGGCATCTGAGATGATTCTTGATAAGCTGGGGGTAGACAAGAAAGAAGAGTTTGATAAGGCTTTCTTGGACAGTAACAAATCATTACAGTGTAAGCCACTTCTTGAGACTAAGAAGGCGCGTAACAAATCCTGCCATGATATGGTGGAGGAAGCAGCCGATATCTTAGAAAAGCTCATGGATAACTAATAAATGAACATTAAAAGAATGTCCGATAATTCGGACATTCTTTATTAGTTTTTAAAGTTTATTATATCGTCCCGCATAGGAGTGAAGCTCTCTAAGACTACGGAGTCTTCTAAGGCAAGGTAGGTGTGCTCCACATCAGGGTCAAAGCTTACGGAATCTCCGGCTTGGAGTATCTTCTTCTCATTACCCATGGTGGCTTCAATCTTACCGGATACCACATAAGTACACTGCTCATGGGGATGGTGATGTGAGGGGGCCGTATGACCCTTTTTCATGTCCAGACGGCAGTTTAAGAGGTTTTTGGTTCTGGCAACTACGTGTCTTACGCAGTCAGGAGCCAATTGGTGTTCTTCTGTATCTTTTAAATAATAAAACATAAAGCATATCTCCTTAGATGACATTTTTCTTTCTTAAGTGTAATTCATGTAATATTATGTGTAAAGAAGGATGTTGCATAATCAGTTCGCCTGTGTTAATATTGGTTAGCGAAGGCTAACTTATAATATTGTTTATCATCGAAAGGACGGTTAATATATATGAATACAGAAGTTTTGATGGGGCTTTTTATTCCTTTTGCAGGCACGGCCTTAGGATCAGCCGGAGTCTTCTTTATGAAGAAGGAATTAAATGTTATGGTGCAGCGTGCTTTAACGGGGTTTGCTGGAGGAGTTATGGTGGCGGCTTCCATATGGAGTCTTATTATTCCGGCCATGGAACAGTCGGAGGCTATGGGCAAGCTGGCTTTCCTGCCGGCCTTTATAGGTTTTTGGCTGGGAGTTTTATTCCTGCTTTTACTGGATTCCGTGATTCCTCATTTGCATATGAATGCAGAGAAGGCGGAGGGTCCTAACGCCAAGCTTAAGAAGACTACTATGATGGTTCTTGCGGTAACCCTCCATAATATTCCTGAAGGTATGGCTGTAGGTGTAACCTATGCAGGATTCTTATCAGGGAATTCAGCCATTACAGCCGGCGGCGCTATGGCCTTAGCCCTTGGTATTGCAATTCAGAATTTCCCGGAGGGAGCTATTATTTCCATGCCTCTTCATGCAGAAGGAAAGAGCAAGGCGGGGGCCTTCCTTGACGGGGTACTATCGGGAGCGGTGGAACCCATAGGGGCTCTCCTTACAATATTTGCAGCCGGTATATTTGTACCTGCCATGCCTTATCTTCTAAGCTTTGCGGCAGGGGCTATGATGTATGTAGTTGTAGAAGAGTTGATTCCCGAGATGTCTGAAGGCAAACACTCCAACATTGGTGTTGTAATGTTTGCTCTGGGATTTACCATGATGATGGCCCTGGATGTTGCTCTTGGGTAGAAATAATAATAGAGAAATGATTTGGTGAAACAACAATGAAAGAAAAGATTACAAGGCCGCCCGGGGTACTGGTTCTAGCCTTCCTGGCAATCGAAGCCATACTCTATACCATATTCGTATTGTCGGATATAAGGCTTAATCTCTACCCTTACGCGGAATATTTAAAATATGCATCTATTATAATATGTGCCTGCTTTGAATGGTTGGTATTCGGGGTTATTAAGACTAAAGACAGTCTTATTATTGCAATAGCCCTTACATTTACGGTGATTGCAGATTACTTTCTGTTATTCCCGGGAAATGATGTATGGATTGGACTTATCAGCTTCAAGATGGCCCATACCATGTATCTCTACGTAATATCGGAGAAGAACATTAAAGTAACATTGGTTAATTTCCTTATACGCCTTCTTGTGGCAGTAGGACTTTTTTTCCTCATGCAAGGCACGGAAGGGTACGATTCTAAAACATTGTACCTTTTATCACTGTATGCGGTTTCATTTGCCATGAATATTGTATATGCCATCTTTAGGGTAATTAAGAACCGACAAATGACCTGCCCCATAAGTTATGCCAAGCTTATGGCAGGGCTTTTGCTTTTCGCCATGTGTGATATCAGTGTGCTTATTCATAATACCGGGGGACCGGTCTTTGCTACGGACCTGTCCCGGACAATCTTTTGGTTGTCGGGTGTGCTTATGTGGGTGTTCTATCTGCCATCCCAGATTATTATTGCAATGTCGACATTTAAATTAAGGTACTTGTAACATGGCCTGCAAAATGCTACAATGAGAAATGTTGCGGGGCATTGGCGCAGTTGGGAGCGCGCCACACTGGCAGTGTGGAGGCCGTGGGTTCAAGTCCCATATGCTCCATTGCAATTAACTTATAAATGCAGGGAGACCTGGGAGGTTTGTTATATTTATGAAATTAGCTAATTTAGTAGGAGACAGATTTAAAGAAAGACCGGCAGATTGTGTAATAGACAGTCATGCACTCTCCATCAGAGGAGGATACATCAAGTACGTCGCTAACGGTATCTATTCCTTGCTTCCCCCTATGAAGAGGGTTACAGCCAAGATAGAGAATATCATTCGTGAAGAGATGGACAGGGTTGATTGTCAGGAAGTACTATTTCCTGTTGTTTTGCCCGGATCTTTGTGGGAAGAGTCAGGAAGATTTGAAAGCGTGGGAGAGGAACTCCTTAGATTTACAGATCGTAACGACACATCCATGGTACTTGGTATGACCCATGAAGAGGCCGCAGTTCAACTGGTTAGAGAATATGGACAGTCATATGCAAGATATCCTTTCTCCATTTATCAGATACAGACTAAGTTTAGAGATGAGGCAAGACCACGTGCGGGACTCATCCGTGTTCGTGAGTTTACTATGAAAGATGCATACTCCTTCCATACTTCACAAGAAGATTTGGAAGAGTATTATGATAGAATGGCCAAAGCCTATGACCGTATCTTTGCAAGAGTCGGTATTCCTGAGGTTGTGTCCGTTAAGTCAGACTCGGGAATGATAGGAGGAAGTGTATCTCACGAGTATATGCTTCTTGCGGATGCAGGAGAGGACTCCATCGTTCTTTGTGATGAGTGCGGTTATAGCGCTAACATGGAAGCAGCCGAGACCATCGCTGATAATGCAGGTGCAAGTCCTATGGCTGAGCTTACTAAGGTTCATACACCGGGTTGCAAGACCATCGAGGAGGTATGTGCCTTCCTTAAGTCTCGTGTAGAAGAGTCTTGTAAGGCTGTTATCTACCAGCAGAATGTAGATGACAAGTATGTTGTTGTATATCTTCGCGGAGATTATGAGGTTAACGAGACCAAGCTGACCAACTACTTAGGAGAGAAGGTTCATCCTGCAACAGTTACCGAAGAATGCGGATTGGTTGCCGGATATTGCGGACCTGTAGGTCAGAAGGCAGATTGCATTATTATATATGACAAATCTCTTGAGGGCATTGAGAATCTGTGCTGTGGAGCTAATGAAACAGATTACCACTACACAGGTGCTAATATTAAGAGAGATGTGGGAGACGTAGAATATGTAGATGTCTCCAAGATTCGTGAGGGAGATATCTGTCCTAGCTGCGGCAAGAAGACCATTAGAATCAGTCGTGGTATTGAGGTGGGTAATATCTTCCAGCTTGGAACCAAATATTCAGAGACTATGAATATGACCTATGTGGATGAGGATGGCAACAGTCACAATCCTATAATGGGATGCTACGGTATCGGAGTAGGAAGACTAGCAGCTTCTGTTCTTGAGGTTAAGCATGATGATTACGGTCCCATTTGGCCGATTTCCATTGCACCCTGGCAGGTGCATCTATGCTGCATGCGTAGTGATAATGAGGATTGTCGCAGAATTGCGGATGGCATCTATAAAGAGTTACAGGATGCAGGAGTAGAGGTCATCTATGATGACCGTAAGGCAAGCGCGGGAGCAATGTTTGCTGATGCAGACTTGCTTGGTATT
The DNA here is from genome assembly GCA_015058015.1 of Lachnospiraceae bacterium. Lineage (GTDB taxonomy): Bacteria > Bacillota > Clostridia > Lachnospirales > Lachnospiraceae > SIG280. The sequence continues at coordinate 2,488 of SVDM01000022.1, read as the reverse complement.
CCCGTTAGAATCATTGTAGGTCCTAAGAATGCAGTTAATAATGAAGTTGAGCTTGTAACAAGGGATAAAAGCTTCTCATCAAAAGTCAGCGTTGATTCAATTCTTGATGAGACGAAGAAGCTTATGGATACCCTGTGGGATGAAATTAATTCCAAAGTAGAATAAGTTATGTAAATTTAAAGTCGGCATGCATTGTGCATGCCGACTATTTTATTGACTATTTTGCATAGCTAATTCAGACAAACAAAGCTCTTTTTTATATTTGCCGTCATTAAATATATGGGTGAGTCTTTCTCCACCACAGAGATTAGAATAAATAAAGCTTTCACATTTTGAGAGCAGATATACGGCATAGAAGTAATTCACGGTTATATCCACGATGTGATTATGATATTTTTCACCGCTAAGTGAGTTTTGTTCTAATTGGGCGATGGTTTCATTCGAGCCCAGTTTTTCGACACTGAATCTTTCCTGGCTAATGGCAATTAATTTATTTCCAAAGGCTTCTCTCATGGCAGATAGCATATCTTCATCTTCTGTAGCCAGGACTATACCATCATAAGAGTCTTCCTCCATCCATTGTTTTATTAAGGGAATGGCGAAATCTGCTGTAACAGGTTTGGCGAGGGCAGCCATACCTGAGGTTATAAAGTCAGTTCCACGCAGTAATACGGCCAACATTCTCTTACTACCCATTACAGCTTGTGCATATTCATCCATTTCTTTTTTGAAAGTCGGGTTTAGAGAATTGATGTTATATTGAGAATCACGATCTTTTCCAGCCATTCGAACAAACCATGCGGCAAAATAATTAACAATTAAAACGGTGTTATCTTCATTGAAATCCGGGGTGGATATACGCAGGTCGAAGTATTTCTCCAGCATCTCATCAGGATATCTTGAGCTACCCGGCTGAATCCCCAAGGTGATTCCGTAGGTTTTAAAATATTTTTGGAGTAGGTGGTAGCAAGAAAGGATACTGCCTATTCCCTCATCTTTTACAATAACCAGTTCGGCATATTTAATCTTATCAAGGGGAAGGTCCGTCAGACCCTGGAAAAAGAAAATATGATGAAAGCAGAATATCTGGTCCACTTGGTTGTTATCCTTAAATGCCGGTGTGGGATAAAAACTATCAATTACCCGAAGAAGAGTCTTGTCGGTTGTATCCGGTTCATCAAAAGACACCTTAAGACGGTCTGACTCCGGGATAAACATAGTTATACGTTCATCGGCAAAGCTTACGGCCATATCTGTATGTTTTAGGATAATGCCGGCCACAACAATAGTGTATTCATTAGCTTCTTTAAACCAGACCTTTTTAATATTATGGAATATATCAAAGGAAAACTTAGACGTATCTTCTTCGTCGTAGCTTAAGTATGGAGGATAGAGAGGATAGTTCTCCAAATGCTCTGATTTGTCATACATATCGCTTTTCTTGGCCCAATCAATGTTTGCCACGTAATGCAGGCCGTAATTATCCCCATTTGGATTAATTACCTGAAAGAATTTCTCCCCCTGTAACACGCCCTTTAATGCATCGTGGAATACATTGGGTCCGTGTTTTATCTTTCTGTAACTCACCTTTTCAGGATATGGTATAATCTGCAACATAGTTTTGCCCCCGTAATTCGTGTTTTCTATATGAGTATTATACACAATGCAAAGCAATATTACGACAAAAAGCCCGGATGATTATTCTTGACAGGAAGAATAATCTGTAGTAATCTATGATAGCTATCAGTGATTACTTAAATTGAAAATCGAGGTAAATATGCCAAGAGATAAGAGTATTAGTCACATTCGTGTGAATAAGGCAATTAAAGAAGAATTCCTTGAAAAGGGCTACGAAGGCGCATCCATCAGGAGCATAGGCAAGAGAGCAGGTATGACATCTGCAGGATTATATCGACATTACCCTGATAAGGAAGCCATGTTTTCAGCCATTGTGGAACCTCTCATAACGGAGATTAAGCATTGGACCGGTAACCACATTAAGAAGAAGAACGAACTTCTTGAACTTGATAGCCCCAGATCAGACATATTCAATGAAACCTTTGTTGATTTGGTAAAAACCGTAATCGTACCAAGGAAGGACGAGTTTCGTCTTCTGATGACATCTTCCAAAGGGACTAAATACGAGAACTTTATTCATGATTTTGTGGAGGGTAATCAAAGTGAGTTCTTTGAGGCCCTAAGGATTATGAAAGAGCAGGGATTTAAAGTAAAAGACATAGATGAGGAGAAACTTCATATGTTGCTTTCAGCATACATAACGGCTTGCTTCGAGCCGATAATCCACAACTACAGTGATGAGAAAATCGAAGAATACATGGATACCATTCAAGACTTCTTTATGCCGGGGTGGTACAAAATAATGGGATTGAATTAAGAGCCGATAGGCTCTTTTTTCTGTTTGCGCGCCATGGGCGCGCTCTAACGGGTGAAAGTCCCGAACACGCCCAGATAGTGGGAAGTGTATAGC
>SVDM01000021.1 GCA_015058015.1 Lachnospiraceae bacterium | reverse complement strand
AAGATGCATCTCAATCTTACCTTGAGGTTCTTTTTTATTCAATTGGCGCTATTTATGAATTACAGGAATGCTCCTTACTCTTTATATAAAATATCAGATAACCGGGCAAATTCCTCCAAAGTAAGAGCTTCCCCTCTTACGGTGGGAGATAAGCCCAACTCCCTAATCGCACTTTCTATACTCTCTTTATCGAGGCTAAGCTCCGCAGAGTTCTTCAATGCGTTAACCAATGTCTTTCTTCTCTGGTTAAATGCCGCCCGAATTACCTTAAACATGAACTTAGAATCCTGAGCTTTTATGGGAGGTTCGTCATACTTGTCCATACGTATAACCGCAGATCCTACCTTAGGCTTTGGAACAAAGCACTCCGGAGATACGTTAAGGACAATGTGGGGCTTGGAATAGAATTGCACTGCCAGGGATAATGCCCCGTAATCCTTGGTTCCCGGACCCACCTGCATACGGTCTGCCACTTCCTTTTGTACCATAACCGTAATACTGTCAATGGGTACGTCCTTCTCGAACAAGCCCATAATAATAGGTGTTGTTATGTAATAAGGCAGATTAGCTACCACCTTAACGGGCCTGCCGCCGTTGTATTCTTCGGCAATGGCTTTCAAATCCACCTTCAAAACATCTTCATTTATAATCTGTATATTGTCATATTCCCCTAAGGTCTCTTCCAATATGGGAATAAGGGTCTTATCAATCTCAATGGCGATAACGTGTTTTGCTGCCCGGCACAGATACTGGGTCATGCTGCCGATTCCGGGACCTATCTCAATAACCGTATCATCCCCGGTTACTTCCGCACACTCCACAATGCGGCTTAACACATTGCCGTCAATAAGGAAGTTCTGGCCGAAATCTTTTTTGAAATTGAAATTATACTTGGAGATAATCTCCATGGTTGATTTGGGATTACCTATATCAGCCACTTATTTCCTCCCTTACATTCTCTTCGAGTTAAATACTTACTCAATTCTGTAAAGCCTTTTTGCGTTATCATAGGTAGCCTGCGCCACTTCTTCCTCTGTAATTCCCTTAATTTCTGCTATGGCAGATATTACATAGGGCAGGTTTAAGGATGAATTCCTCTTGCCCCTGTTAGGTTCCGGTGCAAGGTAGGGACAATCCGTCTCAATAACAATATTTTCTAAGGGCACTGCTGCCGCTGTCTCTTTTAGTTTCTTTGCGTTTTTAAATGTCACCACGCCGCCGATTCCGATAAACATCCCCATCTTTACGTAGTCCATGGCCATCTCCGGCGAATAGGAATAGCAGTGTACTACGCCGCCGATAGAGCCGGCATCTTCTTCAACCATAATATCCATGGTCTCCTTGGCTGCATCTCTGCTGTGGATTATTACCGGAAGGTTGGCCTCTCTTGCTAAGCCCAGCTGGCGTCTGAACCATACTTTCTGCAGGTCCTGCACTTCCTCTTCCCAGTCCCAGTAGTAGTCGAGACCAATCTCTCCTACAGCTACAACCTTGGGTGCTTTTAGCTGTTCCCTAACCCAGTCAAGGGTATCTTCAGGAAGGCCTTCCACATCACTGGGGTGGATTCCCACAGCCGCATAGATAAAGTCATGTTCTGCCGCAAGCTTCAATGTGGATTTCACCGATTCCGGGTTTGAGCTGACATTTACCACATATTCTATTCCTGATTTGGGCAGAGCCGATAAAATCTCGTCTCTGTCCTCATCAAACTGCTCATCATCATAATGGGCATGGCTTTCAAATATTAACATATCTCTGCTCCCGCAGGCATATCCTTCTCGGGAACCATAAGGCTTAACTCGCCTTTCTCATTCTCCGCGCAGAGAATCATTCCCTCGGATAATACTCCTGCAAGTTTTGCAGGCTTAAGGTTAACAAGTACCATAACCTTCTTGCCTACCATCTGTTCCGGTGTGTAGTGGGCCTTAATGCCCGATACAATCTGCTTTACCTGACTTCCGATTCTAACCTGGGAACAAAGAAGTTTCTTGGACTTGGGCACTTCCTCGCAGGCAATAATCTCTCCTACCTGGAACTGCATCTTGCCAAAGTCGTCGAAAGTAATCTCGTCTTTTGCTTCGATATCGATTACGGTCTCATCACCAGCTGCCTCGCCACCAAGCTTCTTCTGTTCTGCTTCGTATTCAGCCTTCTGGGCTGCCTGAATCTTCTCAACCTCTTCAAGTACAACCTTGGAATCAAGTCTTGCAAAGAGCATCTGAGGCTCGGTTACCTTATTGCCGCTTTCGTATAAGCCGAAGGTATCTAAAGTGTCGTAATCACGAAGACTTGCTCCAAGCTGCGCTACAGTCTTCTCTGCTGTCTCCGGAAGGAAACTGTGGAGAAGGGTTGCTCCCATGGTAATGGACTCAACCAGGTTATATAAGACTTCTGCAAGACGGTCCTTCTTAGCCTCGTCCTTTGCCAGGTTCCAGGGCTCTGTCTCGTCAATGTATTTGTTGCATCTTCTAAAGAGGGTGAATACTTCGGTGATGGCATCAGCCACACGAAGCTTGTCCATCTTCTCTGCCACCTTGGCCTTGGTTCCGGTAACTACAGCCTTTAGGTCTTCATCAACGGCTTCTGTAGCTCCTGTCTTCTTAACCTCGCCTCCGAAATACTTGTTGGTCATGGCAACGGTTCTGTTAACCAGATTACCAAGGATGTTGGCAAGGTCTGAATTGTATCTTTCTATTACAAGGTCCCATGTGATGATACCGTCATTGTCGAAGGGCATCTCATGAAGGACGAAATATCTTGTGGCATCTACTCCAAAGAGTCTTACCAAGTCGTCGGCATAGATGACATTTCCCTTGGATTTACTCATCTTCTCGCCACCCTGTAAGAGCCAGGGATGGCCGAATACCTGCTTGGGCAGGGGAATGTCTAAGGCCATCAAAAAGATGGGCCAGTAAATGGTGTGGAATCTTACGATATCCTTACCGATAAGGTGAAGGTCTGCCGGCCAGTTCTTCTTAAAGAAATCGCTGGGGTTCTCCGGATCGTATCCGATTCCCGTGATGTAATTGGTAAGGGCGTCCAGCCATACGTATACTACGTGCTTCGGATCAAAGTCTACCTGAATGCCCCAGTCAAAGGATGTTCTTGATACACACAGGTCCTGCAATCCCGGAAGAAGGAAGTTGTTCATCATCTCGTTCTTACGGGACACCGGCTGGATAAACTCCGGATGAGTGTTGATATGCTCTATCAGTCTGTCAGCATACTTGCTCATCTTGAAGAAGTAGGCCTCTTCCTTGGCGGGTTTTACTTCTCTTCCGCAGTCGGGGCATTTGCCGTCTACAAGCTGTGACTCTGTCCAGAAGGATTCACAGGGTGTGCAATATAAGCCTTCATATGATCCCTTATAGATATCTCCCTGATCGTAGAGTTTCTTGAATATCTTCTTTACGCAGGCCTCGTGGTCTGCATCTGTTGTACGAATAAACTTGTCATGGGAACTGTTCACAAGTTTCCAGATGTCCTTAACCACATCGGATACTTTATCCACATATTCCTTGGGGGTTATCCCCTCTGCCTCGGCCTTCTCCTGTATCTTCTGGCCGTGCTCGTCGGTTCCCGTCATGAAGAATACGTCATAGCCTTCCATTCTCTTATATCTGGCGATAGCATCTGCCAAGATAATCTCGTAGGTATTGCCGATGTGGGGCTTACCTGAGGTATATGTAATCGCTGTTGTCATGTAGTACTTTTCTTTCATTTATATAATCCCCTTTCGGACTGATAATCGGTCGTTCAATCTATTAAAGATACCATAAAGTAACGATTTTGTAAATTAGGGCAATTAGCAAAAAGGCTCATATTTGTCTATCTTCCTCATTCACACTAAAAGGGACAGGCCTATGCCTGTCCTAAATATTCTTATCATCTTTATATCTTCTTTCCATATTCAAGTAATGTATCGCTGGGAAGATCCACCCGATCAGTCCACGAGATGCACGTGCGACTCTCGTCCAACTGAAAACTTTGAAATAATCCACACTCTGTCTTAAGCACCGAAAAATCCGGAATCTGAGCAATATCCTCATTCACGTCATAGATTACTTCTTCGCCACTATCAAAAACGATATATAGTTTATAGTCTTCACGAGGTTCTGCTATCTTAATTCTTGGAATCATTCACTTACCCCCTACAATGGTGGGAGCTTATATACCTTCTGCGTATCCCACATCTTTTGTAACTTATCTCCTTGCTGCAGTATCCACTCTTCAACAAGTTCTTGGGCTCTCTTGGGCAAATCTCCTTTAACCATTTTCCCAGAGCTAATATCTATTATGCCAACAAATTCACCATATAAAGCATGAATATGTGAAGGTTCATGCTCCTTTGGTTTGAAAAACATCTTGATAATAATACCATAAAACCTTGTTATCTCCGGCACCTTATCACCTCCTTTATTATATCATGTGCCACATACCTCTTCAATCACTAATGCGCAAGCGATTAAGTCATTCACTGATGCATGGTTTAATCGAGTCAATCTCTTCCTTCATAGATTCTTTTAACTTCCGCATATCGATATCATTCTGGATATTAAGAAAATAGCTCTCCGATAAGCCAAAATACTTCGCCAGACGCAATGATGTATCCGCACTGATTCTTCTTCTGTCATGAAGAATATCCTGTATTCTTGAAACCGGAACATGAATATCCTTGGCAAGCTTATATGCCGATATCCCTCTGGGTTCCATAAACTCTTCAACTAGTATCTCTCCCATAGTCTGGGTCTTAATTATCTTATCCATTATATCTCGCTCCCTTCCCTGCGTTAGTTGTCGGCCACTACGTCGTGAAACCATCTTCTATTCATATCATGGAAATACTATACCTGTTTTGCGTGTACATGTCAACAAGGCGCTCTTACCCGGTTCCTTTTTATCTTCGACAAAAAATGACGGGATACTCATTTTGTCCATCACATATACTTTCGCAACACAAAAGGACCGAATCCCTTCGGTCCTTAATTAAAATCCCTAGCCTTCAACAACTTCTTCTTTGATGAATTCGGTTTTAACACCAAGGTCCGAATTCACTGTAATCTTGTATGTGTAATTCTTTGGCTCTATAATGGGAGACCTTGCCTCAATACGAACCATAGCCTCTCCCTGCTTCTTACCGGCAAATGTATAGATTACGTCATATCCGGCGCCTGTCATCTTCTCGTGATCCTTTTTCCTGTACTTTTTCTCTCTTTGTACTGTCACGATATCCGTATCCATGACCAGATTGTATTCATATCCGCCCCCGTCAAAGGACTCGAAAGTAAGCTCGGCAGTCTTCGGTTTTTTCTTTAAGAACAGCACGCAAACACCCCCTATTACAATCATTAATACAATTGCAACACATCCTATTATTATTCCTTTTTTCTTACGGGAAATGTTCCCGCTTAGTTTTTCGCCCATATTACCCCCTCCTCTATACCCTAAATAATAACATAGGATTTCATCTATTGCATAAACCTAACTGCGTATATTGAGTCAGTGATTGTGCGGGAATTCCCATGACATTCTTCCCTGCCAGTGTTATAATCACCCTAAAGAGTAAGAAGGTACAAGTAATTTTGATTAGGAGGGTTTAAAAATGCAAAAAAATATCGACATTGCCTTGGAATGCGGCTTCTCACACTCCTGTGAGTTAGACGCTTCCACACTGGTAGTAAAGCAGGAAGTACGTGACATGTGCGCGGTTAATACCTGCGGACAGTACGACAAGAACTGGGCCTGCCCCCCGGGATGCGGCTCATTAGAGGAATGCGGTAATATCCTCAAGAAATATAAACGGGGAATTATCGTACAAAGCACGAAACAGTTAGAGGATTCCATGGACTTTGAAGGCCTTGAAGAACTAGGCAAGGAACATGAAGCCAACTTCAAGCGTGCCATCGACAAGTTTACGGAACTCTACGCTGATAAGGATATACTGATTCTGGGAACCGGCTCCTGCAACATCTGCAAGGAGTGTACATATCCCGATAAAGAGTGTCGTTTCCCCCAGAAGCGTATCTCCTCTATGGAAGCCTACGGCCTGGTGGTTAATGAAGTGTGCAAGGCTAACAATATTCCCTACAACTACGGTCCCAACACCATGACCTATGTAGGCTGCTTCTTGTTTGAGTAGAATAATTTGATTATCGAAACCTCGGTGAGTAATCGCCGGGGTTTTTTTAATAGTCTGTAATTGTCGCAAAATGTACCGAACATTCTGAATATTTATTTACATTTTCCATCTTATATAGTATAATAATATCGATATTCGAAAAATTTTTGTGAATTGTTCGTGAATTTTAATTATAAGGGGGAGACTTTATGAATTTCAAATCTATCAGTACCAGAATCACTGCCCTCATCCTTATTATTCTGTTGGTGGGAAGCGGGGTTCAATTAGTAGTAACTCACATTAATATCAACAACATCATGGAATCTCATTCCAGAGAGACTCTGACCAATGCGGTTAATTCCAAAGCCCAGGTTACTCAAAAATACATTGAAAAGCTCCAGACGGTTGTTGATTCTTTTGTTCATTCCAGTGAGATTTCCGCTCTTATTGACAATCATGATGATCCGGCAATCGTAGCGGAAGCCCAGGCTTATGCAGAAAAAGCCGGCAAAGGACTTCAGTATTTTGATAGTATCCTTTTCTCATCTTACGAATGTAAATGCCTTGTCCACAGTAACAAGGCCAGTGTAGGATACCAGTCATCCGAAGAGACAATTAAGTTTATTCAGAGCACTCAGTTTAACGATGCTAAAGAACCTGTACATTCAGTTACCGCCATCGTATCCCCCGCTACAGGCGAGCTGTCACTTGTTCTTGCATTAACAGCTTATAATTCCCAAACTAAAGAACCTTCCGGATATGGTTCACTTGCAGTTAAGGCGGAAGAGATTGAGAAAATCATGTCTGATGTTAATTTCTCCTCCAACCAGCGAGTTTGCCTTATCAATTTTAAAGGCGATTATGTTTATGATACCAATACCGAGAATATGGGCAAGCCCAGTGATATCACTATGGTTTCCGACGCAATTGCCACATATAACTCAAATAATAAAGCTTTAACCGGAACCGCAACTTACAAGGATGGATCCACAGGAAAAGAGATGCTTGGAAGTTACGTTATCGTTCCCGAATATCAGTGGGTATTCTTTATCTCAGCTGATACAGATACCTTGTATGCCGACGCAAGAGGCTTTACTCTTATGATTGCCCTTGTAATTATCGGAACCCTTGTTGTAATGTTAATCCTTTGCTGGCTTATCATTCGCCAGACCACAAAACCTATCGCAACTGTTCAGTCAGCCCTTTCAGAAGTAGCTGCCTTAAAGCTTAATGTTTCTGAAAGATTAGCCAGATTCCAGGGCAGAAAGGACGAGGTGGGCCGAATTGCCGGAGCTACGTCCCAGGTTGTAGATACCTTAAATGAGACCGTTGGTGTGCTAACAGACTGCTCTAACAGCTTGTCTTCATCCTCCGGGGCTCTGAATGCCAACTCAAGACAGCTCTCAGAGGTTACTTCCGATAACTCCGCCACAACGGAAGAGTTATCCGCAAGTATCGACCAGACTAACTCAGCCATCAAAACCGTTACGGATGAGATTGGTAAGATTAAGGAACTTGTTCAAAATATCGACGAAAAGGTTGCCATCGGAGAGAGCGACTCCAATGCCCTTATTGATAAATCAGAAACCATGCAGGCGAGCATAAATGAAGAGCTTGACCATAACAGAGAAACCTTAGAAAGAACCATTGAAGTTATGGAAGCCGCCCTTGATTCCCTTGCCGCAGTACAAAAGATTAATGAGATGGCTGATGCCATCATGGATATTACTTCCCAGACCAACCTCCTATCATTAAATGCCTCCATTGAGGCAGCAAGAGCCGGTGAGGCAGGAAAAGGATTCGCAGTTGTTGCCGGGGAAATCGGACAGCTGGCAGAACAGAGTAAACAGACAGCCATGAGCATTCAGGATATTGTATCCGCAAGTAACGCTGCCGTTGAAGATGTTAATAACAATGTTCGTGAACTTATCAGATATGTTCAAGAGGACATCTCACAAGAGTTCGAGAGCTTTGCAAATCAGTCCAGGGAATACGGTGAAAGCGTAGGAACTATCCGTGATGCGGTAATGGCTATAGGCGACGCATTAGAGACTCTTACTGCATCTGTAAACGAAATCGGTAACGGAATCGAGGATGTAACCCAGGCTTCCGAGCAGAACGCAACCGGAGTTCAGGAAATCGTTAACAAGAACGAAGAGACCACCGGAGTCACAAGAGAAATCAGCAAGCTTGTTGAAGTATCCAACGAGAATGCCACCAACCTTTCCAAGGTTATCGGAATGTTTAAAACAGAATAAGACGGATTTGAAATTCACATAAAGGAACCTCCTGTAATCGTAGTGATTGCAGGAGGTTCCTTTTGAATAAGTTATTTGGATAGCATAATTTGCTTTAAGTATTCTTTGTTTTTCTCCATATCCGTTATGGCGATTAAGTCCATTCCCGTGGATTGGTCGGATTTCCAGGTATCATCCTGGGGTATGGTCCCCTGTACTATCTCCATTCCTTTAAGACCGAATACAAGATTGGCAAGCTCGTATGTGTCGTCCTTGGTAAGGCTGGTGGTAAGGCTCGGGAACAATCCGTCCATTAGGCCTCCCAAGTTTGTTAACGCAGCTTTCGGTGCCTTTTTAATTATCGCTGTAATAACCTTTTTCTGACGATTGGTTCTTTCAAAGTCTGTTCCGATCTTTCTGTTTCGACAATACGCAAGGGCCTGAGGTCCGTTAAGATGAACCATTCCTTCCGTACCCTCCGGAAGATTATCCTTGTATATATCGTCTCCGTTTATATCGTTGTACTCCCAAAGATAAGCGTTAATCCAGTCCGTTTCTTTGGCAGTTATCTCCAAGTCCACCCCTCCTACTGCATCGGCGAGATTGGCAAAGGCCTGGAAGTTAACCAGCATGTATCTTGAAATCTTTATGTCAAATGCCTCTGCTATGGTCTGCATTATAAGCTCAGGTCCGCCATATGCATACGCATGATTTAATCGGTTCACACCCTTACCGGGGATATTAACCTTGATGTCTCTAAGGAAGGATGTCAGATAAATCTTGTTCTGCTTTCTGTTAATGGTCATAAGAATAATGGAATCCGTTCGACCATCATCGCCCTTCTCTCTCGAGTCATTACCCAGCAGGAGTATATTAGTTACTCCCTCTTCCGTCAAAGCTGTGTTGGTGAATTTCGGTGCTTCCTTATAGGTCATCTTGTCATAAGCTGCTCCTATAAGCCATCGCCATGCTGCGAAGGCACCTGCCGCCAACAAAGCCAGGATAATTACTATAATAAGGAGTATCTTTAGGGGCTTCTTCTTTTTCTTCTTAGGGGGCATCTCGCCATCCTCTAAGAATTCACCTTCCGGTTCCCGCCTGTCCTTGCGTTTGTTCTTTCTGTTACGACGGGCTGCCCGCTCCGCCTTTCGACGCTCGAACTCTTCGTCGTCATATTCGTAATCTTCTTCAGAAGGTTCATATCCCTCATCCACGTCATCGTCCAAATCGTCCTCGTAGGAACGATTTGCATAACTGTCACGGCTTATGTCAATATAGGAAATCCCCGTGGAAGCAGCGCGATTCTTGGGTGCCCCGATATTGGGAACATCCAACTCCATCTCTTGAAAAGACACTTCCGGAGTGCGGCTTGCTTCCTCCTTCATCTGTGTGTATCGGTATTCAAGAATCTGCTCATCCATAAATCGTTCAAGATTACGTTGTATTTCATCGCTTTCGCTATCCGTAATTCGGCTCATATCGTATCTCCCGTTCTGATATGTATATTCTTCTTCTCATACTCAATTCTATGAAACATTTCTTAAGAAAAAATGAGTAATGAAAGAAATTTACTTAAATTCACACCATTATTAGTATTTCATATAGCCGGCTTATTTTCAAGAAAAAAAGGGCTTCCTATAACGGAAACCCTTAAGAGGCGCCAACCAGATTTGAACTGGTGATAGAGGTGTTGCAGACCTTTGCCTTACCACTTGGCCATGGCGCCACATTTATTGCGAACATACGAATTATAGCAGAATCCTCTACGCTCGTCAACACAAAAAATCTCTTATTTGGCCATATATGATATTCATAAGATTCGTCCTTGCTTCAACGGAAGCCCATGCTATATGAGGCGTTATCACAAGTCTGGTGCTGTCCTTGAAGTTAATAAGGGGATTGGTATCACTCATGGGCTCTTCACAGAGTACATCAAGGCCTGCTGCCCCTATCTCTTCATTTACCAGGGCGTCATACAAGTCCTGCTCTACTACTATGGGTCCTCTGCCCACATTAATAAAGATAGAGGTTTTCTTCATCTTAGCAAAAGCCTCTTTATTCATAAGTCCTATAGTATCCGCATTTAAAGGCGCATGAACGGATACAATATCCGACTCGCGAAGAAGTGTGTCGAAATCCACTCTGTTATAACCTTTAGCATCATTCTTGCCGGAGGTGGAGTAGTAACTCATATCGCATCCGAATTCTTTTGCGATACCATATACCCTCTTTCCGATATCACCGAGGCCTATTATCCCCCACTTCATGCCGGCAAGCTGATGAAACCTGCAGCCGAAATGGGTAAAGGAAGTGTCATTAATATACTTACCGCTTTTGACGTATTCGTCATAGTAGGACATCTTTTCAAAGAGGTAAAAGAGCAGGGAAAAGGTATGCTGGGCAACACTTTCTGTAGAGTACCCTGCTACATTTCTCCAGGCGATACCCCGCGCATCAAGGTATTCCTTGTCAAGATTGTTGGTACCTGTGGCCGTAACACATACAAGCTTTAGCTTTTCGGCATTGCCTATGGTAGCCTCATTCACCGGCATCTTATTTATAACGATAATATCCGCATCTTTAATTCGCTCTTCGATATCCTCGTCTTTTGTAAACTCGTATATTACCAATTCCCCAAAGTCACCGAAACGGTCTAAGGGGATATCGTCTCCTATTGATTTTGCGTCAAGAAAAACTATTTTAGCCATTATTTCTTACCTTTCAAATATTTTTACGGCCAATTTCTTCCACTTGTTCTTTGCTCCCTCATAAGGATGTTCCCTAAGGGGAAGGTTAAACCGGGTATTGCCGAAGAAAATGGTCTGGGGATGAGTGAACTCATCAAACCCCCATTTGCCATGGTAGGCTCCCATACCGGAATGACCGGTGCCGTTAAAGGGAGCTCCCTTAACCATCATATGAAGGCATACTTCATTGATGCAGCCGCCTCCAAACTGCATACGGGCCATGGTCTGCTCTGCCCAATATACATCATCTGTAAAGATATACAAGGCCAACCCGTGTTCCCTGTCTTCTATTAACTCTATAAGATCCTCAATCTCGTCGTCCCCAAAGGGCACGATGGGAAGAAGGGGATTAAAAAGCTCGTGATTAACAATGGGTTCATCCGCTTTTACAGGATATATAAGGGTGGGTTCAAAACGAAGGGTGTCTCTGTTACCCCTGCCTCCCATGATAATCCTGTCCGCGTATTCTTTGGCCTCCTTTCGGCATTTATCAAAGGCCGCCTCGGAGATCAGGTGAGGATACTCCGGATTCTCAAGAGGTCTTTTGCCGATTTGCTTAAGTATAGCATGCTTCAACTCTTTTAAAAAGTCATCAGCCACTTCAGACGCAACAGCAATCTGATTGATATTGATGCAGATCTGGCCGCTGTTACATATCTTCATAAAGGCAATCTTACGGGCGGCGTCCTTAAGGTTGGCGTCTTTTCTTACTATGCACCAGTTACCGTTCTCCCCGCCAAGCTCCAATGCTGTAGGGGTAAGGTTTTTTGCTGCCATCTCCAGAACGTGAACGCCTACTCTCGGTGAGCCGGTGTAGAATATTTTATCCACCCGCTGACTAAGGCACATATCTGCCACATCATGGCCGCCGTCTACTACTGTAACATAGAAAGGTGGAAATGCCTCCGCAATTATTTTTTCTAAAATGTGAGTACAATGTGGGGTCTTGCTGCTGGTCTTTATAATGGCTGTATTGCCCGCTGCAATAGCCGGCACCAAAACTCCCAGGGAAAGATAAATAGGAAAATTAAAAGGACTGATAATTAGAGATACTCCGTAAGGCATCTTATATATCTTAGTAAATAGACTGGGGAAACACATGATACCGCTAAAGCGAACCTCCGGCTTAGCCCAATCCTCCAACTCTTTTAAAGCTTCGTTAATCTCCGTTATTACGGTTCCCACGTCGCAGAAGTAGCCTTCCGTGGCGCTTCTACCCAGATCCGCGCACAAAGCCTCTTCTATATCCGTAGAATGAGCAATTACGCTTTTCTTCAGTTTCCGAAGCTGACTAAGGCGCCATTCAACATCCAAGGTCTTACCTGTTCTAAAGAACTTTCTCTGCGCTTTAACGGTTTGGGTTATCCTATTTTCATCCCACATAAAAATCGCCTCCTAAAGACGATTATATATTAGTTGGAATTTTCCTACAACTAAAAAGAATGTACTGGCTAGGTACATTCTTCTTAGTTATCTAGGATAAAAGAGTATTGGAGAAAACTAGAGTATAAAAAGGTATATCATGTGTCGTTAATTAAAAATCAATGCTAAATCATAAGCATTTATTTGATGATATTAATTTAGCATAAGCTTAAAGGGGTGTCAACGTTTTTTCTGATAATTTATTTATTTTTTATAAAATTGCCCGAATATGTCAAAAAAACTACCGAATATGTATCGGAACCCCTAAAACACTTCCCTATATTACGGGGATTAAAGCTATTTTATAATTGTCTGACAAATATATTACAAAAATGTTAACCTATAATCCCAAGTTGTCCGTCTCCAATAACCCGTATTGTATGTGATTTCTCCAGGCCCCCTGTATTAAGGCCATATCTCTGACGGTTCCTTCTTCCTTGAAACCTACCTTTGCAAGAACCCTCATAGAAGGGAAATTATCCGGCAGGGTATAGGCTTCTATTCTGTGAATATCAAAGTCTTTAAAGACCCTGTCACAGGCCCATCTTACGGCTTCCGTGGCATAGCCCTTCTCCCTTACGTCTCTGTGGATCTTGTATCCAATCTGTGTCGACCCGAAGGCACCTCTTATGACATTCCTAAAAGAAACTGTTCCTATAATGCGGTAGGGGTTCTCCTTGGTAAATATCCAAAGCCTAAGCCCCATCTGTTTCTTTATAATATCACTCTCATAACGCAGGGTAGCGGCCATATGATCGTTGGTATAAAAGTTAAAGGGTCTCTCCGGCTCGAACTCTGCGAATTCCGGATTCTCCGAATAGAAATCCAGCACGTCTCCCGCAGCCGTCTCGTCTAAGGTCTTAAGTATTAATCTGGGGGTTTCAATTCTGTCTATTATCATTATTCATAATCTCCCCGAATGTGGGTATTGGGCATGGTGGCAAGCAGTATATCTTTAAACCTATGTATCTCTTCTTCGGAAAAGCCCTCATATACAGGAGATATAACCGTAGGACCCTCCTTATAATTTTGAATGAAGTAGGTATGGTCTCCCGCCAGCCATTCTCCTATTCCCCTAACATCATCTTCTGTATGAAGACCCTTTACGTAGGTGGTTCTAAACTCGTAGTCGGGGGCTTTCTCGGCAATGATATTTACCGATTCTTCAATACGGCCTATATCAATCTTTTCCACGCCGCATACATTGGCATAATTCTCCTTGGAAGCCTTAATATCCATGGCCACATAGTCTACGATTCCGGCACTTAATAGGCTGTCTAAAACAGCCGGCTTATAACCGTTGGAATCAAGCTTAACCAAAAGCCCCATGTCCTTTATCCTCTTTATGAAGTCCGGCAGTTCCGGGGTCAGGGTAGGCTCGCCTCCTGTTATACATACCCCTTCTAACATTCCCGCTCTTTTCTTAATCAACCCCAGGACTTCTTCCCCCTCCATGGTCTCCACATCGTCCGGTGCAAGCACCAGGGCCGAATTGTGACAGAAGGGGCAACAGAAGTTGCATCTTCCCAAGAACACCGTAGAAGCCAGGTGTCCCGGATAGTCTAAAAGGGTAGTTTTTTGAAATCCGTGTACTACCATCATAGCGCCTCTTTTCTAGCTTTTCGTAATTCTTTGAAAAAGGTGGAAAGCATATCGGAGCATTCGTCTCCCAGTACGCCCCGTTCTACCTCGCACCTGTGGTTAAACTCTTTCATCTCCAAAAGATTAAGTATGGATCCGGCGCACCCCGCCTTTGGGTTCATGGATCCTATCACAACTCTTGGAATTCTGGCCTGAACAATAGCCCCGGCACACATCTGACAGGGCTCTAATGTAATATATATGGTGCAATCCTCAAGCCGCCAGTCGCCGCATTTTTTAGCCGCCTTTTTTATGGCGGTGAGTTCGGCGTGGGAGAGGGTGCATTTGTCTGTGTTTCTTCTGTTGTAGGCCCTGGCAATTATCCTGTTATTCTGTACAATTACGCAGCCTATGGGTACTTCTTCAAGGGCATAGGCTTTGCGGGCCTGCTTAATCGCTTCTTTCATGAACTTCTCATCCTGATTCATGTTATCAACCTGCCCTTTCTTTCTATCTCACAATATAGTATATCACAACAGGCTGTATCCGTGTAAAATCTGCCTTCTTCATTTCTATAAATGAAGCCGGGCAAAACGCTCGGCTTCTATCTCTTTCATAAACATTTTTCTAGATCTTACTGTTCAGTCTTTGGTATGGCAAATCTGATTGCCTTCTTGGCGGGCTTAAGCACCGCATAAAGAATAATAATGTTAATTGGTAACATAATTAGCTCTTTAAAGAGTCTTGAGAATATCATCACCTCAAAGGCTTTTCCGTAAAGCACTGCCAGCCAAACCGTATTAAGTAAAGTGTTAATAACAAGGGTGACAATAAGCTGTCCGATTATTATTCTCTTAAGCTTGATATTGCCGTCCTCATCGGGCTTTAAGCATATTCCGTAGATTACACCCGTAAGAATGGTTGTAAGGGTAAATCCCGGAAAGAACGGTCCGGTGGGCTTAACGATATAGCCCAACACATCAGCAAGTCCCCCTACTATTCCCCCCACTACAGGACCCATAAACGCACCTGATATAGCAATGGGTAAACTTGCAAATCTGATTTCAATAAAGCTGGTAATGGAAATTTTAAAGAAGCCTAAGATTACGGCGATAGCTGTCAACATGGCAGCAATTGTTAAATATTTGGGATTTTTTAATTTAGACATATAAATACCTCCTTTGCAGTATATTCCTCTTCTGCAAGGAGGTAAAAAACTATCTCTATGCAGCAGCGGGATCGATAACAAAACCGCGGTCTTCCCTTCGTTCCATTGACAAATCCCTGTTCAACGGACACTTGACGCTCTGTCATCTACTCTGTCTGTAACGCGTCGGAATATAATCCTTCCGACAACCTCATTGTTGCACAATTCATATGAAAATGCAATAGATATTTCATAAGTCCATTGTCCCATTTTTGAAATTTTTGTATAATTATAAGCAAGATTTCACATTGTTTTTTGGGGGGAAGTACAATTATGAGATATACATGGGGAAGGCGGTTTACCGCTATTGCGACAACATTTCTATTAATCTTTGTGTCAGTACCTATTTCTGTTCATGCAGAAGGACCCGTCCCGGAATGGGCTTTTATTACCTACGGTAACGGGGCTAAAGAAGCGAGGGCTTCCATGACCGGCGGACTTACGGGCACGGAAGGCTCGGTACAAATTACAGCCGGCGTGCAAAAAGACGGCCGGTTTAACGGAAAGAATAACAGCGGTAAGCTTCTTACCGATTCTTTTGACGGTCTGTCCTTCTACTATACAACTGTACCCGAGAATAAGAATTTTACATTAAGAGCCAAGGTTAATGTGGACCAATGGTATCATTCCAACGGTCAGGAAGGCTTAGGCCTTATGGCTTCCGACCGCTTAGGCGGCTCCGGCTGGAACAACTCCTATATGGCCCTGGTCTCAAGAATGGAGTATTACACAGATGATTCCGGGAGTATTACAAGCGATACTTCCGGCCATAAGATCTCCCAGAGGCTTGGTATAGCCTCACAGGAAAAGAAAGGTTTAACCCCGGATAACATTGCTCTGATAGAAGGCAATGATACAGATGCTATTGCCACATACTTCAGACCATCACAATACCCTTTAGAACAACGCTATCCTACTTCCGGAAATGTAATCGGCAACTGTGTCAATCTCACTTCAAACGAGAACATTACTCAGATGTATCTAAGCATTAATAAGAACAACACAGGCTATTTCGTAACCTACGAATCGGTAGACGGTTCATATTCCGTGACTAAAAAATACTATGATACCAAGACCCTTTCCCACCTGGATACGGAAAATGTCTACGTGGGCTTTTTTGCTTCCCGTTATGCCCAGGCAACCTTTTCTGAGGTGACATTTACCATTACCGACCCGGCAGGGGACACTCCCGCAGAAGAAGAGCCTGTTGAAATCATTGAAACTGAAGCCCGTATCGACTCGGCTGATACCACCAACACTTCTGCTTACGATATAAGACTTGCAACCAATGCAGATGGCAGGGCTGAATACTTTGTTAACGGACAGGCTGTAGGAAGCGAAGATATTACAGATGGTGTCCCGAAAACAGTTAGGGCAACTCTGTCCCTTGGGGAAAATGAGATAAGCATAAAGTTCACCCCTACCCCCGGTTATTCTCCGGGTCATGCAAAAACCATGAGCTCATACGATGAGATAACACTAGTAAAGAAAGTCACTTATAACGCCTATACGGGAGATATCATATATGTGGCGCCGGGTGCCGCAGGCATCGGAAGCCCGGAAGATCCTGCAGATTTGCAGACTGCCCTTTTCTACGCTCAGCCGGGGCAGATGATTATAATGACGGAAGGTACATATAAATCAAATCAAACCATAACAATACCAAGAGGAACCAACGGAACTGCCGAATCTCCCATTTACCTGCTTGCAGATGAGAATGGGGCCGATAGGCCTGTTATTGACGGTTCTGCCTGTGGAGGAATCGCCTTTTCTATAGCCGGGGATTACTGGTATATACAGGGAATTGACGTTACAGGGTCCCCCAGTGGTAACGTAGGCCTTCACTTAAACGGCAACCACAATACCATAGATAATGTACGAACCTTTAAGAACGGCGACACAGGACTTGCTATTTGCGGTCGTTCTATGAATGATACGGAGAAGGCCCTATGGCCCTCACATAATCTGGTGCTAAACTGCACATCCTTTGATAACGCTGATACAGGCTTTGAAGATGCCGACGGTTTCGCAGCTAAGCTCAGCTGCGGCGAAGGCAACGTGTTTGACGGCTGCATAGCCTATAACAATGCGGATGACGGATGGGATCTGTTTTCGAAGGTACAAAACGGAACCATTGGTGCCGTAACTATAAAAAATTGTATAGCATATGCCAACGGATATCTATCAGACGGTACCAATGCCGGTAACGGCAACGGTTTTAAGATGGGTGGGGAATCCATGTCCGGACACCACATTCTTGAAAACTGCCTGTCATTTGACAATAAATCCAAGGGCATCGACAGTAACTCCTGCCCGGATATTACAATTAAGAATTCCACTTCCTTTAATAACGGAACTTATAACGTAGCTCTATATACCAATACCGCGCCTAATACTGATTTTTCAGCCTCGGGAATACTTTCTTTCAGAACCAGACTTCTTGAAAACAAGGAAAGACTTGAGCCAAAAGGAAGCCAGGATAATTCTAAGATTTACCGAGGTTCTAACTATTTCTGGAATTCAGCAACAGCACCGGCACATGACTCTAAAACCGAGGTAACTGCAGACTGGTTTAAATCCGTTGATACGGGAATGAATTATGATACTCACATTTATCCCACCACAGTTTCTACGAATTACTCTGCCTCGGTTTATGCTACGAAGGTTTTTTACGCCGCTGGTGCAGGCCCTGCCGGTCCCGTATCCCGTAACGAGGACGGACGACTTAATGTAGGGGATTTACTTGTATTAACCTCTGCTGCCGCTCCCGGCACCGGTGCAGACTTAAACGTAAATAACTTAACACCTTCTGGAAAGATTAATATAACCGGCACCGTAACAAGAGGACTTGTCACGGAGGCAGAAGAAAACCCCACTCCCAATGTCGTTAACACAGGGGATGGGGCTCCTATCCTTGTTATGTTTTTAATGTTGGCTTGCGCCTGGCTTTTTCTTATGAATTATTATAAATGCCACTGCTGATGCCGCTGCTACCACCGTTCATATTAAATATTTGACCGCTCATGTCAAAAACCTTTAATTGCATCGTATTACACGGTATTATCCACCTAAGATCAATTAAGCAATTAATTCTGTAGTGAGGTGTAAAAATGAGCACAATCAATAAACCCATGTTGGAAATCAAAAACTACTCCAAATCTTACGGGGAAGGAAAGTACGCTGCCAAGGACGTAAGTATT
Source organism: Lachnospiraceae bacterium (assembly GCA_015058015.1). Lineage (GTDB taxonomy): Bacteria > Bacillota > Clostridia > Lachnospirales > Lachnospiraceae > SIG280. The sequence goes on along the minus strand of SVDM01000021.1, from coordinate 27,407 downwards.
ACGGTTAATGCCGGTGATATCTACGGCTTTATCGGCCACAACGGTGCCGGCAAATCCACCACTATACGTGCTGTGGTTGGGGTTCTTGACTTTACGGAAGGTGAAATCTATATTGACGGTCTCTCAGTAAAAGAAGACTCCTTAGAATGCAAAAAACGTACAGCCTATATTCCCGACAACCCTGACCTTTACGAAAGTCTTACGGGAATACAGTATCTAAACTTCATAGCCGATGTCTTCGACATAAGTGAAGCAGACAGGGAAGATCGAATCGCCCACTACGCAGGGCTTTTTGAGATTACGGAAGCCCTTGGGGATTTAATCAGTTCCTATTCCCATGGTATGAAACAAAAGCTTGCCATTATATCAGCCCTGATTCATAAACCCAAGCTTCTTGTACTGGACGAGCCCTTCGTAGGGCTTGATCCCAAGGCATCCTTCAAGCTAAAAGAAACCATGCACGAATTATGTAGTAAGGGCACTGCCATCTTCTTCTCAACCCACGTGCTTGATGTGGCAGAAAAACTCTGCAACAAGGTATCCATCATTAAGCAGGGACAGATTATTGCATCCGGAACTATGGAAGAGTTGACTAAGGGACACTCCCTTGAAGAAGCATTTTTGGAGGCGGACAATGAAAAGTAGCATACTTCTCTTAAAAACACTTCTGCTTTCCACAAGCAGAAGAAATATATATAAATATTCAAAGGATAAAAAGAATCGGGGTAAGATTGTGGGAACTATCGTGGGAGGTTTCTTCCTCTTTCTACTTTTAGCGGCCCTTTGCATCTTTACCTGTATAGGATATGCATATTCCGGACAAATAGACTCCGTCCCTGTAATGAATGCCTTAACTGTAAGCCTTATCGCCTTGGTATTCACTTTCTTTAAGACTAACGGTTATCTATTCGGCTTTAAAGAATATGATGCGTTGATGTCTCTCCCCTTTAAGCCTGAGACTGTAGCAGGATGCAAGTTTTTATATATGTACATAAAAAGTCTGCCCTGGTATCTGGGACTTTCCATATCCATGCTTATTGGCTATGGCATATTTGCAAGACCTGCCATATACATTTATCCCTTATGGATTGTATTGTCTCTGTTTTTGCCCCTTATTCCCATGCTGATTGCCTCATTTTTCGGATTCTTAATTATGAGGATTAGCTCCGGATTTAAGAAGACAAACCTTGTTCAGGTAATGCTCTCCTTTATCCTTATTATATTTGCCTTTTCTCTTCGTTTTATCATCGAGGATATGATAAGGAACAACAAGGTGGAAGCTACCATGAACATGCTCTCCGGGGCTACGGATAATGCAGCGGGAATCTACCTGCCGGCTAAGTGGTTCGCAGATGCCATCACTAAGAGTGACTTACTTGGAGTTGTTCTCCTAATCTTTGTAAGCGCTTTGCTTTTTGCCCTCATCTTCCACTTTGTTGGCAGAACTTATGGCAGAATCAATTCGGCAATTAAGTCTCACAGTGCTGCAAGAAACTATAAACTCGGACATTTAAAAAAGAGAAATGTAACCGCTTCTGTGGCATTTAAAGAATACAGACGTATGATGGGTTCTACCGCTTACACCGTTAATGGTGCTATGGGGGAGATTCTTGCCCTTATACTGGGAATCGTTACTCTGTTTATTTCTTTTGACGGAATAATTTCCATGATTACGAGAGGGGCTGTTACAGAGAGTTCTCTTCTTCGCCCCGCCATCCCCTTTGTTGTATATTTCTTCATCGGAATGGCTGCAACCACCTCCATGTCCCCTTCCTTAGAAGGAAAAAACTTCTGGATTATAAAAAGCCTGCCCCTTGATATGAAGACTGTGGTAAAGGGAAAGATGCTCTTTAACCTGTATCTTACCCTTCCCTTCTCCCTGTTTGCCACGATATGCATGTGTATATCCGCTAGGACACCCTTAGTTGAAGCTGCACTTTACATAATCTTAAGTCTGGTCCTTTGCTGCTTTTCCACTGCCTGGGGCTGCGTATGCGGAATAAAGCACATTAAGCTTGCATGGGAAAATGAAATAGAAGTTATAAAACAGGGTGCCGCCGTAACTCTATATATACTTCCCAATATGTTTGTGTGTATGGGACTTTGGGTCCTTAGCGTTTTCCTTGGAACCATCTTAAGTCACCTGCTTGTAGCTTTGATATTTATCATTATATATGGCCTACTGGCGCTACTAAGCTATGTAAGGTCTCTGGCGCTTTCAAAGCGCATGTAATTCTTGTCCGGTTTCTCCTACTTTGATATACTTTTTGGTAGGGGAGACTTGGATTATGGATATTAAGGCAGAGATAAATGACAAGTATCGAAAAATTGAGCTTCACGTATGCAATAATGAGCTAAACGATGATGTTAAGGCCATAGTATGCGACCTTCATGAGATGTATGATATGAGCCTGTCCGTGGCGGATTCTAAAGGAAACCGCCTCCTCATAAAACCCGGGGAGATTATATCCGTTTATGCTGAAGGTCAGAAGGTTAAGATACTCGGATGCGATGACACCTATACTATTCAAAAAAAGCTCTACGAACTGGAAGCGGAGCTTGGAGAGAGCCGTTTTGTGCGTATCTCCAAGTCTGAACTTGTTAATATCAAGAAGATTAAAAAGTTGGATCTTTCCATGACAGGTACCATAAGACTTGTTATGAAGAACGATTACGAAACTTTTGTCTCCAGAAGAAATGTAACCAAGATAAAAGAAAGGCTGCTGTCTGAAAGGTCGGGACAAACACATGAGAACATATATTAAAAGAGGTTTTGTAAGCTTTGCCATAAGCGCCTTTGCAGGTCTTTTGGTAAATCTTATTATAGATATTTCCGTAAATGCCGCAGGTTATCCGGGTTTTATCGCCATATCTCCGGATTTCCGCGCCCTTTTTCCTTCTCCTGTAATAGCAGCCTATGTAAATCTACTGCTATACGGGATTATAGGCTTTACCTTTGCTGTAACAACAGCCGTATATGACGCTGAAAGGATAAGCTTTCTCGTCCAAAGCATTCTGTATTTTCTTATAACATCAGTGGTATGCCTGGGGGTTACCATGCTTTTGTGGCAGCTTCAAAAATACCCTGCTGCCCTTGTATCCACCCTGGCGGGATATGGCGCAACTCACGTCATAATGTTCGTAACTTCTTACAAAAGACTCAAAAAAGATATCAATGAAATAAATGAATTAATCTAAAAATCCGTGCGCCCTGCTTCGAATCTCTACCGCATACGTTACCTAAACAGTTAACTCGATTCAGGCACCCTCGCGGCACACAAGATATTCCTCTTAGTGCTGCTCCATTCCTGACCTGACACGATTCGTGGATTCCTGTTGCGCAAGACCCGAATGTCAACGCCACTTATTCAGGGCAGCTTTGCAGCAGAATAACCCTAAGCAGGACATCACCCCATCTATAGCGGATTGATGATACAGGGAACCGCTAACTCCCCGGCTGCACGGAAACGGAGATGGTGGGATTCGAACCCACGTGTCCGGAACCGGACAAAACGATTTCGAGTCGTTCTCGTTATGACCACTTCGATACATCTCCATAAAATCTTCCTATATAGGACAATCAATACGCATTATACCTATTATCAAGAAAAATTTCAAGTCATATGGATTTACTATTGATTTTTGAATCCCATGGGTGTATATTCATATTGTGATACGTAGTATTGAAAACTACATGTCGATATATCGACAGTACAAGAAGCGTAAAACCATCACAAATAAACTGCTTGGGAGGTATTACAATGGAATATATCAAGAAACATTTTAAAGATCCGGGAAGTGCACTTACACATATGGCAGGAATAATCCTTGGGGTACTTGCCACTCCTCCACTGCTTATTCGCGCAGCACAGAATGCTGACCGTTTGCACTTAGTAGCTTTAAGCATCTTTATGGCCAGCATGATTATGCTTTATACCGCCAGCACAATCTACCATTCCCTGAATAAATCAGAACGGGTTAACACCCTGCTTCGTAAGATGGACCATATCATGATCTTCTATCTTATTGCAGGTTCCTATACACCGGTTTGCCTCATCGTATTAAATGGACGTTTGGGCAACATCATCCTTGGCATCGTATGGGGCGTTGCCATCCTTGGAACTATTGTTAAAGCCTTGTGGATTACCTGCCCCAAGTGGGTATCCTCCGTATTATACATTGCCATGGGTTGGATTTGTGCACTGGCATTTGGCCCAATCTTTCATACATTAGCTCCCCAGGGTATCTTCTGGCTGGTAGCAGGCGGCGTATCCTACACAGTAGGCGGAGTAATCTATGCTTTAAAATTCAAGGCCTTTAATGAGAGACACCCCTATTTCGGAACTCACGAGATCTTCCACCTCTTTGTTCTTGCGGGAAGCATCTGCCACTTTATTATGATGTACTCCTACATTTCAACCATGCCCATTTAATTCTTGACAAATGTCTAAGGCGGGTTTAACATATTAGACATCCAAAAGCCATGACGGAGCAAGTAGTACTTGCGGGAAGCATCCAGAGAGAGAGGCATGTGGTGGAAGCCTCTTATGCGGACTAAGTATGAAGACCCCTCCCGAGCTGCCCGGCTGAACGACCATAGTTTATTAAGCAGGGCCGTGTGTCTACGTTACAGACTAATGAGTTAAAAATTAAGGTGGAACCGTGCATAATGCACCCTTAAGTACAGACAATGTTACTTGGGGTGCTTTTTTTCGCATCCCGACTGTTGAAAGATTAAGGAGGCTTTACTTATGAAAGTAATCACAAAAGACGGCAATATCACTGATTTGTCCTTTGAAGACGAGATGGGAAGGGATGCCTTCAGACATACCACATCCCATATCCTTGCTCAGGCGGTTAAGAGATTATATCCCACAACCAAATGCGCCATCGGACCTTCAATTGCCGACGGATTCTATTATGACTTTGACTTTGATTTTGAGTTCACTGCAGAGCATCTTGCAGCTCTTGAAAAAGAGATGAAGAAGATTGTTAAAGAGGCTCTTCCCCTTGAGAGATTTACCCTTAGCCGTAAGGAAGCATTAGATCTCATGCGCGAGAAGAATGAGGACTACAAAATCGAGCTTATTGAAGACCTTCCGGAGGATGCTGAACTTTCCTTCTTTAAGCAAGGTGAGTTCACAGACCTTTGTGCAGGTCCTCACGTAACCAATACAAGCGTTATCAAGGCATTTAAGCTTACTACTCTTGCAGGTGCTTACTGGAGAGGAAACGAGAAGAACAAGATGCTTACAAGAATCTACGGAACAGCCTTCCCCAAGGCTGCCGACTTAGAAGAGCATCTTGCCAAGATAGAGGAAGCCAAGAAGCGTGACCACAGAAAGCTTGGTAAAGAGCTGGGTCTCTTTACTCTTATGGACGAAGGTCCGGGATTTCCCTTCTTCCTTCCCAAGGGTATGGTATTAAAGAACCTTCTTTTAGACTACTGGAGAAAGATTCATACAAGAGAGGGATATGTAGAAATCTCAACTCCCATTATGTTAAACCGCGAGCTTTGGGAGACATCAGGACACTGGTTCCATTATCGTGAGAACATGTATACAACGGTTATTGACGATACAGACTTCGCTATTAAGCCTATGAACTGCCCCGGCGGTATGCTTGTATACAAGATGCAGCCCCATTCTTATAAAGAGCTTCCCATAAGAATGGCAGAGATCGGTCTGGTTCATCGTCACGAGAAGAGCGGTGCCCTTCACGGACTTATGAGAGTACGTTGCTTTAATCAGGACGATGCTCACATCTTCATGACCAGAGAGCAGATTACTGACGAGATTAAGGGCGTAGTAAGACTTATTGACGAGGTATATTCCACCTTCGGATTTAAATATCATGTAGAGCTTTCTACAAGACCTGAAGATTCCATGGGATCCGACGAGGACTGGGAAGTAGCAACTAACGGTCTTCGCACAGCCCTTGAAGAATTAAATCTTCCCTATGAGGTTAACGAAGGAGACGGCGCTTTCTACGGACCAAAGATTGACTTCCACTTAGAGGATTCGCTGGGAAGAACATGGCAGTGCGGTACTATCCAGCTCGACTTCCAGTTACCTCAGAGATTCGAGGCTGAATACGTAGGTGCAGACGGCGAGAAGCATCGTCCAATCATGATTCACCGTGTTGCATTCGGTTCTATTGAGAGATTTATAGGTATCTTAATCGAGCACTATGCCGGCAAGTTCCCCTTATGGCTTGCACCGGTACAGGTTAAGATTCTTCCTATTTCCGATAAGTTTATTGACTATGGTAAGAGTGTTGTGGATGAGCTTACTAAGAAGGGCTTTAGATGCGAGCTTGATACCCGTGATGAAAAGATCGGATACAAGATTCGTGAGGCTCAGCTCGAGAAGGTTCCCTACATGCTTATCGTGGGACAGAAGGAAGAGGAAAGCAAGACGGTTTCCGTTCGTAAGCGTGACGAAGGCGATATCGGAAGCATGAGTCTTGAGGAATTCGTTTCTAAAGCAGAGTAAGTGTTTAATGGGTCACGGGACAGGTTCCCGTGGCTCTTTTTTTGTCGATAAGTTTGTAAGGGGTTTGTAGGGGGCCGGGCAGTAAGTCTTATTCCGCTTAACTCTCCTTCTTTTCTGCTGCAATCTCTTCCTTGTAGACCTTAGCGGAATATACCAGTGTTGCTATAGTTGCTATTATTATTAGAACTAATAGAACCACAAGTGCGAGGTCACCGGTTGGCAGTATTGCCGACATGATGATAGTTATTATGCCGGTTATTATAAAAGCAATGGCGCCAAAAAGGTTTGTTTTTTTCCAAGTGTTATCATTATACATACTCCATACAACTCTAACACCTATAACATTGTTAGTTCTCGTCTTTGTCATTACATTTCCCAGAACAATAAGGAGTGCTGCGCAAAGAATACTTGTTACTCGCATTAGGTCTACCGAAATACGACTGTCCTTAGCTATTGCGGCTGTATAAGAAGTGTATAAAAAGAAACACTGCATTGCGGCAAATAATACTGTTTCAGCAACTGCCGCAATACCTATTACTTTGACATTTGTTTTGATTCCGGCAAGGTCCTTCTCATTCTCTGTTTTAAGTGCTTTTTTCTCATAATATTTTATAAGCAATGTCCAGAACAAAGAAATAACCACAACAATTACCGGGTAGATAAGCTCCTCGTATTTGGAACCCCAACGGTCAATATTGCCGGCCATATCCATGTGCATCGGCACACTATCGGGGAAAAACTGAATAGCAATAGCCGTTCCTATTAGCAACATAAAAGTGATAATCCACATAACCCTCTTCATTTTTCTCGCCCTCCAAACTGACTAATCCACAAGATTAACTCATCAAAAACGGAAGTGTTGATCTCATAGTAGACAAAGTTTTTTTCTTTATATTCCATAATAAGGTCTACGCTTTTAAGCAGTTTAAGATGATAGGATAATGCCGCCGGAGTAATCCCCAGCTCCTCTGCAATCTCACCTGCATTCATGCGACCCTTTTTCAGCATCACAAGGATGTCCCTGCGCTGCCCGTCTGACAATACTTTAAATATATTAGTATCAGCCATAGTCCCCACTCGCAAATCTATTTAAAAATATTTTTAAATTGTTGCCCTAATTATAGTTCCGGTATAAAGATATGTCAAGTGCGAGAAAACGAAACAAGCACAAAAAACCCTCCTTACCAAGCTTACATTTGTCCGGTAAAGAGGGTACATACCAACAATCATTTATTCTAATTAGCGAACTTATTCTTTCTCCAGGCCATAGGTGCGAATATAGCCAACATTGGGAAGATCTCAAGTCTTCCGATTAGCATATCCATGGTAAGCACCAACTTAGACACAATGGAGAACTGACTAAAGTTCTCCACCGGGCCCACCTTCGACAGTCCTGGTCCGATATTGTTGATGGTGGTGGCCACCGCTGTAAAGTTGGTGGTGAAGTCATTATTATCAAAGGATACGATAATGAATGAAATGGCATACAGAATAAAGAATATAACCACATATGCCTTGATTCCGTTAATGGTATCATTCGGTACCACATGACCATCCATCTTAATTATCTTAACCCGGTTAGGATAAAGCATCTTACGAACCTCATTCTTCAATATCTTGAAGGAAAGCACGATTCTTGATACCTTCAAACCGCCGCCAGTACTTCCGGCGCAGGCGCCTATGAACATAAGGACAACCAGTATGGTCTTGGAAAGGCCTGGCCACAACTCAAAGTTACCGATGGAGTAACCTGTGGTTGTGATAATGGATGATACGTGGAAGGAGGCCTGATGAAGAGCCGTTCCTATATTCTCAAACATGGGCGCTATATTCCAGGTAATAAGCGCTGTAGCTCCAACTACTATAAGGAAATACCACCGCAGTTCCTCCGACTTAAAGAAGTCCCGAACCTTTCCTATAAGGAGCAGGTAATACAAGGAGAAGTTAACTCCAAAGAGGAACATAAATATGGTAATGGTAATCTGACACGCCAAAGGATAAGGCGCTATACCGGCATTCAACACACCGAATCCTCCCGTACCTGCCGTACCAAAGGTAAGGGTTATGGCATCGAATGTGGGCATACCGAATATTTTTAAGAGAATAATCTCAATAATCGTCATTCCCAGATAAATCTTATAAAGGATTCCCGCCGTCTGACGAATCTTGGGAACCAGCTTACCTACAGAGGGTCCCGGGCTTTCCGCCTTCATAATGTTAATACTGGAACCTCCCACCATGGGAAGGATGGCAAGGAGGAATACAAGTACTCCCATTCCACCTATCCAGTGGGTAAAGCTTCTCCAAAACAGTGATGTATGGGACAGAGCCTCTACATCTGTAAGAATGGTAGATCCCGTTGTGGTAAATCCCGAAGCCGTCTCAAATATACAGTCGATATAAGAGGGAATCTCCCTTGTAATACAAAACGGCAAGGCTCCTACGATGGTAAGAAGCACCCAGCTAAGACCCACGATAATAAGGCCTTCCTTGGAATAAAATGAAGTCTTCTCCGGCATCTTCCTGCTGCCGATAAGACCCACCGCCACTGCGCATACAGCCACTATAAGGTATGGAATACCCTGGGGCTCTTTATATATTAACGAAACAAGTACAGGGAGCATCATACAAGCTCCCTCAATAGCCAATACTTTTAACAGGATAAACCTGACTATAGAGTGATTCATTACATTTCCCTTCTATGCTAATATATCCCTTAACTTGGTGAGTCCGAATGTTGTCGTAATAATAATTACGGAGTCACCCTTCTTTATCACATCATGACCCTTAGGTGTAAAGGTTCTTCCCTGATGCTGGATACCGCAGATAATGATGTTCTCCTTCAGTTTCAAATCAGCCAAAGGCACATCAACTAATCCATCCACATCCTCTCTGACAACAAACTCCAAGGCCTCAACCTTGCCCTCAATAAGGTGGTACAACGTCTCCACATTGCTACCGATGGTGTTGGACATGGCTCTTACGTATCTTACGACGTACTCCGCCGTAATATTCTTGGGATATAATATACTGCCCACATCTAATGTAGTGATTAGTTCATCGTAGTTGGTTCTGTGAACCTGAGAGATAATCTTGGCATCGCATATGCTTTTGGCGTACATGGAAAGCATGATATTCTCCTCGTCAAAATCGGTCCATGCCACAAATGCCCCGGTTTTCTCTATTCCTTCCTCTGCCAGAAGGTCCTTGTCTGTTCCATCCCCACATACTATGCATGCGTTGGGGAGCAGCTCACACAGCTCTTCGCAGCGGGCTCTGTTCTTCTCAATAATGGTGATATTGATGCCCATAACATCAAGCATCTTGCCTAAGTAAACAGTTGTGGTTCCGCCACCTACTACGATAACGTCACTAATTCTTGTCTTCTTGTAATCAATGTTTCTAAAGAAAGACATAAGCTGACTGGCAGGAACAACTACGGATATAACGTCTTTAGCCTGAAGTATAAAATCACCGTCGGGGATAATAACTTCTCCTCCCCTTTCAACGATACAAACCAACGCTTCAGAACCGGTCTTAGCCGCGAATTCCTTCAGACAGCAATTATCAAGTATAGTATCTTCTTTAACCGTAATCTTTATTATCTCTACTCTCTCCTTGGCAAAGGAATATGCCTGAAGAGCAGAAGGATATTTAATAAGACGGGATATCTCATGAGCCGTTGCCACCTTGGGGTTAACAATCAGCGAAATACCCATCTCCTTACGAATAAACTCCATCTCCTCGTTATAAGCCGGATTGCCTATACGGGCGATGGTCTGGCAATTACCTGCCTTCTTTGCAATAACACAACAAAGGAGGTTTAATTCGTCTGAGTGTGATACGGCAATAAGAAGATCCGCATTCTCAATACCTGCCTCCATTAAGGTTGTGTAGCTTGCGCCGTTACCGATGACTCCCATTACGTCAAATGTCTCACAGGTGTTATTAACCACCTCTGCCTTCTTATCGATAACCACAATATTATGTCCTTCATTGCACAGATGCTCAACAATGGTCTTACCAACGTTGCCGCAGCCTACAATAACAATTTGCATCTTGTATCTCCTTCTAAGTATAAATAAAATACGCTCTACCTATAATACACCTTTTTTGTATTTTTGTCTTTACTTTTAATCCAAAACAAAGCCCATCACGTTACGTGACGGGCTAAATATCTAATCTTACAAATTATATTACTTTGACCGTAATATTCTTTCCATTGCTCTCTATCTCCTTAACGGTAGCCGTAAGAATATTCTGATCCTGACAATCAAGTGTTCTTCCTATATAGCGAATATTAAAACCCTGGAATACGACAATCTCTTGTGACTTGGGCATAACATTTACTATATCCTGCAATACCATAAATACCCCTCCTTAATGCCTGTACACGCTTTGTTCTCCCCGCTCTAGGCTAATACCTACACACACTAACATTATACCTGATTTTCCAAAAAAAGCCACACCAAACGTGCACCTTTTATAGCGAATTATGCTAATATATTAAAAAATATCAACAATATTCTGACTACTACACGTTTTTTATCCACTCCCCCAAAAAAGTTTTGACGGTCTAGAGCTTGTGTGGTATTATATTACGTGCACGGCGCGTGGCTCAGCTTGGTAGAGCGCTGCGTTCGGGACGCAGAGGTCGCAGGTTCAAATCCTGTCGCGCCGATAAAAATAGGGACATCCATCCGGATGTCCTTATTTTTTATTGTACTATATGAATTGTACCTGATTCTACCCGCTTATTAAATAATCTTCGCGAGCTTTGCGAGTTCGATAATGGTTTCTTTAGAAACCTTCTTTCCATGGTACTCAAACAAATCATCCATGCTGCCTGTGAATATATCACTGGGAGCATATCTCTCAAGGATAATTCTTTCCCCGTCCACGAAAATCTGGAGCGCGTCTTTTTCTTTAAGTCCAAGACTCTTTCTAAGCTCCATAGGAAGCGTGATGCGACCCAATTCGTCAAGCTTCCTTACAACACCTGTATCTCTCATTACTATCACCTTCACTTTACTATAAATTTGATAGGTAAATATTAACATTACCCGCCAAAAATTTCAAGCCCAATCTGTAATATTGTTCAAATATTGGTAGACAATTGGAAATACGCTAGTCCTTATTCAATGCACTGTATATATCGCGCTTTGATACCCCTCTGTCAGATGCCACCTGCTTCATGGCATCCTTCTTAGGCATCCCCTTGGAAAGATATACTTCCATATGGTCTTCTATGCTCATCTCTTCCCATTTTGCCTGCTTTTCTCTTGCTATTTCATCCCGGCTTTTTCCGGCAATAACCAGCACAAATTCCCCTTTGGGGTCATTATTCCTGTAATACTCAATAGCCCCGGAAATGGTATCTCTATATACGGTTTCATACCTTTTGGTAAGCTCCCGGCATAAGGATATCTCCCTATCACCAACTGCTTCTAGTAACTGTTCCAAGGTCCGCACCAGGTGATGAGGCGCCTCGTATATAATAATCGTTCTGGTCTCTTCCCCAAGGGAGTCTATTATCTCCTGCCTCTTTTTCTTATCCGTTGGGAGAAATGCCTCGAATGCAAACCTTCTTGTGGGAAGTCCGGAAATGGTAAGGGCATTAATACATGCCACCGCTCCCGGCAGAGAGGTTACTTCTATGCCCTCATCAATACACATCCTCACCAGTTCCTCCCCTGGATCTGATATTCCCGGTGTCCCGGCGTCAGTTATGAGTGCCACATTAGTACCCTCCTTTATACAGTCAACCAGATATCTTGCCTTTTCAATCTTATTGTGCTCATGATAGCTGGTCATGGGGGTCTTAATGTCGTAATGATTAAGTAGTTTTATGGAGTTCCTGGTGTCCTCCGCCGCAATAAGGTCCGCTTCTTTTAACGTGCGGACAGCCCTGAAAGTCATGTCTTCCAGGTTCCCTATGGGGGTTGCACACAGATAGAGTTTTCCCTGCATATTAAATCTCCTTTAAAGATTTAGTATCCGTAGATATCGTAAATCTCATCAGTGTAAACGCCTTTTTCATTGTATACGATTAGTGGCTTCTCCACTTTAAGTCTTGGTTTTCCGCCACGGTTTCCCTCTATAAGGACCATATTGGGCTCTGCATCCACATAAGGATATACCAGCCGCATCCTCTTTGGCTCAATCTTATACTTAGTCATCAAAGGGAATATCTCCCCTAATCTAAAGGGTCTGTGAACCATAAAGAATCTTCCCCCCGGGCGAAGAAGCTTGGCACTTTGGGCTATGACATCCTCCAAGGTGCACTTTATTTCGTGTCTTGCTATAGCTTTAGCCTCGTCAGGGTTGGTAAGGCCGTGGTCAGCTATCATGTATGGCGGGTTGGTTGTTATAACGTCAAAAGAAGATGCTCCGAAGGTGGTGGAAGCATCTTTGATATCGCCTACTATTATGTCAATTCTGCCTTCGAGCCGGTTGTAAGCAACGCTGCGGCTTGCCATATCTGCACTCTCGGGCTGAATCTCAAGCCCGGTAAAGTGCTCTCCCTTAGTCTTGGCCGCCATAAGAATGGGGATAATCCCGGTTCCGGTGCCCAAATCTAAGACCTTCTCGCCTTCCGCCGCATCCGCAAATCCCGACAGGAGCACTGCATCCATTCCGAAACAGAATCTCTCGGAATTCTGGATTATCTTGAATCCATTGCGATGCAGGTCATCCATTCTTTCATTGGGTAAGAGATTAATTGTCATCTAACTTCGACTTCTCCTCTTTCTTCTCCAGCTCCTCAAGAGCCTTCATCTCCTCGGCAGAGATGGTTACCTTTTCTTTCTTGCGATGAGGCTTGTATTTTAATTCCTCAATCTTGTATTCCCTAATCTCCTTCTCGTCGTTCACTTCGATAAGAAGCTTAACTGTCTGACGAAGGACATTTACAGATTGTACCTCTCCTGTGAATCCATCAAAGGATTTAACCGTATCACCCACTGAAGGCAGCTTGGAGTTTAAGTATTCGTAGGTCTCCGCCTCATTCTTCAAGCAGCACATAAGTCTTCCGCATACTCCGGAAATCTTAGTGGGATTAAGGGATAAGTTCTGCTCCTTGGCCATCTTAATTGATACCGGCACAAAGTCTGACAGATGCGTATTACAACACAGAGGTCTTCCGCAGATGCCGATACCCCCTAATATCTTGGTCTCATCACGCACACCAATCTGGCGAAGTTCAATTCTTGTCTTGAATACTGCTGCCAGATCCTTAACCAGCTCACGGAAGTCAATTCTGCCGTCTGCCGTGAAATAAAACAACACCTTATTATTATCAAAGGTGTACTCGGCATCTATCAGCTTCATCTCAAGTCCGTGTTTTGCTATCTTCTCGAGACATATCTTAAATGCCTCTTTTTCCTTGTCATGATTCTTAAGTTCTTTCTTGTCATCCTCCGGTGTAGCCACCCTGATGACTTCCTTAAGGGGTTGAATTACTTCGTCGTCCGGCACTTCCTTAACACCTATAACTACGCTTCCGTACTCCACTCCTCTGGCAGTTTCAACTATTACATGACTGCCCTTTTTTATGTCCATGCCTTTAGGCGAGAAATAGTATATCTTTCCCGCATTCCTAAATCTGACTCCTATTACCTTTACCATCTACGTAAAACCTTTCTGTATTAATTCTCTCTCATAGTCAGGAACAATAACTCTACAACCAAGTCAAAGTTGACATTTGCCCTGATTCTGCTCTTGGCCTTGGCAAGACCTTCAAGTATATTCTCAATCCCCTGATAGGAGGACTTCTTTGCCTGCTTTATAATCTCCGACACCTCGTCTTTGAATATAAGGCCGTTGGCATCGTTGGTTGCTTTAAAGAGTAACACATCGCGATACCATACCATTATAATATCAAGAAAATCCGATATGGAAAGCTTGTAATCCGTAATACCGTTTAGAAGAAAGAGCACTTCAAACTGTTCCATCTTCTTGATATTCTTCACCAGTCTTAAGGCTTCATCCTTAATCTGGTTGAACTCTTCCGAATGAGCAAGCCTGATGGCCTTGCCCACGTTACCCTGGGCAAATGCCGCACAAACTCGAGCCTGATACTCCACAACTCCCTCTTTCTCCATCAGATAGCCTTTTATAACATCCGTGGGAACAGGACAAAGCTCAATTCTGATGCAACGGGATAAAATAGTCTGCAGGAGGCTCTCGTAATTGTTGGTAAGAAGCAGAATTATGGCGTAGGAGGGCGGCTCTTCTATGGTTTTAAGAAGGGCATTCTGTGCCTGCTCCGTCATCTTCTCAGCCTCTTTTATAATATATATCTTATAACGACTGCTATATGGCTTTATAACGATGTCGTTGTTAAGAGTTCTTATGTCATCTACTCCGATTGAACCCGGCTTTTCGTGATCCAGCCAGATGATATCCGGCTGATTGCCCGTGGCTGCCTGCTTACAGGAATGACACTGTCCGCAAGGCTCTTCTCCCCCGGCTTCACACTGCAGAGCTGCTGCAAATATACCTGCCAATAAAGACTTGCCGGAGTAATCCTCTCCGTCAAATATGTAGGCATGGCCCACCTTGCCGGAAGAGATGGTATTCTTCAAAAAATCTATGGTTTTATTGTGCCCGATAACACACTTATAGTCTGTCATATTATCCCCCGATTTCCCTAAGTAAAAATTATTCCTAATTTAATAATTTAAGTGCAAATGTCCAGAAGCAAGCCCCTTATCTCCCCGACTTTACTAAGGATTGACAGATGGTCCTTCTCGTCTTTCATAAGCTCTGTGGCCAAATCGTCCAGGTTCTTATCCACCAGCTTAACGATTCCGTACACCCTGTGACGGCCTCTTCTGTCAAGGAAGTTCTCTCTTGAGAACTCATGAGACCGGCTAACAATCTCGTTCATGAAGCTCTTAACCAGTTCCCTGTAATGCTTCATGTCTCTGACATCCATATGCTCTGCCAGCTTTTTACCCTGAGTTGTTATCTCGTCCATCAAAGATGACAGCTTATTTTGTAAGTCCTTCTCTTCGATATTGCTAATGAGGGTAAACTTAAACTCGCCGTCGTCCTGCTTAACCTGTGAGGTGCTGTCTGTGGGCGCCACCGGAGTGGTCTGATTAATCTTTATGTCCATTGCCGAAACCTCCAATATAGTCCAGTATATTTCTACAGGTCTCTTCTACATTCTCATTGTTAAACCGAACGGTTATCCCGTCTTTTGCCAGCCTCTCCTCCGAGAAATCCTCCTGATCCGCCAAGTACCTTCTGCAAAGCTCCGCATACTTGGGGCTGGGCTGGGTCTTTTCTCTGTCAAGGGCTCTCTGAAGACGTACGCCGTCATCAACCTCAAGATAGATGGGAACAATAGCATCTTTACCGAAGTATCCTATAAGGCTTTCATAGCCTTCCAGTGTTCCAATTAGGAGATAGCTCTTTTTATCAAGTTCTATCTGTCCATCGTCTGCCAGGAAGTAATACCAGATACCATGCACCGTATTATAAGCCCGATATTCTATAACTTTACCTGTACTTTTCAGTCTCTCGAAAGCATCTACGGATACGAAATGATATTCTCTTCCCTCCTTTTCCTCCCCTCGTATGGGGCGGGTGGTGTAGGATACGATGCTCTCTAGTCCGTATGGATTCTCCTGTGTAAGTTTTCTGTAAAGTGTATCTTTTCCCGATGAGCTCTTACCCATCAAATAAAATATCTGTCCCATAAAGTCCTACCTGATTGATGTAGTTCTAGTATAATATAGACTTTTCTAAATGACAACCTTTATTAGCCCCATGCCGGCCCCTGTAAAGCCTGTTATCTCAAGGCCGCAATCCCTGTATCTGTCCAGGTTTGCCACTAATTCGTCGGTAATTACTTCCCCCGGAACAATAAGGGGAATTCCCGGAGGATAAAGATACAAAAATTCCTCTGAGATTCTTCCTGCCGCAGATGCAATATCCACATACTCTCCCGGCAAGGTGACCGTTTTCCACATTGGGTGGCGCTTCTTTGGGCTATCAATTAGAAATGAACCTGTTTCACTTTCTATTTCGGCAGATTTATCAATTTCAATTACCGCTTTTGCAAGTCTCTCAAAGCCTTCCGGGGTGTCCATAACGGAAGTCATGGCAATTACGTGCCTTGGCCCTGCCATCTCACATTCAATGCGGTACGTGTCTCGCAAGATAGTCATAAGATTTGCTCCCGAAAGATTGGTTCCCCTTGTTAGAAGTACCACTTTTCCCGGGTCGTACCCAGCTCCATTCTCACTATGCTCCATCTTGAATAGTTTAATCTTTTTTAAATTTTCGAGAGCCACTCTCAATCCCTTCAGTTCCTTTACATAGGCTGAAAATACAGGCTTTCCCTCCTCCTCAAGAAAGGTTATGCATCTGTCTATTCCTGCCATAAGTATGTATGATGGGCTACTGGTTTGAAAGATTGTCAAGGCACTTTTTAGCCTTTCAGTGTCTACCCGATTGCTGCCTACATGAAGGAGAGCTGTTTGTGTAAAAGAGGGCAGGGTTTTGTGTATGCTGTGGATTACAATATCCGCACCGGCAGACAGGCCGTCCTTCGGGAAGCCTTCACAAAAGTGCAGGTGGGATCCATGGGCCTCATCTACTATAAGGATCCCTCCTCTTTCATGGATCACTTTGGCTATCTCCTTTATAGGGGATACGATTCCCTCGTAGGTGGGAGATACTATTACCACTGTCTTTATACGAGGATTAGCATCCATCTTCTCCGCTACCAGCTCAGGAGATACTGCACCGTAGAAGTCACCCTCGCTTTCCGGATAGAGATACTCTGTATCAACCTTTGCCACAACAGCTGCGTTGTAGGTGCATTTGTGGCAGTTTCTGCTCATCAGGAGAACTTCTCCCTCATTTACCGTTGCATAAACCGCAGATAGCATACCACCCGTTGTTCCGTTAACAAGAAGGAAGGTTCTATCAGCGCCAAAGACCTTTGCCGCTCTTTCCTCCGTCTTTCTTATGAGTCCGGTTGCATTATGTAAGTTATCAAATCCCTCTATCTCTGTAATATCTATCTCATAAGGGTTAAATGCTTCAAAGCCGCGTCGTTTGTGACCCGGCATATGGAAAGGATAGATATCCTCAGATTTGTAATTGTGCAATTTGTTAAATAGTGTTTTATCTTTCATATCTTCCTGATAAAAATAGCCGTACCAATGCAAAGCATTGATACGGCAAGATATTTGGTCTTAGTCCATGGGAACTACTGCACCCTTATAGTTCTCATTAATGAATTTCTTAATCTCATCACTCTTAAGAACCTTAATAAGTGCCTGAACTGCCTCATTATTCTCGTTACCTTCTTTTACAACGATAATGTTGGCATATGTCTTGGCAGCCTCTGAATCAGCTGTCTCAATTGCAAGTGCATCCTTGGAAGCATTAAGTCCCGCATTCAATGCATAGTTTCCGTTAAGTACTACGAAATCTACTTCGTCTTTATGTCTTGAAACTTGCTCAGCTGCAAACTCCTGAATCTTTACATTCTTCGGGTTCTCTGCAATATCCTGAACTGTAGCTGCTACTCCCACTCCGGCTTTAAGCTTAATGATGCCCTTTGCCTCTAAAAGAAGAAGCGCTCTTGCTTCATTAGTTGAATCATTAGGAACTGCTATTGTTGCTCCATTGGGAATACTGTTTAAATCCTTGCTCTTGCCTGCATAGATTCCAAGGGGCTCATAATGAATCTGAGCGATGGATACAAGCTTTGTCTTATTCTTAGCATTGAAATCGTCAAGGTAAGGTTTGTGCTGGAAGAAGTTACAATCAATTTCTCCGCTGTCTACTACATTGTTAGGCATTACGTAGTCAGTAAACTCTTTAATCTCTAACTGATAACCCTGCTTTTCAAATGCCTCTTTAGCCTTGGCCAAAATCTCCCCATGTGGTGTGGGTGTGGCAGCAACCGTAATCTTCTTTTTCGAAGCTGCTGAGCTTGATGCACCGGAGCCGCTTGCTCCACATCCAGTCATCATACCGCACACGAATGCTCCCGCCATTACTACTGCCGCAATCTTTTTGATAGTTCTTTTCATATAAACCCTTCTTTCCTATTTATTTATTCAAAGTTTAATTAATTTCTGTTCCTCTTATCGGTCTTCTTAGCTATTAGCGTACCTATGGACTGGAGTATCTGCACCAGTAGTACCAGCAGAACAACCGTAATAATCATCATATCTGTCTGGTATCTCATGTATCCGTAACGGATAGCTATATCTCCCAGGCCGCCACCGCCTACAGCTCCTGCCATAGCCGAGTAACCAAGGATTGTTGCTAAGGCTATGGTAGCTCCTGTAATAAGGGATGTCTTGGCCTCAGGTATCATTACCTTAAAGACTATGGCTGCTTTTGAAGCTCCCATGCTCATGGCCGCTTCTATAACTCCCGAATCCACCTCCAAAAGAGAGGACTCTATAAGTCTACCCACAAAGGGGGCTGCCGCAATTACCAAAGGTACTACCGTAGCGGTTGAACCGTAGCTTATACCGACTATGAATTTGGTAATGGGAATTACCAGAATCATAAGGATAAGAAACGGTATAGACCTAAGTATATTGGTTATAAAATCAATCACTCTGTATGCCACCGGGGATGGAGCAAGGCCCCCTTTCCTAAACATTACCAGGGCAATGGCAATGGGAAATCCCAGCACATATGCAAAGAATGTTGACAAAACCGTCATGTATAATGTATCTCTTACTCCTTCGAGAAGCATTTGAATCAGCGCACTATCCATTGAATCCATCCAACTCCTCTACTTTAAGATTCCTGCTTCGCAGGTAATGAATGGCCTTGGCGGCCTGCACTTCATCCTCCGGAAGCTGGAGTACTATCTGGCCAAAGGCCTGTCCGTCTATATCTTTGGTATTTGCAAAGATAATATTAACGGGCACCTTGCACTCCAATACCATATTGGCAATAACCGGCTCGTAAGAAGAACCTCCGTCAAATACGATTCGGATGCATCGGTTAGTATTGAGCTCCAATACTTCTTCTCCGGTCTGATATACAAGCTTTCTGGCCACTTCTGTGGCGGGTCTGGTAAATACTTCTTCCACTGTTCCCGTCTCCACTAAGCGTCCGTTATCGATTATTGCAACCTTTTGGCATATATCTTCAACCACACTCATCTGATGTGTAATCATGACGATGGTGATCTTCATTCGTTCGTTAATCTCTTTAAGCAGCTTTAGAATAGAATCTGTGGTGCTTGGGTCTAAGGCACTGGTGGCCTCATCACACAGAAGTATTCCGGGTTCCGTGGCTAATGCTCTTGCTATGGCCACACGCTGCTTCTGACCTCCGGATAACTGGGCAGGATAGCTTTTCGCCTTGTCGGAAAGCCCTACAATCTCCAGTAATTCTGCCACTTTCTTCTTGGCTTCTTCTTTCTTGACCCCGATAATCTCTAAGGGAAATCTTACGTTATCTTCCACATTTCTCTGCATCAGCAGGTTGAAATGCTGAAAAATCATAGAAACTTTGTGTCTTACTTCTCTCAGTTCCTTATCGCTGCATTTGGACAGGTCTTTGCCATCTATCACCACAGTTCCCGTGGTGGGCTTCTCAAGGTAGTTCATGCATCGAACAAGGGTGCTTTTGCCGGCACCACTCATTCCTATTATTCCGTATATCTCACCTTCATTAATAGTGAGGTTGATATCTTCAAGCGCTTCAACGGTTTTATCCTTGCCCACAAAGGCTTTGCTAAGGCCCGTTATCTCTATGACAGCTTTGTTACTCATTTAAATCACCTGCCAAATAATATATCACAAATTTAATGTTTATGCTACTTATTTTAATCTATGTAACGACCCAGTTCAGGCATCCAGTCTCCGAAAAATTCCATACCGGCATCCGCTGCCCTTCTTACAGGTTCTATCGCCTTTAAAGTCTTGTTTATAACCTGGGAAAAAGACATATTCTTAATGCCGCAGGTTCTGGCATAAGCCTTCCATCTTCGTATCAGGTTGGGGTTTTTCTCGTTCTTTTTTAAACGGTCCACTTCATTGGTGCATATGGGCCTATCTGAGCCCATATAGCTTCGTATTCTCCTTCCCTCCAAGCACAAGCTGTCTAATATACGCACTATGTCCACATAAGGTTTCATGCTGTTAATCAGCTCTTCCCTTAAGGCCACGCTCCATACCTTATCCAGAAAGACTCCTTCTATATGCATCTTTCGAAAGGCAAATATATCCCAGTCCTCGGCTATTCCCGTATATTCCTTGACCTGATTGCTGCAGGACATACTGTAGACAGAGCAATAGAAGGATTCAAACTCATCCTCTCCGTAACAGGTAAGCTCAAGGGGAATCCACATGGATGTATAATCAAAATTTGTTTTTATAAGGAAATTCTTGCTACGAAGGCCTCTGTTTTCGATGAATTCCGTTCCTCTTGCATCTGTAAAACAGGTACCCGCCGCTTCCTCTTCCAAAATCTTTTCTATCACTTCATCCCAGGAGGCTCCGGATACCACCAGTTCCAGTCCGGGAATCCCCTCTCCCAAAGGGTTCTCCCATTCCTTGCTTGTATAATCGTTTTTTACAATTATGCGCTCTTTTAAAGGGCTTCTCCAGAGCTTTGCAAGTAGCTCTTCTTCTACTAAAGAAGCCATCATCCATTGTAAACTTACCTCTTTATCAATAGCCAATTGCCTTATATCATCAAAAGACAACTTCCCCATTCTATATCCACACTCCCAAAACGTCTTTAGCCTTCTTGTAAATACGCCTTATCTGGGCATATTCATAGAGTCTTTCAGGGTTTTTATCCGTGTCTTCTATGTATCTCCTTATGGCCTGGTTGTACACCGTACGGTCTAATTTGTTCTCAAATTTCAGGAAATCACATATCATTCTTTCCTTATTGTATACATAAAGGCGCGCTTTTCCCACTGAAACCTTCTCTGCTCCCACCATAAGCTGGTCTTTCTCTGTAAAATAGGGTTTAACAAACGGATATTCCATCTTGAATCTTGACTTGGATGTATCCTTGTCAACCGCAATATTCCAGCTAAGTGGCGGCACAATTGTATAGCCGTGATATAACATTGCGCTTTGCAGGCATAACACTCCGTCTGGAAACAGCTTTTCTATGATCTCTTCGTCCGTCAGATCGAATCCCGGAATCTTATACAAGCCGTTTTTAATTTTTAACAATTCTTTTTCTTTAAGTAGTTTTTGAATACCTCGGTAATCTACTCCCAGCTCCGATAGCTGGCCGGTTTTTACAAATCCGCCGTTTTTCGAGGCGATTTTTCTAATTTCTTCCAGCTCCATAGTGCCCTCAAAAATCTTCCGCTCTAAATGTGTTTACGTGTTACTTTTCTTCATCATAAGAAATTTGGTGAATTTTGTCAAGAATTTTGACCCCAATTTTTTTGTTAAATCAACGGGTTACACACAATATGTAGTATTTCTCTTTTTTGTATTCCGCTATATTTGTAGGTTTTTCGGCCCTTTGCCTTTTCATGCTCCCAAGTCCTTTTTGGCTCTTCTTCTTTGTACGGCCCCCAAATTCTGCTCGATTAACTTTTGATTTAATTCTACTCTTTTGGTCTATGTGTCATATTTTTTCCGCTTTAGCCGTTTTTAAGAGGTGTAAAATCAGCCGTCACAGATTTCTGTAAGGTTTAAATATTATTTACTGATTATTTGTTGTTAGCCGACGGCTATTTCAAAAAATTTCTGCTGTATTTCCAACCTTTAAGATAACTTTTTTGCATTGTTTTTCCGCTTTAAAAATCGTTTTTTTACCTGTTTTTTCGTATATTTGCCCTCAAAAATGCTAATTTTTTACCTCCGTTTACTTAAGAATTTCACCAATTTGTGATACAATTTTGAAAAAAGGAGGGACAATTATCATGAATGAGGAATTCAGACCCCTAAATAAGAAAAAAACACCCAGCCGGGCCGAGTGTGAGGCCATTATACGTCGTATCCTTACTACTGAGACCAGTGCCCGGACTGTTAACGCTACTTTCAAGCGTCCTTCTGACTTTATGGGCTTCTTCGAATCCCTTTATACTCCCTCTGCAGCCCTTACCAAGCAGGTTCAGCGTGCCATTAAGTCTTTGGATATGGCCAAGGACGCAAACGGTTACTATATTTTGAACAAATCTAAGGAACAGTCTAACCAGGACAATATAATAAGAAGCGCCCTTTCTGATGCCCATTACTCTGTGAACCTCTTAGATAACGCTTCTAACCTTTTTCTTGCCTTGGACAGGAAATATATTGACTTTGTAATGGAAACACTGGCAGAGTCAATCACGTTTAAACCCTACATTATTACCATGTTTCCCTGTTATAACGGGCTGCTGATTGTAACAAATGACAAAGAAAAAACTTATGACCTTTTAACCAACATTAATCTCTAGTATTTTCCAATTATAGGTGTTATAATTTATGAAATATTGCAATAACAATGATTGTCAATGGAACTCAAGGGACGGGATGTGCACATACTTTTCCTTCGATGACGAGGATGATGATATCCCCATGGAGGAAGAGACCCGTTTGTGCAGAATAAAGAACCTCGCCGCCCCCCAGAATGAAACTTCACAAAATGATTAGCCGCCGGGGGGGTGCGGTTCCCCTAAGAAGGAGGTTTATTATGCTTGAACTTCAGGATATCCGTAAGGTATACAATACCGGAGGACAAATGGTTGAGGCCCTTAAAGGTGTCTCGCTTAAGTTTCGCGAGTCAGAATTTGTATCCATTCTTGGACAAAGCGGCTGCGGAAAAACAACTCTTCTCAACATCATCGGAGGTTTGGATCGCTATACCACCGGTGATTTGATTATTGACGGGCGTTCCACCAAACAGTTTCGAGACAGAGACTGGGACGCATATCGTAACTACAAGGTCGGCTTTGTATTCCAAAGCTATAATCTTATCGGTCATCAGACCGTTCTTTCCAATGTAGAGCTCGCCCTTACCATTGGAGGTATCCCTAAAAAAGAAAGACGGGAAAAAGCAATAAAGGCCCTTCGTGACGTAGGCCTTGAAGATCATATTTATAAGAAACCAAACCAGCTATCCGGTGGTCAGATGCAACGTGTTGCCATAGCGCGAGCACTTGTAAACGACCCTGAAATCATCCTGGCAGATGAGCCCACCGGTGCACTTGACACCAAGACCAGTGTTCAGGTTATGGAAATTCTTAAAAAAATATCCAAGGATAAGCTGATTATCATGGTAACCCATAACAAGGAGCTTGCAGAAGAATACTCTTCCCGTATCATTAAGATATTGGATGGAGTAATTATGGAGGATTCAAACCCCATTACACCGGGAGAGAATCTGATATCCAAGGTTAATCGTGCCATCGGACGTACCAAGATGAAACTATTCACGGCATTTCGCTTAAGCCTTAATAACCTTCTTACCAAGAAGGGACGAACGGTGCTTATTGCCTTTGCCGGGTCCATAGGTATCATAGGTATCGCCTTGATCCAAGCCACCTCCAACGGCTTCCAGAATTACGTGGATTCCATCCAGGAGGAGACCCTCTCGTCCTATCCTCTTACCATTATGCAAGAGTCTACGGATATAACGGGTATGCTTTTGTCCATGCGAACGGCAGGCGAAGGCGGCGAGCAAACCGGTAATGTGCAGGAGAAGCAATATATTTCCGAATTACTGGCTTCAATCAAGTCCAATGACTTGAAGTCTCTAAATAAACACATTAATGCCAACTACAAGGATTACAACAAGGATATATCTACGGTTAAGTATGGTTACAGCGTAGACCCCTTGATATACACCGTTGAT
The DNA here is from genome assembly GCA_015058015.1 of Lachnospiraceae bacterium. Taxonomy (GTDB): domain Bacteria; phylum Bacillota; class Clostridia; order Lachnospirales; family Lachnospiraceae; genus SIG280. The sequence goes on along the minus strand of SVDM01000021.1, from coordinate 3,108 downwards.
TCCACCAACGAAATCGTTAAGCTCAATCCCAGTAATCTGTTTTCCAATATGCTGGGAGGCTCATCGCTCCTTAGTTCCTATTCCAATATGGGATCTATATTCGGGCAGATGGTGGATAATACCAAGAACTTAGAGGATTCCTATGACGTATTAGCGGGCAAATGGCCCACGGAATACAACGAAATGATTATCGTTCTTTCCGAGCCGGATTCCATATCAGATCTTTTGGTATATTCTCTGGGACTTCGTGATAACGATGAGCTCACTGAGATGGTTACCAAGATAATGCAGGGTGAGGCTGTTGAGAATAAGAATACTCCCATGTCCTTTACCTATCAGGATTTGATGAATGTAAAGCTAAAGCTCATTCGTCCTACAGACCTGTATCGATATAATGAAAAGTACGATGTCTACGAAGATATAACCAAGGAAAAAGACACCTTCCAGGAGGTTTATAACAACTCTCCGGATCTTAAGATTGTCGGTATCGTCTCTCCCAAGGAGGGAGTTACTTCCATGGCCCTTAACCCGGGCGTGGCTTATACCTCCAAGCTGATAGATTACATAATTGACTATTCTTCCAAGACAGAGATTGTAAAAAAACAGCTTGAAAATAAGGAGATAGATGTTATCTCCAACAACAGATTTGATGCCAAAGAAAATGAACTGGGCCTTTCCTTCCAGGACCTTGTAAGCGTTGATGAAGCTAAGCTTAAAGAAGCCTTTGGGGGCAAGATAGACCAGAGCGCTATGGAAAAAGAGACCCAAGGTACCTTGCAGGAAATCTCGGAGGCCTTATCTACGGATACAGGACCTGCCAAGGAAGCTTTTAATAACGCCGCCACGTCCTTAATAGACGGTTTCTTTAAAGCACATTCAGAAGGAATTGATGCTACCAAGCTTGCGCAGCTTGAAAGCATGGTTGATACTTACCTGGCCGGCGACGAAGCCTCTGCCATCATTAATGATTTAAATGCCAAGTATCTTGTTCCGGCAGACGTATTCAAGCAAACATATAAAGGCCTTATTGCTTCTTGCGCCGGAATGTATGTGCAGGCCTATATGACCGCTCATCAGGGCGAGATGATACTTAATATCCCCATTGACCAAGCGATTTTAGCCCAAACAAAAACTGCTCTTCTTAACAACGCCGCCTATATAGGTGCATGTGAAAAAGTAGCGCAAGGTATGACGGAAGCCCTTATGAAGATGACGGTCCTCACCAAGGTGGGACAGCTTATGACCAACACCACCACCAACATGGCCAAGGCATTTAACGTAGATCCCGCAAAGATTGCAGGGGCATTTAAACTGGCCATGAGTGAGGAAGAGATAACCCGTATTATTACTGCCATGATGACCAAGAAGCAGGACAATAACCAGAAGACCAACCTTATAGCTTTAGGCTATCAGGACAAGGAGGAGCCAACCTATATCTCCTACTACTTCACCAGCTTCGACGGCAAGGAACGGTTTATCTCATTCTTAGAAGACTATAATGACGAGATGCTTGCTAAAGGTCTTGACGAGAAGAAGATCCAATACAGTGATACCACCGGTATCCTCATGTCTTCTGTTAAAACCATTGTCAATGCCGTTACTTACGTACTTATTGCATTTGTATCCATATCACTTATTGTTTCATCAATAATGATTGGTATCATTACATATATCTCCGTATACGAGAGAACCAAGGAGATTGGTATCCTTCGAGCCATCGGTGCGTCCAAGGGCAACATATCCTCCATATTCAATGCGGAGACCATGATAATAGGCCTTTTATCGGGACTCTTCGGAATCGGAATAAGCTATGGCCTGGTACCTATTATCAATATGATATTACACAGTTACATCGGTAATATTCCCCTGTATGTGGTTATATTCCCGCAGAATGCTATTGCCCTTGTAATATTAAGTGTTATCCTTACTTTCTTAGGCGGTCTGATTCCTGCAGGATCTGCTTCCCAGAAAGATCCGGTTATCGCACTTAGAACTGAATAACTATAACTATCTTCAAGGCTCCTGTTTTAAGGAGCCTTGTTTTTTCTAGGCCTTTTTTCCTTGCCAAGATTGACAATTAATTCCTGTTTTGTCTTTTAAATTTTGAGAAAAGATGCTATAATCAATAGTAGTAGTTAGACAATTTTGTTTATGTAAATATGCGTATACACTTAAGACAACATAAGGGGGGTATGTTTTATGTATCATATTCTGGCAATGGAGCGTGAATTCGCAACAGGTGGAAATGAGATCGGACGTCGTATATCAAAAGAATTGGGAATCCCCTTATACGACAGAAACATTCTCATTGAGGCAGCTAAACATTTAGATCTCCAGCCCAAGAACGTTGAAGACTTAGAGGAGACTGCTCCCGGCAGTATAATCTTCAATCTTTCTCAAAAAATTGGCGGTAACCTTAACAGTTCGTCCAAATCACCGCTTTCAGCTTCCAACCTGCCTCTTTCCGTGAAGCTTTTCATGGAAGAAAAGAGGATTATTGAATCCAAGGTGGCAGAGGGAGATTGCGTAATAATCGGACGCTGCGCCTCTGACATTTTCAGGGAAAGAGATGACTGCCTTAAGGTATTTATCTATGCAAACAATGATTTCCGCATGAAACGTACCATAGAAACCGAGAAGGTTCCCAAAGAAGATGCGGGTGCCCGCATTAAAAAGATGGATAAAAAGAGACGTGATTTCTTCCACACCCATACAAACAAGGATTGGAGCGACCCTAAGAATTATGACATCTGCCTTGACAGCGGTGTCCTGGGAATCGACAAGTGTGTAGAGATTCTTATTTCTCTCATGAAAGGATAATCCCCTGTATAAGGGTAAAAGCCCACTGTATGAGATCATACAGTGGGCTTTTTTGTTATTTGAGATATTAGCATGGTCGCCACTTTAATTTCGTGCTACATTTTACGTATTTTTTTGAATCTGAACATTTGTTACACTTTTATTGTGTTAATGCCAAAAAAATAAAGCGAGAATTTATTTTCTGTGTTAGAATATGGTATAAAAACTAATTTTAGTCTAGCGGTGTTATGTCAAGATAAAAAATCTTGAAAAGCCCCTTTCTTTTTGGTGTATTTTCAAAAAAGAAAG
>SVDM01000020.1 GCA_015058015.1 Lachnospiraceae bacterium | reverse complement strand
ATACTATCATCTAGCATCACTATAATTATGGATGAAATATATGGGGTAGAACAGCCACCCCTAAATTAGGCGCTTACTTTTGAGGCTTGACATGTAGTCAATGAGTGCATATAATATACACAATGACTACATGAAAATGGGTAAAGTATAAGAGACACTTAAAGGGAAGGAGAAGAAGGGTGTATCCAAATCATAGCACTGTACAAATTAGCTAATTTGCTATATAATTTAATTAGCTAATAAATTTGCGAGGTGATATCATGTTTGGACATACAACAACAGCTACAGCAACAGAAATGCAGAATAATTTTGGACGTTATCTTGCCTTGGTGCAGGACGGAGGGGAAGTCATTGTTACAAAAAATGGCCGTGAAGTGGGTCGGTTCATACCTCGTGAAGCAGTAGTTTCGTATTTGACGGATTCTCTCACAGGGATACTAAAAGGTGATATGGATATAGACCGGGCCAGAGAAGAGAGGTTAAGAGAGAAATATGAGATTACTGATTGATGGGAACGTTCTTCTCGATGTCCTTCAGAAGAGAGAGCCTTTCTACGAAGACTCAGCTAAGGTTTGGAAGATGTGTGAAACGGATTTGGCTGAAGGATATGTTTCTGTGCTGACATTTGCCAATTTGGTATATGTCATGCGGAGGGAACTAGATGCAGAGAAAATAAGAGAGGTACTAAAAAAGCTATCGTTAATATTCTCGTTTGAGAATTTAACGGTATTAGATATGAATTTAGCTACAGATATGCAGTGGAACGATTTTGAGGATGCGTTACAGGCAGCCACAGCTAAAAGGATTCATGCGGACCATATCGTCACAAGGAATGTAAAGGATTTTAAGAAGAGCGAAGTGACAGCATTTACCCCTGAGGAGGTTTTGGCAAAAATAAGGTAGTAAAGACCGGGAGACCGGTTCTTTTTTGGGGATTGACATGTAGTCAATGACTACTTATAATGAATATACACAATGACTACAGATGGGAGAGTTAAAGGGGCAGTAATTATGAAGAAGAAAAAGATTAACATTGAAGGAATCGAGATTGAAGTAGGGACGTCGGAACCGGAGGATAAGCGCAGGATGTTTGCTTACTATTTCCGGATGATCAGACAGGCGTCCGGGATGAGCAGAACGGAATTTGCTGAGTGGCTTGGAATCCCTTATCGTACCATGCAGGAATGGGAACTTGGGAGAAGGACCATGCCGGAATATGTTCTTCGCTTGATTGCGTATAAGGTGAAGAATGAGCAAAGTAAAAAAGTGTCGCCTGACAAGTGACCGAACAATTCCATATAGCTTTTATAATTACCTCAGTAACAAAGAACACTATTATGGAGGTAATTATTATGAGAGAGAATTTAACTGAACTTGTATTTATCTTAGACAAAAGCGGATCTATGGGTGGCCTGGAGTCAGACACCATCGGGGGATTCAATTCCCTTATTGCCAAGCAGCAGAAAGAGGAAGGAGAAGCCCTTGTATCCACTGTACTGTTTAGCGACCAAAGCTTTGTCCTTCATGACAGGAAGCCCATTAGAAAGATCAAAAAGCTGACTGATAAGGACTACTTCGTAGGAGGCTGCACGGCCCTTCTTGATGCAGTGGGCGAGGCCATAAAGCACATCGGAAATGTACAGAAGTACGCAAGAGAGGAAGACAGACCCGCCAAGACCCTTTTCGTTATTACTACCGACGGCCTGGAGAATGCCAGCAGGAAGCATGACCTTGCAAGTGTGAAGCGCATGATTGAGAGGCAGAAGGAGAAATACAATTGGGAGTTTCTATTCCTTGGGGCAAATATCGACGCTATCGATGTCGCCGGCAGTATGGGCATAAGAGCTGACAGGGCGGTGAATTACCAAGCGGATTCCGAGGGAACTGCTCTTAATTTTGAGGTTTTAGAGCAGGCGGTGTCTAGGGTGAGAAAGTGCGAGGTCGCATATATGTCTGCAGCCTTTGACGGCGGAGAGTGGAAGGCTGAGATTGAAAGAGATTATGAGGGCCGGTAAAACGGCCCTTATTTTTTTGTTGACAAAATAGATTGTGCGCAATATAATGGGGCTAAAGATAAACTACAAACCAAAGGAGGAAACCATAATGGCAACATTAGTAACATATTTCAGCGCAGAAGGTAATACTGCCAAAGTCGCAAAAGAATTTGCCCAGAGGATTGGAGCAGATGTATTCGAGATTGTACCGGAGAAACCCTATACCAAATCAGATATTAACTATTTAAACCCTTTATCAAGATGTAACAAAGAGCAGATGGGCGGTAAGGACGTTCCGATATCCGGCAAGATTGAGGACTTTGATAAGTACGATACGGTATACATTGGATTCCCCATCTGGTACGGACAGGCTCCAAGAGTAGTGCATACATTTGCCAAGGCATATGACTGGGCTGGCAAGAACGTGCATGCATTTGCCACATCCGGAGGAAGCGGCATCGGCAAGACTGCTGAGAAGTTATCGCCTTCACTTAAGAACGCTGCAGCACTGGATGCAAAGCTTGTAAGAAGCGCAGCAGAGCTGTAGGCTACATTTAAAAATGATTACAAGGACCGGGAGACCGGTCCTTTTTTGAGTATTCTGTTCTTCCTGAAATTGTGTTATATTTACAATTGAAAACAATATCTCTATAGGGGATAGTTTATGGGGGAATATAATGCGCGAAAGACTTACCGTTTCGGCAATCGATGCGGCTGTGGCAGAAGCGGAGGAATATCTGGACAGACGTAAGATTGATTCTAAAGACTTAATTCGAATTAAACTGGGGATAGAGGAGACCCTCTTATTCTACAGAGAGGCCTTCGGCGAGGATGCTGAGTTCCTTATGGAAAAGGGAGCCTCCTTCGGAAGAAGGAAGATTAGAGTAAGCGTCCGGGGCAACATGATAAGTCCCTATGTTTCACAAGATTATACCTCGGAAGAGGACCGCTTTATGCAGATGGCACTTGTGCGTATGGGCCGGCTCCCCAAGTGGAGTTACAGACGTGGCGCCAATGTCATCGTCTTTGAACCGCAGAAGATAACCAGGCCTGAATGGATGGTCCTGCTTATCTCTATTGTTGCCGCCATCCTATGTGGCACGTTTTTGAGATTTTTACCCGGGGATGTAAGCGCCGTACTGCTTACGGATATCATATCCCCCCTTCTTAATTGTTTCCTTGGATTTTTAAATGCCGTCGCAGGCCCCATGATATTCCTATCGGTGGTGTGGGGTATATACAGCATCGGAGATACGGCTACCTTCAGTGTTATGGGAAAACGGCTGGGAATCAGATTTGCCATCTACCTGTGTCTTGTGACTATTGTGGTGGCCCTGGTATCTATGCCCTTTGCCGGCATGAATTCCGGCGCGGCACAGGGGGGTTCGGAATTTCTCTCCTTATATCAGATGGTTCTTGATATCATTCCCACCAACCTCTTTACGCCCTTTTCCAGGGGTAATACCCTGCAGATTCTCTTTGAAGCCATAGTAATAGGCATCGCCATGCTCCTTATTGGCAAGGAGACCAATGCGGTAGCTGACCTATCGGAGCAGCTAGGCTATATCGTAAACGGAATAATGGGGGTTATCAGTAAGTTGGTACCCGTCTTTGTATTCGGAAGCTTGTTTACTATTATTGTGGGAAGCGATATCTCTTCCCTTGTGGAGGGCGGACTATTCTTTGGCTTAACCATCATAGGGTGCATCTTCTGCATAATTCTCCATACTGTGGCTGTGTGCTTTAGGGTAAAGATAGGGCCTGTTGACCTCTGGAAGAAGACCCTGTCCACCTTTGTAATATCCATAACCACTGCCTCATCGGCGGCGGCATTTTCCGATAATATTCACACCTGTACCGACAAGCTGGGGGTTAGTAAGACCCTGGCCAATTTCGGTGTACCTTTTTGCCAGATTCTATACAAGCCGGGAGTATCGATGCTATTCTGGTTCGCGGCCTTTAGCGTTGCCGCCCATGACGGAATCGAGATATCCCTTGTGTGGGTTATTACGGCTATTTTGATATGTATCGTTCTAGCGGCGGCAGCACCTCCGGTACCGGGAGGTATGAGCGCCAGCTTTGCCATTCTCTTCGGACAGTTAGGTCTGCCTATGGAGAAGTTGGCGGTTATCCTGTCCTTAACGGCTATTCTTGATTTCGTGGTGACGGCTACGGACCTTTTCTCCGGCCAGTGTATATTGGCCATAGTGTCAGGGGAGATAGACGGAGTTCAAAGAAAAAGAGAGAGGTAGAGACAAAATGACGACTAGAGACGAAGTTTTAAAATACGCCATGACATTTCCCGGGGCATATATTGACGCCCCTTTTCATGATGATAACTGGCAACTGGCCAGATATAAAGGTAACACCAAGACCTTTCTTTTGGCGTATGAGCGAGGGGGCTATATTAATATCAATGTGAAGGTGGATCCGGAGAAGGCATTTTTCTGGAGGGATATCTACGAGGCGGTGATTCCGGCTTACCACCAGAATAAGAAGCATTGGAACACCATCATATTAGACGGCAGTGTGCCGGTGAAGGATATTAAGCTCATGATTGCAGAAAGCTACGACCTGATATCCGATAGCCCGGCCAAGAGGATATACGAGGCTGTCAAGAAGATTCCTGCCGGTTGTGTGGCAACTTACGGCCAGGTTGCAGAGATGGCCGGTGACCGGAAAATGGCCAGAGCAGTGGGTAATGCCCTTCATAAGAATCCGGAGCCCGGGACGATTCCCTGCCACAGGGTTGTGAACTCAAAGGGAGAGTTGTCGGGGGCATTTGCCTTCGGTGGCGCCGGTGAGCAGGCAAGACTTTTGGCGGCGGAAGGCGTGGAAGTAAAGAAGGGGAAGGTTGACTTAGAACGTTTTGGGATAAAAAGTGTTATAATTAATAAATAACAAAGCTATTGGAGAGATTATTATTGAGAAAACATTTTATTGATAACCTGCGCTGGATGGATGTGTTTCTGCTCATTCCATACCATGCGGCGCAGGCATTTAACACATGGGGAGAATTAAACTATATCTGCTTCCCGCCGAATAAGGCCTTAAGCAGCATCATAGTTTTTTTCAGCCCTTTCTTTATGCCCCTGCTTTTTTTGCTGGCGGGCATGAGCACTAAGTACGCCCTGAAGAAGCGAAGCGTCTCCCGCTACCTGGGGGAGAGAGTAAAGAGGCTTTTGGTGCCCTTCATATTCGGAACCCTGGCCCTGTGCCCCATCCTGGCCTACATAGGGGACGTGACCAACTTCGGCTACCGGGGGGATTTCCTTGGACACTACAGTATCTTTTTCACCAAGTGGACTGACCTCTCCGGTTTTGACGGCGGTTTTGGAGTGGGCCAGTTCTGGTTTTTGTATTTTCTGTTTATTATATCCCTGGTATCCGTGGGGATTATTACCCTGGCTGACAAAGCCGGCAAGAAGGGGGATTGCCTTGCCAATACGCCTTTTGCGGTGCTGTGTCTTCTTGTGGTTCCCCTGCCCTTTTTGTACGACCTCCTGGTGGTGGGCGGCAAGAGCTTTGCCGAGTACCTCTATGTCTTTCTTATCGGATACTATATTATGTCCCACGACAAGGTGATTGATAGGGTGGAGAGATACAAAGCGCTCACCCTGATAATAGGCCTGATTGCCGCATTTGCCGATGTCTACATGTTCATCTGGTCCGGTATGGATTTTGGTATTGCAAATGTCATAGCCAAGGCTTTTGCAGAGTGGTTTATGATACTGGCGCTTATAGGCTTCGGAAAGAGCAAGCTGGACTTTACGAATAAAACAACGGAGTATATGTCCCGGAGATCATTTCCGCTATTTAGCCTGCATTTTGTGTGGATTGTATTCTTCCAATACTGTTTCGCAAATGTATTTGCAGACAATATAGTGTTGCTCTTTATTATGCCCATTGCCTGCGCCTATGCAGTTACGTTGCTGTGCGCGGAGGTAGTCTTGAGGGTTCCGGTCTTGCGCTTCCTCATGGGCACCAAGTAAATGGACTCTTAACCCATGGAGAAGTTGGCGGTCGTCCATTTGTACTATGCACAAATCATGGAATATGTGGTAAATTCTAGGTGTAGTTAGAGTTATTTTCGGTAGTGTAAAGTTTTCTATGAAAACTTTATACTACGTAGGCCACGACATCTGCTTGGCAGATTCAGGTTGTCGTGGCTCTCAATTCTGTGGAGGGAAAAACTATGAAAATTGGAAAAGGTAAATTAAAGGCCCTGGCAGCAACCCTGGCAGTGGCGCTGATCGCAGCTATGACCCCGACATTCACAGGCCCGGTGGCCCATGCGGCAGACAACAAACCGCAGAATCCGAGGGTTACCTATTCCACCAAGGAGACCGTTGAATTCGGTCACTACCTGCAGGAGGATACAAACAATGACGGTAAGGTTGATTCATCGGATGAGAAGCAGCCCATCGTTTGGCAGGTAATAGGAAAAGATGATAAGGGAAATGTTACCCTCATATCCGAGAAAGTATTGGATGGGTATATGTACAAATCCTACACTGATGAGGATGTAACCTGGAAAACAAGTGGATTATATCCCTGGCTTAATGGCACAAAGGATGGACAATTCTACAAGGAGGCCTTTGGGGACCTTTCACAGGATTTACAGAATGCCATAGCGGGCGATGAAGGGGATAAGGTAACTTTGGCTACCAGAGCCCAGTTAACCAATCCTGATTACGGCTTTACTTCCGATGAATCAAGACAGGCTGCTTCCACAAGCTATTCCAAACCCAGGATAAAATATGGATCCTATTACACGTACCAGCGCTATTGGATAGCCCAGGAGGAGCTCGAGGATCCCACCTATCATTATGTACATGCAACAGCGGTAACTGTTGAGCCGGAAGGAAGAATTGATAATGGAAAAGCACAGTTCTGGGAGAACGGTGTCCGCCCGGTTATTACCCTTAACCTTCAGGAGGCAGGTATTACCAAGACTAATGTTGTTAATCTGGCCATAAAAGACGTGGAGTATGACACCATCACCTTGGGAAGCTATAATGGACAACCCATTACCTGGAGAGTATTAGAGGTTAACGGAAATGATGCCTTTGTGGTAGCAGAACACGTCCTTGACTATAAAAAATATCACCATGAGGAAGCCAAGATTACCTGGAGCGATTGCGACTTAAGAAATTGGTTAAATGGCACCGGAGACGGTGATTTCTATAAAGAAGCCTTTACGGAAACGGAACAGAAGGCCATTAAGACCACCGCTGTTTCCACAGCTGACAATTCAAAATACGGATCATCGGGAGGCGCTACCACTCAGGATAAAATATTCCTCTTGTCTGAGCAGGAGCTGACAAATGAGGCATATGGTTATCCCAGCACTCCGGAGACTAAGACAGACTATCGTAAGATTAAAGATGTGGAGGGCTATGTAAGGGAATATTGGCTTCGCACCCCCGGCATGATGCGAGAGAAACCAAATACTTACTACGGCCCTGTCAAAGTAACTTATGATGGAAATATGGACCTCTTCGGTTATTTGATGGACTCAGACAAAGTTGGTGTTGTTCCGGCAATGCACGTTAACCTGGCATCCGAGGCCTTCAATATAGAACCGGATCCCAATCCGGACCCAAAACCTACACCGGATCCCAAACCGAATCCTACTCCTTCAACAGGAGACTATGAGATTGTTACCACAACCGGCGGAAGCAGTGCGATGAACTGGGAGCCCGGCAGCGGCAAAGACTTCGTTATCACTGTGAAGAAAAAGGGTGATACGGATGATTCCTTCAGACATTTCAAGGGATTCTCCATGAACGATAAAGAGCTGGTTAAGGGAATCGATTACGCTGTTGAACAGGGAAGTACCATCATTACATTGTACGCAGACACTTTAGATAGGCTCGATGAAGGATATTACGAGATTAATGCAATTTTCAATGATGGAAATGTCGCAGTTAATTTCCATATATCAAGCGAGGCGGAACCTGATCCGGAACCAGAGCCCGAACCCGAGCCCAAGCCAAACCCGAATCCCAACGATAACGGTAATACGAATGACAGCAACAATGAAAGAGTTCTGGGAGAGGAGATTGAAAATGTTCCCGCAACACAGACAGTAACGAGCCCCACCACCGGGGACGCCGCAAGTCTTGCGGTATTAGTCACTTTGATGTTGATATCTGCCATGGCATTTGCCATAATCCGCTTTAGACGAACCAGATAAACTGAAAGTGAGAAATTATGTAGAGAATCCCGAACTTAAAGTGAAAATGGATAATGTGATAGGAGCTGTACTATGAATAGTACAGCTCATTTTATAGTATAAGAGTGGCAAGAAAGGTCCGGATGGAGGTTTTGTCATGAATGATTTAAATAAGGATTTGATGCTTATTTTATTAATACTGGGAGGGATTGGAGCAGTGCTGCTGATTCGCGGCATTGTCTTGCTTGTTCTTTCCGGCCGGGTCAGGTTAAAAAGCCCGGGATACAAGCGGATACATAAGATTAATGAAGAATATGCGGATCGTTTCGACGATTCTCTTGAAGAAAAATATACCTATAGAGTTGCCATGAATTCTAAGCAGCAATTCGACAGGTTCAATTTTGAAAAGCTCCTGCCGGAGATTCTGCGGGATGAGCAGGATGAATGGAGTAATCGCTTTGGTTTATGTGAATATAACGAGCAGCTATTTAACGAGTATTGCGAGGCGGTGGATGCCGTCTACGAAGAAGAACTGGTGGGGGAAGTGGCCGGCTTCTTTGATTTCTACAAGAAGCGGGAAGAAGAAATGTGTCACAAAGCCTTGCTTGTTGAGCCGGTGATGGGATTTGATATTGAGTGTATTATCGAGTATGTGAGCCCTGCAGGAAGGAATAGGTATACAGATGCGCGGGTATTCTCGTATGATGAAGTCCAAACAGGCTACGAGATGCTTCTTGCCGGGGAGCGTTGGCGCCAAACCGGGGATTACCAGCGAAGCATAATGACCCCTTCTCTCCGATACGAGATTATGAAGAGAGATGGCTTTCGGTGCGTACTGTGCGGAAGAGATGCCTACGATGGAGTGAAGCTTCACGTGGACCATATTGTGCCGGTGTGCCGGGGCGGCCAGACGGTGGAGTGGAACCTGCGGACTTTGTGCGAGGAGTGCAACTTGGGAAAAGGCGGGCGATGATTCCTTTAGACATTACAAGAGATTTGCCACGAATAATAAAGAGCCTGCAAAGTGATATGCAGACTCTTTTATAACAAGTTGAATTATTCCAGTGATATGTTATTCGAGGCAAGACGCTGCTTGAGTTGCTGAAGTTCAGCGATAATGGCCTCTTTCTCAGCGACAGCCGCATTCTTCTCAGCGATAGCGGCGTCCTTCTCGGCGACAGCGGCGTCCTTCTCGGCGACAGCGGCGTCCTTCTCAGCGACAGCGGCGTCCTTCTCAGCGACAGCGGCGTCCTTCTCAGCGACAGCGGCGTCCTTCTCAGCGACAGCGGCGTCCTTCTCAGTGACAGCGGCGTCCTTCTCGGCGACAGCCGCCTCAACCTTCTCTGCAGAATCCTTCACACCGGCGCTGTAGCCGGATGAGTACAGGTTCTTCTGATCCATTAGGAATTTTTCGTGAGCTTCAAATATGGTTCTCTCTTCGTCTTGAATATTAGAAGTATACAATGATGTTGCCACCTCCTCGAAGGTTGGGTTGACTGCCACAATGGATTTTACTTCTTCCCATGTGGTAGCACGGAATAGCTTGGCCCAGTGAACCAGGTCATTCTTAATATCTTTGTCTGTTGCCAGTTCTGTGTGGTTCAAGTATAGCATATTTATATTTAGCAGAGAAGAGTAGGGTTGGTAGTTTTTTGTGTTTAAAAGCGTGTAATGAGAATAAAACTCGGGTGGAGAAGAAAACAGATCTTTGTCAGTGATGGCAACAAGAGTTGTGGGTTTAAGGAGAGCGTAGTCTTCGCCGGCGCCAAGACAATCAAATGATCTACAAAGGTAGAGAAGGGAGCGGCGCTCCCAATTGATATCATGGTAAACCTGAAGCTCAATATCAAGAATTTCAGAATTGTCGAGGATTACTTTTACATCAAGAATAATCAACTTATCCTTATACTTCGAATAATCGATGGGATTTGTGAGAATGACATCGGTGACGGTGTCGGGGTTAAGCCCTTTGAGAGCGCATATCAGACCTTTTAAAGCAATATTTGACCGTTGCATAACACTATGAAACACCATGTCATTCATAAGAGTGACGGGAATTGGACCGGTTGCATCATGAAAAGAAGCCGGTACCGTAGATACTGTTTGTTTTTTCATTAATGATCCTTTCCGGGCATATCGCCCTAAAAATAATAAATAGTGAATTTGTCGGCGACCTGCCGAGAAAATCATGAGCAGCAAAAGCTGCAGGCCACACAAGAATTCTGTGACGAACGAAAACATATTAACATTAATGGGAATAGTTGTCAATTAATGAATTGACTTGTTATTATTCTCTTTTTAGTGTTATCATTAATTAGCAGAGAGTAACCACATTTTCAAGGAGGTATTATTATGAAATGGCATAAGTTTTTTGCATGTGCAGCTTTTATATGTTTTATTTTGACAATGATAACGGGGTATAAAAAGTTATAATACAACCAAATGAGCACCAAGTAGAGTTACTTATTGAGATAGGCTGTACTATTAATGGCACAGCCTATTTTTTATACTTGAAAAACGGGAGGTAAGAATTGTTGAAGGACAACCCCCCAAAACAGAAATCAAGCGCGTTGGGCGGCGACTCATTATATCTCGCTTATTACTGCAGACCCGATAATCATCACAGCCCCTACCAATCCGTACAGGCTAAGGGGTTCCTGCAAAAGTACCGCTGAGCAAACCAGAGCGAATACCGGGTCGATATAACTGAACACCGCTATGGTTTGAACCCTTAATCCGTCCATGCTGCCAAAGTACATAGCATATGCGATGCCTGTATGAAGGATTCCAACAACAAGAAGCATAACAATTGACATTACACTAAAGCCGTCATTTACAAATCCGCCGGTAAAAATCAGGTAAGGAAGTACGGTGATTCCCGCAGACAGAAGCAATACTGTGGTTCGGCGGTAAGGGTCAGTCGCCGGAGTCTTCTTGCTCATGATGATTACTGCTGAATAGAAGCAGGCGGCTCCAAGGCCAAGTAAAACTCCCGGCAGGTTACCGAAATCAAAACCGCCATCGCTTATTATTCCTGATACCAGCACCATTCCCACCAGGGAAGTAATGGTACATACGACCTTCTTTCCGGTCATGGCTTCCTTAAAGATAAAGGGTGAGAGAATCATTACAATGGTGGGCTGCATATAATAGCATAAAGTCGCTACTGCAACAGTGGTGTAGTTATATGCCTCAAAAAGCAGGATCCAGTTAACGCCAATTAAAGCTCCCGTAATAATAAGGCGTATCATCACATTTTTCGGAATCTTCTCGCCAAGCCCCTTCTTTCTTATTCTTACAAAGAAAAGCAAGAACAATCCGCCAAGGATTCCCCTTACAGATGCCAGCAGGGTTGAGGGCAAAGGGATATATCGCCTAAATACTCCGATGGTTCCGAAGATGAGCATTGAAGATATAAAAATACTTAAAGATTTGCGATTATTACTTGATTCAGCCATAGGTTTTCTCCGTTATTTCGGTTTTTATCACCATTTTACATGTTTTTGACTGGTTTTTCACTAGTTACTCGCATGAATAAGGTGGTAAAAAAGGATAAGAAAAAAGGCTCTGGGCCCTCCGCTATACAGCAGTGGGTCGAACCTTTATCTAACGTTATGATAAAAAAACACGAAAATGTCAAGAAACATAGTTATGTTGTGGAGATACTGCAAGCGACGGGGAGAGCACCGGCCCCTGTAGTTACGTTAATTCAAGCCTAGTGAAATCTAAAGCGACGTCGGGCTAATATGCATACGAGACGCCATGGAGGGCGTCGAGAGTGATTTGGGTCATGGATGACCTTAAATCACGGTATGCATATTACCGAGGTCGCTTTGTAATTTCACTTGGCGAAGGATTTAGTAACTACAGGGGCCGGTGCTCTCCCCGTCGTCACTACAGTATTACTCAATCATATCTCAATGTAGATTTTACTATTAAGTTTAATGTAAATCTCATTGTTGACATTTTTATATCAAAATGTTATATTGACCAAAAGAAAGGTTTTGGTCAAAAAGAAGGTGAAGCAGTGCCCAAGGTATACTCTCCCGAAGAAAGAGAATACATAATTACCCGCCTCAAGGAAGAAGCCGCGGATTGTCTCTCCACCTACGGCGTGCGAAAAACCACGGTGGATGAACTGGTGCGCCGGGTCAATATCCCCAAGGGAACCTTCTACCTCTTCTACAAGTCCAAGGAGTTGCTGCTCTTCGAAGTAATACAGGAACAGCATGACGCCATTAACAAAGACTTAGAGAAGGCCCTGGCCGCCTTTGCAGGTAAGAAGAGACTTAAGGCGGAAGAACTCACAGACATGATTTACATGTTTTTCAAGAAGACAGAAGAGATGCCAATCCTAAGGCTTCTTGATACAGCCGAGGTGGACCTGCTGGTAAAGAAACTGCCGCGAGAGGTGGTGGAGGCCCACTTCAGCGAGGATACGGATACCATCGAGAAGATGATTTCCATGTTTCCCACAAAAGAAGGCCTTGATGTAAAGGTAGTAAGCGCAGCCTTCCATGCCATATATTTCGCCACCCTCCATAAGGAAGAGATAGGCGGGGACAACTACGATGAGGCCTTGAGGTCTCTCATATACGGAATAGTAATTCAAATGTTGAAATAAAAGGTCCGGCAAATGTCGGACCAAAAACAGACATCATTTTGACTAATTTACAAGAATCAGTCAGATAAATATAAGGAGATAAAAGATGATACAGGTTGAAAATCTTACATTCAGTTATACCGGAGAGCCTTTTATTGAGGACATGAACTTCTCCGTGGAAAGAGGCGAAATCTTTGGATTCTTGGGACCTTCCGGAGCGGGTAAGAGCACTCTGCAAAAGATCCTTCTCGGGATGCTGCCAAACTACAAGGGGACTGCTTTGGTAAATGGCACAGAGTGCAAAAGTGCAGACAGCACCTTCTATGAGTCCATAGGTGTAGACTTTGAGTATTCCACCATGTACGAGAAACTAACCGCCAGAGAAAACTTAGTCTTCTTCTCATCCCTTTATAAGAGAAAGGTAAGGCCCATCGACGAACTTCTAAGCAAGGTCGGCTTAGAGCGGGATGGAGACAAGAAAGTCTCCGACTATTCCAAGGGAATGAAGAGCAGACTTAACTTCATAAAGGCACTGATACACGACCCTGACATTCTCTTTCTTGACGAGCCCACCAGCGGACTGGATCCTGCTAACAGCCGGCTTATGAAGGACATGATTTTGGAAGAGAAATCCCGGGGCAAGACTATTCTTCTTACAACCCACAACATGCAGGATGCAACGGAGCTTTGCGACCGTGTTGCCTTTATTGTGGGGGGAAGAATATTTGCTTTAGATACCCCCCATAACCTGATTATGTCAAAAGGGGCGGCAGGGGTTACATATACCTGGAGTGAGAATGGGGAACAGACGGGACACTGCGACTTAAACAATCTTTCAGAGGATGCCACGCTGATGAAACTCATTGCGGAGAATCGGGTAACCTCTATTCACAGCAGCGAACCCACCTTAAACGATATATTTATTGAGATTACAGGGAGGACCTTGGTATGAGACTGAGGAATTTATTAATCTGGGATATAAAGTTCCAGGCAAGATACGGATTTTATTTCTTATACGGATTTTTGACGGCCTTGTACGTAATCCTGCTCTTATCCTTCCCCATTTCATGGAAGGCAAATGCCGCCGCCATCCTGATTTTCTCCGATCCCGCGGCCATGGGCCTCTTCTTTATGGGAGCTATAGTGCTGCTTGAGAAAAGCCAGAGGGTTACGTCATTCATGTCAATAACACCAACGAAAGCCCTGGAGTATATCCTCTCCAAGGTTATCTCCCTAAGCCTTACAGGCATGCTTGTGGCAGGAGTACTCGGGATAGCTGCAGGCGGCAAAAACATACCCCTCCTGATGCTGGGGACACTTTTATCAAGCGTAATATTTACCCTTTTTGGAGTAATAATAGCCACCAAGACCACCACCCTTAACCGCTTTATTCTGGCCACGGTTCCGGTTGAAATAATTACCTTCGTCCCGGGACTTCTTCACCTGTTTGGGATTACGCCTCCACAGGGAAGCCTCTATCCCCCCAACGCCTGCATGGACTTAGTAGCCGGCAAGGGTTTTCCCATTCCGGGAATACTTCTTGCCATAGGCTTAATTGCAGCCCTTATGTATATTGCCCATAGGAGTGTATTGAAAATGTGGCAGTCTCAGGGAGGTGTAAAGATATGAGCCCGACAAAATCAAGCTTTTTGCAGATGGTAAAGTTTATAAAGAGGGACAAGATGCTCCTTGCCACAGCCATAGCACCCATCCTTGCAGGCCTGGCAATTAAGTTCGGCATACCCCTTATAGAAAAGGGGCTGGTTAGTCTTACGGGAGCAAGGGAAGTCCTAGTCCCCTATTACGGTATCTTCGACATCCTCTTAGCAGCCCTTACACCCGTTATGATTGGTTTTGTTGTCGCCATGATTATGCTGGAAGAAAGAGACGACCATATAGATAAGTACTTATTTGTCACGGGCCTGGGACGTAAAGGATATTTCCTGTCAAGAATCGGTTTGCCCGCAGGTTTTGCCCTTTTAGTAACCCTGATTCTTCTGCCCCTATTCTGCATAACAAGGCTGTCTATAGCGGAGATAGCGCTACTTGCAATAGTGGGTACTTTGCAGGGAATACTCATATCTCTCATGGTGCTTACATTTTCCACGAACAAACTGGAAGGAATGGCAGTGACAAAACTGTCATCATTAATAATGATGGGGTGCCTGATACCCTTCTTCGTACCGACACCCCTAAGATATGTGTTTACATTTATGCCTTCCTACTGGACCGGGGCAGGGATTGCGGAGGGAAATGCCCTCCTCATGCTGCCGGGAGTAGGCATTGCGGCCTTATGGATTCTGATTTTATACAAGGTGAAGGATTAACCGTCCTTCGCCTTTTGCATTCATTTGTCTACATCATTATATTGAGTGATATTCGCGGGTGTTGTAAAATGGCAATAAGGAGGGGTAACCATGGCAGAATTAAAATGTCCGCATTGCGGGCAAGCATTTACAGTAGATGATACGGAACTAAGCTCAATAATTAAGCAGATTCGGGACAAGGAGTTTGATGAGGATGTAAGCTCCCGTGTGGAGGAAATGAGAGACCATCTCCAAAAAGAACATGAGATGGAAACAGACCATCTGAAGAAGGAACATGAATTGGCCCTTGGTGCCATTGAAAAGGATATAAAGCTTCAGGTAAAAGAGGCTCACGACGAAGAAGTTGCCAAGCTTAAAGAGGCCCTTCGAGAAGCAGAAGACCGGGCCAAAGAGCTGAAGCTTCAGTTAGATAATACTGAGGATAAGACCAAGCTTGCGGTAATGGAGGCGGTAAAAAAAGTCGAGGATGAAAAGAAAGACGTGGAAAACCGCCTTGCCAGTGAGCGTGAGATAAATGCCGTGACAATCAAGGAGAAGGACGCGCAGATTGAGTTCTACAAGGACTTAAAGACCAAGATGTCCACCAAGATGGTGGGAGAGACTCTAGAACAACACTGCGAGATACAGTTCAACCAGCTCCGTGCCACGGCCTTTAAGAATGCTTATTTTGAAAAAGACAACGATATCAAAACCGGAAGTAAAGGCGACTACATTTACCGTGAAAAAGATGAGAATGGCGTAGAGATAATCTCCATAATGTTCGAGATGAAGAATGAGATGGACACTACAGCCACCAAGCATAAGAACGAAGACTTCTTCAAGGAACTTGACAAAGACCGTAAGGAGAAGAACTGCGAGTATGCAGTGCTTGTGTCCATGCTTGAAGCAGACAGCGAATTATACAATGCGGGAATAGTTGATGTGTCATACAAGTATGACAAGATGTACGTTGTAAGACCCCAGTGCTTCATTCCCATAATCACACTTCTTCGCAATGCTGCCATGAGTGCATTGATGTACAAGCAGGAGCTTGAAGTGGTGCGCAACCAGAATATAGACATCTCCAATTTTGAAGACAGTCTGATGAAGTTTAAGAATGATTTCAGCAGAAATTACGAGCTGGCTCACAACCACTTTGATAAGGCTATCGAGCAGATTGATAAGACCATTACCAGCCTTGAAAAGGTGAAGAAAGAGCTCCTTGGCTCCGACAATCAGCTTCGTATTGCCAACGGAAAAGTAGAAGAGGTCAGCGTTAAGAAGCTGACCCGCAATAATCCTACTATGAAAGCCATGTTCGATGAGTTAAAGAACTAGGCTTCCTATTTCCAAAACTTTATCTGTACCTTACTGTTATCCTCCACATCCACATAATGGCGGATAACTACCTCGGCGTCTTCTGAGAATGATTCATATTTCTTAAAAGACTTGCCGTTTATGGTTATGCTCTCAAGATTGCCCACGTTGCCTTTGTGGGCAGTATTTACAGGCTCTATCTTTATATTGGTAAAGCCTGCCTTGGTAAGCTCACCGTAGGCTTTTTCATAGCTTGTGCTGACTCTTTCCTCGGAGCCGAAGGGGACCTTGACCTGTTTGCCTCCGCAACCGGCCCACATCATAAGGACGGCAACCAGCACCAGAACTGATATAACTCTTTTCATAGAACTCGCCTCCCTGCTTACTATTATATAGTATTTATCGGAAGAAATCTCGCCTAACCTTTGAGTACAACCAGCAGAATCTCCCCGGAGAGGTTAACCACTTCTTCGATGATTCCGCTCTCTTCAAAATAAGTCCGAAGGTCCTCATCCCCATCATTCCGGTACTTCTCTTCATCAACCACCACAACTGCCTTGCCGCCTTCCGGCAAATGGTCAGCCGCGTAGGAAATCATAACCCATTCAGCGGAAGTCTTGGGCTTCACAGGAAGCTGGTTAAACTCCATCTTATTAACATATCTTTGGCCGTGAGAATCCAGTTCCTCAGCTGTAAGCTCGCAGGGGCAATCTAAGAAGATCTTATTAAACTTCACTTCAAGGTCCACCGTAAAGAAATCCTCTTCGTGGAGATAAACTCCCGCGCCGAAAGGATTCTCTTTACCTTCTTCCACTATATTTTCAAAGACGGGGAACCCGTGGATAGATAAATCTTTATGCTCTTCCACTGCCGCGCTTATAAAGTCCTGCAGGCTTCTGCCCGCTACGCCCACGCGGTCTCCGTCTGTCAGGTTTAGAATTTCAAGTGCTTTTGTTGTTATAACAAAATGGCCAGCCATAGTATACCTCCGTTTGTGTTAGTGTCTATTCTATTGCGAAACCACCATCTCCTGAAGCTTCTTTAATACATGGGTCTGCTGGAGAATAGTAATAAGAATAGCCGCAATAGCGGTTCCTCCAACTGTGCTGACAAGGAAGGGAACTACATAGGTAAAGAGTGCGGCTTCCTTTCCCATGACAAGTGCTGCAAGGGGAAATGCCATCATTCCTCCGAGTACCCCTGTTCCTATAACTTCAGCCAGGTAGGTTAAATAATAGTTGCCGGTTTTGGAAAACATAAGGCCGCAGGCTAATGCGCCCACCATACTTCCCGGAAATGCAAGCAGTGTTCCCGTGCCCATAAGATTTCTTATAACCGAGGTGCCAAATGCCACAGCCACACCATGTACCGGGCCTAAGAATACCGCAGACAACACATTAATAATGTGCTGAATGGGAAAACATTTGCTGGCGCCGATGGGTATGGCAAAGGTAGAAAGTACTACGGCAATGGCCATAAACATTCCTGATAATGCAATTTTCTTAACATTGAGTTGTTTCATAAATCTCACCTTTCTTCAAGCTCTTTTCTCTACATTATAATATCACGATTTGGTCCCATCAAGGTCGTCCATTAGTACCATGCAAAATTTATAGGTTTTATGGTAAATTTTAGGTGTAGTAGAGGAGCATTCTTATGGAGGGAAATTTATGATACGAATACTTAAAAAATGCGGCTTGATGCTGCTGGCCATAACTGCCATGGGGCTTGTATGGGCAAGTGATGTTAACGCAGGCTATAACGCTGACGGCAAGCCCGGTGAGTACAATTATGAGGAGGACGGACTGCCTTCAGTCAGGGCAACAACCATCATAATGCAGAACGGGGGCAACTATGATGTCAGCAAATACGATGGGGCAACATACTTAAGATGCAGCTCGTCCGGCACCTATTATCTGACCGGCACGACAGATAAAACTATGCTGGTTATTGAGTCACATCCCGGGGATGATATACAGATAATCTTAAACGGGGTATCCATGACTGCAACATGGCGGTGTCCCGGAGCGGCAGCCAATGCCAGATCTGCCGTAGAGATAACGGGAAACGGCGGAAAAGTAACCTTCGTATCTAATGAGAATACCAAGAATTACTTTGAAAGTAAGGGTGGCCGCAATGCCATCAGGAAAGATACAACAGATGTAGAACTTGTCTTTGACGGCAGGGGTACCATAACAGCCAAGGCTGATTCTTCAGGAATAAAAACCTGTGCCATCGGTTGTTATATGTATAAGACCTTTGGAAATGTAGAGTTTAAGGGCGGAGAGATTAATGCCTACGGCTCTTGCGGAACCGGTGGCGGCGGAGCTGCTATCGGTGCAGATATGTATGCGGCGGTAAACGGATTAACTTTCTCGGGAGCTAAGGTAAATGCTTATTCGGGATCGGCTTCGGCGGCATGTATCGGAACATGCTCTGCATATTTATTTGAAATAATAACTGATAACGACAGACTACCCACCGACTGTAAGAATATAAATATTTCCGGTGGTGTAATAGAGTGTCACCAAAAAGACGACACTAGCTTTGTATACGGAGGAGCCGGAATCGGCGGCGGCTGGGGTAACAGTGTTGACGGTATTCATATTACAGGGGGAACGGTCTATGCCTACGGAGCAGGCGAAGCAGCCGGAATCGGCGGCGGTTGTGAAGGCGATGGATTAAACATTACCATTGACGGAGGAACCATTTATGCCCAAGGACATAGTGCCGGAATCGGTGCCGGTATAGCCAGTGGCCCCATAGCCAATAATAACCGCATCAGATACGGCGATACCCAGGTATATATTAATGGAGGAAATGTTACCGCCGTAGGTGGTCTCTCAGCGGATAATAAGACAGGATCCGGCTGCGGTATCGGTGGTGGAAAAGAGAAATTCTATGATTGGGATTACAGTCACTCAATCATTTCTACTAAATCACATATTATAATTACCGGCGGTACCGTTAAGGCTTACGGTCGGGATTGTGCCGCAATAGGTGCCTCATCTAACGGATACATAAATTATGTATCCATAAAGGGCGGAGATGTATATGCGGAGACAACCTCTAATTCCGCATGTATAGGCAGTCGTAAATCAGGTACTGACTCAAACTGCAGGATGGTGTATATAGAAGGCGGAATAATTGAAACCGTAGAGAAGAACGGTGATACAAAGACTATAGGAACCATCGGCGGAGAGAACGCTAAGAAACCCGGGGATGAAAGGGATACCGGTGTAGTCATAAGAGACGGTAACCTTAAGGCCAAAATAGCCAGGGGTACAGCCTATAACAGTGATAACAACGGAACAGCAGTGGAATGTAAGGAAGTAGCCATAGGAACCTTCGGTCTCGGAATAGATAGAGATCAAAAACAAGACATAACTACGTTGGAGACCAAGAATGGTGGGGCCTATACACCAAGTGGCATGAAGACCTTCGGAACAAGTCATGATACAGATACGGCCCTTTATGTTTGGTTCCCGGCAGACGATCAGGTAATCAGTGTTACCACCACCAAGACCATGTTTAACAAGGGGCCTGCAGGGGAGAATGAGACAATATTCAAGAACCTTGCTCCCACAAGCATGACCTCCACTACCCTCTATCCCAAGTTCTGGTTCTTCTTTGATGATAATGCGGATGTAAGAGATACAAGCAAAGACTGTGCCTGGGCCTATATCGGCGATACAACCGTAAGCGAGATGAAGAAGGCCGGCACGGCAGAAAATCCGGCGGTGGGATACTATGTGGACAAGGAACGAACTAAAGTGCTATTGGGTGGAGACGGCTATCTCCAAACAACCGTAAAGTCTGCCTCACGCTTCGGTAATTATACGGTTCAATGGACTGATGGATATGGCCATCTTATTATAAAATACGAGAATTCCACGGAAGATCCAAAGGATTCCCAAGGATACGGAATATCCGGAATCCCCCTGTATTCGTATTATGATAAATTCACAATCAAATATCAGGTTACGGGTACAGAGCCGGAGAACGCAAGTACAAAAGCAAGCGGCGATCTCACAACAGCACTCATAGATTGGAGCGAGACAGGGAGTATTACCATAACGCCTCCTACGGAGAGAAAGCTTCCGGGATACGATTTCTTTAGGTGGTTTCTTAATAAGGATGGATCGGGCTCCAGCCATACGGATGGCTCAGAGATATTAATCAGTGTAATCAATCCGGACAGGAAGGCTGAAGTAACTCTTTATGCAACCTGGAACCCCATGCCTTATACGGTGACATTCAAGCCCGGCGATGGAAGCGGATCTAACTATAATCAAGTTATGTACTTTGATGAGGAGGCAACCTTGAAGCCGAATGCATTTACCGCACCCGGCGGTAAAAGATTTGTGGGATGGCAGAATACTACTTTGGGAAGCAAAGTATTATGCGACCAAGACGTGGTTACAAATCTCTGTGGAGCACCGCATGAGCCAGGCGGAGGAATTACTTCGGCTATTACGTTAACTGCCGTATGGGAAGACAATACCAAGGTTGTTGTTTTCCTAACTAATGATGGTGAGCCCATATCGGGAGCAACCGTTGCACTAGTGAATTCAAGCAGTACCTACCAGTTGACTTCGAAAGGAAATGGGATATATGCATTTGATGGTAGTCAGACTATGCCGGTGGGAACATATACAGTTATTGCAGACAAGGGCAGCGTGAGCTACCTTGCAGCGGCAGACGATTATGAAGTAGAGGTAAAATCGGGCAATGATTTCTTTGTTATTCAGCTGGTAACCGTATCTGCAAATGATGATGATGATATCACCGATGGAAGTACCCTTATAAAGAATCCAAAGACCGGCACCTGGGGAACTACGGTCCAGTATGTGCCGGAAGGACGTGAGGTTGATATTAAGACTGATACGTCCGGAATAAAAACAGGTTACGTCTTTGACGGTTATTCCTACGCTGGAGTTAGGCCTATTTGGAGACCTGATGCTAGTAAAAAGGATCAGACCATTAAGGTCAATGGCCAGGTTACCATAACAGGTCATGCAACCCCGGCTGTATATCACGTAACCTTTGATCCCAACAAAGGGGATGGGGATAGGATTACCCAGGACTACGTATACGATGAGCAGCAAAAGCTCTTCCCCAATACTTTCAGTCGCGTAGGTTACACCTTTCTTAAGTGGAATACCAAAGCGGATGGCACAGGTATCTCCTTTGATGATAATGCCTTAGTAAAGAATCTGGCAGATCAGGAGGGCGCACAGGTAACTCTCTATGCCCAGTGGAAGACAATAGAGTATTTCATCGGAATTAACAATGCCAGAGGCCGGATTATCGGTAGCTCATATTCGGCATTCTATGCGGAGGGCACTGAAGGGGAAGGATTCTATAACCCGGATGTGGGTGAGATACTTAGAAAATACACTATCGAAGACGAGGTGGTAATATCCATGCCCACCTGGACGGATAACGACTTCATGGGATGGACAGGAACGGGCCTTAGCGAACCCACCACCACCCTGGTTATACCTAAGGGAACCACAGGCAGCATGGAATTTGATGCCCATTGGAGACTGAAACAGTTCCATGTAGTCTTTGATACTGACGGAGGATCCGCCATTGAAGAAGAAGTTGTATGGGTTCATGACAAGGCTGCGCAGCCTGCAGATCCTACAAAAAACGGGGCAACATTCTTAGGATGGTATGCCGATGCCGACAGGACTATCCAATACAACTTTGATGAGGAAGTCACCTCTGACAGAACGATTTATGCCAAGTGGAAAGGCGGCGTTCCAAAGAGCGGTGACTCCGGAATAATTATAACGTGGATGCTTTTAGCAACGGCCTCCCTTGGTCTTATTGCGAAAAGGCTGAAAAATCATTAATAATTTCACCAGCTATAATAAGGCCGGCTACAGAAGGGACAAATGCAGTGGAGCCGGGGGTGCTACGACGATTCGGGTTAGTATCCTCGGCTTCTGCCTGTCCCGGGGTGAGGGGCATTTCCTTGGAGTATACTACTTTAAGGGACTTGATGCCTCTTTTTTTGCACTCTCTTCGCATAACTTTAGCCAGAGGACATACGGATGTCTTGTAGATATCCGCCACCTCGAACATCGAAGCTTTGGTTTTGTTCCCCGCTCCCATAGAGGAGATAACGGGGACGCCCTCAGCAGTGGCTTTTTCTATTATGGCCAGTTTGCCGGATACAGTATCTATAGCATCCACCACGTAATCATACTCGCTAAAGTCGAATTCATCCGCCGTTTCCGGCAGGAAGAAGGTATTGTAGGTTCTGACTATACAGTCGGGGTTTATATCAAGGATACGCTCCTTGGCCACATCCACCTTGGGCCTGCCTATTGTCTTGTGGGTGGCGATTATCTGACGGTTTAAGTTGGTTAATGCCACCGTATCATTATCTATTAGATCCAACGCTCCTATTCCTGAGCGCACCAGACCTTCCACCACGTAGCCGCCTACGCCGCCGATACCGAATACGGCCACTCTTCGTGAAGCGAGATATTCCATAACTTCAGGTCCGTATAGAAGTTCTGTTCTTGAAAACTGATTCATAATTTCACCACCTAAATTACTAATTAGAATATTACAGTTATTTCGGGCTTTATTCAAGATTAACAAAAAAAGATAGACATCTTGTCGATTTTTAAGGCAATATTTTGAAAAATATGGTAGAGTAGTACTTGGAGAGATGAGGTGAATTTTATGAAGGTAAAAGCAGCAGTAACAACAAAACCGGGGGAACTGTCCATACAGACCATTGACTTGGACGACCCTAAGCCAAGCGAGGTTTTAGTAAAGGTTGAGGCCTGTGGCGTATGTCATACGGATTCCGCAGGACTTTATCAGTTCATTCCGGTAACCCTGCCGGCGGTGTTCGGCCATGAAGCAGTAGGTATTGTGGAGAAGAAGGGGTCCGCAGTGGATTCTCTTGAAGTGGGAGATCATGTAATCATGACATATCCTTCCTGTGGAACTTGCGATTGTTGTAAGTCTAACCACCCCTACGCCTGCGATATCAAGAACGACCTGTTCTTTAACGGAAGTTACAAGGACGGAAGTAAGCGCTTCAAGCTGAAGAAAAAGTCGGTATCATCCTTCTTCGGACAGGGCGGCTTCGCAGACCATGTGGTTGTGGATGCCCGTAATGCAGTGAAGGTGGATAAGGATGTGGATCTTCCGGCCCTTTGTTCCTTAGGATGCGGAGTGCAGACCGGAGCAGGATCTGTGTTAAACGGCCTTAAGCCGGAACCCGGATCATCACTGGTGGTTTTCGGTTGCGGAGCAGTAGGTATCAGTGCCATTATGGCGGCTAAGATTGCAGGATGCAGCAAGATAATTGCTGTTGATGTGGTACCAGAGAGGCTGAAGCTTTGCAAGAAGGTTGGAGCAACAGACACTATTAACGCCAAGAGGGTTAAGGACGTATGTCAAGCCATAAGAGACTTAACAGGCGGTCGAGGCGCCAACTACAGCGTTGAGTGTTCCGGTATCCCGGAGCAGACCATCAATGCGGTAGAGTGCTTAGATGTCCTAGGCAAGGCGGTTGTAGCCAGTGTTACAGGAGAAGCAACGGTGGACATAGCCTTAGAGCCTATGCTTATGAACCCCTCCAGGACTTTAATGGGTCTTGTAGAAGGCGGATCCAATCCTCAGACATTTATCCCTCAACTGGTACAGTTCTATAAAGAGGGTAAACTGCCGGTGGACAAGATGGTGAAATACTATAAGTTCGAGGATATCGAGCAGGCCTTTGAAGATTCCAAGACCGGCAAGACCATCAAGCCCGTATTGTTGATGGGCAAGGGGAAGAAGTAGCTAAGTGTAAGGTATTAATTAGTATGTAATGGAGGTATTTTTTATGAAGGAGTACAAATTGTATCTTGCCGGTGAATGGGTAGACACCAAATCCGGCAAAGTGGTAGACGACCTTAATCCTGCTGATGGCAGCGTCTTTGCAAAGGTTCATACCGCAGGAAAAGACGAACTGGAAACAGCTATAGTTAAGGGGCTTGAGGCTCAGAAGGCTTGGATTGCCCTGCTTCCGGAAGAAAGAGAGAAGGTTCTTCTGAAAGCGGCTGACATTATGGAAGCCCACCTTCCTGAATACGGACAGATTCTTATTGAGGAAAGCGGCTCATGCTTTATGAAGGCCATGGATGAAGTGGCTCAGACCGTGAATATTTTCAGGGCTGCAGCCGGCGAATGCAGAAGAGTCGACGGCGGAGTAACTCCCGGTGAAGTAGCAGGTGAGTTCTCTTACTGGGTAAGAGAGCCCTTAGGACTTTGCGCAGGTATCGGACCCTTTAACTATCCTTTGCTTCTTTGTGCCAACAAGGTGGTATTTGCCCTGGCAGCAGGTAATTCATTTATATTAAAACCCGCATCCGATACACCGGTTTCAGGTGGTGTTATCATTGCTGAATGTCTCGAGGCAGCAGGACTTCCCAAGGGAGTATTTTCCGTGCTTCCGGGCCCGGGCAGTGTAATCGGAGACGGACTTGTAGAAGATGAGAGAGTTAAGATGATAGCTTTCACAGGTTCCACCAAGGTTGGTTCCGCTATAGCTGTCAAGGCCGCTACTCATCTGAAGAAATACGCGCTTGAGATGGGCGGAAAGAACCCCATCATCATCCTTAAAGATGCTGATATCGAACAGGCTGTTGAGACCACCCTTTTCGGAGCTTATTTCCATCAGGGACAGATCTGTATGGCAACCAGCAGGGTTATCGTTGAGGCGCCGATTTACGATGAGTTCTGCGACAAGCTTCTTGCAAGGGTTAAGAACCTTAAAGTTGGAGATCCCCATGATCAGATGACCATTATCGGACCCCTTATTCATGAGGAGCAGTGCGCATTTATCGACGGACAGATAAAAGACGCTACATCAAAGAGCGCAACCCTTCTCTGTGGCGGAACCCACAAGGGCGCTTTCTACGATCCCAGTCTTTTAAAGGACGTAACTCCCGAGATGGAGATCTTCCATGAAGAAAGCTTTGGTCCCATCACCAGTATAATCAAGGCAAAGGATGCGGAAGACGCCCTTGCTTTGTGTAACAACAACAAGTACGGCTTATCCGCAGCTGTTATGACCAATGACGTAAGGATTGCCATGGACTTTGCAAAACGGGTTGAATCCGGAATGGTTCATATTAATGACACCACTGTTGCAGGCTCAAGAAGAGCACCTTTCGGCGGCGTAAAGAAGAGCGGTATCGGAAGAGAAGACTCAGCCTTCTCCATCGAGGAATTCACAGAGCTTAAGTGGGTAACCATTCGTTACGAAAAACGAGGCTTCCCGCCAATGTAAGTCTATTGAATATTGGAAATATACGTGCTAAGATAAGCATATAGATTACTGAAACAAAGGCGTTTCATCCATACAGGGATGGAGCGCCTTTTTGTACATTAGGGGGTACTTATATGGCTGCATTTGACAGAGTATTAAGCGGTATACCGGAGTTTGACACCGCCATTGACAATATCAGATTGGGAGACAACGTTGTATGGCGGGTCTCCGACCTAGAGCAGTTCAAGCTTTTTATGGAGCCTTACGTAAAACAGGCTATTGAAGATGGGCGAAACATAATATACTTTCGCTTCGCCAGCCACGAAGCCCTGCTTGAAGACCGCCCGGAGATAAAGACCATATGCGTCCCCTTGTCTCACAGGTTTGAGACATTTACAGTGGCCATCCATAACGTAATAGAGCAGGAGGGGCGGGATGCCTTCTACGTGTTCGACTGCCTCTCGGAGCTCCAGGCTGCCTGGGCCACGGACCTTATGATGGGCAACTTCTTCCGGGTTACCTGCCCATTCCTCTTTATCCTTGATACCGTAGCCTTCTTCCCCATAATCAGGGGTAAGCATTCGGTGCAGGCCATTAACAAAATCCTTGATACCACCCAGCTTTTCTTTGACGTCTACGCTGACAGCAAGGAAATCTATGTCCGCCCCGAGAAGGTTTGGGAGAGGAATTCCGACACCATGTTCCTGCCCCATACCTATAATCCCGAGACTAAGGAATTTCGACCCATATTAGACGGAGTTAAATCTAGCCGCTTCTACCAGACCCTCGGCCGGGCCCAGCGTTCCGCCGAGGAGCAGTACGTGGACTCCTGGGACCGCTTTTTTAACAGGGTTAAGATGTTTGCGGAAAATGGCCTGGATACCTCGGAAGATTACGCCAAAATGTGCGACATCATGATGACCCGGGACGAGAAGATGCGGGAGATGGTTAAGAAGCACTTCACCCCCGAGGACTATTTCGCCGTAAGAGACCATATGGTGGCAACGGGAATGATCGGCGGCAAGGCCTGCGGCATGCTCCTTGCCAGGGCCATTATCAGAAACAAGGAAGAAGATATAGACGAAGTCTTAGAGCCCCACGACTCTTTCTACGTGGGCTCGGACCTTTATTATACATATATAGTGGACAACGGCCTCTGGGACATGCGGATTAAGCAGAGGACGGAAGCAGGTTATTTTGACCTTGCAGGGGAATTTGCCGCCAAGATTATGGAGGGAACCTTTCCGGATTCCATGAAAGAACAGTTCGAGAGAATCATTGAATATTACGGCCAGGACCCCTACATAATCCGTTCAAGCTCCATTTTAGAGGACGGTTTTGGAAATGCCTTCGCAGGAAAATACGAGTCCGTATTCTGCGTTAACAGAGGCAGCCTGGAAGAGCGCTTAGAGGAATTCGAGCATGCCATTAAGGTGGTATATGCCTCCACCATGAGCCTGTCGGCCCTTGATTATCGTAAGCGCCGAGGCCTTGATAAGCGTGACGAGCAGATGGCCCTCCTTATTCAGCGAGTGTCCGGCTCCCACTATGGAACCAAGTACATGCCCTGCGCAGCTGGGGTGGGCTACTCCTACAGTCCCTACCGGGTTATGAAGGACTCAGACCCCAAGGCGGGAATGCTTAGGCTGGTAATGGGTCTTGGAACCTCGGCGGTGGATAGGACCGAGGGCTCCTACCCCAGAATCGTAAACCTGGATATGCCGGAGAAAACATCCTATTCCTCTTCTGCCGACAAGCACAAGTTCTCCCAGGGCAAGGCGGAGGTAATTGATATGGCAGAGAAGACAATGAAGAAGCTTTCCCTAAGCGAGATAGAGGCTGACATGCCAAGATTTCTGGATAAGGTCCTTTTAGAGCATGACTTTGACGCAGAATCCAGACTTAGGGAAATGGGTCGTAACAGAGACGTGAAGTTTATCTCCTGTAAGGGCCTGGTGGCCAATGCCAAGCTCATGGAGCAGATGAAGAGGATGCTTGCCTGCATTCAGGAAGAATACGACTATCCCGTAGATACGGAGTTTACCATAAATGTCTCCGAGAACAGAGAGTATTCTGTTGACCTACTCCAGTGCCGACCCCTTCAGGTACAAAAGGGACGAAGCGGTGTGACCGTACCGGCAGATATCCCGAAGGACCGGATCCTTCTTGAAAGCAAGGGAGCCTCCATGGGAATATCCAAGGCATCGGAGCTGGACATCATAGTTTATGTGGATCCGGGGAAATACTACAACATGCCTTACAAGGACAAGGACTTGGTGGCTAAGCTCCTTGGAAAGATTAACTGGCACTACCGAGAAGAAGGCAAGCACATGATGCTTATAGTTCCCGGCAGAGTGGGAACCTCCTCCCCAGAGCTTGGAGTCCCCACTACATTTGCGGACATCAGCGCCTACGACATCATCTGCGAGACGGAAGAAAAGGAGGCCGGCTACAATCCGGAGCTCTCCTACGGCAGCCACATCTTCCAGGACCTTGTGGAGGCGGAGATCCTCTATACAGCCATTTTCGATAACGAAAAAACCCTTATCTTCGCCCCGGAAAAGCTGACAGGCTGCAGGGACCTGGTGGCAGACTTCGAGCCTGCCAAGGCCCTAACAGACATCCTCCATGTCTATGACGTAAGTGATAAGAAATGCGAGGTTTATAATGACGTGGCAAATGAGCATTTGCTGATTACCATATAGTAGGCTTGAACTTGTTTGTAACACATTACTCAAACAAGTTTTTGAGATTGATTATTTGAACAAATCCCCTTTGCTGGGCTATAATAAGAGCAGTTAAGAGTGGGGGGATATTATTATGTTCAATAATCATGATATTAAGAGAAATCAATTTATGCTTCGCGGTCCCCTGGCCAGGAACGGCTACGACTGGTGGTGGCATTCATTTACGGCACAGGATGCGGGGACGGGTGAGGATAAGCCCTTCTTTATCGAGTATTTCCTGATTAATCCGGCTTTAGGGGAAGATAAGCCGGTTTTTGGTCAGTTGCCGGAGAATAAGGCATCAGGCAAGAAGCCGTCCTATCTTATGGTAAAGGCAGGAACCTGGGGCGAGGACCACTGTCAGCTCCATCGATTTTTTTCCTGGAAAGAGGTAAAGGTAGGGGGAAGAGCGCCCTATCATGTTAAGGCAGACGACTGCTATGCCGGAGAGAAGAAGTTAAGGGGCAGCATCGACATTTCCACGGAAGAAGCGAAAGCCCATCCCGAGTGGATGTGTGACGCCGGAAGCATGTCCTGGAAGCTTACTATAGATAAACAGATCGCCTTTAATGTGGGCTACGGTGCCAGCAAACCCTTGCGGGATATGGAGGCTTTTGCCATGTACTGGCACGCGGAGGGCATGAAGAGCGCCTATAAGGGAGAGATAATCCTAAATGGCAGAAAGTATATAGTTCGTCCGGATAAATGCTACGGCTATGCGGATAAGAACTGGGGAAGGGACTTCACCAGCCCCTGGGTATGGTTGTCTTCCAATTGCCTCTATAGCAAGAAGAAGGGAGAGTACCTGCAAAATAGCGTCTTTGACATAGGCGGCGGAAGGCCCAAGATTTATTTCGTGCCCTTAGACAGGCGTCTCTTGGGCGTATTCTATTACGAGGGCAAGGAGTACGACTTTAACTTCTCCAAGCTTCATCTGAATGTAAAGACAGAATTCTCTTCGGAAGAGACGGAGACTCAGGTAATCTGGCATGTTCGCCAGGAGAACAAATACGCGGCCATGGTTACGGAAGTGGTCTGCGATAAGAAAGATATGCTGCTGGTGAACTACGAAGCTCCCGATGGCAGCAAGAACCATAACAGGCTCTGGAACGGGGGAAACGGCCGGGGCACCATCAAGCTGTATGATAAGGTGGCCGGGGAGTTGACCCTTGTGGATGAGATAGAAGCCACCCACATCGGTTGCGAATATGGAGAGTATTGTTAGGTTAAGGAGACTTGATATGATAGAAATCCTATCGGTAGAGAATATGCGGGACAGTGACGCCGCCACAATAGAATCGGGAACTCCGGGGATAGAGCTTATGATGCGGGCCGCCAAGGGAATCTTTGACGCCGCAGAGTGGAAGGCTCCGGTGGCCATAGTCTGCGGCAGCGGCAACAATGCGGGAGACGGCTATGCCCTTGCCCTGCTCTTAAAGGATGCGGGGATTGACGCGAGCCTGATTCTTCTTAGTGAGAAGTTCTCGTCTGACGGAAGATATTATTATGATAAATGCATGGAAGCAGGTATCCCAAGTGTTTCGTGGAATGAGGCACCGAACCTTGACGGCTATGCCACCATCGTAGACTGCATCTTAGGAACCGGATTAAAGGGAAATGTCAGAGCAGACATCGCATCGGTCATTGACAAGATTAATGAATCCGCTGCTTTCGTTGTGTCAGCGGATATCAACAGCGGTTTAAACGGGAATACGGGTATGGCGGAGAAGTGCGTGATATCGGATATTACCGTATCCATTGGAAGCTTCAAGCCGGGGCATTTCCTGGGAATGGCTAAGGATGTGATGAAATCCAAGGTTAATGTGGATATCGGCATCAAGCCCGCGTCAGACTGTGGATTATTTCACCTGTTCGAGGGAGAGGACTTATCCGAAGTCATACCGAAAAGAGACAATCTCTCTAACAAGGGGACCTACGGATATACTGCCCTTATTGGGGGATCTATGCGCTATTCCGGGGCAATAAGACTGGCCTCAATGGCCAATGCTGCCATGAGAAGCGGCGCCGGGGTGGTTAAGATCGGCTTGCCGAAGTCCCTGGCAAAAGAGGTTTTGCCCCACATATTAGAGAGCACTATATTCCCCATGTCGGATAAGGACGGGGAGTTCATATATAACGAAGAAGAATTAAAAGAATTGACAGGCAATGTGAAAACAGTGGCCTTCGGAATGGGCATTGGAGTAAGTGAAGATACTTCTCGGATGCTTGAATGGTTGCTTAAAAATTACTCGGGAAGACTTATTATAGATGCTGACGGTTTAACCATGCTGTCAAAGCTTGATAAGAGCTTGATTGTGGGGGCCGGATGCGATATTGTTCTTACGCCTCATATTAAGGAGTTCTCAAGGCTGACGGGCCTTAGTATAGATGAGATCTATGCAAACCCGGTGGACGCGGCTCATGACTATATTGCAACTTTTGTTGAGGCGGGACGCGGACTTACAAACAGTCCTAAGAGAGTCCTTCTTCTTAAAGGACCCACCACCATAGTATGTGATGGTGCGCGCACATATCTCACAGACGCCGGTTGTCCCGGTATGGCCACCGCCGGAAGCGGTGACGTCCTATCGGGAATCTTGTCAGCAACCTGCGCCTACATCCCTGACCTGACCCTGGCCGTAACCGCCGGGGCCTACATAAACGGCCGCGCCGGGGAGCTTGCCCAGGCGGAAGTCGGCGCAGTGAGCATGATAGCACGGGACACGGTGGCGCACATTTCTGAGGTGATATAAAGAATCCGCCGTGTTTGTAAGGCCGGTTTACAGTGACTTATGACACGTATTTTTTTGAGTTTGTTAATTTGGCGTGTAGAACTTTTGCAAGTTTTACACGCCGTTTTGCTTATCTTTGGTTTTGGCGTGTATTGTTTTGGCAAGAAGTACCCCCCAAACGTTTAGTTTTTTGTTCTGGCGTGTACAGTCCCGGAAAAACTTACCCACCAAAAACCCTGTTTTTTGCTTTGGCGTGTACAACGCCGGTAGTTTTTTCCCCCCAAATTTTGTTTATGAAAAAATGGGGGGAATATTTTCAACATGCTATACATGCCAAAAAGCAGATGCGAAGATTTGGGGGGATGTTTTTTGAGTTGCGAGACACGTCGAAATTTTTTTTTATTAAACTGGATTGTATGCAAGGCTTGTAAAACAACACTTGGTTGTGTTATAATTTTCAAGAATTCGGATTTGGGGTGAGATTAACTGACTATGAAAGTATCTCTTCAGTAATTGCAGGAACTGTTGATACATAGTTTAATGTCTCAGAATCAAACTCCTCGTTAAGGGTTCCTTTTCTGAATTCGATTGCTTTAAGGGTAAAGGGTAATATGTAATTATGGTGAAATTACATACTACCCTTTACTTATGTATATTACTTTTTATTCTCTGATAATTAATCATTCCTTATTCTTTAGAAGCTTCCTTAAGCGCCGCCACAATCTCCGCTTCCGTATCCATAGCCAGCACCTTCTCTGCCAAAGCATCCGCCTCGGCCTTGGTCCACTTGGCGATAACCGAGCGGGCGGTGAGTACCAACACCGGATTTACGCTGTATTCCGTAAGTCCGAAGGAGATAAGAAGGGGAATCATCAGTGGGTCAGCGGCAGCCTCGCCGCACATACCCACAGGGATGCCGGCGGCCCGACCACACTGAATAATATTCTTGATAGAGCGCAAAACCGAAGGCTGGAAAGTAGAGTAGAGATAGGCTACGTCTGCATTTCCACGGTCAACGCTCATGGTATATTGAGTTAAATCATTGGTTCCGATGGAGAAGAAATCCGCCTCTTTGGCTAAGAGGTCAGCGATAAGGGATGCTGCAGGGGTCTCAATCATACAGCCCACAGCGATGTCCTTGTCATAGTCTATACCTTCGGAATCTAAGTCCTTTTTGATATCAGCAACCATATTTTTAACTTCCCGCAGCTCTTCGACGCAAGTAACAAGGGGCACCATAATCTTGATTTTGCCAAATGCACTTGCCCGAATCATGGCACGAAGCTGGGTGATGTAACTGTCCTTATTGCCCAGACAGTAGCGTACGGCACGGTAACCCAGGAAGGGGTTGTCCTCTTTCTTCATGTTAAGATAGGGGATATCCTTATCGCCGCCAATGTCTAGGGTTCTGATGATAACATCCTTGCCCTTCATGATTTCAGCCGCTTCCTTATAGGCCGCAAACTGTTCCTCTTCAGAGGGCAGGTGGTTGTTATCCATATATAAGAACTCGGAACGGAATAAGCCGATACCTTCGCCGTCACATTCCACGGCCTTCTTGGCATCCTTGGGAGTACCGATATTACAGAAGAGTTCCACAAGCTCACCGTCGGCAGTCTTGGTTTCTTTACCGAGGAAGCTCTTTAACTCAGCCTGTTTCTTGATAAATTCCTCACGTTTGATGATGTACCGAGAGAGCACATCACCCTCAGGATTAATGAAGATAACACCGTCGGTACCGTCAACAATGGCGGTATCCTTATTCTTTACCTTTTCGGTGATTCCGGGAACGGACAATACCGCCGGAATCTCTAAAGCTCTTGCAAGGATTGCAGAGTGGGAGGTTTTACCACCTACTTCTGTAATGATACCTACGACATTTTCCTTCACAATCTGACTGGTCATGGAAGGAGTCAGGTCCTGGGCCACCAGTACTGTACCGGGAGCCACCTTGCTGATATCGATATCCTCTATCCCCAGCAGGATCTTTAAGAGACTGGTCTTGATGTCGCTGACATCCGAAGCACGTTGTTGCATGATATCGTCATCCATAGTGGAAAACATTCCGATGAACATATCACATACAGCTGTTACAGCAGCTTCGGCGCATTGGCCCACATCAATCATCTTCTTCATCTCGCCTGCCATGGTGGGATCGGAGATCATCACCAGATGACCCTCCATAATTTCAGCTTCCTTTGGCCCGATACGCTTTCTGATGTCCTCCGCCATGGTGGCCGTAGTTTCTTTAAAGGATTCTACGGCAGCATCAAAGCGGGCCTTTTCCTTTTCTGTATCTTCAATCTTTTTATTTTCGAAGGAAAGATCATGCTCTGTAATAACGCAGATACTTCCTATCCCGATTCCCCGGGATGCGGCGATTCCGTTTTGCATAATTATTCTCCTTATCAGTCGCCCATGCCGGACTCAATCAGTTCAATCATCTTTGCCAGAGCATCAGCCTCATCCGGGCCTTCGCACTGTACTTCCACCTCTGAGCCGCATTTGATGCAGGCTGTCATAAGCATCATAACGCTCTTGCAGTCGTAAGCATTGCCGTTAAATATGATGTTAACATTTGAAGTATATGCCGCCATAGCCTGGCTTACAACGCTGGCGGGACGCATATGCATTCCCTGCTCGTTAGTAATAGTTATTTTCTGTGATACCATAAAAGGTCCTCCTTATATTTATTCTACTGCCTTCTTTTTAAGAATTCCCAGAAGGAGACATCCTACAACAGAACCTACCAAGAGGGCTACAAGATACATAAGTACGTTACCCACAACCGGGAATACGAAGATTCCGCCGTGGGGAGCCATCAAGGTACATTTAAATGCCATAGATAACAGTCCTGCCACTCCGGAGCCCACCATCAGTGATGGGATAACATGTAAGGGGTCAGCTGCTGCGAAGGGGATAGCACCCTCGGTAATAAAGCAAAGACCCATAATGAAGTTAACCGGGCCGGACTTTCTCTCTGCCGGTGTAAATTTATTCTTAAAGAAGATAGTTGCAAGTGCGATAGCAATAGGTGGTACCATACCGCCTACCATAACTGCGGCCATAATCATAAATCCGGTCTCACTCTGGTTAGCCAGGGCAGCGGTTCCGAATACATAGGCAGCCTTGTTAAGGGGTCCACCCATATCGGTAGCCATCATTGCTCCAAGTAGGAGTCCCAGTAGTAGCGTCGAGCCGCTGCTCATTCCTTCAAGAACTCCTGAAATCCATGCGTTTAATGCTCCAACGATGGGGTTAATAGCACACATTACCACACCAATCATAAGTATTCCGCATAGCGGGTAGATTAGGACGGGTTTTATTCCCTCCAAGGCAGGTGGTAGCTTGTCGCAGATTTTTTCCATGTAGAGAACCAGATATCCGCCTATAAAGCCGGCTACTAATGCGCCAAGAAATGCAGAGGGCACGTCTCCGCCGGGAAGTGGGAAGGTAGCACCGGTTGATGCTAAGGCTCCACCTACAAAACCGATGGCAAGACCCGGGCGGTCTGCGATACTTTGGGCAATAAATCCGGCCAGAATAGGAAGCATGAAGCCAAAGGCTGTGCCACCTATTGTCTTAAACCAGGCTGCAACCGGTGTGTTGGTACCGAAATTAGCCGGGTCTATTGAATAATCGTCAAGCAGGAAGGCGATAGCAATAAGGATACCGCCGCCGATAACGAAGGGAAGCATGTGGGATACACCGTTCATAAGGTGTTTGTACAGCTTACGTCCTGCGCTTTCGTCTCCCGTTGAAGCTGCTGGTGTGGCTGCGTTAGCACTGTGGAATATGGGTACATTTCCTGCAGTAGCTTTATTAATCAGGTCTGCCGGTGCATGGATGGCGTCTTTAGTTGCAGCCATAATTACCGGCTTTCCGTCGAATCTGCTCATATCTACGTTCTTATCAACCGCAACGATTACTGCGTCTGCAGCTGCGATCTCGGCAGCGGTAAGGGGCTCCTTGGCTCCTGCGGAACCGGCCTTCTCAATACGCATCTCAATGCCCATTTCTTTGGCCTTAAGTTCCAATGCCTCAGCTGCCATAAATGTATGGGCGATACCGGTAGGACATGCAGTGATTCCAACAAGCTTAATCTTGTCGTTAGCCTTGGGTGCTGCCGGAGCTGCGGCTCCGTCTTTTTCAGCTTCTTTGGCATCGATGATGGAGAGGAATTCTTCCGGTGTCTTTGCCTCAATGAGTTTGCCTGAGAAGCTGGCATCCATTAAAAGTCCCATAAGCTTTGACAGAACTTCCAAGTGGGTGTCGGCACCGCCGTCTGGAGCTGCAATCATAAAGAAGAGCTTACTGGGATTGCCGTCAAGAGCCTTGTAGTCAACTCCCGCAGGGATAGTCATTGCCGTAAGTCCTGCCTGCTTTACTGCGGCGGATTTGGCATGAGGTACCGCAATACCCATACCAACGGCTGTTGACCCCTTTTCCTCACGGGCCAGAATAGCCTCTTTAAAACCTGCTTCATCCGTGATATTTCCCACTTTGGAATGAAGTCCTATAAGAGTATCGATAGCACCCATTTGGTCTGATGCACTCGCATTCAGACAGATGCCGTCTTTAGTCAGTAAATCAGTAATCTTCATATATCTTCCTCCTCTGTTTACTGTGTGTTGAGAGTTGCAAATATATTCATGATATCGTCACCTGTAGCCAAGTCATCGGCAAATGCAGTGGCCGATCCTGCTGCTGTGCCCATTTTAAGTGCAGCGTCATACTTGCCATACTTAAGGTATCCGGCAATAAAACCGGCCACCATGGAGTCTCCGGCGCCAACCGAGTTACGAACCGTTCCTTTGGGAACTCCGATTTTATGAATCTCATCGGTCTCCGTAACAAGAATCGCTCCGTCGCCCGCCATGGATACAAGGACATTTCTTGCACCCATCTCCTGCAGCTTCTTCGCGTGGGTTACGATTTCTTCTTCAGTCTTTAGTGTTGTGTTGAACATCTCACCAAGTTCGTGGTTATTGGGTTTAATCAGGAAAGGATGGTATTTTAAAACATTCATAAGAAGGTCTTTGGTGGCGTCTACCACCACATCAATCTTTTTGCCCTCAAGAAGGCATAGTATTTGTTCGTAAATATCATCCGGGAGTGTGTTTGGAATGCTTCCCGCCAGAATTAAGATGTCTCCGTCGGTAAGCTCTTTGATTTTACTGAATAGTGTTTCGATGGCGTCATCAGGGATAGTGGGTCCCTGGCCGTTTATCTCTGTTTCCTCTTGACCTTTTATCTTGACATTTATACGGGAGATTCCATAGGGAAGAGTAATGAAGTTGGCTCTGATGCCTCGGTATCTCACAGCCCGCTCTATGGCGCGGCCGGTAAATCCCGCAACAAAACCAAGGGCAGTGTTATCAAGCCCTAGATTCTTAAGTATAGTGGACACGTTAATGCCCTTTCCCCCAAAGTAACATTCCTCCGAGTCCGACCGGTTGGTCATTCCCGGGACTAAGTCGTTGGACATTCGAACTACGTAGTCGATGGCCGGATTAAAGGTTACGGTATAGATCATGGAAATCCTCCTTATTCGCAACGTCAGCCCTGCGTGCGAGAATCTAAATCAAGCAACCTCTATGTTTTCCCCGTTTGGCATAATGATAACACTTTTCTTCGCAATTCTCAACAAAATTTGCACAAATACACAAAGAATATAAGATTTTTCTGACATTATGGTGGGGCGGGCGACATATATAGCATTCCAAGACCCGCTCTCGCTCTTAACGGGTACCCCTAGCGTCCCTAAGCTCTCGAGGACCTCTTATAGAGGCACCTCGAATCGCTAAGGGCCGAGACCCATTACGGTCTTGGAATGCTATATATGTCGCCGGCCCATCCACATAAGCGCAGACACCCCCCCAGAACGGAAAAATCAGGCTCTGGGTGGTAAACCCGGCGCCGACCATACCCCCACCCCACCAATCAAGCGCTTTAGGGGGAACAAATCAAGACGTAGTTACCGTCCAAAACAGCGAAGTGGAAAAAAGGGTGGTAAGAATTGTTGAAGCACAACCCCCCAAAGTGAAAATCAGGCGCTTTGGGTGGTAAACCAAGCGCCAAGCATACCCCCCAAAGTGGAAATCAAGCGCTTTGGGTGGTAAACCAAGCGCCGACCATACCCCCACCCCACCAACCAAGCGGAATAGGACAATCCCTTGTATTGCCACACCTAATATGCGATAATTTTCAATAGTGAATTATGGAGAGGATACGGGTGATTTTATGGGAAATAACGATACTTTGCTGCGCATCGCAGTGTGCGACGACGACAATTCTGACAGGGAGCGGGTATGCGAATACTTGAAGGAGTATCTGGCAGAGAAGAATATAGCTGCAGATCTCAAGGTCTTCGACCATCCGGACAAGTTAATCTTAGAGTGTGAGACCTTTCGCCCCCATATATATATTCTTGATATAGTGATGCCTATGGTTACGGGAATCGAGGCCGCCAGGGAGCTTCGCTGGAACCAGCCTGACGCCCAGATAATCTTTGCCACATCCGAGAAATCCTACGCATTGGAATCCTTCGATGTTAATCCCATCAACTATATAGTAAAACCGGTGGAAAAAGAGAAGCTCTTTACAACCCTTGATATGGCCATCTCCAGGGTGGACTTAGGGGAAGAAAAGACTGTATCCGTCAAGGTAAAGGGTGGCTTTCAGACCCTTCGTATATCAGAGATTCTCTACATAGATTACAGAAATCACGTGGTCAGCTATCACTTAATGAACGGTGAGATTGTATCCACCACCACTTTGCGAATCGGCTTTGCTGAGTACATGGAGACTTATCACGACACGGCAACCTTCATTCGTTGCCATGAGTCAATAGCCGTAAATGTGGCGGCTATCGACAAACTCACCAAAACCGACATAACTCTTCGAAGCAAAGAAGTAATACCTGTGGCCAAGTCCAGATACAATGACGTCTGCGACAGCTACATGGAATTTCGTATGAAGTAAAAGGAAGAACCAATGCAAGAAGTATTGATACAAGTAATGTATTTAAGTATAGTGTGCCTCTTTGTTGAGGGCTGGCTGGTGGTTCGCAACATGCGAGCTCCCTTACATTTTTACCTTTTCTTAAGCTGCCTGGCCACTATGATTAACAATATCGGCTATGTGCTGGAGCTGCAATCAACTACAGAGGCTCAATATATAACAGCCCTGAAGTTCTCTTATGCAGGAAGAACCTGGATTGCCCTGACCTTATTTCTGGTGGCGGCAAATCTTTGCAAGCTATATATTCCCGGCTGGCTTAAGGGCATCGCCGCCCTGTTTTATTTTTCAATATACTGGACGGT
The DNA here is from genome assembly GCA_015058015.1 of Lachnospiraceae bacterium. Classification (GTDB taxonomy): domain Bacteria; phylum Bacillota; class Clostridia; order Lachnospirales; family Lachnospiraceae; genus SIG280. The sequence continues at coordinate 8,155 of SVDM01000020.1, read as the reverse complement.
GCTTCATCTCGAGTCCACCAATTTGTACTACGCCTCCTACGAGTTTGTAATCGGAGGAGATTTCCCGATTTTGCGCCACACCAACGGCATAGTCCACCACCTCTTTGTCTATGCCCAGCTTTTCTTTATAATCTTAGGCATAGGAAGCCTGATTCTTTCTATAAAGAAGCAAAAAGGTCACACCGCCAAGAGACGAATTAAGATAGTGGTGACTGCCTTCCTGGTGGAGGGAGTATTCTTTGTGGTTCAAATCTTCGGACTACTTGATATTACAAGGACATTTGACGTAACCATGCTGGGAAATGTCATAGGTACACTGATTCTCTTTATTGCCATATTCAGATACAACCTTCTTGGAGTAATCGATGCGGCTAAGGAAGTAATGATAGACCGGTTGTCAGAGGGAATCATCGCTGTGGATACCGAGGGAGATGTTCAATACTTTAACGACCCGGCCGGGGTGCTTTTCCCTGACATAAGGAAGAATCCTGACGGGGCGGTAACTCTTATAAAAGAAACAATTGAAAGAGGCGAGACCCTCACCATAGGGGAAAAGATCTATAAGCCGGATGAAACCGAGATTAAGCATAATGGAGAGGAATTCGGCAAACTATATGCCCTAGTGGACGCCACTGTCCTTAAACAAAATGAAATGAAAGCCAAAGCCGATGCGGAGATCTTGGAGATTGCGGCGACCAATATGAAGGAGCGTCTTCTTGCGTCGGAAGAGCTGGCCAGACAGGACCGGGCTATGCGCCATGACAGGCGCCATTTCGAGGCATTGCTCCTTACCCTTATTAATGACGGTAATGTGGAGGAGGCCAGGAAGTGCCTGGAAGAGCGCATGGAGCAGGAGCCCCGCATGGCAAAACGGTATTGCGATAACACCACGGTTAATGCTGCCATTGCCTACTACGCTGACCTGGCAATGAGAGAAGACATAAGGGTAAATGTCTCCGCCAACATTCCCGTGGACCCGGGGGTTGACGAGATGCAGCTTGCCATAGCAGTAAGCAACCTGATCGAGAACGCTATCCATGCCTGTCGTAAGGTGCCTAAGGAGGAACGCCATATAGATATAAAGGCCAGGTTCAAAGACCAACTTCTTCTTGAGATAGCCAATTCCCATGACGGCAGCGCCTGCCTTAATACTGAAGGGCATCCCGTTACCGAGATGGAAGGCCACGGCATAGGAACAAGAAGCGTGCTTGCCTTTGCATCTAAGACAGACAGCGAAATACGCTATGTGGTGGATGACAAGCTATTCAAAGTCAGAATGATAATAGGAACATAAGTGTAAAACAGACCGAAATCAGTGTGATATCGGTCTGTTATTTTATGTAATGATAATTTGTATATGTCAAACACACCTATTATAGGTCTCGGAAAAGGCGAGAGCGACCCCCTGTGTGTTTGCTCTTGCCCACCGAGTCCCCACAAGGAGGATTACTATGAGAAAGAAGATAATTACAGCGGCGGCAATTTGTCTATTTACGGGGCTGTCATGCATTGCCACCGGTTGTGGCATGATAAGAGTCTACGCAAGCACTGATCAGATAAAAGAAGTTATGAAGGAAAAGGCTGATTTTAAGGACTATTCCGTGGAAGTGACGGAGTTCAAGAACTTAAAGGTTGATGTGGCAGTATCCGGAGTAGTTTTCAATGAAGGAGATAAGTTTTGTGTAAACTGTCACCAGCCGGATGCAGTGAAATTAGATATTGATGTTACAGGTGATACATTATACGTCTTAGAAGATAAAAAAGCGGAAAAAACCGTCTTCGATTACGGCTTTGATTCGCCTAAGATTGAGATTACCGTACCAAAGGGAACGAAGCTTTCCCGTGCTGACTTTGAGATTGCTACCGGAAGCCTTGACGTAACAGGCGGTAGCTTTGAAGATTTTTCCGCCGATATTTCAGTGGGAGAATGTAAACTCACAGGCTCTGTTATCGGAAATATAAAAGCAGACTGCAGCACAGGTGCCATTAAAGTAACGGACCTTGATGTAAAGTCGGGAAGGCTTAGGACTAGCGTGGGGGCTGTAAGCGGAAACTTCCTTCACGAAGTGACATTCTACGAACTTGACTTAGATGCCGGCGTGGGCGGAGTCCGTGTTGACGGACAACCCAAAGACACTAAGTACAATACTCACGGTGATAATTCTTTGAGCATTGAGACATCGGTTGGAGGAATCGATATTAATTTTGCCGGATAGATGCCGGCAATTGCGAGGGATTATCATGCTTAAAAAGGGTAATAAATATGACGTACCAAAAGAAAATGGAAGCGTGTGGCCGGAGGATATCTGCCCGGCTTACACCCCCCGAGAAGGGGCTATCCCAAGCCTGAAGGGATGTTGGTATTGTCGGTACGCAGATTTCCATCTGAAAGAAGAACGCGTTCTTGAAGTGGGAATTTGCAAATGGCCAAATAAGGTATTTACAAAAGAATACAAGAATTAGTATAATTATAGTGTATAATATACAAGTTATTGTAGACTGATTAGGGGAAAATGAAATACACTATTGATGGTTATACGTTTTACTCTGTCCGTGAGTTCGAAGGCGCCAAGCGGGATGCCTTAAGAATCAGGGCTTTGCAAAGGTCCGGCAAGACCGATACGGAGGTTGCCCGCAACTATCGCAGACAGATAAAAGAGAATAAGATTAAGTTCGAGACCAGACTTGGTAAAGAGTTCGCAGCAGACATTAACAAGAAGCTTTGCACCAAATCTGCGGGAGACAGAATAGCAGGACGAAGACTGTCTATTATCGGCAGATTAAAGAACTTTTTTATGGTTCCCTTGGGAATCGCTATGGTAGGACTTGTCTGTGTGGGAGTAATATTCGGCAGCAGAGAATGGGAGTCCCGCAAGAATATGGCGGAGGTTCAGGCAGCCGCCAATGGCAAGCTCACAGAAAAGGAACAGGTTATGGATGAAAGCCTCATCCTACCAAGGTTTAAAGAATTAGCGGCCAAGAATCCGGATTTGGTCGGCTGGCTTACAATCCCCGATACAATTATAGATTATCCCGTTATGTACCGTACGGGAGACAACGACTACTATTTAGAGCACGATTTCGACGGGAACTCCGATAACAACGGACTCCTGGTGCTTGATAAACGGTGCACTTTAAAGGGTAACGATATTAACAGTTTGGTACATGGCCACAATATGAATTCAGGGGCCATGTTTGGCACGTTATTAAACTATACGGACAAGAAGTATTTCGAAGCCCACCCCACAATAACATTCAGTACGTTATACGAAGAGCAGACCTTTGAGATAATCGGAGTTTTCCGCTCTCAGGTATACAACGAGAATACTAAAGATTTTGCGTTTTATAACTATATTCGAATAGAGAACAAAGAACAATTTGACACCTATGTTAGGGGAATCAAGTCACAGTCCCTTTATGACACAGGTGTAACAGCGTATTACGGAGACAAGTTACTTACTTTGTCAACATGTGAGTATTCCAAAGAAAACGGCAGACTTGTTGTGGTGGGGAGATGCAAACAGTGAAAAAGAAGAATAGGCGATTAAAGAGAATATACGGAGTATCAACAATCCTATTGGCATTGTTGGTACTTTTTATACCCAGATTGACCCGTGCGGCTGATGAAGTCCAAGGTACTGACGGGGGAATAGAATATGTAATAAGTGGAGACACCATAACATTTTCCGAGAATGCCGCTGCAGCAGAGGAAGAAAAAGGTATTATTCCCGATCACAATTCAGAAAACCCTGCCCCCTGGCTTAGCCAGCCGGAATTTGCTGATGTAAGAAACGTGATATTATCTAACACTATTAAGCAGGTAGGAACCAACACTCTAGTGGATTTTGCAGGAGATAAGATTACCATAGCCGGAAGTGTTACAACGGTAAAATCAGGTTTTGCCAACAAGGTTGTGGTGAGTGAGGTTGAGTTCCAGGATGGTGTGACCACCATTGCGGGGGACGCTTTCACTAACGGCTCTAAGGCAGGAATCCTTCGCTTCCCCCAGACCGTAACTGATGTAAATTTGTCTAACTTCTACCTTCTGTCACAGACAGCGGGAGGAGACCCGGCATACGTATACAGCACAACGGATGTTTACGGATATCCCAACACGGCAGCAGTGACATTTACGGACACAATTAACAATGCGGTGCTGACACAGGGCCCCGTAGAGATTGACTCCAATAACACATATATAAATAATGACGGAGGACGTGCCTCCTCCGGATTCGAGACCATCATTGTGTTTCACCCCTTGGAGGGAGATGCTCCGGCACCTGCCCTTACCATTATTGACAGAAGAACCAACAAGGACAATACATCGGCCATAACAGGTTCTGTAACAGAGCTTACGGAGAACCTCTACATGTTCTTTGAGAATCCTCCCGCAGAGGCAGATTCAGAACTGGTTAAGAAGGTTACATTAAAAACCGGTGGAGCCTTGGAGCGATTTAGTATAAGACTTGTTAAGGCCAACGAAGAAGCAGCCACACAGTTCGGAACAGCCACATTAACCTACCCCATTCCTGCAGCATGGAATCTTGAAAAGGGTAAGGTTAAGGCAATAACCGTTGGGGCTGATTCAAACCTTGAAGAATTAACCACCACAATAGATACAGTCGGCGAAGTAAAGGTTGCTAAGTTTGACGTTACCCACTTCTCAGAATTCGGTTTGTTATACGAAGCCAATGAAGAAGGCGGCGGTGGCGGCCAAGGCGGAGGCGGCGAAGGTGGCGGCGGCCAAGGCGGCGGAGACAGTAACAGCACCCAGTCCAATGGCAATATCGGCGGCAACACCGGAACCAATACAGGAACCAATGAGGGCGGTACCACCGGAGGTAATACCGGTAATAACGAAGGCGGCAACACCAGCGGCAATACCAATACAGCCCAGCCCGGCGATGTTAACGCTTCACCCACCAACAATATAACCCTTAATGCAGACGGAACTCCCGTAGTAATGGGTGGCGGCGGAGAAGGATCCGTTATTGTAGGAAAGGGTAATGTAGGCGACATGCCCAAGACGGGAGTAGAGGACATTCCAAGATATCTTCTTATAGGAGTCTTACTTATCTTTGGATGCATCCAGCTACTGTCTACTGTACAAGGAAGAAAAAAAGTAAAAGAGGGAGAGTATCCCCTGGATTAAAGTAATACGCATATAATAGGTAAAGCCGTGACTGATTTACTACAGTCACGGTTTTATTTTCAGAATAATTTGTGGTATAGTATCTGTGGGGATAAATGCTATTAAATTTTTATTGATCACTTGGGTGTGTAAAATAAAACTAGGGGAGGACACCCTTATGAATACAGAAGGTAAGAAGGGTATTGAAAATGCCATAAAAAGCATTGTACAGCAAAAGGAGGCTCCGAAAGCGGGCTTATTTTTGCTTGTTATATTGTTTCTTGTGGCATCATTTTTTATTAATAAAGCATCGCGCAGCACGGATGTACTCTTTCTTTATGGATTCCCGCTACCGGTTGCTACCTTTGCGGGAGTATTATCATCACTGTCCAATATTACCATAATATGCCTGGCAGTATTCTATAAGAAAACCGGATATATTGCTTCCATGATTCTTCTCATAGGACAGTTCCCTCTATTACTGATTACCATGGCTCAACAGCATACCTTAGCCTCTCTGCCGGGACTATTTTCCGGAATATTGGCTATTGTAGCTGCTACCTGCATATACATATATAATGTAAAAGAAGAGCGTTACATAGCAAGAATACGCCAACAGGCAACAACTCATACATTAACGGGGTTGCCCAACAGATTTGCCTGTACGGAGCTTATAAAGGGGCTTTCGAAGAAAGGGGGCAAGCTCACCTTTGTTGCTGTTAATCTGAACAATTTCCGAAGGATTAATGACACTATGGGACATGAAATTGGAGATAGTATTCTGGTTGAAATCGCCGACAGATGGAAGGCTCTGGCAGATTCGGGAGAGACGGGAACCCTTGATTTTGTTACAAAGCTTGAGGGCGATGAGTTTGGTATTATTATTAAAGATTATGACTACAGCGAGGAAGTGGTAAGCACTATCCTCAGATTCAAAGAGAAATTAGAAGAAAAGATTACAATTAAAGACTATGATTATTTTATGACTGCCAGCTTCGGCTATGCTGAGTATCCCACGGATTCCACCGGCGTTATCGACCTTATGAAATGCGGAGATGCTGCAGTACATGAAGTAAAGCGTATGACCGGAGGTAACTTTATACTTCATTACAATCCTACTATTGTTGATACGGAACAAAAGTTAGAGATTGAGCGCAAACTTCGTACTGCACTTGATACAGACAAAGTATTCTTCCATCTGCAGCCTCAGTTCGGTTTAAATCACAGGCTTCGCGGCTTTGAGGCCTTGGCGAGAATGACCGATGAAGAAGGTAATTTTATAAGCCCCGTTGATTTTATTCCGGTGGCAGAAAAAACAGGTCTTATTGACAAGGTAGATATAAGGGTATTTGCATTGGCTGTGGATTTTGTTAAAGAGGTAACCCAAAAGGGCGGAAGAAATCTTACCGTTAGTTTCAATGTATCCGTTCGCCATCTTATGAAGAATAACTTTATCGAAGAGATAAAAGAACTCTTAGAGAAGAGCGGAGTGCCGGCCACCTGCTTCGAGATGGAGATTACGGAGTCCATTATGATGGACTCTGCGGAGAAGGCGGTTGAGAGAATAGAAGCCGTTAAGAGCATGGGCTTTAAAGTGGCAATTGATGATTTCGGTACGGGATTTTCATCCCTCAGCTATCTGAATCAGATTCCTGCCGATGTCCTTAAGATTGATAAGTCCTTTATCGACACCATGAATGATGGCGAATCTAACAAGCAATATGTGGCATCTATCGTATCCATCGGTCACATCTTAAATCTTGAGGTGGTATCCGAGGGTGTTGAAACGGAAGCCCAGCTCAATACCTTAAAGAGAATCGGCTGTGACTATATTCAGGGATATATATGGGGAAAGCCACTTCCGAAAGAGGAAGCCTTAGAACTGGCTTTAAAAGAATAGGGTAACGGAGGAGAAAAGATGCCCAGAGGAACCAATCACAAATTTAAACTTCTTTATCTTATGCAGATTATGCAGGAGAAGACTGACGAGAACCACGGCTTAACCATGACGGAGATTCTAAATGAACTCTCCAAGGTGGATGTAACGGCGGAGAGAAAGAGCATCTACACGGATCTTATGGATATGGAAAGGTTCGGTATTGATGTAGACAAGGAGCAAATCGGAAGAGAAACATACTATAAGGTAATCTCAAGAGAGTTCGATGTGGCAGAGGTAAAGCTTCTTATTGATGCCATACAGTCTTCCAAGTTTATTACAGAGAAGAAGTCCAAGGAGCTGATTAAAAAGATTAAGAAGTTTGTCAGCGAGAATGAGGCAAGGCAGCTTGACCGTCAGGTCTATATTGACTATAGGGTTAAGACGGATAACGAGAAGATATATTATAACGTTGACGGAATCCACTCAGCCATCAATGAGAATAAGAAGATAGAATTCAAATACCTGGAGTGGAATACTGATAAGAAACTGGTGGAACGCCATTCCGGCAAGCTTTATAGGGTAAGCCCCTGGGCTTTGTCCTGGGATGATGAGAATTACTACCTGGTGGCTTATGACTCCGAGGAGGACAAGATTAAGCACTACAGGGTGGATAAGATGTCTGATTTGGCTGTGTCTGATGAAAAGCGTGAAGGCAAGGATCTCTTTAAGGGATTCGATATGGCCCTGTATTCCAAGGCAACCTTCGGAATGTACGGCGGCGAGAAGAAGACCGTAAAGATTCAGCTTAAGAAGGATAAGTGCGGAATCTTTATTGACCGCTTTGGTACCGACATCGACTTTAGAAAGTTGGATGAAGACCTGTGCGAGACCCGAGTTGATGTAAATGTCAGCCGTCAGTTCTTCGGCTGGATCTTCAGTCTGGGTGGAGACGTTAAGATAACAGGTCCCGCCGATGTAGTAGCGGATATGAAAAAGGCGGCTAAAGAATTAGCAGCTCTCTATAAATAAAATAAAAGTGCAGGAAAGCAGTAAACCCGTAGGGTTACTGCTCAGACTGTAGACAAAGCAGGTTGCGAAACAGACATTTCGCCTCCTGCTTTTCTATTTTTCTTGGGTTTTTACTG
>SVDM01000019.1 GCA_015058015.1 Lachnospiraceae bacterium | reverse complement strand
ATACTATCATCTAGCATCACTATAATTATGGATGAAATATATGGGGTAGAACAGCCACCCCTAAATTAGGCGCTTACGAATGGGGGCTGTCGCCCTATAAATGAACAAATAAATACAGGGAAATCGCGCACGATGTCGAAAACATTTCATGTTTTCTCCTGCGCGGACATTCGTCAAATGTCCGCTTTTACGTATAAAAATAGCCATGGCCCAGTAAACTGTTCCATGGCTATATTTTATACTTTATCGTACGCTTGACTCAAAGTCTTCGCGACTACTCAATGATGGAAGCAACTCTTCCTGATCCTACTGTACGTCCACCCTCACGGATAGCGAATGTAAGACCCTGCTCCATAGCGATAGGATGGATGAGCTCGATTGTCATCTCTACGTTATCACCAGGCATGCACATCTCTGTACCAGCAGGAAGGTTACATACACCAGTTACGTCAGTTGTTCTGAAGTAGAACTGAGGTCTGTAGTTGTTGAAGAAAGGAGTATGACGTCCACCTTCATCTTTTGTTAATACGTAAACCTGTGCAGTGAATTTTGTATGGCATGTGATTGAACCCGGTTTACAAAGAACCTGTCCTCTTTCAATCTCTTCTCTCTTGATACCACGAAGAAGTGCACCAATGTTATCTCCTGCCTGTCCTTCATCAAGAAGCTTACGGAACATCTCGATACCTGTTACAGTAGTCTTCATTGTCTCTTCTTTGATACCAACGATTTCAACTTCCTCATTTACATGAAGAACACCACGCTCTACTCTACCTGTTGCAACAGTACCACGACCTGTGATTGTGAATACGTCCTCTACAGGCATAAGGAATGGCTGATCTGTAGCACGTACAGGATCCGGAATGTACTCATCAACTGCGTTCATGAGCTCAAGGATCTTGTCTCCCCACGGTCCGTTGGGATCCTCAAGTGCCATAAGAGCTGAACCCTGGATTACAGGAATGTCATCTCCCGGGAAGTCATACTCAGAAAGTTTCTCTCTGATCTCCATCTCAACTAACTCAAGGAGTTCGTCATCGTCTACCATATCACACTTGTTCATGAATACTACGATGTAAGGAACACCTACCTGACGTGAAAGAAGGATATGCTCCTGTGTCTGAGCCATAACTCCGTCAGTAGCAGCAACAACGAGGATAGCACCATCCATCTGAGCAGCACCTGTAATCATGTTCTTTACATAGTCAGCATGGCCTGGGCAGTCAACGTGTGCATAATGTCTCTTCTCTGTCTCATACTCAACGTGAGCTGTAGAAATTGTAATACCTCTTTCTCTTTCTTCCGGAGCCTTATCGATGTTCTCGAAAGCAACAGCCTCACCTGTACCAAGTCTCTCATGAAGAGTCTTTGTGATAGCAGCTGTTAAAGTAGTTTTACCATGGTCAACGTGACCGATAGTTCCGATATTACAATGTGGTTTTGTTCTTTCAAACTTAGCTTTTGCCATTATACTTAATCCTCCTTAAAATAAATCTACCTCTTTTAGGTTATTTCGTTCATATAATGTATAAATACGCATTAATAATAAGCTATCTTTGATTATATTTCAAATCATGTGTATTTTCAAGCAATTTTTACTTTGAACGGCTTGAAATGACTTTCTCCTGAACGGACTTGGGTACCTGCTCATATCTCTCGAAGAACATGGAGTAGTTACCACGTCCCTGAGTTCTTGAACGAAGGTCTGTAGAGTATCCGAACATCTCTGCAAGGGGTACGAATCCTCTTACAATCTTACCACCGCCAAGGTCGTCCATTCCTTCGATACGTCCTCTACGTCCGTTGATATCTCCGATTACATCACCCATGTATTCTTCGGGCATAGTAACCTCGACTCTCATGATGGGCTCTAAGAGTACTGCATCACCCTTGTTCATAGCATCCTTGAATGCAAGAGAACCTGCAATGTGGAATGCCATCTCGGATGAATCGACTTCATGGTAAGAACCATCATATACAGTAGCTTTAACACCAAGTACGGGGAATCCTGCAAGGATACCTGACTTAGCAGCCTCTTCGATACCTTCGCCAACTGCAGGGATGTATTCCTTAGGAATAGCACCACCGACAACCTCTGATTCGAATACGAAAGTCTCTTCTGCATTGGGATCCATAGGCTCGAAACGTACTTTACAGTGTCCGTACTGTCCACGTCCACCTGACTGCTTAGCATACTTGCTATCAACATCAACAGCCTTGGTGAATGTCTCTTTATAAGCAACCTGAGGAGCACCTACATTAGCCTCTACCTTGAACTCACGAAGAAGTCTGTCTACGATAATCTCAAGGTGAAGCTCGCCCATTCCGGCGATAATTGTCTGTCCTGTCTCAGCATCTGTATGAGCTCTGAATGTGGGGTCTTCCTCAGCAAGTTTAGCAAGTGCCTCACCAAGCTTGCCCTGTCCTGCCTTAGTCTTGGGCTCGATAGCAAGCTCAATAACCGGCTCGGGGAATTCCATAGACTCAAGGATAACGGGATGCTGCTCATCACAGATTGTATCACCTGTACTGGTTACTTTGAAACCAACTGCAGCTGCGATATCTCCTGAGTAAACCTTGTCAAGTTCAGCTCTCTTGTTAGCATGCATCTGAAGGATACGACCAACACGCTCCTTCTTTCCTTTTGTAGCATTAAGAACATAAGAACCTGAGTTCATTGTTCCTGAATATACACGGAAGAATGCAAGCTTACCAACAAATGGGTCAGCCATAATCTTGAATGCAAGAGCTGAGAAAGGCTCATCATCTGATGAATGTCTCTCAATCTCATTACCGTCAAGGTCAACACCCTTAATAGCAGGGATATCAACCGGTGAAGGCATAAACTCGATAACTGCATCAAGAAGCTTCTGTACACCTTTGTTTCTATAAGCGGTTCCGCAGCATACGGGAACTGCTTCACATTCACATGTAGCTTTACGAAGAACAGCTTTAAGCTGATCTATAGTAGGAGTCTCTCCTTCTAAGTACATGTCCATTAATTCATCATCAAGCTCACTGATCTTCTCAATAAGCTCATCATGATAAAGCTCAGCCTCATCCTTCATGTCGTCGGGGATAGGTACAACCGAAATGTCCTCACCCTTCTCGTCATTGTAGATGTAAGCTTCCATCTCAAATAAATCTATGAGACCTTTGAACTCATCTTCTTTACCGATAGGTAACTGAATTACGATTGCATTCTTACCTAAACGTGTACGAATCTGATCAACTGCTGCATAGAAATCTGCTCCCAGGATATCCATCTTGTTGATGAATGCCATACGGGGAACATTGTATGTATCGGCCTGACGCCATACATTCTCTGACTGTGGCTCAACTCCACCTTTTGCACAGAATACACCAACAGCACCGTCAAGTACACGAAGGGAACGCTCAACCTCTACTGTGAAGTCAACGTGACCCGGAGTGTCGATAATGTTGATACGATGCTCTAACGCACCTGCCTTCGGCTTATTGTGATCCTGCAATGTCCAGTGACAGGTTGTAGCTGCAGAAGTAATGGTTATACCTCTCTCCTGCTCCTGCTCCATCCAGTCCATGGTTGCTGAACCTTCATGAGTCTCACCAATTTTATGATTAACACCTGTGTAATAAAGGATACGCTCAGTAGTTGTAGTCTTACCTGCATCGATATGAGCCATAATACCGATATTACGTGTTCTCTCTAACGGATATTCTCTTCCGGCCAAGGGTATTCCTCCTTATTAGAATCTGTAATGTGCAAATGCTCTGTTAGCCTCTGCCATCTTATGCATATCTTCTTTCTTCTTTACAGATGCGCCTGTATTGTTAGCTGCATCCATAATCTCGTTAGCAAGTCTCTCTTCCATTGTCTTCTCGCCTCTAGCACGAGAATATGTTGTCATCCAACGAAGAGCTAAAGCCTGACGTCTGTCAGGTCTAACTTCGATAGGTACCTGATATGTGGCACCACCGATACGTCTTGCCTTAACTTCGAGTACGGGCATGATATTGTTCATAGCCTCCTCGAATACCTCGATAGCTTCTTTCCCTGTCTTCTCGGCAACTCTGTCGAAAGCGCCGTAAACAATCTTCTGAGCTACACCCTTCTTACCATCAAGCATAATGTTGTTGATAAGCTTGGTAACTACCTTGTTGTTGTACATAGGATCAGCCAATACGTCTCTCTTTTGGGTATGTCCTTTACGTGGCACGTTACTTCCCTCCTTAATATAATCATTAATTCATAGGTACTCACATGTTTCGTCTTTGTGTTCGTGCTTGGTATTCAATTTTCTATAACGCATATGCGCTGTCTGTTTCTAATGGAAATATATCAGACTAATAGGTAATTTAAATTCCAACACTTACAATTATACGTTTGTGATTACAATGGGCTTGTCTTATTTGCCGGCCTTAGGTCTCTTAGCGCCGTACTTAGAACGAGCCTGTTTTCTGTTAGCAACACCTGCAGTATCAAGTGTACCTCTTACGATATGGTATCTTGTACCGGGCAGGTCCTTAACTCTTCCGCCTCTTATAAGAACAACGCTATGCTCCTGTAAGTTGTGGCCTTCTCCGGGAATGTAGCTTGTTACCTCGATTCCGTTGGAAAGACGAACTCTGGCGATCTTTCGAAGAGCTGAGTTAGGTTTCTTAGGAGTAGCAGTCTTAACAGCTGTACATACACCTCTCTTCTGGGGAGAAGCAACATCTGTAGCCTTCTTCTGTAAAGAGTTATAACCCTTTAAGAGAGCAGGTGCTGTAGATTTCTTAACTGAAGTCTGACGTCCCTTTCTAACTAACTGGTTAAATGTTGGCATTTAAATTCACCTCCTGTTGTAGAAATAAAAGAAATTTTAGCGTGTACGGGTAAAGATGCCCATACACGCTAAATAATTATAGCCATATTGACTTAGTTTGTCAAGGATTATTTACTCCTCGTCTGTATCCGCAGCCTCATTAGTTACAGCTGTTTCAACAAGATTCTCATCGATGGCATCGAAGGCTACCGGTGTGGTATCCGGCAATTCCTCTGTAGCAATCTCTTCCTGCTCTTCAGCCTTGGGAGCTGCCTTGATATAATCGGAATCCAGCTTAACGCTACGATATCTCTTCATACCTGTTCCGGCAGGAATCAACTTACCGATAAGTACATTCTCCTTCAAGCCGATAAGCGGGTCAACCTTACCCTTAATAGCTGCATCAGTAAGAACCTTAGTGGTCTCCTGGAAGGATGCTGCTGAAAGGAAGGAGTTGGTTGCAAGGGAAGCCTTGGTAATACCAAGCATTACCTGCTTACCTTCTGCAGGCTCTTTGCCTTCGGCTATCATCTTCTCGTTAATCTCCTCATAATCAAGAACATCAACAAGAGTTCCCGGAAGAAGATCGGTGTCTCCGTTATTCTCAATACGGATACGCTTAAGCATCTGACGAACGATTACCTCGATATGCTTGTCGTTAATCTCAACACCCTGGAGTCTGTATACACGCTGTACTTCCTGAAGCATGTAGTCCTGAGCTGCACGAACACCCTTAATCTTAAGGATATCATGGGGATTAACGCTACCTTCTGTAAGCTCGTCACCGGCCTCAAGTTCCGCACCGTCCGTAATCTTGATTCTGGAACCGTACGGAATGAGGTATGCCTTAGACTCTCCCGTCTCATTATTGTTAATAATGATTTCTCTCTTCTTCTTAGTATCTTTAATTGTTGCAGTACCTGCAAACTCTGAAATAATAGCAAGTCCCTTGGGCTTTCTTGCCTCGAAAAGCTCCTCGACACGAGGAAGACCCTGGGTGATATCATCACCGGCAACACCACCGGTATGGAATGTACGCATTGTAAGCTGTGTACCCGGCTCACCGATGGACTGTGCAGCAATAATACCTACAGCCTCACCTACCTGAACAGCCTCGCCTGTTGCCATGTTGGTTCCGTAACACTTAGAACAGATACCAACCTTTGACTTACAAGTAAGAATTGTTCTGATCTTAACCTTCTCGAGAGGATTGCCCTTCTCGTCAACACCCTTGCTCATTACAAGAGCGGCACGCTTCGGTGTAATCATTGTATTGGCTTTAACCAGTACCTCACCGTTAGCATCTACTATATTCTCAGCGGCATATCTTCCGGTAATACGCTCCTGGAGGCTTTCGATTTCTTCTTTACCATCCATAAAGCTCTTTACATACATTCCCGGAATCTCGCCTGATTCTTCACAGCAGTCTGTCTCGCAGATAATAAGCTCCTGAGATACGTCAACAAGACGTCTTGTCAGGTAACCTGAATCGGCTGTACGAAGCGCTGTATCGGAAAGACCTTTACGAGCACCATGAGCTGACATGAAGTACTCCAATACGTCAAGTCCTTCACGGAAGTTAGACTTGATAGGAAGCTCGATGGTACGACCTGTTGTATCCGCCATAAGTCCACGCATACCGGCAAGCTGTTTAATCTGCTTATCGGAACCACGGGCTCCGGAGTCAGCCATCATGAAGATGTTGTTGTACTTATCAAGGCCGTCTAACAGCTCTTTGGTAAGAATCTCATCAGTCTCTTTCCATGTATCAACAACTTCTTTGTATCTTTCTTCTTCTGTGATAAGACCACGCTTATAGTTCTTCGCGATACGGTCAACGGTTGCCTGTGCCTCTTCAATAAGCTGAGGCTTCTTAGCCGGTACAGTCATATCGGAGATGGAAACCGTCATGGCAGCTCTAGTTGAGTATTTGTAACCCATAGCCTTGATATTATCAAGAACCTCGGCTGTCTTGGTTGCACCGTGAGTATTGATTACTTTCTCTAAGATCTGCTTTAACTGCTTCTTACCTACGTGGAAATCAATCTCGGGAACAAGAGCATTCTCTTTCTTGGATCTGTCTACAAATCCGATATCCTGAGGAATAATCTCGTTGAAGATAAGACGTCCCAAAGTAGTCTGGATAATTCCCCTAATCTTCTCACCGTTATATTCACCTTCCACATTTACATAAATATGCTGATGAAGGGTTATATGACCGTTCTCGTATGCAAGGATTGCAACGTTAACATTGTTGAAGTAATGACCCATAACATCTTCGATGGAGCATACGATATTACGATTTCTCTCGGGGTCAATACATACTCTGATAATGGCATTGGGCTCAAGCTTAGGAGCACCTTTAAGAGCCTTTGTCAAAGCAGCTTCAATCTTCTCGTTGTTCTCAGGTGTAAGTTCAAGCTTTCCGCAAGCTTTTTTCTTCTTATCCTGGTAGTCGTTGTATGCTTCTTTAACAGCTTCAACGCTGTCATATTCTGCAACTACCTGTGAGCAAATCTCTTCGTCACCTGTGTAGTCACGTTCTCTATGCATAGTCAGATAGTAGATACCAAGTACCATATCCTGTGAAGGAACGGCAACAGGACCACCGTCTGACGGTTTAAGCAGGTTGTTGGGAGAAAGCATAAGAAATCTGCTCTCTGCCTGTGCTTCTACGGAAAGAGGAAGATGGACAGCCATCTGGTCTCCGTCGAAGTCCGCATTGTATGCTGTACATACAAGGGGATGAAGCTTAATAGCCTTACCTTCTACAAGGATGGGCTCGAAGGACTGGATACCCAGTCTGTGAAGTGTAGGAGCACGGTTAAGCATAACCGGATGCTCTTTGATAACTTCCTCAAGAACGTCCCATACTACAGGCTCAAGTCTCTCAACTGTCTTCTTGGCACTCTTAATATTATGTGATGTACCGTTAGCTACAAGCTCTTTCATAACGAAGGGCTTGAAAAGCTCTATTGCCATCTCCTTGGGGAGACCGCACTGATATATCTTAAGTTCCGGTCCTACTACGATAACCGAACGTCCTGAGTAGTCAACACGCTTACCCAAGAGGTTCTGACGGAAACGTCCGGACTTACCTTTAAGCATATCTGACAAGGACTTCAAAGCTCTGTTACCGGGTCCTGTAACAGGTCTTCCTCTACGTCCGTTATCAATTAAGGCATCAACAGCCTCCTGAAGCATTCTCTTCTCATTACGAACGATAATGTCCGGAGCACCCAGCTCAAGAAGTCTTCTAAGACGGTTATTTCTGTTGATGATTCTTCTGTATAAGTCATTAAGGTCTGATGTGGCAAAACGACCACCGTCCAACTGAACCATGGGACGAAGATCCGGCGGAATAACCGGAATAACGGTCAGAATCATCCACTCCGGCTTGTTACCGGACTCTCTGAAGGATTCTACCACTTCAAGTCTTTTAATAATTCTTGCTCTCTTCTGGCCTGTTGCAGTCTTAAGCTCGCTCTTAAGCTCAGCGCAGTCTTTTTCAAGATCTATTGCAGCCAAAAGTTCCTGAATAGCCTCGGCACCCATTCCTACACGGAATTCACTGCCGTACTCTTCTCTGGCATCCTGGTATTCTTTCTCGGTTAATACCTGCTTGTAAAGAAGCGGTGTATCAGCCGGGTCTAATACGATATAAGATGCGAAATACAGTACTCTCTCAAGGATTCTGGGAGATAAATCAAGGATAAGACCCATTCTGCTGGGGATTCCCTTGAAATACCATATATGTGATACCGGAGCTGCAAGCTCGATGTGACCCATACGCTCTCTACGTACGTTGGCTTTGGTAACCTCAACACCACATCGATCGCAGACTACTCCTTTATATCTTATCTTTTTATATTTACCGCAATGACACTCCCAGTCTTTGCTGGGTCCGAAGATTCTCTCGCAGAATAAGCCTTCTTTTTCGGGCTTTAATGTTCTGTAGTTAATTGTCTCCGGCTTCTTAACTTCACCCCTTGACCATTCTCTGATCTTCTCAGGTGATGCAAGACCGATTTTTACGGCGTCAAATGTCACAGGTTGGTAAGATTCTTGTTTTGTATTTACAGGCATTGCAATTCTCCCTTTCTGTTCATCATAATTTTAGTTATTCAATAGATTTAGAAGTCTTCGGAATCGAAATCGTCAGCATCATCTTCGTAAGCTTCCTCTGCAAAGCCTTCGTCTAAGTCTGCTTCATTCTCTCCGTTCAATGCCTCTTCAGACCACTCTTTTGTTGAATAACCATGCTCTTCGTATGACTCATTATTGTCAAAAGCATAATTACGATCGCCTTCGATAACCGAGTTAAGATCCGTATCACCGTAGTCGATGGTCTCCATAATCTTAACTTCCTTGCCGTGCTCATCAAGCACGTTAACGTCAAGACCAAGGGACTGTAACTCTTTAAGCAATACCTTGAATGACTCGGGAATTGCAGGCTCGGGAATATTATCTCCCTTGATAATTGCCTCGTATGTCTTAACACGACCGATAACATCATCAGATTTAACGGTCAGGATCTCTTGTAATGTATAAGATGCACCGTAAGCCTCAAGAGCCCAAACCTCCATCTCTCCGAAACGCTGTCCACCGAACTGGGCTTTACCACCCAGAGGCTGCTGTGTAACCAGTGAGTATGGACCGGTTGAACGGGCATGAATCTTATCGTCAACCAAGTGGTGCAGCTTCAAGTAATGCATGTGGCCGATGGTTACGGGGCTGTCGAAATACTCTCCCGTTCTACCGTCACGAAGTCTTACCTTACCATCTCTTGAAAGGGGAACTCCCTTCCAGAGGCTTCTGTGGTCTTTGTTCTCTTCAAGGTACTTGAGCACTTCCGGAAGAAGTTCCTCGCCGTGCCTCTTTACGAATTCATCCCACTCAAGGTTAACGTAATCATTAGCAAGATCTAATGTATCCATGATATCGTTCTCGTCTGCTCCGTCGAATACGGGAGTAGCAATGTTGAATCCAAGGGCCTTGGCAGCGAGACTAAGGTGAATCTCAAGTACCTGTCCGATGTTCATACGGGAAGGTACACCAAGGGGATTAAGTACGATATCAAGAGGACGTCCGTTGGGAAGGAAAGGCATATCCTCTACGGGAAGTACACGGGATACAACACCCTTGTTACCGTGACGACCGGCCATCTTATCACCAACAGAAATCTTTCTCTTCTGGGCTATGTAAATGCGGACTGCCTGGTTAACTCCCGGAGCAAGTTCGTCTCCGTTCTCTCTTGTAAATACCTTGGCATCCACAACAACACCATATTCACCATGAGGAACCTTAAGAGAAGTATCTCTTACCTCACGGGCTTTCTCACCGAAGATAGCTCTAAGGAGTCTCTCCTCGGCTGTAAGCTCAGTCTCTCCCTTAGGAGTAACCTTACCTACCAAGATATCACCGGCTCTAACCTCAGCACCGATTCTGATGATTCCTCTCTCATCAAGATCTTTGAGTGCGTCATCGCCGACACCGGGAACATCTCTTGTTATCTCTTCAGGTCCGAGCTTGGTATCTCTGGACTCTGCTTCGTATTCTTCAATATGAACAGATGTGTATACATCTTCCTGAACAAGACGCTCACTAAGAAGTACAGCATCCTCGTAGTTGTAACCTTCCCAGGTCATGAATCCGATAAGAGGATTCTTACCAAGGGCAATCTCTCCACCTGAGGTTGAAGGTCCGTCAGCGATTACATCACCGGCTTTAACCTTGTCTCCTCTTGAAACGATAGGTCTCTGGTTGTAGGAGTTAGACTGGTTACTTCTTGCGAATTTGGTCAAGTGATACTTGTCTCTTGTTCCGTCATCGCATTTAACGATGATTTCATAAGAAGTAGCTCTCTCAACCACACCGTCATTCTTAGCTACAACACATACACCTGAGTCAATAGCTGTCTTGGTCTCCATTCCCGTTCCTACTACAGGAGCTTCTGTTGTAAGAAGAGGTACAGCCTGACGCTGCATGTTAGATCCCATGAGGGCACGGTTAGCATCGTCATTCTCAAGGAATGGGATAAGGGCTGTAGCAACTGAGAATACCATCTTAGGAGATACGTCCATGTAATCGAACATGCTTCTCTCGTACTCCTGTGTCTCTTCTCTGTAACGACCGGATACTGACTTACGAACGAAATGTCCGTCTTCATCAAGCTGCTCATTAGCCTGTGCTACATGGTAATTATCTTCCTCGTCGGCTGTCATATATACAACCTCGTCGGTTACCACCGGATTCTCCGGATCAGTCTTATCTATCTTTCTGTAAGGTGCCTCGATGAAACCGTACTCATTGATTCTTGCATATGTAGCAAGTGAGTTGATAAGTCCGATGTTAGGACCTTCAGGTGTCTCGATGGGGCACATTCTTCCGTAATGTGAATAATGAACGTCACGAACCTCGAATCCGGCACGGTCTCTTGACAGACCTCCGGGTCCCAATGCGGAGAGACGACGCTTATGTGTCAGCTCACCAAGGGGGTTATTCTGATCCATGAACTGTGAAAGCTGTGAAGAACCAAAGAATTCTTTAACAGCTGCTGTAACCGGCTTAATATTAATTAAGCTCTGAGGAGTAATACCCTCCTGGTCCTGAGTTGTCATTCTCTCTCTTACTACTCTTTCGAGACGGGAAAGACCTATACGATACTGGTTCTGTAACAACTCACCGACAGCTCTGATTCTTCTGTTGCCTAAGTGGTCGATATCATCTGAGTTACCAAGTTCATATTCAAGATGCATATTGTAGTTAATGGAAGCAAGGATATCTTCCTTAGTAATATGCTTGGGAATAAGATCTGCGATACCGCGCTCAATAGCCTCTTTGATATCTTCCTTATCTGTATATTCATCCAAAATGCTCTTAAGAGCAGGATAATAAACGAGTTCTGTAACGCCAAGAGCTCTTGCATCGATTCCTTCTACGAAGTTGTTGATGTCAACCATCATATTGGAGAGTACCTTTACGTTACGCTCCTCAGTCTGAATAAGAACAGACGGAACTGCCGCATTCTGAATCTTATCAGCAAGTTCGCGGTCAACAACTGTACCTTTCTCGGCGATAATCTCACCTGTAAGGCCATCCACAACATCCTCTGCAAGAGTTGCACCATTAATTCTGTTTTTCAAAAGAAGTTTCTTATTAAATTTGTAACGTCCTACCTTAGCAAGATCATATCTTCTGGGATCGAAGAACATGCTTGTAATAAGGCTCTCGGCGCTCTCTACTGAAAGAGGCTCGCCGGGACGAATCTTTTTGTACAGCTCAAGGAGACCTTCCTGGTAGTTGGTAGCCACATCCTTGCCGAAAGATGCAAGAATCTTGGGCTCCTCACCAAAGAGGTCTGTAATCTCTGCATTTGTACCGATACCCAAAGCACGGATAAGAACCGTAACAGGTACCTTTCTCGTTCTATCTACTCGTACGTAGAAAACGTCATTGGAGTCTGTCTCATATTCAAGCCAAGCTCCTCTGTTGGGAATAACCGTACATGAGTACAGCTTCTTACCAATCTTGTCATGGGTTATAGCGTAATAGATTCCCGGAGAACGAACCAACTGGCTTACTATTACACGCTCTGCTCCATTAATTACGAATGTACCGGTCTCAGTCATGAGGGGTAAATCACCCATGAAAATCTCATGCTCGTTGATCTCGTCTTTTTCCTTATTGTAAAGTCTTACTTTAACTTTTAAGGGAGCGGCATATGTAGCATCGCGCTCTTTGCACTCCTCAATAGAGTACTTGACGTCATCCTCGCATAAAGTAAAGCCTACGAATTCTAGGCTTAAATGACCGCTGTAATCCGCAATCGGAGAGATGTCTCTAAACACTTCCTTGAGTCCTTCATCCAAAAACCACTTGTATGAGTCCTTCTGAACCTCAATCAAGTTAGGCATCTCGAGTACCTCTTTTTGTCGTGAATAACTCATTCGAACACTAGTCCCCGATTTCACCGGGCGTATTCTGTTTTTCTCCATTGACGTTTCACCTCGCGTTATTTTATTAGTCAAACCTTAATTTTGTTAGGTTTGTTGTGAAATGGAACACTTTTAGGCATATCATTCCACAATAGTGCATTCTCCATATTATCACAAGCTATATGTCATGTCAACATATTTTAAAAATTATTTTTCATGCTGGATTCTCTAGAGCAAACAAACAAAGGATTAACAAGGGCTTAGCCCTCATTAATCCTTTAGTCTCAGTAAATGTATTATCTTAATTATTTAAGAGTAACTACAGCACCCTCAGCCTCAAGCTTAGCCTTGATTTCCTCAGCCTCAGCCTTCTCAGCGCCTTCTTTAACCATCTTAGGAGCTCCGTCTACTACTTCCTTAGCTTCCTTAAGTCCAAGACCTGTTACCTCACGAACTACTTTGATAACCTTAACCTTGTTAGGACCTACTTCTGTAAGCTCTACGTTGAACTCAGACTTCTCTTCTCCGCCTGCTGCTGCTCCGTCTCCACCTGCTGCTGCAACTACAACACCTGCTGCTGCAGATACACCGAACTCTTCTTCGCAAGCTTTTACTAAATCATTTAACTCTAATACTGTTAATTCTTTGATAGCATCAATAATTTCTGCTGTTGTTAACTTTGCCATTATAATATCCTCCATTAAATATTTGTTGTTTTCTTATTTACAATGTGGAAATCCTTGCGGATTTCTTTTAGACTCTAGGCCTCAGCCTCTTTAGACTCTGCAATCTGCTTAACCACACGCGCAAAGTTGGCGATAGGTGACTGAATGCTTCCAAGTAATTTGGAAAGAAGCTCTTCTCTTGATGGAACGTTGGCGATAGCCTTGATTCCTGCTGCATCGTAGTATGCTCCTTCTACGATACCTGCTCTGAGCTCAAGCTCAGGATTCTCCTTAGCGAATTTGTTAAGGATTCTTGCGGGAGCTGTTGCATCACTCTTAGATACTGCGATAGCATTAGGTCCTTCAAGAAGTTCACATAAAGGCTCACAATCTGTGCCCTTGAATGCAAAGTTCATCATAGTATTCTTGAATACTTTGTATGTAACGTCTGCCTCTCTTAACTGCTTACGAAGAGCGGTATCCTGCTCAACAGTAAGTCCTCTGTAGTCAACGAGTACTACTGACTGAGCGTCCTTAATAACTTCTGCAATATTCTCAACTACAGGTTTCTTAAGTTCTACTTTTGCCATAACTACACCTCCTTATTGTTTGGTAATAAGCAAAAATCCGATATAAACAATTAACGCTGCCTTGGCAAACCAAGACAGCGTCTAAGAATCTAAACAATTATATTGCTTAATATCCTCGGCAGGTATGACTCTTGTCTGTTACGCCCTTCGGGCACCTGCTGTCTTCGGCATTGCGCTTTGTATTGTATCATCACATCCCTTGATGTGTCAATACCTAGAATTTAGCTGTGTTAATCTTAACTCCGGGGCCCATTGTAGAAGTAAGTGTAATACTTCTTAAGTACTGTCCCTTTAATGCACTTGGCTTAGCCTTAATGATGGCATCCATAAGTGTTCCGAAGTTATCTGCTAACTGCTCTTCTGAGAAAGAAGCTTTTCCAACCGGTACGTGAATGATGTTAGTCTTATCAAGTCTGTACTCGATCTTACCTGCTTTGATATCGTTGATAGCTTTGGTAACGTCCATTGTAACGGTACCAGCCTTGGGGTTCGGCATAAGACCCTTAGGTCCGAGAACCTTACCAAGACGTCCTACAACACCCATCATATCAGGTGTAGCAACTACTACGTCGAAATCAAGCCATCCTTCGTTCTGGATCTTCGGAATAAGTTCCTCTCCGCCTACAAAATCAGCTCCTGCTGCCTGAGCCTCGTCAATCTTCTCGCCTTTTGCGAATACAAGAACTCTAACTGTCTTACCTGTTCCGTGGGGAAGTACTACTGCTCCACGAATCTGCTGGTCTGCATGACGTCCGTCGCAGCCTGTTCTGATATGTGCTTCTATAGTCTCATCAAATTTTGCAACTGCAGTCTTCTTAACAAGTGCAATTGCTTCTGCTGTATCGTAAGCTGTCTGGCGATCAATTGCCTTGGCAGCCTCTGCATATCTTTTTCCTCGCTTCATCTTGCAACCTCCTATTACTCTTCTACTGTAATTCCCATACTTCTTGCAGTTCCTGCGATCATGCTCATAGCAGCCTCAAGTGTAGCTGCGTTAAGGTCAGGCATCTTAGTCTCTGCAATTCTCTGAAGATCTGCCTTGGAAAGCTGAGCAACCTTTGTCTTGTTGGGAACAGCTGAACCGGACTGAATCTTACATGCCTGCTTAATCATAACTGCTGCAGGGGGAGTCTTGGTTACAAAGCTAAAGCTCTTATCGGAATAAACGGTAATAACAACGGGGATGATTGTATCTCCCTTATCTGCTGTCTTAGCGTTGAATTCCTTAGTGAATGCAACGATATTAACACCATGCTGTCCGAGAGCCGGTCCAACTGGTGGTGCCGGTGTTGCTTTACCGGCGGGAATCTGTAATTTGATGTATCCTTCTACTTTCTTTGCCATTATGGCACCTCCTAATTAATTGTGGTAATTCGGACTGAGGTCATGTCCGGGATAGCGGCACACTGTAATACTGCCTCCCACATTCTCAAGCCTAAATACAGTAAAACTATAATTTTCTTATTTCAGCAAAACTAATTTCAACAGGTGTCTCGCGTCCAAACAATTCTACATTGATGGTTACGCACTGTTTGTTAGTGTTGATACTCTGGATAGCTCCAATAGTATCCTTCCATACTCCGTCGGTAACAACCACGTTGTCTCCTTCGGCGAAATCAAGTACAATGTTCTCTCCTTGAATACCCAAGGGTCTCATCTCGGCTTCCGTTAAGGGAACCGGCTTGGATCCCGGACCAACGAATCCGGTAACTCCTCTGGTATTACGTACTACATACCAAGTATCATCGTTC
This sequence comes from Lachnospiraceae bacterium, assembly GCA_015058015.1. Taxonomy (GTDB): domain Bacteria; phylum Bacillota; class Clostridia; order Lachnospirales; family Lachnospiraceae; genus SIG280. Next base: position 34,781 of record SVDM01000019.1, on the reverse strand, counting down.
ATTATCATATTAATAAGAACATATCCGGGGAACAATTTCTTGGAAACCTGTTTCTTGGAACCGTTCTTTACCTCTACGATATCCTGCATCGGTACTCTGACTTCAAGAATCTGATCTTCAAGATGTCTGTTCTCGATAATCTTTTCTATGTTAGCTTTAACCTTATTCTCATATCCGGAATAAGTATGCACTACATACCACTTTGATTCTTCCATCTAATCACCCTTGCTTAAAACTTTACCAAAACATCGATACCATTCTGAATAGCGTAATCCAAAACAGTAATTACCAATCCTAATACAATTGAAACTGCAACTACGGCCCCGGACTGTTTTGCAATATCCTTGGGTGTAGCCCAAACGATCTTGTTAAACTCAGCCTTGAGTCCTTTAAACCAGCTTTTCTTTTCAGTAGCCTGTTCACTCATATGCTTGTCCTCCCGTAAGATTACTTAGTTTCCTTGTGTAATGTGTGTGTTCTGCAGAATTTACAATATTTCTTTGTTTCCATTCTGTCAGGATGGTTCTTCTTCTCTTTTGTCATGTTGTAGTTACGCTGCTTGCACTCTGTACATGCCAATGTGATCTTTACTCGCAAAACTTCCACCTCCGTACGTGTGAATGAATTATCTATTATCTGCGGAAGCTGTTATCGTGTTGGGGTCGATGTCACCTTCCTAATCAAACTTCATTATTATAGTGGGAATAACAATGATGTTCAACTGCGAACAGGAAATTTGGGCATAAAAAAAAGACCTATTTCCTTCGTCTTACCACTATAGCATGGGCAAAAGGGTTCGTCAAGGATATTTTCATGTATTATACAAGGCTTTTAGTAGACTTTAATATTTATATGTCGGCTATTTTCTAATAATTATTATAAACTATTTATTAAATCTGACATTTTAAGCTATTTTTTATGCATTTTATAGTGACAAACTTGAATTATTATGCTATGATAAGTATGTAAAAGTGGGTAATTAGACTTAGGAATACTATATCAGAAAGGAGGTTAGGAAGATGAGCGCAGGACTTACGACATATAATTACTTCATGTCCGACTATGCCAACTCGGTTAACAAGACCAGTCGCTACGACGCCCATAAGAAGAGCGAGCTCAAAGGCATCTACAATTCAATAGTGAAGATGAACAAGGACAACCCTCTTTATATGTTCAAGAAGTCCCAGGAAGCAACGTCCATGGCTGTTAACATTAAAGAGAGTGCCCGTGAACTTACCAATACATTGGCATCCATAGCTAAGGACAGATATTCCGACAACGATTTGTTCGACAGACGTGTTGCTTATTCTTCTGATGCCGACATTCTGGATGTTAACTATATTGGCGAGGATTCTGACGAGGATTTCAACACTTCCTTTAAGATAGAAGTTCAGGAACTGGCCAAACCTCAGGTTAATACCGGCAAGGAGATGTTCCCCAATGACGATGTTATGCTTCGTCCGGGAGATTATTCCTTCGACGTAGGTGTTAACGATATTAATTATGAGATGCAATTCTCCGTTAACCCGGGTGAGAACAACGAGACGGTTCTTAACAGAATTGCCAAGCTCTTTAATAAGTCAAGTATTGGTATTAATGCCACCATCGAATCCGGTGAATACGGTCAGATCTTTATGAATCTTACCTCCACCGCCACGGGAGAACCTTCCTACGGTGATAAGATCTTCGATATAATGGCTAATGATACAACGGGAAGCGAAGACGTTATGGAATACTTCGGACTTGATAATATGACGCAACAGTCATCCAACTCCGCATTCTTACTTAACGGTACCGAACGTTCATCCTTCTCCAATGAATTTACTGTTAACAAGAACTTCGAGATTTCCTTAAAAGATGTAAGTGAAGGTTCTGAGATTACCATAGGCTTTAAGACGGCGGCTGATTCCATCAGCGACAACATTTCCAAGATGGCCGAAGCCTACAACCACATGCTTACTACAGCGGAAGGAACCGAGGGCGGATTTAGCAGCACCAAACTGGTTAACGATATGGCTCATCTCTCCGGTACATTTAAGAATGAGTTCGAAGCTTTAGGCATAAACGTTGAAGAAGACGGCAAGCTGGCGGTTAACGAAGAGCTCCTTATCAGCAATCTTAACGATGACCGGGGAAGCAGCGAGGTTAAGGAAGCCATTACGAATTTTGAGAATTCACTTTCCAAGCTTACCAAGAAAGTTCTTCTCAATCCTATGGAATATACGGACAAGACTCTTGTAGCCTACAAGAATCCTCAGGTTCCGCACCTTAATACTCCGTATACCTCCTCTGCTTACAGCGGAATGATGTTTAACAGTTACTGCTAGGATTATTAATCAATTTAATATATACACTTTATGCGAGTGTCCTCAGGGCACTCGTATAAATATGCAACAAAGAAGCAAAGTATTATAGGGGAAATATCAGGGAACTTTTATATAAGAAAGGATTTACAACATGAGCGTATTATCTGCGTATGTCCTTCCACACCTTCAGGTTTTGGTGCCTGAGATTGGACAGGGCAAAGAAGAAAAGATGGCTGCGACCATCAACTCCATGAAAGAAGTGGCTTCCCGTATCGCCGAAGCGAAGCCCGAAACTATTGTTATTATCAGCTCCCATGCCGACGCATATGAGGATTACTTCCATCTCGGCAAGGGCGACGGCGCTGCTGTAACCTTTGAAGATTACGGCGTAGAAGGCGTAGAGATTGATATGAAATATGATTTGGAGCTTACCGAAGAGATAAGCAAGGTTAGCAAGGAATTCGGATTTGAAGCCGGTACGGAAGGCGAAGAGAATGAATTCGTTGACCACGGCACGGGAGTTCCCCTTTATTACATAGATCCCGCCCTGGATTATGACTACAAGATAGTAAGAGTGTCTATCTCGGGATTCTCTCAGTTAAAGCATTATCAGTACGGAAGATGTATTAAGGAAGCTATTAACCGTCTGGGCCGTAAGGCTGTTGTAATCGCCAGCGGGGATATGTCCCACAAGCTTAAAGAGGACGGTCCTTTTGGTTATTCCAAGGACGGCAGTATCTTCGATACCGCTTTGTGTAGCGCATTAAAATCTGCCAACTTCCTAAGTCTCTTCGGATTCCAGTTTGATACCATCGAGAATGCGGTAGAATGTTCTCTTAAATCATCTACTGTTTTGGCAGGAACCTTAGACGGACGCTTTGTAAAGGGCGATATGCTCTCATATGAGGACACCTACGGTGTCGGCTGCGGAGTGTTTGCCTTTGCTCCAAGTCCTGATGACACCGATGAGGTTGAAGAGACAAGACAGTTTGATAAGATGCTGGTTGAACAGATTAAACACGAGCTATCTAAGAAGGAAGCTCCCAATGACTATGTTCGCCTTGCCAGGGCAGCTGCCGAGTATTACGTATTTAACGGTAAGCAGATGACTCTTGAAGAATATGAGGGTGAGCTGCCTAAAGAGATGACTGATAAGAGAGCCGGGGTATTCGTTACCATTAATATTGACGGCCTTACCAGAGCTTGTATGGGAAGCTTATCATCCACCCAGAACAGCATCGCCGAGGAAATCATATGCTCCGCTTCGGATGCCTGCCACGAGGACCCCAGATTTATCCCCATCGAGATTGAGGAGCTGGATTCTCTCGGCTACCAGGTTGATATCCTCGGAGACTTCGAGCCCATCAATGCTCTCAGCAAGATTAATGCCAAGAAGCAGGGGCTTTGCATCACCTTAGGTCCCAAGACGGGAATCGTCCTGCCGGGAATCGAGGGTGTCAAGGATGGCCAGCAGCAGCTGGATATCGCCATGAAGAATTCCGGAATCAAGCCCGGTGATAAGTATAATATGTATAGATTTAACGTTAAACGTTATGAATAAATGAAAGGGCCCGGCGGGCCCTTTTACTATATGTTATAAATATCCGGTTTGTATGCATCCAGATGCTCTCGAAGCCATGCAATGGTCTCGGCGATTCCTTCTGCGAAGGTGTACTTCTGCTGCCAATCCGTAAGTTCCTTAATCTTGGCGTTGGCGCCAAGGAGGCGGTTTACCTCGCTCTTTTCCGGGCGTAGGCGCTGCTCGTCACAGATAATTCTAGCTTTGGGATTAATCTGAGAGATGATCTCCTGCGCCAGGTCCCCTATGCTTATCTCGGTCTGGGTGGCGATATTTATCTCCTCACCGATGGTCTTATCAGATTTTGATATTGCGATAAATCCCGCCGCTGTATCTTTTACATAGTTGAAATCTCTGGTGGGCGATAAAGCACCAAGCTTAATCTCTTCCTTACCCGCCAGCAACTGGGTAATAATTGTCGGGATAACCGCTCTTGCCGACTGTCTGGGTCCATAGGTATTAAAGGGACGCACGATACTTACCGGCAGGTCAAAGCTCCTGTAGAAGCTCTCCGCCAATCTGTCCGCCCCAATCTTGGTGGCAGAGTAAGGAGACTGTCCCTGGTAAGGGTGCTTCTCATCTATCGGCACATACTGAGCGGTACCATACACCTCCGATGTGGATGTAACCATTATTCTCTCAGTTCCCAAATCTCTTGCAGCCTGCAAGACATTTAAAGTACCTTTAATATTTGTATCAACATAGGCATCGGGAGAATGGTAACTAAAGGGAATGGCAATAAGAGCCGCCAAGTGGAACACCTGATCCACGCCCTTCATGGCCGTCCTGACCCCGTTGGGATCTCTGATATCCCCGGTGAAGACCTCTATCTCCTTAAGCTTTTTCTTGTCGATGGTATCAAGCCATCCCCATGTATTAAATGAATTGTAGTAAGCAAATGCCTTCACGTCGTAGCCTTCCTCTAACAGGGCTTCCGTTAGGTGGCTTCCGATAAATCCATCTGCACCTGTAACAAGTACTTTCTTTCCCATATTTTAAATCCTTCCTTTTTTATATCTTTCCTTCCGCCATGCCCTTCATTATGGCTTCTGCCATGAAGAAATCGAAAGCGTCGTCTATGTCTATGGAGCGCTCCTTTGGCATAATGTAAGCGAAGCACTTCTCTTTATATAAATCGGCTTCCGCTCTGTAATAGCCAACATCTGCAATATATATGGCTCCGTTTAAGCGATAATACTTACCCAGGGTTTGCCTTGGAGTATTAACAGCTTCCCTCCGCAGAAATCCTGTCATATCCAAATCTTCCCCTATATGGTTGGTCCACAGAGGGGAATGGTCCGCCTCGCATATGCTAACTACAGCATTGGCTTTCTTTTCCTCAAAGAGCTTCATGGCGCCTTTTATATCATCACCTATTCGAAGAGGTGATGTGGGTTGCAGAGTGGTTATTGTATCAAAGGCCTTTCCATGCTTTTCGTACTCACACAGTACAAAAAGATTAGCATCTCTGCTTGTGGCAGTGTCAGATGCCAACTCAGGAGTACGAAGAAAAGGTACATCTGCTCCATGCTCTCTTGCTATATCTGCATACTCCTCCGAATCTGTAGAAACATGAATGGTATCAAATACTCCCGATTCTTTAGCCGCTTCTATCGCATAAGCCAGCATAGGCTTGCCACACAAATCCTTTATATTCTTATCTTTAAGTCCTTTTGACCCGCTTCTGGCGGGTATTACTGCAATGTTCTTCAAATTTACGTCCTTTACTTAATATCGTAAAATGTTTTTCTCAATGAAAACTTGTCGTTTATCAAATAGTCATGAATAGTTGATGCTATAATCTCTGACGTGCCGTTTTTCTCGTATGGGCTTGCAACATCAGCAATTGCTTTCCTAAAGTCAGCTGATAGCGCCTTTTGTATAGCATCAGTTATGGCCCCGGCAGAAGTATCGCAATCAATAACGGATTTTGCCCTGATTCGTCCTTCCTGTCTGTCGCCTATATTGACCGTGGGAATCTTGAAACTGGGGGTCTCAATGATGCCGCTGGAAGAATTACCTATTACAACCTCAGCGTATTTCATAGCGCTTAGATATCTCTTCATTCCAAGAGAAGCCACCAGCACCGCATTTGCGTGACTCTTAACGTATCTTTCAAAGGCTTCATTAATCTCCGCGCCCCCTGCATCCGCATTGGCTTTGGTGATTATAAAGTTCATATCAGAAAATGCATCCAAAGCTTTAAGCAACTCTTCAACCTGGGTCGTTGCCTGTCCAGGCTTGGTGGTTACGGGATGAAAGGTTACACAAGCATAGGGTGTCTCAACTTTAAAATCCGCACCAGATATGTCGTTAATCTCTTTTATAATATCTTCTTTTGAAAGAAGCTCTGTTCCAAGTACATTCTCAACTCCAAGGGCGCCGGCATTAATTACCCGCTCAGGCTCCTCGCCCATCTGTATTACACGATTTCTGTACTCTTCGGTCGAAGTAAAGTGGAGGAATGACAGCTTAGTCAGAGAGTGCCTTATCAGATCATCAATGGCTCCCTTTGTTATCTCTCCCCCATGAATATGGACAATGGGGACATTGGCCAGGACTGCTGCTATAGCAAAGCCTTCCATCTCATACCTATCACCAAGTATCACTACCGCATCCTGAGGTTCTTCATGCAAGAAAGCGCCGAATCCCTTGACAGCCTTAGCCACTACGCAGGACATGTCAAATCCATCTTTAACTTCATCCATAATAGGAATCTGAGCGGCAATCTCCATGCCCGATTCTCTGATCTCCCGTATGGTATAGCCCTGTTCTTCCACCAGATGAGTTCCTGTGACAATTAGATTAGTCTTTATATCATCATAATTATTCAGTTTTGTAATTACGCCTCGAAGAAGGCCGAATTCGGCCCTTGTGGAAGTTACAACACTGACATTCTTCATAGTACTATTAAATCATCCTTCTTGAAATCTTGTGTGGCCTTACGACCCAGCACCTCTTTCCACTTCATGGGACTTACTCCCGTTCCGGGGCGCTTTACCGTAAGATTTTCTTCCGTAAATACCTCACCTGCTTTAATATCAACGGCAGCAACAATGCTTTTTCTGGCCACATCCCTGTTGATCCGCTCAGAACCAGTCACGCGCTTAACACCGTCTCCCATAGCACGCTCAATATGCCTTATGGAAGACACCATACGTTTTAGCTCTCCCGGAGACAGGCTGGCCTTATGGTCCGGGCCCTCCATGTTCTTATCAAGAGTGAAGTGCTTCTCTATAACAGTAGCTCCCATGGCAACTGCCGCAATAGGAACCTCTATTCCTATGGTGTGATCCGAGTAACCAAGAGGCACGTTAAACTCCTTGCCCAATGTCTCCATGGCCCGCAGATTTACATCTTCAAAGGGTGTGGGGTACATGGTATTACAGTGAAGAAGGGTCAGGTTGTTACAGCCGTTTCCCAGTAGAACAAGAACAGCTTCTCTAATCTCTTCTATCTCACACATTCCCGTGGACATAACGATAGGTCTTCCGGTTCTTGCAATCTTTACAAGATAGGGGAAGTTGGTTACCTCGCCTGAGGGAACCTTCCAAAAGTCCATGTCCAGACTTTCCAAGAAATCTATGCTTTCTAAGTCAAAGGGAGTAGATATAAAACCTATACCCTTCTCCTTACAGTGATTCTTAAGTTCAATAAAGGCATTCTGAGTCAGTTCCAGCTTCTTAAGCATCTCAAACTGGCTCTCGGAATTACCAGTGTTGATCTGCTGATACTTAGCCTTGGCAGCATTCTCCACCACCAGCTTTTCAGCCTTGAAGGTCTGAAACTTTATATAATCTGCCCCGGCATCTGCCGCAGCCTCAATCATTCTCTTTGCTATATCAATATCACCATTGTGATTAACGCCTGCTTCGGCGATTATACGTACACCCATATCTCTTCTCCGTCTATATCTCTTTTGCCGGAACCCCTGCCACGGTTACACCTTCCGAAACCGATTTGGTTACTACTGCTCCGGCTCCTATGGTCGCTCCCCGGCCAACAGTGAGGCCCTGGATAATGGTGGCATTTATTCCTATGAAAGCATCTTCCTTAACCGTAACATTCCCGGCTATGGCAGCCCTGGGGCTTACTGTAGCGAAGTCACCAAGGATAAAGTTATGGCTTAAGTGGGCTCCCATATTTACAAAGGCAAAGTTGCCAATCTTGCAGTCCGTAGCAACCACAGCATCTTTACAAATGATGGTGCCCTCTCCTACTTCCGCATACGGGGAGACCTTAGCCCCCTCCATTATTATGGTGGGAAAATGAATATACTTATTGGACTTTAACGTCTCGTAAACCTTTCTTCGAAGCTTAGGGGTGCCAAAGCAAAGTGCAACTGCCACATCCTCCTGCAATCCCAGAAGATAATCATCTGTGCCCAGATACTTATACTTGCTTATAATGCCCGTTGGCTCTTCCATATCCGGAGCGCAATAGCCTAGGACTCTTATTCCTGATTCTTCGAATTGCCAGAGGAGCTCCTTCATGCAGCCTCCTCCGCCGGCCAAAACTATATTCATGTATCCTCCCATAATTTGACTTTAGTTTTAGTTTATTTTTTATTGAATTTATCCACAGACATATACACAATATGGCTAGTTATCCACAAATTATACCTTTAGATTTAACTTTTCTTCCATACGGCTCATTTCCTCAAATTCGCCCATATCAAGGAAGGAATCCTCGCTAATGGGGTACATTCCAACCTTCATACGCTTAGACAGCAAATACTCAGAAAGATGGGTCATATGGTAGAACTTATTCTCAGGGATAAACTTAATTATATCTGGATTAAGTACGTACATTCCAGTGTTTACAAAGTAGGAAAGACGGGGCTTTTCGTCCATTGAGAGGACCTCGCCGTTCTCACCGGAATTGATTACACCGTATGGAACCACGATATTCTTCAAGGCCGATACTATGGTCATTGCATTACCTGATTCCTGATGATACTTGTATATCTCTCCGTAATCCGCATTAATAAGGATATCGCAGTTGGTAACGATTACCGGTTTACTGAACTCATCTTTTATAAGTCTTATACTTCCGGCGGTGCCAAGGGGCTCCGTCTCTTCCACGTACTTTATCTTATATGTGGTACTGATATCGTTAAAGTAGGACCTAATCATGCCCTTCTTGTAATTAACTGTTGCGTAGAATTTCCTTACGCCGAAGGCTGTGAATCTATCGATGATTCTTTCCATGATGGGTACGTCCCCGATGGGGATAAGGGGCTTAGGTAAAATCTTGGTGTAGGGATATAATCTGGTTCCCTTTCCACCGGCCATGATGATAGTAGGTACACCTTTTAAAGAGACATTGTCTTCTTTAACAACGCCTGCATCAATGTCCTCCCGAAAGATCACATCATAGATTTTGCCCTTTCTTGTTATAACCGGAAGCGCTGTAACCGAATGCTTCGTCATCAGCTCATGGGCTTTACACGCTTCATCTCTATAGATGGTGTGAGGAGATTTGTTAAATAACTTTTTAATATTACCATTGATATCTCCAGTTTTTATCAGCCATCTACGGATATCACCGTCTGTCAAAGCCCCTTTAAGGATAAGGTTCTCGTCCACTACAAAGACTATTCCCTTTGCTCCTCTGTCAATTGCCTGCATGGCATCGACGATGGTTGCCTCCTCATTTATCAGATAGTTATTTAATTCATCCTTCTTCATGTGGGTATCCCCCTTATGCGTTCTTCTCTATCCCTTAATGATTGTTTTAATCTTCTCTGCAACAAATCTTACATCATCTTCAGTAATGTTGGTGCTGCAGGGTATGTTAATAACCCGTTTATAGAAATACGGTGCTTTCTCCATCTTGTATGCAACGTAATCCCTGTATGGCTTTTGCTCATGAATCAGTCCCCATATGGGTCTGGTCTGAAAACCGAGCTCTTCTGACTTACTTATAAAGCTTGCTGTTGTAAGGCCGATTCTGTCCATATCCACATCTATGGCGTATAGCCATTTATTGGACCTGGTGCCTTCTCTGTATGGAATAAGCCTTACATTTGGTTCGTCTTCCAGTAGTTCTTTATATAAATCGTAATACTTATTTTTTCTTCTGATAAACTCCTCCAAGTATTCCATCTGAGCTACACCGATGGCTGCCTGGACATTTGTCATCCTATAATTAAATCCCACCTCGTCATGTATATAATTGTGGGCGTCGGTTTTCGCCTGGGTGGATAGGAATCGGATGTGTCGTGCCTTCTCCGGATCCTTTGCCGTAACAGCACCGCCGCCTCCGGTGGTAATTATCTTATTTCCGTTAAAAGAATAGACGCCAAAATCACCGATGGTTCCCGCGTACCGGCCGGCATATTTTCCAGATTCGTAGCGTGATCCAAGGGCTTCTGTGGCGTCCTCTATAACAACAATATTATATTCTGCGGCCAAGGCCATAATAGTTTCCATGTCTGCCAGGTTGCCGAATACGTGTACTATAACCATGGCGCGAATGGGACGGCCTGTTGCCTTATATACGGTGCCTTTATCCGTTTTCTCGCATTCCATTTTTAGGAAGCTTGCCAGCTTCTTCGGATCCATGCACAGAGAATCGTCGCAGTCCATGAATATGGGGTCTGCGAACTGATATCTCACCGGATTAACCGCTGCAATAAAGGTTAACGTAGGCACTATAACATGGTCCCCGGGCTTAACACCGCACTCCACCATAGAAAGGTGAAGCCCTGCTGTTCCGCTCTGGCAGGCAGCCACTTCTTCCACTCCAAGATAGCTACTAAGAACCTTCTCTAATTCCGTAATATATGCTCCGCCGGTAGATACCCAGCCCTCTGCAACAGCCTTAGTAACATACTTTTCTTCGTTTCCCTCAAAGTTTGGAATGGAAAGTGGAATCATCTTTAATAGCCTCTTTTCCTGTCAAAATATTTTGCCAATTTAATTGTAACATTCTTATATTCTGGCTTCAAGACATTATAATTTCTAAAAAACCGACCCATCCCAGCTTTTAAGCAATTGACAGGTCGGTATATGTTCTTCATTTATCCTTCAAATGAAAATTTGTAATCAAGTTTTAATTTATCTCTAAGAGTTATAAGTTCTTCCTGAACAGCCTTACCGATAGGTACTCCCTTATCCTTTCTATCAAGCCAGGTAAGATACTCTTTCTCACCGGCAGTATAGATTCTGTCATATCCGGGAGCTTTCGTTGAAGCGCGAAGGGCACGGCAGATATCTCCTGCAGTCTTCTTAAATATCTCACGGCCCATAAATGCATCCGGATCAACAACAAAGAAGAAGTGTCCTAAGTGATACATCTGAGGCTTGCCATCAGGAGATACTCCCGTAAGAGCTTTCATGAACTGTCCCCCCGCTAATGCAGCTGAAAGGATCTCAACTACTGCTGCATAACCGTATCCCTTGTATCCACACATCTCGTCTCCCGGGCCTCCGCCAAGGGGTGCAAGAGCTGCTGTTCCATCTACAAGCATCTGCAAGATCTTCTCTGAATCTGTGATACTTCCGCCGTCATGAGTAACTACCATTCCTGCAGGAGTCTCTTTGCCCTCTCTTGCGTAATACTCAATCTTTCCACGTTGTACTGTGGATGTGGCGCAGTCTATACAGAAGGGAAACTCCTCATCTGTAGGCAAGGAGAAGGTCAGAGGGTTGGTTCCCATCATGTTCTCAACTCCAAAGGTAGGTGCAATAGATGGTCTGGCATTGGTTCCCGTAAGACCAATCATTCCTTCCTTGGCAGCCATACCGCTCCAGTATCCTGCGATACCATAATGAGTAGAGTTCTTAATGGCTCCACCTGCCATTCCGTTCTTCTTAGCCTTCTCAATAAGCTTAGTCATCATGAAGTGACTGGCTACCATTCCCATACCGTTATTAGCATCCAGCACAAGAGTGGTTGGTGTCTCCTTAAGAATATCAATCTTCGTCCGGGGAAGCAGCGTTCCCTTCTCAAAACGGTCAATATATATAGGCTTAAAACGATTACAACCGTGACTTTCGATTCCACGTCTGTCTGCTTCTAGGAGTACGTCGGCGCAAATCCTCGCATCCTCCTCCGGCACATTGTAAGCCTTGAATACGTCAATCATAAAGTTGTTAATAACATCCCATGCTACATAAGGTCTTGTTTCCATTAAAATATCCTCCATAAAATAATCTGCTTATATTATATACATTCGCACATTCATTATAACAATAATAATGTGCGAATGTCACCTTGACAGCACCACATACTGTTTAACTTTTAAACAAAACCCCCAACGTAAATCCTGTTCTTTACATTGGGAGTCTATATCATCATTTGTCCATTGAGGTCTGTTTCTTCATCTCGTCAATCTCTGCTTTAAGTCTCGCATTTTCGGCAGCTAACCTATTGCGCTCTTCTTCACCTTCTGCACGACCTTCTGCTAACCCTTCAGCCTTTGCCTCATCATGAATCTTAAAGCAAGGTAAATCCAAAATCTTTCCGCCCATCATATCCCCTACTTTCCTTTGAACCTTACTTTGGTTCTTTGTGAACTTACAAGTAACACTACGGGTTAAGTTCATAATAGCATCTAGCGACTTTGATGACAAGTTGCTTTTTTCCTGTTCTACCTCTAGCCTATCGAAGATATCCCGATACTTATCCAACAGTTCTTCCAGACTATCATCATTCTCTTCCAGTTCCCTTAGCTTGGATTCATAATTAAAGATGTAATAGGGAATCAGCATATACAGCTTCTTCTCAAACAAATCCTCAACTGAGTAATCTGCGACCTTAACAATTCTCACGTCATATGTAAGCACCCTCTCATCCGGAGCCATAATCTCTATCGTCGCATGATCCGGAACCTGCTTAGGAGCCCGCAACAACAGAAGCCCTGAATTCGGAATCGGGAACCTCATCTTAAAATCCTCCTTGTGTATAATTTGTAATCCAATCATACATAGGTCAGAAAAAAGAATAATTCCAAGATTAGTAAATAGACAAACCTTAAGATAAATGTCACTGCTATAGAAAATCATGGGAATAGTTGGCGAACGCCACGAACACTACGCATGAATGATTCCTGACATAATATACCATAAATGGTGCCAGATGTAAAGCACGCGTATCCTAATCATAAAGAAAAGGGGCTGTCGCACTAAGAAATATGTTCGAGGCCCCTTTAATTAGTTTCTTGACTTTTCAATTACATTTTTATAGAATACTCCAAAAGAAGCAAGTCTGTTACCGTGTAGCTTATTACAGCTCAGGCGGAGTATTTGCTTCTTTTTTTGCATTATTCTTCAGAGCTTCAAGCTCCATTTTGAGCCTTTCATTCTCTCTCTCCAGAGCCCTGCATCTTTCTTCATTAACCCTTAATCCTTCTTCATAGGAAATGGCTTTCTCATTGTTAATATGTAACGCTTCATCATACTCTGACAAAATCATATCCGTCACCTCCGCTTTATGCTTCAACAAAAGGTCCTTCAGTATGTCTTCTTTGATACAACTGTCAACAGCATTTGATACTGCAATTTCCTTGCTGAGTCCATTTTTTAAATTCTCACGAACTCTTTTCACCAACACAGCGTATTCTCGTAGCTTCTTGCACTTGTCCATCAGTTCCTTATTATGCCCATAGTTTATGTTTAGCAACCTTGCAGTGCATTCTAATGCCGGCTCGCCTGATATCTGACCTATATACGCATCACTCATCTTCATGTATTTCTCATCAGGTTCATCCTTGCTACCATTATAGAATACAATAAATTGAGGCGTGGGAAGATTAATAATCATGCTACTGTACAGATCCCTATGCTCCCCAAACATTTCTTTATACAGTGCACCTAAATAAAAGAATCCTCTAAGGGGCATATTTGGATTGTCCGTGCTCTGATGCTCATATAGATTCATTACATCGTAAATCAGAAATGATACATCATTTCTCATGCTCATATAAACACAATCTTCAATCGTATTAACAGAAACATCTTCCGCATTATCATAATCCGTGCCATTAACAGCATTATACAGGCTCAGCAAATCTTCTTTGTTTTCAAATATCCTCTTGAAAAGCCTGTCTTTATACTTTCTATTAACTTTGCTTTTACTCATGCCTTCCTCCTTGATTATAAAACAAAATATACATATCATCAAGAAAGGCTCTAACCGCTTTTAGTTATATTCATATTCTATCCTCCCCTACAAATGTTTATCTCAAAACATACATAGGTCAGAAAAAAGAATAATTCCAAGATTAGTAAATAGACAAACTTTAAGATAAATGTTACTGCTATACAAAAATCATGGGAATAGTTGGCGAACACCGTGAACACTATGCATGAATGATTTCTGACATAATATACCATAAATGGTCTCTAATGTAAAGCAGCCTCGCGCAAATAATAAGACTCCCAATGTAAGGCTTATGCCTTGCATTGAGAGTTTTCTCCTGACTCTTCTTTTTTTACTTATTTACGGTTTCCCTTTTTATTATTTGGCAACCTCATAATCCAAACACTCCTCAAAAGCATACTTCGGTATCCATCCCGTGTCTGTAACTATCTTTTTCACTGAAGGTTGCAAAGAAACAAAGGGCTCCGCATCTTTTCCGTAAATAATCTTGCCCTGAGGATATGCTCTACGAACAACCTCGGTAAACTCCATAAGTTTACGATATTCTCCATGAGCAATATTATATATTTCTCCGTTCCTCCCTTTTTCAGCAAGTGCGATCAGCGCGTTGGCTGCATCTCTCACCTCAAGATAATCCCAATTCTGCTTACACGAAGAGAGGCTAAAAACTTCTCCTTTTTTCATTGCACAAATCAGCGCCGGAAGCATCCTGCTCACAGGTTCATACTTTCCGTATAGACTAAAGATTCTTCCCCATATCCAATCGATTCCGACTTCATCAGCCTTCACTTTTGTCGAGCGACATATCTCAACCTTAGCCTCGCCATATGGGTCCACCGGATTTGTCTCCAAATCCTCCGTCTGAATCCTATCTGTCACACCATATTCAGCTTGAGACCCTGTAATGATAATCCTATTGCATCCAGCTGCTTTTGCCAAATCCACCACTTTAAGGGATACATCAATATTTTTCATCTGAGCAGGTCTATCAAATCTCCCACCATTCCATGCCAAATGAAATAGATAGTCACACTGTACCTTGTCCCAATACGCCTCAAAAGATGTATCAATCAGGTCCGTTTCTACTAATTCAACATTATCCATGCCCACCAGCCGTCCATTGTGCCTCGACCCCGGACGCACCAACGCATAAACATAATACCCTCTATTTGACAATTCATTTACCAGACTGTATCCGGTGAAACCGGCCGCCCCTGTTACAATCGCTTTCATATAAAAACCCCCAATGCAAAGTTTATTCCTTACATTGGGAGTCCTACTACACTTTATTTGTATTTAGCATCTTTCATCTTGAGCTCTTCTATTTCTTTTAGGAGTCGCTCGTTTTCTTCAAGAAGTCTCTTGCGTTCCTCTTCACCTTCCGCGAGACCGTCTATACGCCCTTCTCTGTACGAGATGTCCTTTTCGTTATTAATATGCAACTCTTCATCATATTCCGTCAATAACATATCCGTCACCTCCGCTCCTTATATTATAATAAATCCTTATTCCTGCTTCAAGGAGAAACTACCCACATCTCGGTCTATGCGTATATCACACCTCCTAACCGGTGTATTAAATCCAGACATACACAGGTTAGAAAAATAGATATTCCAAGATTAAAAATAGACTATGATAACGAAAATGTCACTGCTAAACTAAAAATCATGGGAATAGTTCGGCGAGATGCCGTGATCACTATGCATGAAAAGATTCTTCACAAATACTACCACGCATCATCCCCAATGTAAAGTATAAAATTTCCAATGTCCAATTATTCTGTAAAAGAACTATTTCACAGCTTCAATAATACTCTCCGCCATATATTCCAACATGCTCTCACTCATCCCAGGGTACACTCCAACCCAGAAAGAGTTCTCCATAATCAAATCCGTATTAGTCAGCCCTCCGACCACACGATAAGCATCCGTCCCTCTTATCTCATCAAAACAAGGATGCTTAATAATATTCCCGGAGAACAATAACCTTGTCTGGATATTCTTCTTCTCAAGAGATGTCGTAATATCATTTCTCTTCAACCCACTCTCAGGTCTAACCGTCATAAGGAATCCAAACCAAGACGGATTACTACCGAGTGCCGCCTCCGGAAGAATCAATTTATCCTCAACGCATGAGAGTTTCTTATGCAAAAGCTCCCAATTACGTCTTCTTGCCTCAATAAACCCCGGTAACTTATCAAGCTGGGCACAGCCAACGGCTGCCTGCATATCCGTAACCTTCAAGTTGTAACCGAGATGACTATATACATATTTATGATCGTATCCCTTTGGCAAATCACCAAATTTGCCATCAAACCTGTGTCCACAGAGATTGTCACGTCCCGATGGGCATATACAATCTCTGCCCCAATCTCTGTAAGACAATATCAGCTTATGTAGAGTAGGGTTATCAGTACATACAATACCGCCCTCACCCATAGTCATATGGTGTGGCGGATAAAAACTACCAGTAGATATATCTCCCCAGGCACCGGTTTTTCTAGTCTCCCCATCTATCGTATACTCCGACCCCAAAGCATCGCAGTTATCTTCAATCAACCATAAATTGTATTTATTACAAAACTCCCTAATGACCCTTAAATCAATAGGATTGCCTAACGTATGAGCAACAAAAACCGCCTTGGTCTTCTCAGACCTGGCATCTTCCAGCCTTGTGACATCAATGTTATACTGTGGAATTGTCATATCCACAAATACCGGAACAGCTCCGTACTGAATTACAGGTGCAACCGTTGTGGGAAATGCCGCCGCAACCGTAATTACCTCGTCACCCCTTTTTAT
The DNA here is from genome assembly GCA_015058015.1 of Lachnospiraceae bacterium. Lineage (GTDB taxonomy): Bacteria > Bacillota > Clostridia > Lachnospirales > Lachnospiraceae > SIG280. The sequence goes on along the minus strand of SVDM01000019.1, from coordinate 17,988 downwards.
CTGATGCTCGCCTAACTCAGGAGCCGTTAGCACCATAAAAGCAATAAGATTGGCAGAAGAACCGCTGTTTACAAGATGGGCATATCTCACACCTAAAAACTCTCCGAATCTCTTCTCAAATTCATTGGAGAATCTCCCGGTTGTAAGCCAAAAATCTAGCATGGCATCTGTAAGATATCTCATTTCACAATCATCAAAGACTCTTCCGGAGTAATTGATTCTATCACCTTCAGTAAAGTCCTTCTTATTCTCCTTAAAATCGTGATAATATTCAGAAATCATATCCTTAATGATACTTCTGGCTTCTTCTTCATCCTTCCATGACTTCATCTCAAGTCCCCCAACAAAGCTAAGTATTCTTCAATCTGATTATCCATGCATGCTTTAAAATCTCCGCCAGATTCATAGCAAGCATACCACTCAACAGTTTTATCAATGGTCGTCTTAATATCCCACATAGGCGCCCAATTTAATCTCTGTTTTATCTTACTTATATCCAAACGAAGACATCCCGTCTCATGAGGTCCTCCATCAGGGACAGCTTTCCAACTTGCAGTTTTCCCCGAATGCTTCTTCCATGCCTCGCAGAACATATCTGCAATTTGCCCTGCATTAACATGAGATTCAGGCTCAGGTCCGATATTGTAGCAGCCCTGATAAGACTTATCCCCATATTGCTTCATCGCAAGATACAGATATGCACAGACCGGTTCTAATACATGTTGAAAAGGTCTCTCTGACTTGGGATTACGAATAATTATTTCCTTGTCCTTTGCTGCTGCTCTGACACAATCAGGAATAACGCGATCTTTCGCATAGTCACCGCCACCAATGACATTTCCCGCACGACAGGCACTAATGCTAACATCTCTATCTCCAAAAAATGAGTTTCTATAACTATCGGTAACCAGCTCAGAACAAGACTTGGAATTGGAGTAAGGATCATATCCGTTCAACTCCTCATCTTCCTTATACCCCTCTGCCTTCTCGTAATTCCTGTATACCTTATCGGTTGTAACATTTACAAAGGACCTAACAGAGTCCGTGAGACGAATACTCTCCATCACGTTGACCGTACCCATAACGTTTGTCTCATACGTGTAAACCGGTTCTTCATAGGAGGTGCGAACAATAGGCTGCGCCGCCATATGAATTACAATATCGGGACATTCTTTTTCAAATACATCCCGTAAATGCTTTAAGTCTCGGATATCACCTATATGAGAGTTTATCCGTTGGGACAACTCAAGTTTATTAAACAAATCATTCTCTGGTGTTGGTTCCAGTGCATATCCAATAACATTAGCCCCTAAATGTATGAGAACCTCACACATCCAGGAGCCTTTAAATCCGGTATGCCCGGTAACCATTATTTTATTTTTATAGAGTGATTTATCCATAATTAGTAACTCCTCTAGAATCAACTAGACTGAAGACTATTATTTCTTTTCAATCAGTTCTTTAACCTAATCTACCTTAGATATTTATTGTATTAATGATTCAAACCTTTCAACCAATTTTAATTGCCTCTCTGAAACCGAGATACTATCGTCATAAAAATAATCTCTTTCCTGATTAATCCATCTGTAAATGCACGCAAGTTCATGGCGATATTTGCATAACTCTTCTACAGAAAAATCTTTAATCAACTGATCCATAAGGGGATTAACCGAAAACTCAGTACAAATAGCCGCCGAGATGTAATTAATCCAATTATCTTTTCCATCCCTAGTTGTCATGTCTCGATCTAATTTATATGCAAACGATACTTCATCAATCTGATTGACACATTTTGACTCACCTTTAATAATTCGTTCATAAGCCCTATCTGTGCACTCATAGTATTCCATCTCATAATGAACAGAAAGGCTATCATGGTTATTTGCCCAATCAGCAAGAAAAAACTTCGATATATCAACAGAAGCTATTGGATAGTATCTCAGAATTATATCCTCTAAATGCCTTATCCTTTTATTGTCTCTCCAGCTTCCTAGATAGTCAGTATCTTCAGAAAACTCCACTAATTCATGATTCTCGTTAATCCAAAACCTACTTAGCGCTGTTCTATTTAATATAATATGGTCTATTCCATACTTTTCAACAACGGCATCCATATAACATCTAATATTCTGTATTAAAATATCCTCGCTCACAGTATCAAGCTTGGCTCGGCCAATAATCTGCTCTTTAATCTTGTTCCAATACTCAGGAGCTACTATTTCCAACCGCGATACATGCGTATACCATCCCCCGTGGTAGAACCATTGAACACGCGCAGAATCATATAGGTCAAGCAACAACCATTTTGCCTCACTTTGTTTCAACAACTCAATAACATTCTTGTTCAGATCGACAATAATATTTCGCTTAACATGATTATTGACAATCTCTGAATCAAAATCTGTTTCCCCGGGAAGAGCTGGCAATTTTTTTGTTACGCAACCAAAGTGATTAACATGTGAAAAGAATAAATTGTTTTTAAAAACAGATGAGTACCATTTTGCATATTCCGTATCTCTCTTAATCGTCGAAAAGCTAACACAGCTTCCATGAACATCGCATAGTTCTCGCTTATCCACTAATACACCCCTTCTCCGTCAATTAACATACACTTCTCAAATACAATAATATTCTAACTCAGTTGATACATTGGGAGCATGACCTACATATATTCTATAACTGCTATCTATATCACGAATTGTATATGGCAACTCCCAGAAGTCTTCAATCTTATGATACCCCGAAATCATTAATTTAGGATGATGTTTACGAATAATGTCTTTTGCACCATATAATGCATTTCTCTCTTCACCCTCTATATCCATTTTGATATAATCAATCTTGTTCACATCATGTAATAAATCGTCCAGCTTCCTTACACTAACTCTTTGCGTTTTCTTTCCACTTGTTTTATGTAAATTAAAACCCATTTCATAGTCATCAGCATCATATGTTGCCTCATATTCATAATTATCTTTGCCTACTGCATAATTATATGCAAATACATTTTTCCAACCTTTACTTCTTATCATAGACTCTAATATATTATAATTATCTAAGAATGGTTCAAAAGTATATATTTTACACTGTTCTTTTAATCTATTCATATAAATATTAACGGTGTCACCAGTATATCCTCCGCAATCCACTATAATATCATTTTCTAACAGTTTGACAATATCATTATATTCTCCAATACTACTCATATTATGATTCGGCTTTAATAACAATGGTTGTCTCTCCATCCTAGCTCTATAGGATGATAAATAATACTCTCTTGACTCATCATCTGCCAACAAATCAGCATTTTTTATTACCTCCTCATAATGTTCTTTCATCAAATCTTCCCTATACACCCTTTGTTCATATAATTGAGATGTATACATATATATTTTATCCAAATTGATGTCAAATCTATCTAGTATCCCCCCTTTTGCAATTTCATATTGATTATAAATACTTGATATGATAATAACAGTATCCCTCTTCATATCTGATAATACATCGTCCGGATTATAAATGATATCTCCAAACAAAGTCTTTGTACCCTGCTTTTTTCTATCATTATCTACAACAATAATATTCTTCATAAAACTACTAATAAACGGGCGTACACATTCAAACTGTTTACCTGCACCATATAATATCGCACAATCATGCCTCTTTAAGTCTTGAAACGTTCTCATTATAATCCGCTGTCCTTTCTAATCAAATCACATAACATACAGTATCTGCTATACCATACAAGTTTTAAATTGTAATGCCTTCAAATCGACTGTCTATTTTTCTTTGATTTGAGTATCATTCTTTTTTCTACCCAAAACATCAAATTACAATTCTGTTTATTCAGGAATTGCGTATAGCACCGTTTCCGTTGCGCCCCAATTATGATGTCTCAAGTAGAACTGGTAATTGGGATTTATACTTTTTATGTATTCCGGTATATCTAATATATCTTCTTTTTCATGGTATACGCAGACAGCTAGTTTGGGAGAATTGTTTTTTATGTATTTCTCTCCCCCTCGCAGCGCATTTAGCTCTGCGCCTTCAATGTCCATTTTAATAAACGTGGGCGTAATATCTACTGCGGCATCAATTGTATCTGTCTTAATTCTTTCCTCACCAGATTCTGTTATATGACCAGATCCATAACTGTCATCTCCGGCAAAGGTAAGAACTGTCCGCTCATTCCATGCGCCTTTCTCTATTAATGTAATATCCTTGAGACAATTTTCGGATATTACATTCTGAATCTGCATTACGCAATCCCTATCCGGCTCAAACAAAAACAAATGCTTATATTTATTGTCCACACAATGCACAAAATCAAGCATTGTATTTCCATTATTGGATCCACATTCTACCATTACCTCATTATCGGAGAAATGCATAATATCCTTTGGATAGTACTGATCCGGAACCATACAATTTATGAAATAGTCTTGATCTCCGGACATGCGTCCCATAATAAATGCCTGCAAAGTCTCCTTTGATTTCTGATCCGCAAGATTTTCATATAATGCTTCTATTCGGTTCCAATTATCCAATATATACTGTCTGTAAGCCTCTACATCATGGATAAATGAGAAATATATCTCGCCCTCAAAAGAATATATATCTTCTTTATTACACCGGTGGCTCAATATATCCTTGATTTCTGCCTTGAATTTGGGCGCTCCTATTATGATACTGTAATCATTAAAATCGGAGCACACCTCATCCATAGAATAAACTTCCAATCCCCCGGGAACAGAATCTTTGTCAATGCTTTTTACATCACTGACAATAAAACCTTTAACCTCGACATTTCTGAATTTCAAGTACTTCAAATACCAATATCCAGCAAGACCCGCTCCGTATATAAAGACATTTTCTTTATGCGTCTTCAAAAACCTTTCGGCCTCATTTTCAACCGTGGAAATCCACTCCTTTAAGTTATTCCAATTTACCATATCATATTCCCTCATTTCGTTATCACTAAAGTGCCCTCCAAATCCGTAATTGGGCATTTACATAACCTGATATTTTCATCAATCTCATATCTTGCAACAGCTTTCCTTACTCCCATTAGACTTGCAGAGTTATAATCGTGTACAAATATATACCCTCCGGAAACCAGTCTCGGATAGAAATACTTTAAGCCATCATATATGGACTGTTCAAAGTCAACATCAATTGACACAAACACGAAACTATCTTCTAATCCATCCAGCGACTCAGGAAACAGCCCCTTTTTTACAATAATTTTTTCAGGATGATCCATCTTGCTCATTACAATGTCTATGGATGTCTCTCTGAATCTGTTAATAAATGCGTCCCCGCAATTGCCACTTTCCTTCTCCGTCTTGGCCTCTACCTCATTGAAACCTTCAAAAGTATCAAAAAGGTATAGCATTTTGTCGCTAAATGCTCTGTTAAGATATCGAGAAAACTCGCCTCTGTATACGCCTAATTCAGCGACATTACCTTTCAGTCCTGCTTCTGTAATTTCCTTATATACAAGTTCGAATGTTCGTAACCTTACATAATCCTCGGCATACACCCCACCATGTCGCCATGATCCGGATTCCAAGAAGCCATCTCCCAACTCATCGCAATGCATTCCGCGGATAACATGGTAACGATTTTTGATTATATTGACAAAATCCTCGGTGAAAATATTCCTTACAGCGTCATAATCCTTATTCAGATCCTCGAATATGTAATTATTGTATATGAAAAACAGCTTCCCAAGATCGACTCCCACCTCTTTTGCCTGTTCATATACGGAATATGAATGTCCTGTAGCTACAACGATAAGGTCATACTCCAAATCCTTGATGACCTGAGGCGCATAAACTTTTACTCCATCTAAGTACATGTCACTGTTCGCATATGCTTTTTTATCTATGAATCCACTGATCTTAATATCCTTGAATTCATTTTCTAATAATTCTTTAGCTACAAATCCTGTTCCCCAGACAAAAAGCTTCATAGTTGATCTCCTCAGAAATAATCCTTTGATGACATCCAATTACCAGCACGTTCTGCCACCGTCGATTATCACTGTTGACCCTGTCATATAGCTGCTCGCATCGGATATCATGTACAGCACTGTGCTCTTGTATTCATCCTTATCTGCCATTCTGCCCATGGGAATTAGATTAGTCAGTTTCTGAAGAAATTCCTCATTTTGTCCTGCATATATACCACCGGGGCATATAGCATTAGCCCTCACTCCATGTGCGGCCCAATATGTAGCCAGATATTTGGTAAGGCCTATAAGTCCGTGCTTAATCACGGAGTATGTGACTGGCTTAACGCTCTGTTCATCCTCTTTTAGGCCACCTTTTCTATATATACGCTGATCGGGCGCAATCACACCCAAATCTGATGAAATATTAAGTATCACACCTGATCCTTGTCGTGCCATCTCCCCCCCATATACCTGTGAGCAGATAAGTGCACCTGTAAGACCTACAGTAATATCATCCATCCACATTTCAACGGGAAAGTTTTCAAATTGGATGGGCTTCATGTTTCGGGAGTTGCCTTCTACCTTGGGATTATTTGCCGCATTATTAATCAACCCGTCTATGTGACCATACTTGTCCATCAGTATGTCTTTTGTACTCTCCACATCACTTCGTGATGTTATATCACAGACTAGGGTTTCTATTTTACAATTAGAAGAATAGTCATTTAATTCGTTTTGTGCAGCATTTAATGCAGTTTCGGAAACATCCAAAAGAACTGGAACACCCTGACCGTCCAAGACGGCTTCAGCATGTTTTTTCCCCAGTAATCCAGCACCTCCTGTGATTACTATGACCTTGTCTTTTATAGTAAATTTTTCGATTGTGTTCATTTTATGCCCCCATTCTGTCCGCCATCAACGGTCAATACCGCTCCATTTATAAACGATGCCCTTTTCGATGACATGAATACGATTGCATCTGCAATTTCCTCAGGTTTTCCAAATCTGTTCATTGGAACATTGCTGTTAATGTATTCATCAGTGCCCTTAACATCCGCATTCCTTATTTCTTCCCATCTTCCTCCTGTGAAATACACATTTCCCGGAACAACGCAATTAACTCTTATCCCCGTATTCTTGTACTCAGCTGCCAGGTAATTGTTGAGAGTGAGAATGCCGCTTTTTGCAGCAGCATATGATGCCGGTGCAGATGCCCTGCTTATTGCCACAACTGAAGAAATCATCGTAATCACAGGATCATTTCCTTTTTGCAATAACGAAATGCATTTATCTATCAAACCAACATTACATAATAGATTAATATTTAGTAATCTATTCCATTCGTCTAAACTTAGTGGATTCTCAGATTCAGACTTTCCCGAGCCGACACACGGAATCAATATATCTATGCTCCCCCATTTGTCATGAGCTTCCCGAATTATCTTGTCACGTGTTTCATCCGTTGTGGCATCACCACATACCGACAGTACCGAATCTTCTCCGTAGCAGGTTGAAATCTCGTTTTTTACAGCTGATAGTTTTTGGGGATTCCTCCCGTTAATGAGGACCTTTGCCCCTTCATTTGCAAAAGCCAATGCTGTAGCTTTCCCAATCCCATTCGATGAAGCCGTTATAATTACCTTTTTATCTCTTAAGCCTAAATCCATATTTTTTACTAACCCTTATAGCATTCTTTCAACATAATCAGAAATAAATTTTCTTTGTTTGTCGATGGTATTCCTTTCATTTCCATCAGTCCCTCTTGCTGCCTGGATAATAAAGGATTCATTATAGTGAATTTCTTTCAAGCCCTTAAAAAGTTCATCAAAGTTCGCGCTTCCTGTACCTAAGGCAACTGTTGTCCCCATATATACTCTGTCTTTAATGTGGATATTGAATATCCTATTTCCTAATCCGGTAACCTCCTTATAAAGGTCATATCCGAGTCCTGAACTATTACCACTATCATAATTGGCGCCCAATCTCTTTGAACCTATTTCGTCTATAAAGTGAACGAAATCCTCCACCGTAAGATCCGTCTCGAGTCCAACCTTTATTTCCCCATATTCATCGTCAGTCTCTTTAATAATCTCTTTCAGAAAAGTGGAAAACAGTTTCTTCTCAACTTCCGTCTTAAGTGATGAATTATCCACTGCGGGTATCTCTATAAGAGCTCCCCCTATCCGTTTCATGGCATAAAACATTTGAAGCAGGATTCTTTTGTTTTCATCTTTTACTTTTTCCTGCTCCTTGCCATCGTATTTGTAAAACGGCCTTCTCATGAAATAATCAAAGCAAAGGGACTTTACCTTGACACCAGTATCATCTGTAAGCTTATTGATCTTATCAATCCCCTCGTTTGTCCAGAGCGGATTGGATATGTAATTATCATAATCAAATATAAACTCTATTTCATCTAATCCCAGTTCAGACGCAATACCAAATTCATTAGCCCAATTATCAAAAGGGAAAAACTGTATTCCTCTTCCGTTAGAAGGCGTCAACCTTCCTTGCATAATACCATATGTAATCATTTCTTATCCTCTTCATCTATCGCATCAAAAGGCCACATGTAATCCAATTGGCCGGGTATCATTTTCCCATTTTCACCGATTCTGGCCTGCACTTTTGGAGCCACTACCTGGTCGGTATTGATTTTGACTATGCATACGACAGGGCCGCTCATGCTTAATACTTTCTCAATACCGGAAACCACTTCATCATCATTATTAATGACTGCGGTAGGCAGTTTATACGCTGATGCCACATCAGCGATATCAGGCAAGGTCAGACCACTTGTCTCATCACTTCCCACATATCTGGAATTAAAATTATTTCTTTGCATATTTCTAATGCTTGCATATCCGTTATTATCCCAGATAAATATCTTAATAGGAAGATTTAATCTGTGCAATGTCTCCAATTCCTGAATATTTAACTGGAAAGCTCCGTCGCCGTCTACCAATACGGTTCTTTTTTTATCATTGGCTAAACATGCCGCTATGGAATATGGCAAACCGAATCCCATTGATCCTAATCCCGCTGCATGCTTAAGTTTTTGCCGCTTTTTATTTTCGAAAGCCTGAATGGTCACTTCAGCCGTGACTCCGGAACTTTCGGGCACGATAATATCGCCTTCCTCGAGCACATTGCTTAGCTGTTTTGTAAAATAATATCCATCCACATAATTGGCTTTTTTTTCATAATTGCTTAAATCTACTTTGAAATACTTGTCATGTATTTTCTTGCAATAACTAATCCATTTAGTTCTTTCAATCTTATCAAAAGACGCATCATTGATAGCCTCAATCAGTCTATTGACATCACAGCAGTATTTTTTGTCAATATGCATCGTAAACTTGTTCAACTCGTTGATATCTATATCTACAACAATCTTATACGAAGCAGGTGAGAAACACTCTTCATTAAACGCTGTAACACTGTTATCAATTCTTGCTCCCAATGATAAAAGAAGGTCGCATTTCTGAATTGCAAAATTGGCGCCTCTGTCTCCCAATCCGCCTGGATGTCCCACATATAATGGATCATCTTCACACATAAGGTCTACGGCCTTCCATGTTGTTTGCACGGGAATGGCTACCCTTTCAAGCATTCTTGTGAATGCCTCCGACGCTCCCGACGAATATATCCCGTTCCCAGCAAGGATTATGGGGTTCTCTGATTTTTTTACTGCATCTATTATTTCAGATGCTATTTCCCCATAATTTACCGTATCCTCATCTTCGGGAATATCGAATCCCTTTAATGATTCTTCGTCCAACATTGCCGCCTGAACATCCATCGGTATATCTAGCCAAACCGGACCCTTTCTTCCGGTAGTCGCTTCATAATAAGCCTTCTCTATGTGGTATCTGATAGTTTCCGGTTCATATACCTGAGCAACATATTTTACAATCGGCTTTACAATCTCTGTAATTGTGACTTCCTGGGAACCTACCTGCCTAACTCCCTTATCACCTATAAGATCACACCTTTTAGCCTGTCCGGAAATGATTAACATTGGCGTAGAATCTATCCAACCCGCAGCCACACCTGTTATAGTGTTTGTCGCTCCCGGGCCTGACGTCACTAAAGCCACCCCAATATGGTTGGAATGTTGTCCGTATGATTCGGCCATGACTGCAGCAGCTTGTTCATGCTGGCAATGAATATACTCTATCCCGGAAGTCCCCAAAGAATCCACCAAATGCATGGCTCCTCCTCCGGGCAACATAAAGATAGTGTTTACTCCCTTTGATTTTAAGAATTTAAATACATATTCCGATAACTTAATCATTTATAATCCCTTTGAACTCCATCCTCCGTCTACGTATATATCCTGACCTGTTATATACTTAGACATATCACTTGCAAGAAACAGCACAATCCCCACCATGTCCTCCGGAACCGCCCATCTGTTTAGCATGGTATGTTTTGTGCGTTCTTCTCTCATATGAGGGTCATTCCAACTCTTATCCGTCATTTTGGTAACGGTATATCCGGGTCCCACGTTATTGACCCTGATACCATGTTCAGCCAGATCATATGCCAATGATTTGGTTAAATTCTTAAGACCGGCTTTCGATGCCCCGTACGCAGGATTGTTGGGAAAACCAAACTCTGCGCCGATACTTGTGATATTGACTATGCTTCCGCCTTCTCCCGACTGCATACGCTTTGAAACTTGCTTACTCAGGTAAAATGGTGCAGTTAAGTTGACTATTAATGTTTTATTCCAATCTTCCAAGGAATAATCATTCGTATGATTACCTATGGTAATACCTGCGCAATTAACCAACGTATCAATCGTCTGTGGCATGGATTCAAGCGCCCGATCGATTTCAGCCATATTCGATAAATCCACAATCGAATAATCTGCAAATTCTTCTGAGTTATCTATGGGTCTGTGTCCCCACAGATACACATTTGCACCACAAGACAGAAATCCTTTGGCTATAACCATGCCAATGGAACCGCTTCCACCGGTGATAATTACATTTTGATCCTTTATTGAAGAAAAATCATATTCCAAGACTATCTATTTACTCCCTACTTATCTCTTCCAAACATTTTCCACTCTACATATTCCGCAATCACATGTCCCACGAATATATGCGTTTCCTGTACCCTTGGCGTTATCTTGGCAGGTATGCTGATAGTATAATCCGCCTGTATATCCACATCGTCAAGATTATGGCCGCCTGTCAAAAGTACCGTAACAATTCCGTTATCCTTTGCATATCTGAATGCTTCTAAAATATTCCTGCTTCGTCCGCTTGTGGTGATGCCTATCACCATATCCCCGGACTTTGCCTTGGCTTCAAGCTGACGAGCAAAAATCCTCTCGAAGCTGTAATCGTTGCCTATGGCAGTTATTGTGGAAGTGTTAACTGAAAGAGCCTCTGTGTTTAATCCCGGTCTGTCCTTATAAAACCTGCTTACAAACTCTGTTGCTATATGCTGTGCATCCGCAGCACTTCCTCCGTTACCGCACAGGAAAATTCCACCTCCAGCATTGAAGATTTTTATAATTCTGTCCCCGATACGGATAACTTCGTTCATGAGCTCCTGATCGGTGGCGATGGTCTTAAATATATTTACATGCTCTTCCAATCTGTTATATACATACTTTTGCGGCGAAAACTCGTTATTAAAGTTTTCTAAAATCGACAGCAATTCCCAAACGCATCCGTCTCCGCCTTTTTTTTGGAGGACCATTTGGGAAGACATCTTTGCCGCATCTATTGCGTCTGCGGGACAGATTCCTAGTCTAGCATGTTTCAGTGGCTCCACGTCATATTTCCCGTCACCCACATAACAGATATGCTCGGCGGATATTCCGGTGCCTTCTTCAATCTGAAGCATTGCATCCTTTTTGGTCTTGCCCCCTCTATAGAAATACTCCCATGGAAAGCGCTTTTCGAAATAATCGACTATGGGTGTATCCTCTCCTGTTATTGCAGCCAGTTTGAATCCTCTGTTGTACAATTCGAAAATGGCATCCATATCCTTAAAGTTCACCCTTTTTTGCTCAGTGCCCCTTGAATCTACAATAACAGAACCATCTGTGATTACTCCGTCTATATCAAATACAACAAGTTCTATTCTTTCCATATTACCCCCGTAGTTTCTTTTTTATCTCCGCTTCTGCTGGAGTAAGTCGCTTTTCTCCATCACCCATTAGGCGCTCTATAATCCTAATATTCTTTACCAACTCACATAATCCGGCAGGCTCAACCGATGCTTTCTGATCAGATCCGTACATTGTCCTATCAAGCGTGATATGCCGTTCGATGGATGTGGCCCCTATCGCAACCGCGCATTCACTTACTAGGAGGCCATCCTCGTGACCGCTATAACCAACTTTACATCCATATCGTTGTGCCAAAGTATGTATTAGATTAAGATTAGCGTCTTCATCCGGCATTGGATATGTACTGTTGCAATGAAGTAGTTCAAAGGGGCAATTATGCTTTTTAAATACTTCAACAGCTCTATCAACCTCTTCCATTGAACTCATTCCTGTTGCAATAAACGTATATCTTCCTTCTGAAGCAACACAATCCAATAGGTCTTCATTTACAAGCATAGCCGAAGCTATCTTATTGAACTTGAGGTTATACTGTCTAAGAAAAATTTGTGAATCTACATCCCATGCTGAAGCATACCACTCCAGGCCCTTTTCTTTGCAATAGGCATCAATGATGTCATATTCGTTTTTCCCAAACTCAAGCCCTTCTTTTTGCGCTCTCTGAGTTGTTCCCCATGGGCTTTGCCTTGGTCCATCCAAGAACTCCTTCGTATATACTTTGTCTATTGTTCTTTTCTGAAACTTAACTGCATCACACCCAGCCACAAAAGCGACATCTATTAGCTTCTTGGCAATTTCTATATCTCCATTATGATTAATACCAATTTCTGCAGTAATATATACCTTTTCTCTCATAATTCAATCCTTCCCATTTTTTTGTTCTAATTCCACTTTTTCCAAGGTGCCTTTCCGGATCCCCAGATACTTTCCAGAAGTCTTTTTTCTCTCACATTATCCATACATTGCCAATAACCTTCATGAATGTAAGACATTAGTTCTCCCTGTTTAGCAATCTGCTGAAGAACATCCTGTTCAAAAACCGTTCTATCATCTTTTATGTAATCAAAAATTCCCGGCTCTAAAACCATGTAACCTGCATTAATCAGACTACCATCCTTCACTTGCTTCTCTCGAAAAGCTTTTACTGAATTGTTTTCACTTATATCAAGAACTCCCTTTTGTTGCTCCTGTTTCACGGCTGTTAACGTCGCCATCTTTCTATGCTCTTTATGGAACTCAAGAAGCTTCTTTATGTCAACATCACAAACACCATCACCGTAAGTCATCATAAATGATTCTCCGTCAACATATTCTTTAATACGTTTCAGTCTTCCACCAGTCATGGTCCATGCGCCTGTGTCAACAACCGTTACTTTCCAAGGCTCTGTCCTCTGGTCATGAACTATCATTTTGTACCCATCTGTCATATCAAATGTAATATCTGATGTATACATAAAATAGTCCCTAAACCACTTTTTTATCATTTCTTGCTTGTATCCCGCGCATATTACAAACTCATTGAACCCATAAAATGAATACTCTTTCATAATGTGCCAGAGTATAGGCATACCACCGATTTCCACCATTGGTTTAGGCTTTTTGTCTGATTCCTCAGCTATTCTAGTGCCAGCTCCACCGGCTAGCAAAACAACCTTCATACACTTTTCCTCCCCCATTTTTTATATAAATGTTTTTATCCAACCATTCTCTATTTCTTTATAATTAAGTTTTGACAACTCGTATCCTTTAGCGTCCATGTATTGCATAATCATAGCAGTAATTTGAAATCTCATAGACTCTTCAGCGCTCATCCATTCACGCAAAGGATTACTCATAAACCCTTCCCAAAACTGAAGAATATTTGTTCTTCTTATCTGTTTAATATGATTCTCTTTTAGAGATAACTTATCAAAATATTCTTCCCATCCTGTATATATCACAATACATGACTGAAACCATGTGTTAGCGTCTTCATTCTTGCCATACAAACTAAATGCGAGTCCAATTAAAAAGAAGACTTTACATATTCTTTCTTCAATAACTTTAGCAAAAACGTCCTCTGGCAAATCCAGCTGGCGTCTAATAAACTCTACTGTATCTATTGCTTGCCTTATTCTATCTGGAGCTTGAAATACCTCCACAATATAATCCCACGATGCTTCCGACTCGCCCTCTTCCCACATCACCAGCTCTGAATTAAACACAGCTTCTTTTGCCGTAGCTAGAACCATAAACGCAGAATGAGGATACAACCGTACAAACAGGTTTCTTTCATATTCCCGAATTATACTGAGGATTCCATGAATATCGATATTTGTTTTGTTTAAAACCAGCCCTGTTAAATAATTTGTATTTAAAGCCAAAACTGTTCTTAGATAAGCTTCGCTTGCGTATCGTTCTTCATCAATTCCCCCATTCACTCCAATATGCGAAAACGTTCCTCCCCCGCATTCCATATGCCTATACAGGTAGTTCATACATTTTTCGATGTTCTCTATTATCAGAATATCCTCATCTGAGGCAAACATCAGAAATCTTCCAGATGCTTGGTCCACAATATTGCATACATTCCCGTGAATCAGTAAATTTTCAGGTAGTCTGCTATACGTAATTCTGGAATCCGTTTCCCCAAGCCTTCTTATCTCGTCATAACCGTCCACATTCTCATTCGATGCATTATCAGATACAAAAAACTCTATCTCGGCATCATATTGTAGCCTTTGCATATTCTTAATGCTTTCCAGTGCACGATTGCCCCTGTTATAACTTGGAATACATATAGACAGAAAAACGTTATCTCTTTTTTCGCATGTGTTATTAATCCGATCTTTTCTTATCTCGCTAATAATAGTTTTGTATCGTTCATTGTTCAGTGAACAAATATCATGGGGAAGGTAATATGAAGGATACTCAATAAAATACGTCTTCATTTCTTCTGTATTTGAAAAAAGAATCGCATTATAAAGAATTTTGTTTGTAATCGATTTCAATTTAAAAAAGGACGCAAAGATACACAATAAATCTTCCAGAATTATATATACTGTTTGATATTCCTTTTTGGTAATAAACGGCAGCATATCTCTAAGGTCCCACGTATCTGCTATGAGAAGGCTATGAAATTCCTTTTCCTCTGCCGCTTTAAAACTGTTTAAATCAATGCTCCCTAAAAAGCGGTCTTCATTTCTCAAAAATAAGTAAAATTTATCCTCTGATACAGGAATAAAATCAATTAGGCACTCCTCATATTTACAGCTCGTTAATTCAAACGTATTCTTTGAGTAGTTTTCCCTAAACTCTTCTTCATTTGGTAGAATGAAATTCTGATAGAAAAATTCCTTTATCCACTCTGTCTCGATTCCCTTGTTATACTCTTCAATTAGTACTTCAACACATTCTTCATAGCAGTTGCCGTTAAACAGTTCTAACGCGCGATTGATTTCATCTATGGGCATATTCTTTCCTCCGAATTGCTATTTAACATTCGAAACGCTATCTGCAGCCACGTCTGCCAAAAGATTAGCGCACTCATTCATTAAATCCATGTAAATAATTCCTTTACGGGCTAATTCTTTTGCCTCCTCTACCATAGAGCCCTCCTCTACCAGTAACTCCTTCTGTAGTATAAGACTCGCATCAATAAGGGTATCATCAACCAGCTCATATAACGGCGATTTTATGGTTGTCTTCGTCAGCTTCTTAATTTTTACCAGTAGTTTCTCGTACTCTTTTGTCGACATTCTACCGGTATCAGCCATCTTATCAATTTTTTGATACAACTTCTTTTGCTTCAAAGCATCCTCTGCTATCTTTCTAAATCCGGCCTCGGTGCTTCTTAAATACTCAACCACCTTCTCACGATTGGCTCCCTCAAAAGCCGGAGGAACACTATTTATTCTCTCACCAAGTTCCACAGATTCTGTGCAATACTTTTCTATGGCATCTTTAAGGTTCATAACCTCTGTCCCCTTAATCTTAGCGCCTCCCTCTGTTGCGTTAATAACCGTGAGTTGTGGACGATGCTCTTTACAACCTTCAATATAATAATCGTACCAGTCTAAATATTTTTTAAAATCAGGCCGCGTAGGAACCTCTTTCTCAACATTTCCGGGTACCATCATGTATCCTGTCGTATCAAGAGCCTCCTCCTTTTCATGAAAGGCTCCATCAACATGCGACTTTCCACCTGTCAACGCCAGGTCCTGTCCAACTAGAATAATTGTATTAAGACCTATCATATATGACAGCGCAAAAGATGCTGTCGCAACCGATCCACCCATGGACATTTCATCAAAAGGAATCCCCAAATCATCAAACGGCTTATTTATAAATTCAAACCCTTCATTAAAAAAGAACTTAAGCCCTGTTTGATGTGCCAATACTGCCTGTGAAGAAATAACAGATGTCAATAACGGAATTCTTTCTGCCCCAGGATATTGAACTAATTCTACCGGTTTGACTGCATCAACTACTGTATACATGTCCGGAACAATTCCGGCTTTCATCAATGGCTTTACAGCTGTATCAGCTGCAATTATAAACGCTTTTCCTTTTGCCTTTTTCAACTCCGAGATATTCTTATTCAATGATGGCCCTGCTGCAACAACTATTGCCGGAAGGTTCCTCGGAATCACATCTACCAACTGTGTAGTCATTCTACAATCCGGAAGATACATTGCATTGTACAAAAGCGTCCCCATAGCAACATTGGCAAAAAACACTTTTGTTCCATGGAATGTTAATAATTTATCGCCCCAGCCACGAACCAATTCCAAAAACTGCTTTGATTCACCGGGATACAGCTGAAAATATCCCGGTAATACATACCACCTCAAGAATTCAAGGTTGTCCATATGAATATTTCGAGCAAGTATTTCTTTTATCTCATCAAAAGAAATATTATTGTCGATTCCAAATGATATCTCATGACTTTTTATTATTTCAGTCAAGTCAACTTCTTCTAAGCACTTAATAAATATTTTTAATGATGGTTCATAAACAAAAACGCGTACTTCTTTGCCTATCTTCTTGCATACTTCACGCAAAAACCTTCCATCTCCCAAGCCAAACATAATCACAAACGATGTTCTTGGGAGCTCGGCAAATTTTTCTGTCCATTTTTCTGCCAAAGCATTTGGATTTCTTTTACCAGATAAATATAATTCCAAATCACCTTTTCTCACCTTAAAAATCTTTTCTTGAGTAAAGGATTCTTCAACATCTACCTCTATTTCTTCAAACATTCCCTTTTCGTCAAATGTATGCTTATCATTTATTCTTGGTTCAGTCTGTGTTTTATTTTCAAAACTCTCCACTTTTGCTCTAATATAATCTGTTGATTTTTTAGAAATTTTCTCCAGTGCTTTTATATTATTATCGTAAATTCTATTCATCACACAAGTTCCTCCTCGGGAATAAATAGTTTTAGATACTCTGCCACACCTTCTTTAGTTGCGTCAAACATCAAAACAGAGTCGCCTCTTTCCAGCGCTATCGACATATCCCTTAGCATTTCCAGAACCTGATTATTCATTGATGTTTTTATCTGCGCTTCCACTCCAATATCTTCTGTTTCAATAAACCATGTAACAAATCTTTGAATATCCGGGATTAGCCCCTTTATGTCACTAATAATGCTGGCTTTGTTAGCGACAACGTAATAATCACAAATATCTATTATTCTTTTATATAATTCAACTACAAAATCCTGCATTACTACACCTCATATTTCTCATTAATCTACCATAATAATTTTATCATTATGTTATTTTATAAACAACAGAATTATGAAAAAACAATAGTCCTCTATATACTATTGTTGCAAAAATATGATAATAATAAAGCGTTGGTTCCAAAGAACCAACGCTTCAGACTGTAGACAAAGTCAGGGATTAAACCCTGGCTTTTCTCTTTAATTAAAGGTGCCGAAGGTACATAATTCTTC
>SVDM01000018.1 GCA_015058015.1 Lachnospiraceae bacterium | reverse complement strand
AACGTGCTCGAAGGGATTCGAACCCCCGACCCACGGCTTAGAAGGCCGTTGCTCTATCCAGCTGAGCTACGAACACATACTAAATAGTTTAATATACTTTTACAACATTTGCTTCGCAAATGTCGCCTTCATCACTCTGATAATTAGTGACTGTACTACTATCTACAACATCGCTACGCGATGTCGCCTTCATCATAAGAAATCTTCCCATCACTTCGTGACGGGCCCCTTCTTATGATATAAAGCGGGTGATGGGAATCGAACCCACGTATCTAGCTTGGAAGGCTAGTGTTCTACCATTGAACTACACCCGCATGAATAATCTGCCATCAATCATATTCAGCCCCGTCTTGGTTTAAATATAGATCGGGGTGACAGGATTCGAACCTGCGGCCTCCTGGTCCCAAACCAGGCGCTCTAGCCAAGCTGAGCCACACCCCGGTTTTGCAACAAAAACAAGGTTTTTCTCGCTGTCCTTGATTGACGCAAAAGTAATTATATTATAGAAACAACACCTTGTCAACACATTTTTACTACTAATTCTTTAGATAATTCAATGTGTAATGAGCTTCATTATTGTCATCTATCTCCATAATAATGTAAGAAGGCAATCTGTTTGACTGTCTGGGGAATGTAAGGCTTCCCGGATTGAGCACCACTATGTCCTCCCCCTGCTCTATCAAAGGATAGTGGCTGTGTCCGCACATTACAATGTCCACGCCCTTCTCCTTGGCCGCCTTCTTTATATCGTCAGTACCATAATAGATGCTGTACCTGTGGCCGTGGGTAAGCCATATCTTCCTTCCCGCAAGGGTGATTATCTCTTCCTTGGGATAGGGTAAGAAGAAGTCATTGTTTCCGCAGATAATTGATTTGGGGCAGGTTATCTCCACAGAAGTAAACAAGTCTACATCACAGACATCTCCCAGATGGATAAAATAGTCTATATGCCCCACGTTCTCTAAGAGGCGGTCCAGATAATAGGTTCTTCCGTGAGTGTCACTTACAATAAGAATCTTCATTAATTACAATCCTGCTTCCTTTAAAAGCGCACACATGGCACGCAGTGCTTTACCCCTGTGACTGATCTTATTCTTCTCTTCCATATCAAGTTCAGCCGTGGTCTTGCCGTATTCCGGCACCATAAAGATGGGATCATATCCGAATCCACCGTCCCCATATGGTTCGTGGGCTATTACACCTTCTACGCACTCCTGTGATATCAGTTCTCTTCCATCCGGAAGAACTGCTGCTATGGCGCACACGAATCTGGCAGTCCGCTCCTCTTCTTTTGCCCCCTCAAGCCTTCTTATTATCTCTCTATTCTTTATCTCATAGGAAGTATCTTCTCCCATATACCGAGAGGAATAAATCCCCGGCTCTCCTCCCAGATAATCAACCACCAGGCCCGAATCATCGGCTATAACGATATCCTCGCACAGCTCTCCGATGCCCCTGGCCTTAATAAGGGCATTGTCTTTGAAGGTTGTTCCGTCTTCGCATACATCTGCAAAAAGGCCGGCTTCCTTCTGTGATATAATCTCCAGTCCCAGCTCACCAAGGATTTCCCTGGCTTCTCTTACTTTATTCTCGTTGCCTGTGGCAAAGATTATTCGCTTACCCATGAATAATTCCCCTTAAATAGGCCTTGCTGATGGCCTCAGTAATACCATCTGCAGCCTTATTCTGATAGTCCTCGTCTATGAGCTTGGCCAGCTCCTCTTTGTTAGACATAAATCCAACCTCCACAAGGGCCACCGGCACTTTCGAATTACGCACAATATATATACTGCTGCCGGAAGAAACCATCATCCTCTCAGAGGAAAAGTTGGTTGTTACACCTTCCATGCAGAGTTCCGCCAATTCATAGCTGTTGCCGGTTTCATCTCCGTCATTGAATAGCACCTGGGTTCCATTATACTTAGAGCTTCTGGCAGAGGTGGAATTGCAGTGAATACTGATAAATGCATCGGCTTTCACGGCATTGGCCATGCCCACTCTTGTCTGGAGTCCCACATACTTATCCGTCTCTCTTGTCATATATACACGGATACCCTGTGCCTCTAATTTGGGCTTTAGCTTTTTGGCTATCTCCAAGTCAATATCAGCTTCATAGAATCCTTCTGCTATGGTTCCGGGATCATTGCCGCCGTGACCGGCATCTATTACAACAATTTTGTCGTATAACTCATGGGGATCCTTAAATCCCACATACATATAGTCTCCTTCGTAGCTTACCTTAGGCTCATATACAGCATCCAGCAAAATCTCTATATTAAGAACATCGCCACCCGCTTCAGTGATGATATCCTGAATATTGTTGCTGCTGCCTACAATAGGATTCTTAAACAAAAACTTCTCGTTGGCCCGAGGGATAGATACAACAAAACGTTGATTGACATAGTCTGTCTCCATGACTATGTCCTTCTCCGCCACACCCTTTGGCACCGTTATACGAAGATTGGTCTTCAATTTTTCATTCTGTTCTTCAAGGCTTTCGTTATAAAAGCGAAGCCTCTCCAAACCACTCATCTGATCATATCTGGCTCGCGCGATTGCAGTCGATTCCTGAAAGACAAGTATCCACCCCAATATGAATAGTGTCAGGAATGACAGAACCACGGTAGAGTACTTTACATACCTTCTTTTCAAGTTCTATTCCCCTAATTTGACTTATTATTTGTATATGCCTTAAGACAAAGATTGCTCTTGTGAGTCTCCTCTGTATTCACCCAGCCTTCGCCTGCATAGCTTACATAGCCTTCGCCATCTGACAGGTCAGCGTTCTTGGACAGTTCGTTGCCCTGGTATTCTATAGCAATGGGATGAACAGCATTGGGAACCGTAAGTTTTACGATTATGGCGAATCTGTCCCCGCCTTTAATCTCCACAGGCTTAATGGGAATAGTATAGAATCCCGCCCAGTTCAAGGTTCCCGAAGCCGCAGGCTTAAGGTTTCTTAGCTTAACATCCTCCGGTGCTGCAAATTTATCCACAACATATACTTCATATTTGGTGTCCGCACCAACCGCATAGAATCCGGCGGCCTCAACAGTCTCATCGGATTTGGCGGTATATACGTTCATAGCACAGGCTGTGGGATTGTTGAAGCCAATCTGGCCTACCCAACCGCACAGGTCGCTCTGATAGATATTGCCGTAATTATCGGGTTCTTCGATGGAAGTGTAAACAAGATTATGAACTCCGATATTGGTATCGTAGTAAGATACGTAGAAATATCCGTTTTCTCCAAAGCCGGTGCCCCAACTGTTCTGACAGATAAATGCCCCATCTGCCTCCGGTTGCTGAGCAAAGTTGGTCCTGGAGTAGTTATCATCCCAACCCACTATAATGATTTCATGGTTAGACTTCTCGGTTCCCCTGTAACAGTAGGCAGACTTAGCCTTATTGTAATGAGGGGAGGTGCTGTACTCATTGGCAAGAGAGTTATAGATACTGGTCTGAACGGCGCCAAATTTATAAACCGCTTCTTTGATTGCATCATAATTCTTCTCACCAATCATTCGAATCTCCTGGACATGCTTAACAGCCTTCAGGTTGGAATTGGTCTGATTGTCGCCGTAGGGGTCTTCCCTCTCAAGTACCGGCCCCTGCCAGTTAACCAGATAAGCCATACCCATGGTATAGGCTCCTCCGGTATTGATATCAAGATTAAAACTGTTGTTGTAAGTCATGTGGTCTACGGAATACTGGAGTGATTCCGCGGGAAGAAGGGAAGATTCCAAAGCCGAAAGAGCCGAAAATGCCCAGCAGGTACCAAAGCGGCCCTGATTACGCACCTTAGGTGCCCTTAAGGTCTCTCTCATATCGTACTTGTAGGGAATGGCTCTGGCGCCTAAGTCCTTGGCAAGTACCGTCAGCTTGTTCTTCTCCATATCGAATTCATAGGAAAGGTTCAGTCCCTTGCAGACCTCAGCCGTGGATACGTACAGAGTTCCTTCTTTATCATAGATTCCGCCCTTACCGATGCCGGAAGTAGTCAGCTCTAAGGATACTTCGTTTCTCTCCAGGCGAAGAAGATTGTCAGAATATAAAACCGCAGAACAATCAAAGACCTCATTGGCATACTTCACGGGAATAAGAATATCCAGATTCTCGGACATAAATGCCCCCGCCACGTTGCATATTGCCTTACCGTTGGTCTCCATAGTCATGGGCGTGGAATTAATGTTTGCAGAGATAAAAGAACTCCACAAACCTTCATCAACGTTGCCATTGCCTGCTTTTTGAATTGTATAATTGCGTCCCTCCACCGTATTCTTAACCAGTAAGAGGAGAAGAAGAACTACGATAAGCGTAGCCGCAGGTTTTAACTTCCTCATTAAAAAACTACCCCTTTTAATCTATCAATCAAGCATTCCCCGAATATGAGCGCTTTGGAGGTTTTGCCCCGGGGAACTGATAAAAATATGTCTTCATCATTCCGTTGTAAATCTTACGATTCTTGGCCGCTTTCTTACCGATGTAGCGTTCCACATCTTCATATGAGGTTATAACGTAAACGGACCAGTCATCCAGTCTTTTAATCGCTTCCCCAAAAGACCCGTAAAGCTTCGGCAGTTCCTTCTTCTCGGAGATTCGCTCTCCGTAAGGAGGATTGGTTACCACGAAGCCGTATTTCTTAGGGTGGGACAGATCAGCCACATCTCTTTTTTGAAAATGTATCAGCTTCTCTACTCCCGCCAGCTCTGCATTACGTCTTGCCGCCTTAACTATCTCACCATCTATATCGTAGCCTTGAATATCAACCTCAATATTCAAATCTTCCATGTCCCTTGCTTCATCGTAGGAATCCTTCCACAAATCCTCCGGAATAAGATTCGTCCACTTACAAGCCGTAAAGTCTCTGCCTGCTCCCGGAGCAATTCCCGCTGCCATCATGGCTGCTTCAATGGGAAATGTACCGCATCCGCAAAAAGGATCTACCAGTATCCGGTCCTTCTTCCAGGGGGTCAGCATCAAAAGAGCCGCCGCCAGGGTCTCTGATATAGGCGCATCGCTTCGATACTGTCTGTAGCCCCTCTTGTGAAGAGACTCTCCCGAGGTGTCAAGAGCAATGGTCACCTCATCCTTCATAATGGAAACACGAAGGGGGTATTCCTCTCCGTCTTCCTCGAACCAAGAGATATCATACACAGATTTAAGTCTCTCTACGATTGCCTTCTTAACGATGGATTGTATATCGCTGGGGCTAAAAAGCTTACTCTTTACGGAAGAAGCCTTCTTAACCCAGAACTTAGCATCTCTGGGCAGGAAGTTCTCCCATTCTATACTCTTGGTCCCTTCAAACAAATCATCAAATGTATATGCCTTAAAAGACCCTACCTTTACCAGCACTCTTTCCGCACTTCGAAGGTTAATATTTGAACGACAAATTCCCTCCGCATCTGCCATGAAGCTTACTCTTCCGTCAGATACCGAGGAAATATCATATCCAAGGTCGTATATCTCACGTTTTAAAACCGCCTCCAGGCCAAAGTGGCAAGGGGCAATCAGTTCAATCATATCCATGGAGACATTGTACCACTAATATAACTTCAAGTGTAGATACAAAATATACGATAAATCTTAAATTTTATTAATTTCATTATTCAGCTTTCATCATTCGATAACCGATACCGATATGAGTCTGAATATACTGTGGAGAGTCAGGTAAAACCTCTAATTTTTTTCGAAGGGTGGCCATAAAAACACGAAGCGAGGCCACGTCATTATCCCAGCTTCTGCCCCAGATATTCTGGGTAATATATGTATGGGTTAATACCTTGCCCGTATTCTTTGCCAGAAGACAAAGCAACTTATATTCAATGGGGGTAAGCTTTAGTTCCTCATCCCCCAGATATGCGCATCCCGCCGAATAGTCAATCTTCAACTTGCCGTTTTCATATACGGAGGAATCAGAAGCGCTTTCGCTGCTTACAAGCATGAGACGACGCACCGTAACGCGCAGTCTCGCCAGAAGCTCCTCTACGGAAAAAGGCTTGGTCAGGTAATCATCGGCTCCGGAGTCCAAAGCAAGAATCTTCTCCTCGTCTTCACTTCTTGCACTGATAACAATAATGGGCATATTAGACCAACTGCGAATCTGCTTGATTACGTCGATGCCATCCATATCAGGAAGTCCCAGATCCAGGAATACAACATCCGGATTCCTGGAGGAAGCAAGCATAATGGCTTCGCCTCCGTTAGGAGCCGTTAGGTATTTGTAATCATGAGTCTTTAACGTTGTCACTATAAGGTTTCTGATGGGAGCATCGTCTTCCACCACAAGAATAGTCGGTTTATTCACTAAGGTTCACCTCTTCTATAGGTAATGTAAAGGTAAATATGCATCCGGTGGGGGTATTGTCGGAAAGAGTCAGTTCTCCTCCGTGAGCCTCCACAATAGATCTGCAAAGAGGAAGGCCGAGTCCCAAGCCCCTTCTTCCGTCCGCAATCTCACCGTTGCCGGTGTAGAACATTTCAAAGACCTTTTGCTTCATGGCATCCGGTATACCGGGACCGTTATCCGTAACACTTATTTCTATTATCCCGTCGTTCTTCCTGCTTCGAACTATTATCTCCGAACCGGAAGCGGTATTCTTCACCGCATTATTAATCAGGTTAATCAGCACCTGAGCAATCAGCCTTGTGTCCATCTTGGTAAGGAGCAGTTCATCAGAGTTTTCCACAATAAGCATATGTTCTGCAATGTTCTTATCCACATGTTTCACCGCTTCATCAATTACATCATTTACTATATCCGTCTGGAGATGAATCTCCATCTGGCCGTTTTCGATTCTGGATATGGACAAAAGATTCTCCACCAGCTCGATAAGCCATATGGAATCGTCATTAATATCCGTAAATATCTGCCGCAAGGTATCATCATCCAGCTGCTTAAAGTGGCTTAAGAGATTGCTGGCATTGCCTGATATGGATGTAAGGGGTGTCCTGATATCATGGGAAATGGACCTAAGGAGGTTGGCACGAAGCTGCTCATTACGGGCAAGAACCGCTGCCTGCTCCCTTTCGTAGGCATTCCTCAGGTTATCAAGAGATAAGGCACACTCACCTAAGATCGACATAAAAACGCTGTATTCGAAGGAAGTGGGTTCCCTGTCTTCAATGCGAATGCCAATTACTCCGTAGCAATGGTCATTAATTAATATGGCATGATACTGCAGGGACGTTCCCTTAAAATGCTCTGTATATGCCCCGGCAGGCCTGCGATTTTCAAATACCCAGGTTGCTATCTCACGGCTCTTTTCATCCGGAGAGATGTCGGATGTTTTGTCGGATTCGTTATCATATATGATCTCCTTGCCGAGACCCCCGCCCTCTTCTAAGGGGTATACCACTACCACCCTGTTAAGCAGGGTGTTTAGCTGATGGGCGGTAACATTTATTACTTCTCCTTCATCCTTGGCCTTTTGCAAAAGCTGGTTGGTATCGAACAAAACCTTGGTGTGGAAGGCCTCGTGAGCCGACTGGCGGGCATTGTCCTTTAGCTTACTGGCAAGGGTACCGGTAATAAGAGAAGATATAAGCATTATTACAAATGTAACGGCATATTCTGTTTCATAAGTGTGAAAGCTGTACTTGGGCTCAATAAAGAAATAGTTAAAGAGCAGCACGCTGGCAAGGGAGCTTACGCCGTTATATATGGGGCTTACCGTGGTAACGGAAATAATAAGAACCCCAAGAATAAATACCGTAATTATGTTGGCTACGGAGAAACCGAAGTGGGTAAACATCAACCCCACGCAGGTA
This sequence comes from Lachnospiraceae bacterium, assembly GCA_015058015.1. Taxonomy (GTDB): domain Bacteria; phylum Bacillota; class Clostridia; order Lachnospirales; family Lachnospiraceae; genus SIG280. The sequence continues at coordinate 43,823 of SVDM01000018.1, read as the reverse complement.
GTTACCACAAGAAGAAGGACCATAAGTAAAGTGTCCTTTATTGTGGGTCTTAAATTAATATTCATCAGAAGCCTTATGCTTCTGTTCTTTATATCTGCCTCGGTGTCCGGGATTATGTATACATCGATATTGGGAACATTGGCAATAATCTGTTCTGTAAGAGATGCCTTACTCCAGAAATGCCTTCTTCTGGCCCCGCTTTGCCCTACAACAATTTTGGTGGTGCCCGATATCTGAGCATATTCCGCAATCTGGGCTGCTACGTCATCCCCCATGATGGTGGTGACTGACGCCCCATTTTGCTCGGCAAAACGGATATTGTCCGAGAGTCTAGCTTTATCCTCTCCGGGCAGGTTGTCAAACCCGGTGGGCCTGACATAAATCGCCGTAAGAGTGCCATTAAGAACTGCCGCAGTTTTGGCGGCAGCTTGAATTACTGTTTGATTGGATGGAGATGATGAAAGGCACACAAGTATGCGCTCTCCGTCTGTACGTTTTTCAGCCATAATAATTCCCCTTATTGAGGTAATTCTACAACTTCCAACCGGCTAATTCAACATGCATTGTTATAACCGCCGTCCTTTTCGCGGTCCCTTATAATGCTTCTTATAAAACTTTTCAAAGCGATTGACGATTACGTGGAACATTACCGCAATAATCACCAATAACAGGATTAATAAAATATCTTCCATATTAACACCCGCGCCTTCTATATTTTAAAACAACGAGAAAGAGCCTTGTGTTCTCCAAGAACCAGCATTGTCTTGTTGCCGTCAAGCATGGTATCCGGCGTAACGGTAAGATCCATCTTGCCATTTTCCCGAACACCCATAATATTAATTCCGTATTCTTTACGAATATCGATTTCACCTACGGTTTTGCCGTGCCAGTTTTCCGGTACCGACACTTCAAATATGGCATTGTCCTCATCAAGCTTAATGTAGTCTAAGATGTGGTTTGAGCCGTATCTTATGGCAGCCCATTCCGCTACTTGCTTCTCCGGCATAAGGACTTCGTCGGCACCGTTTCTAAGCAGGAACTTGGCCTGTACCTCACGGTCAGCCCTTGATACCACAAGCTTTCCTCCCAATTCCTTTAAAAGAGAAGTGGTCTCAAGGGAGTTCTGGAAGTTACTGCCGATTGTAACAACACAAACGTCGTAGTTATTAATACCCAGAGATCTTAAGAAAGCCTCATTGGTGGAATCACCGATTTGAGCATCGGTTACCAAGGGAAGGGCGGCATTTACCCTGTCCTCATTAATATCAACAGCCATTATCTGGTGTCCTAAGTTATGCAGCTGCTTTGCCATCATTAATCCGAAATTGTTAACTCCTATAAGTAATATTGACTTCATATTAAAGCCTCCTATCCTACCATAATCTTTTCAACCGGGCTGCGGGATACTTCCGTGCCCTTTATCTTAATGGCGGCAAAGATGATTGTTACGCCGCCTACACGTCCCAGGAACATAAGAATTATAAGTACTATCTGGGATACGGGCCCCAGTCCCGGTGTAATACCTAAGGTCAGTCCAACGGTTCCTATGGCTGATGCCGCCTCAAACAGGCAGGTTGCCAAAGGCAAAGACTCCGCCAGGCTTATGATGGAGGCGCCCACCACAGTAAGGGTTCCGTAAAGTATTAATAAAGTGGACGCATGCCTTATTACATGATCTTCAATTCTTCTACCAAAGAGCACCGTGCTCTTCTTCCTGAAGAAAAATGCATGGGAGCTGGCCAGCATTACCGCAAATGTAGTGGTTTTTATACCACCGGCGGTAGATCCCGGGGAGCCTCCGATAAGCATGAGTATTATCATTAAAGCTTTGCCCACTCCCGTCATAGCAGGCAAATTGGCTGTATTAAATCCGGCAGTTCTTGGTGTTACCGCCTGGAAGAAGGACAAGGCCAATCTCTCACCGAAAGGATACTTACCAAACTCCGCAAAGAAGAAGAAAATGGTGGGTAAAATAATCAGTACAAGGGATGTAGCAAGTATTACCTTACTCTGCATACGGTATCGCTTAATATGATATTTGTGTTGAATAATGTCCTGCCAGGTAAGAAATCCGATTCCGCCAAAGATAATAAGCAGGCTTATAACTATGACTATTACGGGATTAGTCGCATAGAATGTCAGGGAGTTAAAAGACCCGGAGATCTGACCCATGATGTCAAAGCCGGCATTACAAAAGGCTGACACCGAATGAAAAACGGACATCCAGATTCCCTTTAGACCGAATTCCCCGCAAAATACGGGCATCATTAACAATGCCCCGATTATTTCCGTTATAAATACTATTTTAAAAATGAATTTTGTCAGATTTACTATTCCGCCTATTTGATGGGCCGACATGGTATCCGCCAACATGCTTCGCTCACGAAGTGAGATATTTCTTCCCGCAATAGTCGCCACAAAGGCGATAACGGATATAATACCTATTCCACCCAACTGAATCAGTATTATGATGACTATCTGTCCGAATATTGACCAGTGAAGGGCCGTATCGAATACCACAAGTCCCGTAACACATACCGCAGACGTTGATGTAAAAAGGGACTTTAAGAATGGAGTAAAACTGCCATCTGCCGATGAAATGGGCAGCATTAGAATTATAGCTCCTACAAGTATTGTGGCCATAAAGCCAAGAATAATTATCTGAAATGATGAAAGCTTTTTGGATAAACTCTTTTCAACCATAACAATCCTCCGCCTATCTTTACTTGAGGATAATACTTTTGTTGCAAAGATGGTGTTAAGGTTTTAAAGCAGTGTATTAAGATGGTATAAAGATTTTAATGAATATATTTTTATAGAATGATATAATTTATGTGATACAGGTAAACCCACGAAAAGAGGCACATTATGCTGAATGCTTTGTACGAACATTTAAGTAGTACTGCTCCCGTGGCAGTTATCATAATAGCCATTTCCCTGATGCTGATGCTGGGCTTTCTTATGACCAGAGTTACTAAGATTCTTAAGCTCCCCAATGTAACAGCATATATCGTTACGGGAATTCTTATCGGGCCTTATTGCATGAATCTTATCCCTGAGCAGGTAATAGGCGGAACGGCCTTCCTGCCGGATATTGCCCTGGCATTTATAGCCTTCTCAACAGGTGAATTCTTTAAGCTGGAGACGGTACGAAAAAACGGCTGGAAGACTGTGATAATCACTTTGTTCGAATCCTTACTGGCATCCCTTTTGATCTTTGCGGCATCATTCTGGGTGCTTAGACTTCCCCTGCCCTTTTCCTTAGTACTGGCCACTTTGGCTGCAGCCACTGCCCCGGCCTCCACCATGATGACTATCAGGCAGACCGGTGCCAAGGGTCCTTTCGTAGATACCCTGCTGCAGGTAGTTGCCCTTGATAATATAGTGGGCCTGGTGACCTTTAGCATCGCCCTATCCATAGCTGTTGCGGTAAATCTGGGACAGGGAATTAGCATAAACAATGTAATCGACCCCATCTTTAAGAATACCATAGCCATAATAATAGGCGGTCTCTTCGGTTATGCCATGACCGGTATTTTGACCAATCGTAACACTGACAACCGCCTTATAGTGTCAATCGCCATGCTCTTTGCCTTCTGCGGAATCTGCGCGGCCTTCGACATCTCACCTCTCCTTGGTTGTATGGCCATGGGAACGGTCTATATTAATACATCTGACGACACCAGACTCTTTAGACAACTGGGATATTTCAGCCCGCCCATACTGCTGCTTTTCTTTGTACGGTCGGGAATAAGCTTTAACTTAAACGCCCTTATGTCCACAGGCTCCTTCGGTAGCCATCCCTTAATGGTAGTGGGCCTTGTCTACTTTGTAATTCGTATCATAGGAAAATATACAGGCGCCTTTATGGGATCCTCCATAATAGGCAAAGATAAAAACATAAGAAACTACTTAGGTCTTGCCCTAATCCCCCAAGCCGGTGTGGCCATTGGTCTTGCAGCCCTTGGTGCCAGAACCTTAGGAGGCGATATGGGTGGGGCTCTGGAAACAATTATTCTTGCATCCTCTGTCCTATATGAGCTTATAGGTCCGGCCTGCGGCAAGCTCTCCCTTTATCTGTCTCATTCATACTCGGATAAATTAGAGGAGATAACCACAGTTAGCGAAACAGATGCAAACGGAGCTCCCCTTTCTGCTGCCGAAGTACTTATTCAAAGAGTGCAAAGCATTCAAAAGGAGCTACCGGAACATGAAATTAATGAAAACGAGCAGGCTTTTACTGAAGCCGCCGAAGAGCTTTTCAATAACAATTACAATCTTTTCAGGCACCAGCGCCGAAATAACAGGAGGTAAAACACATGTTTACAGATCCCATTGCCAATGCCTTAGGAGAATGGGCGGTAGGCCCCGGTATAGGTTCACTGCTACTTAGAGTTCTTCTATCTGCTGTAATCTCAACAATTATAGGATGTGAGCGTGCCACCAAAAGACATGCGGCGGGAGTACGTACTCACGTTATAGTATCCTTGGCATCCACATTTATCATAATGACGGACGGCTTCCTGGCCAGTCAGATTAACGGCTATGTATACGTCCTGTCAGCAGCCTCAATTATTGCGGTAGCCACCATCGCTGTTAACAGCGTCCTGTATACATCCCGCAATCAGATAAAGGGCCTTACCACGTCTGCTGCCCTATGGGCTTGTGGAATCCTGGGTCTTACAGCAGGCGCAGGTCTGTTTACCCTTACTCTTGTGGGCTTTGTACTTCTTATGGTCAGCCTGTCCTGGATGCCGGTATTTGAACGTGACTTAAAGAACAAATCCAACTTCTTCGAGATACATCTTGAGTTAACCAACAGTCAGTACCTGCAGGATTTTATAACCACCCTGCGTCGTCTGGGTATCTCCATAGACGATATCGAAGTTAATCCGGCTTATGCAAGTTCAGGGCTTAGTGTGTATTCCATTTCTCTGTCCATTAACAGCAAGGAGTTAAAGCAGTACAAGACCCATACTGAGATTATCGAGGCTTTGGCCTCTCTGGAATATGTATATCACATAGAAGAGATGGTATCATAAAACCCGGAAGAGCAATCTCTCCCGGGTTAAGGTCTTTTATTCATCAATTAATAAAACAGTTACATCATTAACGTTGGTACCTGTGGGGCCTGTAATTACAAGGCCATCACATTTTTGCAAGGCATGATATGCATCGTTGTCATCAAGGACTTCATGTATCACGATGCCTTGCTCTTTTAATACAGCTCTTGTATCACCGGTGACGATTCCTCCCGCCGCATCAGTGGGTCCGTCAGTTCCGTCGCTTCCCACGGAGAATATACACACATTGGATAATCCGTCGATTCCCTCTGCAGCTGCAAGGGCAATCTCCTGGTTTCTTCCTCCTAATCCTTTGCCGGTAAGCTTAACAACCGTCTCTCCGCCAAGGATATAGGCCTTTTTTTTGCCGTCACCGGCATGCTCTCTTGCAATAGCTGACAAGAAACTTCCTGCCGCTTTTGCTTCACAATCAAGACATGCCGTGAGAAATACAGGCTCATAGCCTAAGTCTTTGGCTTTTTTACCGGCCGCGTCACACAACTGTTTAACACTGCCGGTGACAACTGTAGTTACATTCTCTAATTTCTTGGGAGTCTCCTTCTTTAAAAGCTCCATTACTTCCGGAGAAAACTCCAGCTTATACTTCTTAACGATTTCAAGAGTATCCTCTACTGAAGCCGAATCAGGATATGCCGGTCCGGAAGCTATCATATCAAGAGGATCTCCGATTATATCAGAAAGGACGATAGAGAAAACTTTCGCAGGCTTACATTGCCCTGCAAACCTGCCGCCCTTAACATTGGACAGACGCTTTCTTATGGTATTAATCTCTGTGATATCGGCGCCACAGGATAAGAGCATTTTGTTAATCTCCTGTAACTCGGTAAGGGGTACCGCAGGATCCTCGAAGAGTGCAGACCCGCCTCCTGATATAAGAAATATAACCAGGTCGTCTTCCGTAAGAGCTGCCACCATCTTTTCCGCCTCTTTGGTGGCTTTTACCGAGTTCTCATCAAGCACAGGATGTCCCGCCTCGAAGCACCGTATTCCTTCGATAGGCCCTTTTAAATGGTGGTACTTGGTAATACAGACCCCGTCAAAGATTCTATCCCCCAGTTCTTCTTTAGCTGCCATGGTCATCTGATGTGCTGCTTTACCGATTGCAACAGAATATATCTTCCCGCCACATGGGGGAAGCTTACTTAAAGCCTTCTTAACAGCCGTATCCGGCATAGCCGAATCAATTGCGGCCTTGATAATCAGGTTTGCATCATCTCTTATAGACATTTATATCTCCTTTCGGAAACTAGCCTTCTTTTTTCTTGTGAAGCTGTGCTAACGCCGTCTCCTTGGCAGATGACAAATGAGACGCATTAATCCTTACGGCTTCATCGTAATTGCCATTTATTATATTATCTATCAGGTCAGTGTGTTCTTCTATAGATTCATCAAATCTTGCCTTTGAGGAAAGTGAATATATTCTAAACAGCATATTCATATTCCTTACACGCCTGTAAAGCTCCATTAGAATACTGTTGTCCGTGCACTCTATAATATATCTGTGGAATTTGGAGTCCACAACAATGTACTCTTCAAGGTCGTCATCATCGTAATACTCTCGCAATCTTTGTTTGTAGTTTTCCATCTTACTCTTTTGCTCGTCGGAAAGCTCCTCGGGAAGATGGGATATGGCATATGATTCCAGTAACCCTCTAATCTCGTATACTTCAAGCATTTCCTTGTCACTAAATTCTCTGACGAAAGTTCCTTTGTTGGGGATCTCTTTTACAAGGCCATCTGCTGCCAGCTGTTTAAGAGCCTCTCTTATGGGGCTTCTGCTGACTCCCAGTTCTTTGGAGAGCTGGGCCTCCTGAAGCCACTGACTTGGCTCGTAATGTCCTGAAACAATACTCTTCTTCAGGATAGTATATACTTGACGACTTATTGTATTAACCTGTAGCTTTTTTGTTGGCATATAACGTTTACCTCTTTAGTTCTGTATTCATGAGATGTTCATAGAATTTGATAATAGCGCTATGATCGCATCCCCCGTGACCATTGTCCCGAAGCCACTCCATTATCTCTTTTACCTGAGCAGTCATGGGTATATAAGCACCGACAGAATGGGCACAGCCTATTGCATTATTTAAATCTTTAATATGCAAATCAATCTTAAATCCCGGCTTATCATTACCGGATAGCATCATGGGTGCCTTTGCATCCATAACGGTACTTCCTGCAAGGCCTCCCTTAATGGCATTATACACCACTTCGGGGTCAACTCCCGCCTTCTTGGCCAGCATAAGAGCTTCTGCCACTGCCTGGATATTGGCCGCAACTACAATCTGATTGGAAAGCTTGGTTGTATTACCTGCTCCCACCATTCCGCATCTGGTAGCGGAAGAACCCATGGATAAAAGAATATCTTTGCATCTCTCAAAGACTTCTTCCTTTCCTCCTACCATAAAGCTTAATGTTCCATCTATGGCCTTAGGTTCTCCTCCGGAAACCGGGGCATCCAGCATATCCACGCCCCTCTTTTCCAGTTCTCTTGCTATCTTAATACTGACTTCAGGATTAATGGAACTCATATCTATAAACACAGAGCCCTTCTTCATACAAGATGCCAGACCGTCTCCTGTAAGCATTACAGCTTCTACATCCGGTCCGTCGGGAAGCATGGTTAAGAGAACATCCGCCTCTCTTGCCAGGTCCTGCTTGGACTCAAAGTATTCAGCTCCCTTATCAATAACTTCCAAAGCCTTATCCTTAGTCCTTGTATTAACCATGACTTCATATCCGGCCTTTAAAAGATTAATGGCCATGGGCTTACCCATAATTCCCATACCAATAAAACCTATTTTCATATGAACACTCCTTCTCCTTTAAGATTATATATAACAAAAGGGTCAATCTGCAAGTAATTTCCAATGTAAAAAAAGCCGATTCCAATAATACATTATAAGAATCGGCTTTGCTTTTACTTAAAAGTTTAGTGAATAAACAGACTGAGTATTACTATAAGGATAGAGCCGAAGATCGGTATCAATATAGTTGAAATTGTCCAAGTCTTTAAAGATGTCTTTATATCCATTCCCGAGAAGTTGGTAACAACATGGAAATATGAGTCGTTCAGGAATGAAGGCATCATAGATGTAAGACAAACTGCAAGGGCTGCAAGATATGGATTAATACCCAGTGTTGCCATCATAGGCGCAACAATAGCTGAACCTGTAATCATTGCAACGGTTCCTGAACCCTGTGGGAATCTCATGATTGTTCCGATTAACAGAGGAACTAAAATTGCAGGTATTCCTGCAGCAACAATTCCGTTTGCCATAATTCCTGCTGCTCCTGTTGCCTTTACTACTGCTCCCAAAGCACCGCCGGCTGCCGTAATGAATACGATTGGACCTGCATCTTTACAAGCCTCACCCATCATTGCAATAACAGTCTTGTTATCTTCTTTTCTTGCCAAGCCGAAAGCTCCGATGCAAAGTGAAATAAACAATGCGATAATAGGTGTTCCAAGGAACTGGATAACCTGACCGAACATTGTTGCCTTCATAGCTGTCTGTCCAACCAGGGTATTGAGAAGAATCAGTACAACCGGAAGAAGAAGAACCGTAAAGGAGATAAATGCTCCCGGAAGTTTCTCTGTTGAGAGAAGTTCAGCAAAGTCTTTATTCTCAAGGTCTTGTCCGCTGTTAAGTTTAGCTTCGATTCTGTCAAGTACCACCAGCTGGTCTGCGGTATACTTTGAACGATCTATTTCTGAAGGAACGATGAATTTATCTTTATACTTCTTTCCAAACCAACGGAACAGCATTACGGATACTATAAACAGAGGAATGGAGAAGCAAAGTCCTGCAATGATGAACATTCCCAGATCGATATTAATGCCGTTCTGCTGGAATGTACCTATAACTGCCAAAGGACCGGGTGTGGGGGGAACCATAAAGTGAGTAATGTAAAGTCCCATACCCAGGATTCCGCCTAACCATACCATGGATTTCTTGGTAAGTCTTGAAAACTCCTTTGCCAGTGATGAAAGAATAACGAAACCACTGTCGCAGAATACCGGAATTGATACTACAAAGCCAGTAAGACCAAGAACTACGTCAGCGTTCTTAACACCTACAAGCTTTAAGATTGTAAGTGCCATTCTCTTGGCAGCACCGCTTTTCTCCATAAAGATACCCATAATCGTACCAAAACCGATTACGATACCGATGGATGCCATGGTGCTTCCAAAACCACTTGTTACCGTGTTAACCGCTACTGTTAGAATATTGCCACCTTCATTGCCCGTGCCGGTAAGAAGTGCTTCTCCCGAAAGGAGTGCAATTAAAATGGCGGACACGATCATCGCCGGGAAGGGGTGAAGTCGTGTACAGATGATGAGAACCATCATTACAACAATACCTATAAGCATTGCTATTACTGGATTCATAATAGAACCCCCTTTCACTTTTTTTGTTCTTTAATCCTTGTTGCTCTATATAACAGGTCCAAGACAATGAATATCAATTGCGCTAAAGTACTGAATGGCTTCGTTCTTGGTCATCTCACCGTTCAATACTCTAAGCAGTTTCTCAAATGCCTCTTCGCCTACCTGTTCAATTGTTTTTTCACCGGTGATAATAAGCCCCGCATTAAGATCCATATCCTCTTTCATATGTTCAAATGTATTGGGGTTACCGCATATCTTAATAACCGGCATACTGGGGAAGCCCTGTGGTGCTCCTCTTCCCGTTGAGAAACACATGAACTGTGCTCCCGTTGCTGCCATACCTGTAAGAATCTCCGGCTCTCTTCCCGGAGTGTCCTTTATCCACAATCCCTTCTGATGAGTTACGTGCTCGGGATACTCAAGGACTCCCTGTATGGGCTTGGTTCCGCTCTTTACAATTGCACCGAGACTCTTTTCTTCTATACTTGAAAGGCCTCCGGCAATGTTACCGGGAGTCGGCTGTCCTCTTCTCATATCACAACCGATACTCTTTGCTCGCTCTTCCATCTCGTTTACAATCTTATAAATCTTATCTGCTACTTCTTTATTAACAGCTCTCTTAGCCAAAAGATGCTCTCCGCCTAAGAACTCCGTTGTCTCACCGAAGATAACTGTTGCTCCCAAATCCACCAGCTTATCTGCCACATAACCGATTACACAGTTTGATGCCATACCGCTGGTAGTATCTGATGCTCCGCACTTTATTGCCATTACTATCTCAGATACATCTGCTTTTTCTCTCTGAAGTCCGGATATTTCTATTACAAGTCTTCTGGCAATGTTGATGCCTTCTCTTATTGCATTGGATACACCACCAAGGGCCTGAATATGAATTATCTCAGTAGGCTTTCCTGTAGCCTTAAGTTCTTCATACATTCTTGCATGATCTGTTCCCTCACAACCAAGGCTTAATATAAGCACTGCTCCTACGTTAGGGCTTTTTCCAAGACTTATGAGTGTATCAGTTACTCTATCAAGATCCGGTGGCAATTGACAGCAGCCCTGATGATGCATATATGTAACTGTACCCTGTACCTCTCTGCATATTGCATTGGCCACATCATTGGCACAGGTAACCGCCGGAATCACCGCAACATAATTTCTAGATCCAACGGAACCGTCTTTTCTACGATATCCATTCCATGTTGTCATGATATTTCCTCCCTTTACTTTTCAAGATCGCCACGTCCGCGCATACTGTCAAGATTATGTACGTGTACATACTCACCGCGTTTTATATCATGGGTGGCAATACCGATTTCTTCACCGTATTTTGTAATCTGCTCTCCCTTACTGATAGCCTTAACCGCTATCTTGTGTCCGTAAGGAACATCACCGATTACCTTAACTTCTTCCTTGTTGCCCTTCTTGTCTCTGATCTCCACATCCATTCCGTCAGTGATACCATTGGCAAAAATTGTGGCAACGTTATCCAAATCATTGACCTTTAATGCAATCTTTAATTCTTCCATATTTCCTCCTATTCCTCAGGCGCAACTGCAAGAACGCTTACTCCGTCGGGAATTACAACAACGCTTGCATCTTTGCCTTTTAATTCATAAGCTATCTCTAACGCCTCATCCGGGGTCTTGGCCGGAATCATATTGCACTTTCTTACAACCTCAGGTTCAAGGTATGTGGTTACAAGAATCATCTTATGTTTGCGAAGTATTCTGGCATAAATCTGGGGACACCACTGTTCGGGAATGGTCTCCTTGGGCGGAATCTTGGATAAGTATTCGTCTATCTCCTCCGGCGTACCCATCTGAATTAATCTCTCGAAATTGGTACCTCCCATTCCGTCTGCACAGCTGCAGCACATAATGATAACTCCGTCTTCACCTGCACAAGCTTCCGCTGTAGCTACTGCCTTGGGGCTTTGATAAAGGTTCTGATCTAAGGGGTATCCTCCGTTACTTGTAACTACTATATCTCCCGTTACACTGGGGCACTGTGACCATTCACGGATAAACTCCACTCCCTTTGCATGGGCCTGCTCAAGATCTCCTGCCCAGGCTGCAATTACCTTCTTCTCTGCATTGAGAGCTACATTTAAGATAAACTGAACATTTACCCTCTTGGCTGCGCACAGCATATCCTCATGAATGGGATTGTGTTCTAAGACTCCTGTCTTGGAATACTTGCTGGCTATAGCCTTGTATGAGTGATTCTCATTGACGGTTTCCTGTGAACAGATTCCCGGAAGTATGCTCTTTCTTCCTCCGGAGAATCCTGCGAAAAAGTGGGGTTCAATAAATCCTTCACATATTAAAAGATCACATTCTGTGGCAAGCTTGTTAACATGGAATTCAGCCCCTGACGGGAGAGTTCCCATATCAGCAAAGTCAGCCGGTTCAAATGCATTGTTAATTGCAATCTTTTCATTATCTACAATCTCGTCTCCAAACATTCTTCTCTGTTCTTCAACTGTGGTTGCTCTATGTAAGCCCGTGGCAATCAGGATTGTTATATCAGCATCCGGATTACCTTTTCTGATTTCCGCAAGCTCAAGGGGAAGGGTAATCTTGCTTGGTACGGCACGGGTATGATCACTGGTAACAAGAACGATTTTTTTCTTTCCTTCCGCAAGTTTCTTAAGGGGAGGTACTCCTATAGGATTCTCAAGAGCCTCTTTTACAAGCTCCGTCTCGCTCTTATCCGCTTTGAATTCATGCATCTTGGCTGTAATCACAGCCTTAAGATTTTTCTCCTCCACATGTATATCCATAGTTGATGTGTAATATGGAATTGATATTGCTTTCTTCATCTGAATCCTCCCTATCTCGTATGTATATTGTGTGTTGTATATTGTATACATTATACATTATGCATTAATTATATAATTTTTTTCAATTATTTTCAACACTTTTTACAAAAATGAATCCGTTTTGCTATTGGAACTATAGATATGCTTACAGATAAGATATAGTAGAACAGAAAAATTCCCCGGCCAATGGTTACCGGGGAATTGCCTATAAAGTTCAAAGATGTTTGATAAAAGACCTTCTCCGCCGACATGGCTTGGAAGGAACAACATTCATAAGGGAAAGGACCTTGGAGTTCTCCTCTAACATGGGGCAGCATCGGCATGACCTTATCCCCAGCCTTCTAAAGGCCTTCATCATATGATTAATAATAAGAGATATAACACCCTTGCTCTGATAGTCCGGATGTACTCCTATCAGCAGGGCGATTTGTTCATCATTCTTCTTTACTTTTCTAAGTATTCTAAACCAGCCAAGGGGAAAGAGTCTTCCTCCTGATTTCTTAATTGCATCGGAGATATTGGGAATGGACAGGGCGAATCCCACCAGTTCTCCGGACTCATTGTATACTATAGCCGAGGTTCTGTAATCAAGGATAATCTGAAAGCTTTTGAAGTATTCCGTCCCCTGGGCAATATCCATATCTGTGGTGCCATAGAGGTCCCTGTAGCACAGGTTTATAAGCCGGACTATATCCGGTGCCGCATTTCCAATATCTTTAACTGATGTCATCTCCTTTAAGTGAAGCTTATATACCCTTCCGGAGAATTCGGCCATCCTCTCTATGGTCCCGGCAGTCTCTTCACCCTCCTGAAGGTTTAGTTTGTATTCCACCCAGTCAGCATCCTTTTCATATCCCAGGGCCTTTAAATGGTCAACATAGTATGGATAATTATAGTAGGTACAGAAGATTCCCTCTTCATCAAAACCATCTACCAGCATACCCTCGGGATCTAAGTCGGTAAAACCCAGGGGCCCAACAATTTCAGTGCATTCACGTTCTTTTGCCCACTCTTCCACCACCTTAAAAAGGGCGGCTGATATTTCCATATCGTTTACAAAATCAACGTTCCAGAAACGCATCTGCCTTGTATTCCACTTCTCATCCGCCTTGTGATTTATAATGGCTCCGATGCGTCCCACCACAATACCATCCTTTTTTGCAAGATAGAATCTTGCTTCACAGAATTCATAGGCGAAATGCTTTGATGGATTCATTGCAGCCAAAGAATCCGAATAAAAAGCAGGAATATAAAGGGGCTCACCTTTGTACAGTCTGTTGGGAAACTCTGCAAACTCTTTGCGTCCTCTCCCGGTTTCTACTCTTTCAATGGTAATCATTTTTTCTTTCACTTCTCATTTTCTTGTTATATTATATTAAGTGTAACATAGTAATAAGGTCTGTTCAAACATGCATGCAGACAAGGTAGTGTAAAGAAGAGGGGATAAAATATGACCAATTCAACTGACTATTTCGAGGATATGCTCTCGGATTATGAGCGAAGTCTCCTTCCATATGTTGAGACCATCCCCTTGTTACTAAAGAAATGTGCTAAGGACTTCGAAGATAAGGTTGCCTTCTCGGATGACCGCCTGACTTTAACTTATGAGGAAATGTATGAAAACATAGGCAGACGGATTAATCTTCTTGATTCCATGAATATACCGTCACAGGGCCACGTAGCAGTACTATGCCGCAACAACGTGGATGCCATGTGCTGGTTTCTTGCTATCCCTTCCTCAGGTCGCGTGGTAATAATGCTCTCCTCCATGATTAATGTCGAAACACTGGAGAAGCTTGTCGATAAGTTTGACGTAGATGCCCTTGTGGCGGAAGAATGCTTCCTTCCCTTAACAGGTAATCTTTCCATTCCCATAATCAGCGCCGCCGAATGCGGAGGGGAGGTATCTCCCATGGCTGATGTAACAAAAGATACCACTGCTGCCATATTCCTTACAGGAGGCACAACCGGGGAAGCCAAAGGAGTCCTGCTAAGCCATGGTGCCCTTATGCGGGGAGCCAAGAACGGCACCTACAAGCCCACCGGAGAAGTGCTATTTAACAGGTATATTCTCCTTCTCCCCCTATCCCATATATTTGGAACAGTGGCAGGTTTCCTATCCTGTATTTATACAGGGTCTACGATCTACGGATGTAATGACGTAAGAAGCGGCCTTATGATGATACCCCGGGTGAAGCCCACCCTCTTAGTCCTGGTTCCCGGTATCGTGGAACTTACCTTGAATCTTGCAAAGCTTAAGGGAGAAGCCTTCCTTGAGGGCCTTAAATGTATAGTCTGCGGAGGGGCTCCCGTTCCCCCCAGATTGAATAAGGAATTGAAAAAGTTCGGTATTCATCTCTATCCCGGATACGGCATGACAGAGGGAGCCAATTTCACCAGCGCAAACATTAATATTGACAAGAAGCCCCACTCCATGGGTAGGATTTATCCGGGCCAGGAGGTTAAGCTTGTGGATAAAGAGCTGTGGATTAGGGGAGATAACATAATGAAGGGTTATTACAAGGATACCGCGGCCACAGCCCAAGTTCTTACAAAGGATGGCTGGTATAAAACCGGGGATTTGGTATCCTTTGATGACGAAGGCTACATAACAATAATCGGCCGAACCAACAACCTTATTATTCTTCCCAACGGGGAAAATGTCAGCCCGGAAGAGATAGAGGATGCCTTTAACCAAAGCCCTCTGATACAGGATTGCCTTGTAAAAGAAGATACTGTAGGGGGACAGCCGATGCTGTCCATTGAGATTCTGCCCCTTCCCGAAGCAGCCAAAAGCCACAGCCCGGTAGAGCTTGAGAGCTTAATCAGAGAGGAAGCCAAGAAAATCAACAACACACTGCCAAGTTTCAAACAAGTAGCCAAAATCAGCCTTCGAACCGAAGACTTTAAAAGAACTGCCGCCTTGAAGATTGACCGCAGGGATTCTTAAGAATCAGAGGAGCAATACCATGAAAGAGACACTTGAAGAACTGATAAAGTTAATAAATGAGACACTTCCCAATACAGAGATGGAAAATGTCTCTCTTAATAGCGATTTGAAAGCCGACCTGTCCATAAGCTCATTTGATATGATACTGCTGGCCATTGCCATAGAGGACCGTTTTCACCTTCAGATTGAAGAAGATTTCCAGCCAAAGACAGTAGCGGATGTCTGCGAATACATTATCCGCAAGCCGGGAGTCTTCTAGGACACCTTAAGTCTGCCCCGCTTATTGTATTTCTCCCTAATCTTATCCACAATCATAAATTTTCACACTATTCCGAAATCATAACTATTCTGCCTTTGAAGTCGCGTAGCAGATAAATACTTCATGTGTTAGTATAAGGAGGAGTTTTAGAAAGGAAATAAGTACTATTATTATGAAGAAAAGAATATGTATAGGATTAATCCTAAGTATTATGGTGGTATCTTTATCCGCCTGCAAAATAAAGCTTAATCTCGGAGGGTTTACCGATCCGAGCCTTGGCATCCCCGGTTTCTCTAATCAAGGGCCCTCACAGGGGAATTTCCAAATAAAATATTCAGTATCAGATATCACGCAGATGCTTTCTAAAAGCCCTCTTAAGAGTCCCTCTAATGATATTCGGGAAGACAATTTAACTGCATTCAACATACTCCTGCAGCGTGTTGACGAAGAAGTAGGTAAGGGCAATTACTATCTGGCTTCCCTTTACGAAGTAAACTACAGTAAGCTTGGGGGCGGCCCCACTACTGCGGCAGATGCATATGTAATTAAAATTGTAGCTAGGGAATTTGAAAAAGAATTCAATGAACTGGGTAAGGACGATTCCTCCAACCCCTACCTTATAATGTACTCAATCAAGAGCCACTTCGTAGAAGATACGGCTGCAGCCTCATCATATGTAGAAAGCTTTTATCCCGGAGTAGTTGTTGGAACAGAATATGAGAAAAAAGTGGAAACGCTTTTATCACAGCTCTTCCCGGGCTCAAAACCACATGTATGGTATAATCCCTGTTTTACCACAAGTGGTCTGGTAAAGAGTGTTAACGAAGAACCCCATATAGATGTCAACTCATATGCCTATGACCCCACATGCGTATACATTTTTGTACCTAATGGAACCAATACTGATTCCATGGTTTCGGTTCTTCGATCTTCAAAAGAGGCACTTAAGAAAGTTGGTGTAAGAGATGTTACCATATGCGTTCTAAAACAGGGCGCTTCCTTAAACGAGATAACCGTAAAGACATCTAAATACGATAAGAATGTTGAGAATACTGTGAACTATGATACTGTAAAGGATGCATAACGCCAAAATCCCCGGTAAATGTTACCGGGGATTCTTACGTTCTCTTCGTCTATTATATCGATCTCTTATTTTATCTACAATCATGCTCATGGTAAGTAGTATGGGCATGGTAATAACAGAAAAAAGGATAAGAAGGAAAATGCACTGGTTGCAGATAGGTCGCAGTCCAAACAGACCGTGAAGGAGCAGGGATGCCCCCACAAGACCTATGAGCATCAAAAGACAAGTCGCGCCCCTATACAGATTTAAGGGACTGCTTATTCTAAGTAAAATCTGTAATCCCACAACCGACATGATAATTGTGCAGGCTGTTGATGTCTCCCATGTGGGAATATCAAATACCTGACAGAAGACAACAAAAACACTTATAACAATAAAGTCTGTTAGTCCTGCCGGAAGGGCTCGAAACACAACCGATGACAGGAAATGACCTTGTATTCTGTTCTTATTGGGCTCTAGCGCAAGTAAGAATGCCGGAGCACCTATGGTAAACACACTGATTAAGGAGATCTGAGCCGGTTCTAAGGGATAGGTAACCATTGCAATAACCGTGAAAAATACCATCAGGAATGAAAAAATATTCTTTACCAAAAACAGGCTTGCGGAACGCTCAATATTATTAACAACACGTCTTCCCTCCAATACAACAGAGGGCATGCAGGAGAAGTCTGATTCCAGCAAAACAAGCTGGGCTGCCTTGGCAGTTGCGTCGCTTCCCGATGCCATGGCAATACTGCAATCCGCATCCTTTAGCGCCAAGATGTCATTTACTCCGTCTCCTGTCATGGCAACAGTATGGTCTGCTGCCTTTAAGGCTCTCACAAGCATCCTCTTCTGTTCAGGTGTAACACGACCAAAGATAGTATAATCTTTAGCTGCATTTCTAATATCATCATCCGTCACAAGAGTTGTGGCATCTACATATTTGTCAGCATTTAAGATACCTGCCTTGCCTGCCACCTCTGATACCGTAAGGGGATTGTCTCCGGAGATGACCTTAATCTCAACTCCCTGCTCCACAAAGTATTCAAAGGTTCTTTTGGCCTCCTTACGAATGGGATTGGTAAGGGTAATAAAGGCTATGGGTGTAACAGACTCAGTCAATTGTTTTCCGTCAGCCCTGCCCGAGTATTCGCCAAAGATAAGTACGCGGTATCCCTTAGACGCCAGTTCTTCCACCTGTCCGCGGCAGGTCTCATATTGTTCTCTCATTACAAACTCAGGGGCTCCAAGGACATAACAACAATCTCCAAAGGTAGCCGAGCTGTACTTATAAGAAGATGAAAAGGTTGTAACTTCATCGGGCATTATTCCGTCAGAACTGCTAAAATAGGCTTTCATAGCCTGCATGGTCTGATTATCTCCCGTCATACCGGAAACAAAACGACTAATGAGAAGGTCAAGAGTCAGACCCTCAGGAAGGGTGTAACCGTCAATAACCTCTGCTCCCACCACTTCCATGGTATTTTCCGTGATGGTACCTGTTTTATCTACGCATAATACATCGACTCTGGCCAGAGATTCAATGCATTTCATGTCATTTACAAGGACCTTCTTCTGTGCAAGTCTAAGCACGCTTACCACCAGCGCCACACTGGCAAGAAGATATAATCCCTCGGGAATCATACCAAGGATTGCGGCAACCATTCCCACCACACTTGCCTCGATGGAGTTGCCCAGAATAAAGTACTGATGACCAATTAGAATTGCTCCCATGGGGATAATGATGATACCCACAATCTTAACCAATCTGTTAAGGTCACGAATCATCTCCGACTGTTCTCCCTTACGGGACTGTTTAGCTGCTATAGTAAGCTTTGAAATATATGACTCGCTGCCAACATGTGTCAGCTGGGCATCACAACTGCCGGAGACTATATAGCTTCCGGACAAAAGACTATCTCCCGGCTCTTTGCTGATTTCATCGGATTCGCCGGTAATAAGTGCCTCATTAACGGACACCTTGCCGGATACAACCACTGCATCTGCGCATATCTGGTTGCCGGATGAGAATACAACTATATCGTCTAATACCAATTCTTCAGAGGAAACCGTTTTGTCGGTTCCGTCTCTTCTCACCACCGCTTTGGGCGCATTAAGCATCTGCAACTTATCCAGGGTGTGCTTTGATCGAAGCTCTTGAACAATACCTATTAAAGTATTGGCAATTACTATCAGATAGAAGGTCAGGTTTCTAAAAGACCCAACCAGAATAAGCAATACGGCAATAACCGTAAATACAAGATTGAAATATGTACAGACATTTTCTATGATAATATCTTTAATGCTCTTAGAAGTTGAAACCATTGCCCGGTTAACCTCTCCCCGGGCAATTCTTTCATTCACTTCCTCACCGGTAAGCCCGATGTTAATATCTGTTTTATGTTCCATTAAAACTAATCTCCGTATCTCTAAATATAGCAACACCATTATATCAGTTGTGTATAATGATTAAAAGCACGACTTGATAAAAGAGCTACGGATTGGTCTTTTAATCGGTTTCCTCACCACAATACTTGCATTTTTCTTTATCCCCGAATATACTTTCTTCAATAACATAAAAAAAGTGGTATCCGTCAGGACTGGCGCTACATTCATTCTTCGAATGGAACCAATTGGTAAAGCATGATTTCTCATGTCCGTCAGGAAGATTATCGTCAAGATTGAACATACCTCCTGATACCTTATTCAGTTCACCATCCAGTTTAACCATTTCGTCTTCATTATTCTTATCGTTTTTTCCCATAAAACTACCTCCTGTAACAATTATTCGTATCGCTACGTCCCTGGTAATCGGGCGTCTATTTTTGTCTTCACTATATTATACCCGCCGCCCCTAAAAATGCGACATATGAGTCACGGGGACGGTTCTACTGACTCACCTCCCCACCCCGAGGCTACGCAGGCGGCTTTTTCGGAAGCACCGGGCCCACCGATTACGGAATCCTTCACCAAGTAAAAAAACGAAGCGACTTTGGTAATATCCACACCGTGATTAATAGTCATCCGTGACCTTAATCACTCTCGACGCCATCCGTGGCGTCTCGTGTGGATATTAGCCCAAAATCGCTTCTGTTTTACTAGGTTCGAATTCATGTAACCGGTGGGCCCGGTGCTTCCGAAAAAGCCGCCTGCGACTCCCGAGCCCCCGTGACTCTTCAAATGTCGCATTTTTTATTTTAAACGTGTATATATAAACGTAAGACAAATCCAAATAAACAGCATGAATTTATGTGATGTATATAGTAATAATAAGGAGGTACCTACATGAAAAAAGAACTGCTAAAAGGATTATCAGACGAGCAAATCAAAAAGCTTGGGAATTGCAAGAATTCTGAAGAAATCTTAGCCCTGGCTAAGGCAGAGGGCGTTGAGCTTACCGATGAACAGCTTGAAGCTATAAGCGGAGGAGGATGGTTATGCAACGGTTCCGCAATTAGGTGTCCGCAATGCAGATCTCGTGATGTGGACTTTTACACTGACAACACTCAGACGGCGAGGTATCGGGGTAAGTGTAATAATTGTGGTATGGAAGCTCCTCAAAAATGGTTTGAAAAAATACCTTCGGAGAGTTAAAAATGATTTTAAAGAAATTAAATGCCATTCTCGGCCTCTTGTCAGCAGTCGCGGTGCTGTTTCATATGGGCTACAACAGTTTTGCATATCTTACTTTTTACTATAATCCGGTATTGAAGCAATGGGCTTCAATACCGCTTATGGTGCTTGTCTGCGCCCATGCAGTTCTTGGAATGTGTTCGGTCTTCCTCTTAGGAGACGGAACAAGTCTTTCCACGTACCCTGCCAAGAATCGAAAAACACTTATTCAGCGAATATCCGCAGCCTTAATATTTCCGCTTTTGATTCTTCACATTAATACCTTTGAACTTCTGAAAAACAGCTCTTCCGAAGAAAACTGGGCCTTGTTTGTTCTTCTGCTGGTAGTTCAGATTCTCTTCTACGCTGTAATCACTGCCCACACATCCATTTCTATTTCCAGGGCATTCATAAGTCTTGGTATGATTGAAGATGAGAAGAAACTAAAGTTACTTGATAGAATTGCCTGGTGCATTTTCGGTCTGGCATTTATCATAACTTCTATTGCCGTAACAAAAGGCGAATTGTTGATGTTTATTCCACATTAGAGGTGAGGACATGAAAAGAGTACTTATCATAGGAAATGGTATATCGGGAATGATGTGTGCAATTCGTTGCGCCGAATACGGCATGGAGGTCTCTCTTGTGGCTCCGGGTCCCTCTGAACAATCCCAGTCAGTCATGGCGGCAGGGGGAATCAATGGAGTTACTTCCTACCATGTAGAGGGTGATTCCGTGGACAGTCACATCCGGGACACCCTTAAGGGTGGCGCATTTCTTGCGGGCAAAAATGCTGTGGAAGGACTCTGTCACGGTGCGGAGGATATCCTTAAATATCTTGAAAGAATCGGTACCGTATTCTCCGTTGACTCAAACTATCGCCCCGCTCTTCGAGCCTTCGGTGGACAGTCCTACAATAGAACACATTATTGCGGCTCTTCCACCGGCAAGCAGATTGTATCCGCTCTCACCATGGAGGTTCGAAAGTATGAAGGATGTGGCCTTATCAAGCGCCGTTTAAGAGCTCATTTTCATTCCGCCCTGATAAAAGACGGGGTCTGCTACGGTGCCCTTCTATATAACGAGGAAAACAGATTCTTAGAGCCTGAATATGCCCATGCCCTTGTTATGGCAACCGGCGGGCAAAACTCCCTCTTCGGAAAAACCACAGGGTCTGTCAGATGCGATGGTTATGCCGTAGGAAGGCTCTTTATGCAGGGCGCAATCCTTAAAAATCTGGAATTCATTCAGTATCACCCCACAACCTTAGAGACTCCCCAGAAACGAATGCTTATTTCCGAAGCTGTCCGGGGAGAAGGGGGAAGACTTTTCTATATAGAAAATGATAAACCGGTCTACTTCATGGAGGAGAAATACGGTCCAATGGGCAACCTCATGACCCGCGACCTTGTATCCAGGGAGATTGTATCCTCGGGCAAAGAAGTGTTTCTTGACATTTCTTTCATGGATAAGGAAGAGATTAAACGGAAGATTCCGGAGGTGCGGGACCTGTGCGCAAAATACGGCGGACTGGATATTTCAAAAGAGCCCATCCCCGTATCCCCTTGTGTTCATTTCTTCATGGGAGGATTAGCGGTCCATAACAATCACGAGACCAACATAAGCAATCTATACGCTGTGGGAGAATGTGCATCCATCTACCACGGCGCCAACCGGTTGGGAGGCAACTCTCTTCTGGCCGCAATGTATAGCGGAAATGTGGCTGCTAAAAGTATATCGGAAAAAAGTGAAATATCATCCCGGCCTAATTTTGACAGTTATATAAACGAGAGACAGGACATTTTCAAGAAACTGCTGGAGTCTGAAAGTCCCTTTGCGGCAATGCACATCCGGGATATGCTCTCAGCTACCATGCGGGAGAATATGAGCATAGTCCGTAATAGAGACTTACTGACAAAGGGGATGGATGATATTAGCTTCTATCTTTCCATTGTTGACCGTATACATTACGACCCCAGTGCGTCGGCATATACCAACTACAGCCTTAAGGCTATGCTATCCCTTGCCCTGGCCGTGCTAACCTGTGCCGAAGCCCGCAAGGAAAGCAGAGGTGCTCACTATCGAAGCGATTATCCAGGGGCTAATGATGAATACTTAGCTGCCACCCTTATATCTTATGATGATGGAAACTACAGGGTAACATTTGACAGGGAGATGGAATATGAAAATTAAGATACTACGCCAGAAATCCCCCAAAGCTACGCCTTACTGGGAAAGCTTCAACTATGAGGGAACATTGAATATATCAGTTGCGGGAATGCTTGATAGTCTTAATTTCGGGGATGATATCATAAATGATTCCGGAGAAAAGACTGACCGGATAGGCTGGGAATGCTCATGTCTGCAGAGTGTCTGCGGTGCCTGTGCCATGGTGATTAACGATACCCCTGCCCTGGCCTGCGAGACATTTTTAAAGGACCTGAAATGTAGCGAGGTTGTTCTTCGGCCTTTAAGAAAATTTCCCGTGATTCATGACCTTATTGTAGATAGAAGTATAATTCACGATAATCTTAAAGATTCAGATATATATATTGGGGATTATAGGCCGGGAGAACAAAAAAGCCACGATCATCAGTATACCGTGGCTAAGTGTTTAAAGTGTGGGCTTTGCCTGGAGGTGTGTCCTAACTACACCACCGGCAAGTCCTTCTATGGTGCAGTCTATGCCAATGACTGCTACCTGGTTTCCGCCAGATCCACGGATAAAACCCGTGATATTAAAGGCTCTTACGCAAAGCATTTCGCAGCCGGTTGCTCAAAGTCCCTATCCTGCATGGACATCTGCCCGGTCCATATAAAGACCCTGGCATCCATGGCAAAGCTTAACAGGTAGACAGGTTTACTCCAGGATCTTTCCGTCTCTGGATATTGTTACAACCTGCCAGGGGATAAACTTTCCGCTGGTTTTAAGGGCATTTTCCGCAGCCCGTTGCAGCCCTCCGCAACAGGGAACCTCCATTCTTACTATGGTTACACCGGTGATGTTATTATTTGAAATAATCTCCGTGAGTTTCTCTGTATAGTCGCCCTCGTCAAGCTTGGGACATCCGATCATGGTAACCTTGCCCTTCATAAAGTCTTCATGCATGTTGGCGTAAGCGTAAGCCGTGCAGTCTGCCGCTATAAGAAGCTTGGCACCGTCATAGAAGGGGGCCTGCGTCGGAAGAAGCTTAATCTGACAGGGCCACTGTCCCAGTCTTGATACAGGCTTCATTGATGTCATGGTAGTCTGAGACGTCTCTTCATTATTCTTAAGCTGCATAAACCTAGAGCCCGGGCATCCCTGACCTGCAGCATGCTGCTCCATCTCCTTCATCATCTTCTTCTCCTGTGCCTCCTTTACCGCTGTCTCGTCATAAGCCGGAGCTTCTCTTTCCTCAAATGTAATAGCCCCTGTGGGACATCCCGGCAGGCAGTCTCCGAAGCCGTCGCAGAAATTCTCACGAACCAGCTTTGCCTTACCGTCAACAATATCAATAGCACCTTCATGGCAGGCTTCTGCGCAGATGCCGCAGCCGTTACATTTTTCTTCATCAATATGTATAATCTTACGAATCATAATAAGCACTCCTTTCGTGAACCTGTTAACTATATAATAAATTCTTTTTTTCTTTTCATATGTTGCCTGTGCAACATACGTCCTTTAATACTATTTTATATAATTATTACAGCTGGAATATACAAGAGACACCACTTCGGGTCTCTATCATAAAAATCAGGAGGTATTATATGGGATATGAATTATCACGGAGCCAGATGGATGAGATATTCTCAAAACTCTCATCCCACTATGATGTCTATGCTCCGGTATTAAAGAAAGGCGAAGGAACATTTTCTGATATTGACGTAATCCGCTATGACAGGGTCCACAGCCTTGACGAAATCGAATGGGAGAAGCGTTCCGACTATTCATTTAAGGAAGTGCTCTTCCCCGTAAATGAGACCCTCTTCTATTTCACTGAAGATGAGACCACAGTGCCCAAGGCACCTGAGAAGGGACGGATTATTTTCCTTCGTTCCTGTGACATCCATGCCGTTAAAAGGCTGGATCAGATATATCTTAAGAATGGTTTTGAAGACTTCTATTATGCCCGCATCCGGGAGAAAACCCTCTTCTTCCTTATGGGCTGCCCCGGTGACTGCGACGGCGGTTTCTGTGCTAGCATGGGAACCAACACCACAAACGATTACGATATGTACATCAAACTCGCCGGTGATAAGGTTTACACGGATATAAAAAACCCACAGTTTACCCAGTGCTTTGACAAGTTTAATAAGGCTGATGTTGCTCCGGATTTCGTATCCGAGAATAAAGAGAAGGTTACCCTTCCCACCAATCTGCCAAAGGATGTTATAGATAACCCCATCTGGAAGGACTACGGCAGTAGATGTATCACCTGCGGACGTTGTAATTTTGCCTGCCCCACCTGCACCTGCTTTTCTATGCAGGATATCTTTTATAAGGATAATGAGAATGCAGGAGAACGCCGCAGAGTCTGGGCTTCCTGTCAGGTTGACGGCTACACCGACATTGCCGGAGGCCACAATTTCAGAGATGATAAGGGATCTCGGATGCGCTTTAAGGTAATGCATAAGATCTATGATTTCGAGAAACGCTTTGGTTATTCCATGTGCGTAGGTTGCGGCAGATGTGATACCATCTGTCCGGAGTATATCTCCTACAAGAATATCGTTAACCGCCTGGCAGATGAATATAACAAAAAGGAGGGCAAATAATATGAAGAACGAATATTTACCTTTCCTCTCTGAGATAAAAGAAGTTATAAAACATACTGACCTTGAATACACCTTCCGAATGACTTACGCAGGAGACGTTAAGCCCGGACAGTTTTTCGAGATATCAATCCCCAAATTCGGTGAAGCTCCCATCTCAGTAAGCGGAATCGCCGACGGGCTGGTGGATTTTACAATCCGACGCGTAGGTAAGGTTACCGATGAAGTATTTGAGAACTACGTAGGGGATAAGCTCTTCATCCGCGGACCCTACGGAAACGGCTTTGATATTGACAACTACCGAAATAAGGAGCTTGTAATTATTGGCGGAGGAACGGGAGTATCACCCATGAGAGGCGTGATAGATCATTTTGCCAAACATCCGGATGAAGCCATAAGCACCACCCTTATAGCAGGTTTTAAGAGCCCGGAAGACGTGTTGTTCAAAGCAGACTTCGAAGAATGGAAGAAAACCATAAATGTAATAAAGACTGTAGATAATGCACCGGAGGGATACGACGGACCGGTAGGTATGGTTACCAAGTATATCCCGGACCTTAAGTTCAAGAATCCGGCAGATGCTGTATTTATCTGTGTTGGTCCTCCTGTAATGATTAAGTTCACCATAATGGAGATTCAAAAACTGGGAATACGTGATGAACAAATCTGGACATCCTATGAACGTAAAATGTGCTGCGGCTTAGGTAAGTGCGGCCACTGCAAGATGGATGACAAGTATGTCTGCCTCGACGGCCCTGTATTTAACTACACAGAAGCCAAAGAGATATTCGACTAAGGGGGTGCCAATATATGTCTTTAGATATTAATACAAAAAAAGCAAAAAAGAATGCATGGAGAATCTCAAAAGAGCGAGGAATGGGGGCTTCCAGAATTAGAATTCCCGGAGGTTACTGTGATGCTGATATCCTGGGGCTTGTTTCCGAAATTGCCAAGGAATACGGTAACGGATATGTTCACCTCACCACCAGACAGGGGTTTGAAATTGAGGGTATACATTTGGAGGACATGGAGGCTGTTAATGCGAAGCTTCAGCCCATCATAGAAAAAAGTGGGGTTAACCAGAACCCGGAGGATAAAGACAAGGGCTATACCGCATCAGGCACAAGAAATGTGTCCGCCTGCATCGGTAACAACGTATGTCCCTTTGCCAATTACAATACTTCCAAGCTTGCAAGGCGCATTGACAAGGAGATCTTCCCCAATGACCTGCACTTTAAGGTAGCCTGTACCGGATGCTCCAACGATTGCGCCAAGGTTCGTATGCATGACTTCGGCATAATCGGAATGACAAAACCGGAGTATGACCCTTCCCGCTGTGTTAGCTGCAATGCCTGTATCAAGGGCTGCAACTCCCTGTCCGTAGGGGCTCTGTCCATGGAGAATTACAAGATAGTCCGTAACACAGAAAAATGCATCGGCTGCGGAGTATGCATCACCAAATGTCCCACAAGAGCCTGGACCAGAAGTAAGCAGAAATACTACAAGCTAACCATCATGGGACGTACCGGCAAAAAGAATCCCAGACTGGGACAAGACTTCCTAATCTGGGCTGATGAAGATAGTATTGTAAAGATAATCAAGAACACCTACGCTTTCGTGGAGGAATACATTTCCCCTGATGCACCGGCTCGTAAGGAGCATATCGGTTATATTATAGACCGGGTAGGCTTCGAGAAATTCAAAGAATATGCCTTAAAGGATGTGGAGCTTCTTCCCGAAACAAAGATGAACACCAACGTCTACTGGGACGGAATACATTTCTCATAAGAACTTGAACATCTTTTTGTCAAAATCGATAATACCTTCAGCTTTCATATTGGCAAGCTCCCTGGATACGGCAGTCCTGTCTGCCACCAGGTAGTTTGCCAATTCTGCTCTTCCTAAGGGAATCTCGAAATAATCACCCTTTTGCTTTTCGGACTGGAGAGAGAGATACTGCATAATCTTCTCCCGAAGAGAACGTTTGGCCACCACTTCTATCTTCTCCATTAGGGACCTGTTCTTGTTGGCCATGGACACCACCATGTTTCGAATCAGTCTGTGGTGAAACTCGCAGGAATTGGAGCATACATGCATAACCTTCTCAAAGGGCAGAAAGATCATTACCGTATCCTCTGCTGCCATAAAGGAAACCTTGGTGGATGAATCACTGCCACAGGCAAATGTCTCTCCCATTATCTCATTGTCTTTCATTCTTACAACAACCGTACCGTTTCCCCAAACGTCTTCTTTAATCATATCAACCACACCTGATTGAACGATTCCTACACTGCGGACAAAGTCTTCCTCAACGGATATAAATTCACCCTTTTTGTAGCTTTTCTCATATGCCCCTATGCATTTAAGCATGGCTTTAATGTTGGTATGCTCTATTCCTTCAAAGAGAGTGCACGCGCCAATCCCTTCTAAATTAAGAGTTTTAGAGTCTGCCATCTTTGTAACCCCTTTCTACTTCGATATTTTCATTATAATAAGAAAATGTTGCGCAGGCAACATAATAATGCTTCCCTTCCCCTTACAATATAACTATCAAAAGCAATTAGAACTTAAGGAATTATGAAAGGAGCAATAAAATGTCAGAGAATATGTTTTGTTTTCAGTGTGAGCAAACCGCAGGATGTAAGGGATGTACCGGTAAAGCCGGCGTATGCGGTAAAACAGCCGATGTGGCAAAGGCACAGGATGACCTTACGGGAGCTTTGATCGGACTCTCCCAGGCTGTAACGGGTGGCAAGGTAAAGGCCACAGGTAAGACAACAAAGCTGGTTATTAAAGGCTTGTTTGCCACAATTACAAATGTAAATTTCGATAATGATGACATAAAGAATATTATAGATGAGGTCCATAAGGAAAATGCCGGAGCGGCCAGTGACTATGATATGAATAGCCTCTGGGGTGGGGATGAGGATATCCGTTCCTTAAAGTCCTTGATACTTTTCGGAATCAGAGGTGTGGCTGCATATGCATACCATGCTGATGTTTTGGGATACTCAAATGATGAGTTAAATGATTTCTTCTATAAGGCCTTATCATCAATCGGAGAGGCTGACTTTGGTATGGATGAACTTCTTCCCATAGTTCTTGAAGTGGGTGAGAAGAACCTGACCTGTATGGCTCTCCTTGATGAGGCCAATACCAAGACCTTCGGAATCCCGGCACCGGCAAAAGTTTCCCTCAAGGTAGAGAAGGGACCCTTTATAGTTGTAACCGGTCACGACCTTTTATACCTTAAAGAACTCTTAGAGCAGACTAAGGATAAGGGCATCAACATTTACACCCATGGTGAGATGCTTCCAGCCCACGCTTACCCTGAATTAAACAAATATCCTCATCTTAAGGGCAACTACGGCGGAGCATGGCAGAATCAGCAGAAGGAATTCGATAACCTTCCCGCACCTATTCTTTGGACCACCAACTGCCTTATGCCTCCTAAGGATTCTTATGCAGACAGGGTATTTACCACAGAGGTAGTGGGATATCCGGGAACCACCCATCTGCCAAACAAAGATTTTACACCTGTTATAAATAAGGCCTTAGAACTTGGCGGATTTAATGAAGATAAGGAATTTAGCGGAATTAACGGCGGCACCACCCTTACCACAGGATTTGGCAAAGACACTGTTCTTGGTGTGGCAGATAAGGTAATTGATGCCGTAAAACAGGGTGCAATAAAGCACTTCTTCCTGGTAGCCGGATGTGACGGTGCAAGAAAAGATCGAAGCTACTATACAGAGTTTGTAAAGAAGGCTCCGGCAGATACAATTATACTTACCCTTGCATGTGGAAAGTACAGATTTAACGACCTGGATATAGGCGAGATTGGCGGTCTTCCCAGAATCATGGATATGGGACAGTGTAATGACGCTTACAGTGCAATTCAGGTGGCTGTAGCTTTAGCTAAAGCATTTGACTGCAGTGTGAATGAATTGCCACTTTCCATGGTACTCTCCTGGTACGAGCAAAAGGCTGTATGTATCCTCCTCACCCTGCTCTACTTAGGAATCGAGAACATCCGGTTAGGACCCACCCTTCCGGCATTTATCTCACCGAATGTATTAAACTTCCTGGTGGAGAAATATAAGATTGCACCAATCACCACACCGGATGATGACATCAAAACTCTTCTGAATAGATGATAGAGTCACGGGGACCAGAGTACACTGGTCCCCGTGTTCCCGTCCTATGGCTAAAATTGCCAATTAGTGCTATAATCACCATATGCAGAAAGGAGGAGCGTATGAATACTATAGTAAAAACAAATTACGGACAAGTGGAAGGATTTATGGAGGGCAACCTGATTAAATGGTTCGGTATTCCCTTTGCCAAAGCTCCGGTGGGGGACTTAAGGTTTAAACGACCGGTTAAGCCGGAGGCCTGGGATGGTGTATTGGAGACTAAGGCTTTCAAGCCAAAGCCTATTCAGTATATGCCGGAGATTCCGGGGGCTGTTCCTACCCCCTATCCTGAGAGTGAAGACTGTCTCTACCTTAATGTATGGGCGCCGGAAGATGCCCTGTCGGGAGATAAAAAATACCCGGTTTATATCTACATTTACGGCGGAGCCAATTCAGGTGGAGAAGCATCCGATCCCCAGTGGGACGGAACTGCCATGGCATCAGAGGGACTTGTGTATGTTACTATTACCTACCGTGTAGGTCCACTTGGATTCTATCCCTTCTACCTTTATGACAAGAGTTTCGATTCTAACTGCGGTGTAGCTGACCAGATAGAGGGCGTTCGCTGGGTTAAAGAGAATATAGCGGCCTTTGGCGGCGATGACAATAATATAACCATTGCGGGAGAGTCTGCCGGTGGAACGGCTGTTATGGACCTTCTTACAGCGCCTTCAGCCAGGGGATTGTTTAATAAAGCTATTGTAGAGAGTGCCCTGCCGGATTCCGCAGCAGAGAACGAGAGCATGGCCATTAAGAACTTAGACTTATTCCTTGACAAGATGGGTCTGTCAAAGGATGAAGTATATAAGATTAAGGAGATGCCGGCGGAGAAGTTGAAAGAGGCGGCTATTTGGGTTGCCACAGCCAATACCAGAACCTATCCCGGTATCTTCGTTCCCGGACCTGTTATTGACGATCTTATCCCCGAGAAACCATGGGAGGCTATGGCAAAAGGCAGTGCAAAAGGAGTTGACGTAATCTTCGGAACCAACCATGATGAGGGTATTCTCTTTACATCCATGAAGATGTTCCCCTATAACTGGGAAGAGATAGATAAGATGCTTGATGATAACGGCTATGGTGCTAAGAAGGAGGCCTTCCGGGCAGTGTACAATGCTCCGGTGGAGCCTGCGATTGCTGCGGATATAGCAACTGACCGTGGTTTCTGGGTTGATTATGTTCGCTGTGCCGATGCCCAGAGCGGTCATGGTAAGGTATACGCTTACAGATATGATTACAGCTATGGTGTCTACAAAAATATGCATATGGGTGCTGTTCATGCCAGTGAGATTGTGCTTGGACTTGCTACCCCTATTCCGCCAATGGTTCTTATGGATACACCTCCAGCGGAAGTGGCAGCTGTCAGCAAAGTAATTCACAATTCCTTTGTTAATTTCGCCAAGACCGGAGATCCAAACGGTTCTCACCTTCCCTTTGCCTGGGAGCAGTACAAGGCGGATGACCGAAAGACATTTATTATTAATACGGAATGCAGCGTAGAAACCAATCCTAATTCGGAGAGATTCGAGTTGTGGAAAGATATACAGTTATTTAAGTAAGACCATACGCTGTGATACAATAAATATGTCACCGGTGTTTTACCTATGGGGAGTTATTTCTTATGATGAATATTGTGGAAGAAGCTATTATTTACGCGACAATCAAGCACCAGGGAGTACTTCGCAAGTTTAGCGATACTCCTTACATCCTGCATCCTTTAGAGGTAGCGCAGATTATTTCTACGCTGACTGATGACAGAGAGATTATTACTGCGGGAATTCTTCATGACGTTGTTGAGGATACGGACGGTACCCTTGAGGAGATAGAAGAAAAATTCGGTAAAAGAGTGCGTGATATTGTTTCTTCGGAGAGTGAGAATAAGTATCCCGAAGAGGACCCCCACACAACATGGAAGCGCCGTAAGGACGAGAGTCTTCAGGCCCTTAAGAGAACAACGGATACGGGGGTTAGGATGCTATGGCTTGCGGATAAACTTGCCAATATAAGAACCCTTGCCCGAATGTATTCCGAGCACGGTGATGCTATGTGGGCAAATTTTAATCAGAGCGACCCCACGCTGCAGTGCTGGTATTACACCTCTATTGCAGAGCAGTTGGAGCTCTCCTTCAACAAGACCGGAGCGTTTAAAGAATTAATTAAGCATATTAACTTCATCTGGCCCGGAACCTTTGCTTCCGAGAAGACCAGATTTATGAAGTACAAAGAGGTATCAATCGACGGGTGCAGTTTACTTGGAAGCGGCGCCAAGGGAGATGTGTACCGTTATGACGACGAGCTTATAATAAAGGTATTTAACGGGAACAACACTTATCATGATGTGGAGCAAGAGATTGCTCAGGCCCGTAAATCCTTTATTCTAGGGCTCCCCTCTGCCATCTCCTTTGGAATTGTATCCGTGGGAGACCGGTACGGAGCCATGTTCGAAGTGGTTGATTCCGATACCCTTTCAAGATACATTGCAAGGTCACCCGGACAGTTGGATACCTATGCCAAAATAATGGCTGACCTGGCCCTGCTTGTTCACGACACCAAGGTTACGGAAGATGACGGCTTCCTGCCGGCAAACGAGAGGGTACGTGAATACATAAGCGGAGGTGTAGCCATAGAAGATGAAACTCTCGGCAGAAAATGTATGACGCTGATTGATAATCTGCCTGTGGGTAACACACTGGTTCACGGAGATTTTCATTCAAACAATGTTTTTCTTCAGGACGGTGAGCCCCTTCTTATTGACATGGACAGGGTATCCGTAGGCAACCCCATAATAGAGATCAGCGACCTGTATTATTTCTATGTAATACTGGGAGAGGACGACCCTACCGTGGTGGAGAATTTCATGGGCTTTTCCTATGATACTTCCAAGGAGTTCTTTACGGCATTCCTCAAGCACTATCTTGGTACCGAGGATGAAGAGCGCTTAAAGGAAGTAACAGATAAGGCTGCCCTTCTGGGTTATTCCAGACTTATAAGAAAGTTCCACAAAACGGGCCCGGCTCCGGGCAAACATAAGGACGCCCTTAACCGCTGCCTGACTAAGATATCCGAGCTCTCCGGCAGGGTGGATTCTCTTGCCCTATAACCAACGCTTTGAAAATGAAGGAAAGGCAAATCTACGAGATGGAATCATTTGATGAATTAAAAGAAGTAATAAGAAGACTTAGGGCCAAGGATGGCTGCCCCTGGGACAGGGAGCAGACCCATATGAGCCTGAAGGCGGCCTGCATTGAAGAGGCGGCTGAGGTTATCTGCGGGATTAACGTTTATGATAAAACCGGTAACCCCGAGAACCTGAAGGAAGAGCTGGGAGACCTGCTCTTACAGGTTATGATGCATGCTCAGATAGCCGAGGAAGCGGGGGCATTTGATATTGAAGATGTAATAAAAAGAATTACCGAGAAGATGATTAGGAGGCATCCCCATGTATTCGGGGATGTTAAGGTTAAGGATTCCGGGGAAGTATTGGTTAACTGGGATGCAATTAAAGCCAAGGAGAAAGAAGGCAAGGAGGATGTAAGCATGTATCTTCCCGAGGCCTTCGAGGAATCCAAGGAGCTTATTGACGCAGCAGCCAAACGCAAGAAAGAGAAAATGCGCAAGTAAATACATACTAAGTTAATAAAACGGGGGGATTTAAATGAAAAAGCATTATTTAAAAACAGTAGCTTTATTGTTGAGTGTAATTATGCTGGCCGGATGTGGGTCATCGGGGGGCAGCGCTTCAAGTACTGCATCCGCATCGTCAAAGCAGGAGACTAGCAGCTCATCTGCAAGCAGTACCCTCGAGATAAAGAGGGTTACGGATCCGGAATTCGCTGCATACGGACAGGTGATGCAGGGATACGATGTGAAGAATCTTCTGACAGCCCTTGATGAGAAGACGCCGCTACCGGAAGGCGTAGAGTACGTAACAAGCGTTTCGGCTCTGGAAGAAACCGATGCCATGCCGGTGTTTAAGAATAATGTATACGGCGGAATGCCTATTCAGATTGGCTATTGCAACGGACACAACACCAAGCTTAACTGCCTTGAGTACCACAGGGACAGTGAGATTAATATCGGAACCAAGGACTTTATTCTTCTTGTGGCAAGAAGAGATGATATAAAAGACGGCAAGGTTGATACATCCAAGGTAAAAGCTTTCCTTGCCAAAGCAGGAGAAGTTGTTGAAATATATGCAACAACCCTTCACTATGCACCCTGTGATGGCAATACGGGAGACGGATTTAAGGTTATAGTTGTACTCCCCAAGGGAACCAACGAAAGCATGCCGTCATTTACCCCGAAGAATGATGAGGATAAATGGATGACAGCCTGCAATAAGTGGCTTCTGGCCCATTCTGAATCCGACGAAGCAAAGAACGGAGCTTATGTTGGACTTACAGGAGAGAACATAGATATTTCAAAGCGTTAAATTGTTGAGAGTCACGGGGACGGAACCGTCCCCGTGATTTAAAATATATACTTCTTTATTCTTCTCACCAACTCTGCAATGGGAAGTCCCACCACATTATTATAATCTCCGGATATTCCTTCCACCAACAGGCCGCCCTTTCCCTGGATGCCATAGGCTCCGGCCTTGTCAAAGGGTTCTCCGGTGGAGATATATTCTCTAATCTCGTCGTCCGTTAAGGGATAGAATCGCACCTTAGTGCAGGATACGAAGCTTTCATCAATTCTATTGTCCAGGGAGATGATTGATACTCCGGTGTATACTTCGTGTTCTCTGCCGGATAAAGCCTTAAGCATCTTGAAAGCATCTTCTGCATCCTTGGGCTTCCCAAGGATTACGTCATCTAAGGCCACTACCGTATCTGCTCCGATTACAAGGGTGTCCCCCGGATAGGCATCCCTCTCCTTGTTGGCCACCCAAAGGGCTTTCTGATGGGACAGTGACCCAACCGCCTCTTTCGCGGACTTAGTATCTATTATTTCTTCACACTCTGCCGGAATTATATCGAAGTCCAATTCCGCCATAGCCATTAATTCTTTTCTTCGTGGCGAACCACTGGCAAGTATTATTCTCATGACTCATTCACACATCCTTTTTTGCCACACAGAAGTTACATATCACACTATCCGTCTTATGTGCGCAAAAGAATTCCCTCTCTCCGTCCTCGCCAACCACCTCACGGTAATTAACCTTTTCCTTGGGATGCATGGGGATTTTCTTGAGAAATGTCAGGGCCAGACAAGATAGCACCACAAATTTGTGGGCCTCCGGCTCCTCCGCCCATACTTCCATCAGGAATTTATATACTTCACCTGATAGCTTCTCTACATCATCCGAGCAAACATCCCCGGTGAAGCCTTCCGAAGATTCCGCCAGTTCCAAAAGCACCTTTCTGTTATGTTCACTCACAGGAACATCAAGGCTTCCACTTTTAAGCTGCTGCCACTGGGCTCCGTCAATAGAAGCTATTATGTTCTCTTTCAATTCTTTCCCGGTCATAGTCTCTCCTCCAAACATTTCTCCAAACAAACCAGGTTTACATCCGCAAGACCGCAGAAGGTCCCGAATACGACTCCCCGCTCCTCATATCCCAGTTTCTTATACATCCCTCTCGCACGGACATTTCTCTCGTTGGTATCCATACGAAGCTCAGGGCTCTTATGTTCTAAGGCATAGTCTTCGTAAAATGATACAAAGGCCTTGCCATACCCCTTGCCGCCTTTTTCCGAATCTACTGTCAGGGTATGAAGCACCATTACCTCTTCATCCTTAGCAACATGGGCCCAATCAATGTGAGCATACTGCCACATCTGAGAGCTATTAATCACGGCACTTGCAACTACATCTCCCTCATCTTCCATTACGAATAAATCATCCCGGGACAAAGCCTGCAGCGCTGTATCTCTTGTTGGATAAATGCCTCTTTTCCAACCGCATCCGGCCCTGCCGGCTTCTTCCTCAGTATGGATTCTATTGTATATTTCTTCTACTCTGTCTAAATCATCAGACCCTGCTTTTCTGATTATAATCACTATGCCGACTCCTTTGTTAAGCATGCATTTTCCGAAAACCTACCAGTTAAATATATCAGGTATTCCAACATTTTACAAAATTTACGGACGAAAAGGTGATTAATTACACAGCCTTCAATAAGGCTTTAAATAATATTATAGCGTCATCGTATTCCATAAACATGCCGGCATCCTTTTCTTTGTCGGCATGTTTTTTTACTGCCACCTCGGGATGATACTGAACTCCGATACAGAACTTCTTATCCGGTATCTCCACCGCCTCGATTATGTTCTTCCCGCCGGTTTCGGTCTGTGCAGTTACCACCAGTTTTGTACCGGTCACACTTCCCACCGCCTGATGATGCCATGAAGGTACACCCGTAATAGTGTCCTTGCCTGTAATCTTAAAGAGGAGTGAGTCATGGGAGAGTACACTAACCCGGTGAGCCATGAAAGTTTCCTTATTCGGGTCACGGTGAATAGGTTCTGCCTCTATTCCCTGTCCCTCTAACCACTGAGGAATATCCTGAATCATATCCGCTCCGGAGACCACACACAGCATCTGCATTCCCCTGCAGATTCCCAGTACCGGAATATTCTTCTCCAAACAATAGGACAGTAGAATATAATCCGATACATCACGTTCCGCGCTGTAATCCGTATCCCCTTCTATTCCGTGCCATCCCTGCTCATTGTAATACAGGGTGGGGCTGATGTCTTTACCCCCGGGGAAGATGACGCAGTCCACGCCCTCCATTATTTCGGAGACATTGGAATTCTTCCAGGTATTTGTCTTTACCATCTTTGCCTTATCGGAAGTAAGAATTCCGTGCTCATCCTTGGCGTTAATCAGATTACCTTCCTTGTCGTATTCAAGATCTGCCGACTTGGCCTGGCTCAGGACAACTGGCTCTGCCCCGGTTTCTTCAATGGTTTTAAGGGTGCTCTTAAAACTGTAAGAATCCATACTGTCGCTCCATGCAACATATATTTTCTGCGCATGCTTAGCCTCTTTCTTCGAGCAGGCAACCGGTATCACAAGGAGCAATGCTATTGCCAATAACCATAGCGTGGATTTCCACTTCTTCACCATATAAGTCTCCCCCTTTTTTTCTAAGTTACAATCTTCTCTATATATTATAAGGTATTATAGCATAAAGTAGTATACGCTCCAATTTATAGATAGATAGTGTATAATAAGGAGAAGACTTCAAAGATTTAAGGAGCATAATATATGAATCAATGTGAATTATGTGCGTATTACGCCTACGACGAAGAATACGAAGAATATTACTGCAGTGTGGATATGGATGAAGACGACTATGGCAGGCTTATGAATTCCAAGCATTCTTCCTGCCCGTACTTCAGAGACGGCGATGAATATAAGGTGGTAAAACACCAGTTATAGCATGGCAGAAGGACCCTCAAATTATCCTTCTGCCAAAAAGCGCGCAATAGGCTCTATGTACTTAACATCAGAGACATCATAGGATGAGGCTATCATCTCGGCCATCTCCCTGTCTTGTTCGGTGGCATCTTTTTTCTTCTTCAGAGAAGAAGCAAACATCTTCATTGCCATCCTTGATGGAGCCCCCATCCTGTCATAATTAATTCCACCCTGACAATAGAATAGCTTTATGTAATTCTTCTGCTCTTTGGTGAGTGCATTCTGAAGAAATTCCTCTACTTCCGGAATATCATTAGGGCCGGCTCCTACGCAAAACATGGCAAGGCGCTTATTCTTCCAGTCGGAAGCTTTACCGAGAAACCACTTAGACTTTACAATACTTCCGGCCATAGCCCAACCGCCATAGACGATTGCGTCATAATCCTCAAAATAATCATCCCTTTTCTTCCGGGCGTCCTTTAGATTAATCAAATCCCCGCTTACTCTGTCTGCAAGCCATTTTGCGTACCTTTCCGTAAATCCGGTCTGTGATGTATAAATAATAAGTGTTTTCATAATTTGCTCAAATTCCTTTCCATCTTCATAATAGTCTCTATGGTTATCTGAAGGCTCTTTTCATCAATGCCTGAGAAAATCCGGCCTATAACGTAGCTGCTTTGCCGGCCGTCTTTGTCATTCTGCTCTAAGAACTCTTTACATTTATCAGTAACCAAAACGCGCTGTTTTCTTTTATCCTTCTCGTCAGAAATAGTTGATACAAATCCCTTTTTCTCAAGCTTAAGCAGTATCTGCTTCACATTCTGGTGAGAACTGCCCATTATCTCTGAAAGTTCATTCAGTGTGGGCGGTGCCTTGCACAAATTGATACATATTATGGCGAAAAACTGCTTCCATGTTATTTCATTAAAATATACATCAGCAGCCGCCTGATATCTGTTATCAAATGCGCTTAACAAGCCTAACAGAAAGGGCTGGGGCGGCATATCCCCAAAACTTACTTTATCTACATTCATTGCTTCATCAAAGTTCATACAGGATCCTCCTGAATTTAAGTAATATATTACCTTTATATGGTAACATATTACCTATCTCCTGTCAACTTCTTATTTCTCTTTGTTTTTAACAATCACGTGTTGTATTATTGTATTATAATTATTATTTAAAAAAATTATTCAAAAAATAGAACCAAAAGATGTTTTGTTACGTCTTAATAAGTGTAAAAGAAAAATAGACATCACACAAAGCTAAGGAGCGATAAGATGAAACAGCTACAGATCAAGTCAAGAGAGTCTCTAATAAATGACGTCCGAGACCTCTTTATCAGAATGCAGGAAGGCGATAGCGAGGCATTTCCCCTGCTTTACAATAAAATGTGTCCTGATGTTATGAGGACTATTACCAGGTCCGGTGTAAAAGAGTCCGATGTTGAGGACATAATGCAGGAAGTATTTATTGACGTGGTAAATAAGTGTAATACCTGCAACGAACCCCAGGCTGCCCTGAAATGGATTAACAGAATTGCATATAACAAATCAGTGGATTTCCTGCGCAAGAATCAAAGGGAGACCCTGCTATTTGAAGATGAGGAGGATGCTTTCGAAGAAAGTGAGTTGGTCTCTCCCATGGATATGCCTGAGAATATTGCGGAGTCAAAGGAAGTTCAGCGACTGGTTAATGAAATAATATGTCGTCTTCCCGTGGCACAGCTGTCTGTTGTAAGAGCATATTATTTTCAGGATATGAAAGTTCATGATATTGCAACTACGATGCAGATTCCGGATGGAACCGTCAAGACATATCTGTATAAATCAAGACAGTTTATTGAAAAGGAAGTAAAGGATCTGGCAAAGAAACACAATACTAAGCCCTACTCTGTTCCTGCCCTGCCTCTTCTCTTATGGCTATTTACATTGGATGTTGAGGCCTGCGCTGTTCCTGCGGATATGGCTGCAAGGGTTCTTGAGGCTGCAACCGAGGCTCTAAAAGTAAAATTTGGTCAGGGCACAGTGGCTGCGACACAAACTGCCGGCAGTGCAACCAAAACTGTAGCTGCAACAACCGGCTTATTTACAAAAAAGATTGCCATAATTATAGCTGCCTTAGTGCTATTGGCCGGTGGAATAACCATTGGTGTAATATCATCAAACAACAAACCACAACCAAATTCCGCTTCCGGATCAGTACCTGCTACTGCTACACCCGCAGATGCAAAAACCGCATTAACAGACTACTACAAGAAAAATGTCCTTACTAAATACGGAATTGCCGACAAAGAAGTAAAGACTCTTGTTACCCGTGGTGATGGGGATACATCTTTTGATAAGATTGAAAAACTGGAATCAAAGGAAGGCATTGTCAACACAATAATCCAAGACTTTGATAATGACGGTGTAGATGAACTGATGGTTGTTACCTTGAAGATCACCCTGGAGGACTATGGTTCTAAGACAAAAAGCGGCTGGGAAGCTGAGACTAATGATGAATACTTCTATGGCAACACTGAGTTTAGTATTCTTATATACAGTTATAATCCCACCAACGGTCAAATAACAGAAGTAACCAAAGGACAGGTAAAGGGGCCCCGTATCGGCCAGCCTGTATGGAGCGATTATATTATTCAGTGTGCCTGCAAGAAAGATCCCGAAGCTCCCGGGGGATTCTATATTTATTTTGCATGTTCTTTTTCCAGACAGGCTTTTGAAGGACGGGATGATATTGCCTGGATCAAGACATATCGCTATGGTAATGGAGATGTATATGAAAACGGCAAGGATGTGAAGAGAACCGGAGATCGATGGGTTTCTTTGGAAGAAGAAGATCCGTTGATTCCCAAAAGGCTGTTTGATAAGTCAAATGCCAGAGAACACGAGATGAAAGACAGATTAATTATTGAACCGAATTATACAGGATCATGGGGGAATTTGGAACAATCCTGGAATGATATGATTAATGAGTTTAACGTTAATTATGGAGAGACCGGCTGGAATCTTGACACCATAAAGAATTCCCAATATGCGTCAACCTGCATGTTTTTAAATCCTTATGGTAAGTTAGATAAATCCTACACAGACATTTTCACCTTTAAGCTAAAAAGTGATTCCCAGATTCCCCATGATGGTTATAAGGCAGACAAGCCTATAACAGAGGGACAGGAAACAATTGTGTATGATATCATAAGCTACAATACAACAGAAATGAACTAAATCTATTAATATAATGGATGTTAAAGCAAAAATAAGAGCACTTGTCACAAGTGCTCTTATTTAATGGGAAAGCATATGTCAAGTTCCAGATATCCGTTATCCCCTACATTTCTATAAATGTCAAATATGTGTCGTTCATCTAAGGTATTACCGGTCTTAGACAGCCAGATGCAAAACATTCTCTGGAAGACCATATATAGAAGCTGGTGCTTGCCTTTGAAATGATACACGGCATACTTGCCACCGGGTATAGTTTGGGTTAAAAGACCGGGATTCTCCGAAAGAATCACACCCTCATCATCAATGGTCTGCCACAACTCGTACATGCAACAATCCTCATCCGTTATGGAAGGATCATCGATGGTGCACTCCAGGTACAAGGTCTTTTCATTGGCCAGGTGCCTGTATTTATCAATAAATTCACACCAAACAACCGGCAGTTCGTGATAGTTACCCTTCTTCCTTTCATAGAGCACATTAAAACCCTTGTAATACTCTATAGTCACATTTTTCTCCCATTCTTCATATGACTCAAGGGAAGCCCCGTGGGCAAAGGAAGAGTCTTCTACTATCTGCTGATAATTCCTTCGAAAATCTGCGGGGGACATGCCCCATTGCTTCTTAAAGGCAGTGGCAAAGTTGGAAGAGGAGTACCCGTAGTGCTCCCCTATATCCGTAATGCTTCGCTCCCGCTCTACCTTCATCAGCCAGGCACTTCGCTCCAACTTCAACCTCTTAATAAACTGATACAAGGCCTCGTCAGTGTTTTCTTTGAAGAGCCTGGTAAGATGATACCTGGAGTAGGCACAGTGCCTTGCCACATCATCCACCGTAATATCCTCATCCAGATGTTCAAATATGAAGTTTATTGCTTTATTAATAACTTCGTGTCTAACTTCCATTCTTGCTCTCCATTTTGAAAGAGATTTCTCTGTCTGATAATCAATCCGAGACTAACAATAGATGTTATGATTTCCGTGGCCGGTCCTGCCATCCAGATTCCGTTTATTCCGAAAATCATAGGGAGAACCAGAGTAAATGTAAGGAGAAGTACAATTCCCCTTAGGGCTGATATAAGTGCCGATGACTTGGCGTCACCGCAACTGGTGAAATACATGGAGTTAATAACATCATATCCCATAAAGACAAAAGTTAGCGCATAGAACATAAAGCCTGTTGCCGCCATCTCCACTACATTTTCACCACATCCGAAGAACCCCGCATAGAATCTTCCGAAAATGATAAATACAGCTGCAATAATTGTTCCCAGCACAAAAAGTATTTTGTTAATGGTCTTACGAATCTCTACAGCTGTCATCCTCTCATTTGCCCCAATGAGGAAGCTTACCAGGGGTGCTAATCCCTGTCCGAATCCGACGCATACCATGCTGTATCCGTATACCACGTATCCAAGGAGGGTAAATGCCGCCACCCCTTCGGCTCCTGCATACTTCATAAGTACGTAGTTGAAGGCAAACATAGAGATGGCAGAAGACATTTCTCCGATAAATTCAGATGAGCCGTTAAGTAGAGTCTCTTTGTTTACATTTCCGTCAAAAGAAAAGCGCGTGTACTTAATTCTCTGTGCTCCCCTTAAGAAATAGACAGCCATAATTGTTACTTTCACGACTTCCACTATAAGAGATCCAATGGCACTACCGAATACTCCCATACCAAGCAAAGCCACAAAAACATAGTCTAATACTGCATTCAGCAGGCATCCGATTATTCCTACACCCATGCAAAGCTGAGGCTTGCCGTCAATTCTGACGAACATACCGAATACCGTAAACAGTACCATGAGGGGATAATCAAAAAGCATTACCATGTAGTAATCCTTAAAGTACCCGGACAAAGCACCATCGGCCTTCAAAAGTCCCTGTATGGGACCAAAAAGTGCCAATACCGCTACTGATATTATTACACAGGCAACAAGGGAAGTCACCATTGTTTGGGAGAAGACCTCTCCTGCTTTCTTGTTATCTCCGGCTCCCAGAAGTCGTCCCGAAATAACAGTTCCCCCCACGCCGACACAAAGACCTATTCCTAAGTATAAGTACAAGATAGGTAGCCCTAAGTTAATTGCTGCAAGGGCATTCTCCCCCACGAAGTTTCCCGTAAAGAATCCATCCGTCATAGTAATCACAGTTTCTAAAAGCATGGCTATAATACTGGGGATGGAGAACTGCAGGATCATCTTTAGCTTGTTTTGCTTAATCTGTTCAACATTCATTGTAAATACATCCTCTCTATAATCAATTCATTCAATTTCATCAAACAGTATAATCATAGATTAAAAATCCTACTTCTGAATTTGTGCTATTCCACGAAAGATGATAACGCAATAAAAAAAGAGGCTTCTATTCCTCACGGAATATAACCTCTTTTACACGGTATTGTATAGTTTCACTTTAAACTATCTGGTTGATACATAGTTCTTTCTTGAATCTTCCACGGTTAAATACATGTGTAAGACGCTCTCCGCCACATTCATTAGAGTAAATAAAACTTTCACACCGTGACAAAAGGTAGACCGCATAAAAGTAATTCACGGTGACATCAACGAGATGCTCATCATATTCCTCCTCGTTATAGGTCTCCTTCTCCAATTCTGCAATGGTCTTTGCCTTTTCCAGCCGGTTTAAACTGTAACGCTCCTGGCTGACGGCGATCATTTTATTTCCGAAGGCGTCTTTCATGGCAGAAAGCATATCTTCATCCTCTGTTGCAAGAAAAATACCATCATAGCCGTCTTCTTCCATCCACTGTCTGATTACAGGAATGGCATATTCTACCCCTATGGGTTTTCTCAGTCCCTGCATATTGTGGGTGAAATAGTCCGAACCCCGCAGAAGAACCCCCAGCATACGCTTATTTCCCAGTATGGTATCCGCATATTCTTCCATTTCTTTCTTGAAAGCAGGATTAAGGGAATCTATATCGTACATAACCTGAGCATCCTTACCCACAATCCTGGGAAACCAGGCCCCGAAAAAATTCACGATATTAACAGTGTTTGTATCATCAGAGTCCTCCGGGGTAAGCTTAAGGTCAAAATATCTGTTCAGCATATCGTCCGGGTATCTGGAACTGTGAGGTTCGATGGTCGTTTGGATTCCAAATCTATCAAAAAACCACTTGAATCTAACATATGAATCCAGGATAGTTCCTATACCTTCGCATTTCGGTACAGATATTTTCGCATATTTTATCTCTTTCAAGGGCAAATCCGTAAGCCACTGTAAAAGGAATATGTGATGGAAACAAAAGACCTGGTCCACCTGATTAAAGTCCACGAAACCAAGATTGAAGTAATATTCATTTACTACACGCATAAGGGTAGGGTCACTTTTATCCGGCTCCTGATCTGAAACAATGAGACGTTTTGATTCCGGGATAAACATCTTTATGCGGTGGTCTGCAAATACCATGTTTAAGTCCGTATGCGTGAGAAGAACCCGAGCTACCGTAATGGTGTACTCATTGGCTTCCTTGAACCAGACCTTTTTTATGCCACCGAAGATATCAAAACTTAATTTTGAGACATCTTCTTCATCATACTTGTAATAAGGCGGGTATAAAGGATGAACCTCCATAAGCTCGATATGGGGATAAGAGTCGAATTGCTTCGCCCACAGGATATTCTCAGTATAATGAAGGCAATAATCCTCTCCATCAGGGTTTATAACATGGAAATCCTTCTCCCCTCTAAGCACTCCTTTTTCCAGAGCATCATGAAAAACATGGAGGCTGTGTTTTAGTTTTTGAAATTCATTTGTACCGGTACAGGGCATTATCTGTAACAAAACGATTCTCCTCCTTTACCCATTATGCTTTGCTCATAACCTTATAAGTATAATATAGCAAATATTCCGACAAATTACAAAACTTTCTGATTAAAGCAATAGTTGACTATACCTAATCCCATTGATTTCATCAAGAATTATGATAAAATTGGTACATAATTATATCAGTTTTATCGACTAAGACAAATCGAGATTTGTGAGGATAATGCAAAATGAATTATAAGGTTATAGATAAAGAGACTTACTATAGAAAGGGCGTCTTCCGGCACTTTACAGAGGACT
>SVDM01000017.1 GCA_015058015.1 Lachnospiraceae bacterium | reverse complement strand
CAAGTGGCTGAGGAATAAGCGGAAAAACCTACATTTTTATTTTCCACTTTTCCTACATTTTTATATTGACATTTACACCATCGTCGGTGAAATATTCCCGTTTTTCGTAGGATGCCACTGTTTTGCAATGTCAGGATAAAGAGAATCTAAGCTTTTCTTTTTTTCATT
Organism: Lachnospiraceae bacterium; assembly: GCA_015058015.1. Lineage (GTDB taxonomy): Bacteria > Bacillota > Clostridia > Lachnospirales > Lachnospiraceae > SIG280. The sequence continues at coordinate 51,579 of SVDM01000017.1, read as the reverse complement.
AGATAGATAATTATTTAGAATATCTATACGATCCCTCTCAATATCAATATCAGGCATACTATTTGGATCCAAAAATTCTATTGTTTGAAGGATTGCTAAACTCAGACTAGCTTTATCCGTCCGATTACGACGAATTATACATACACAATCTTCATATAATTTAAGTCCCTCTTCTCTTATCCGGATAAGCTTGATTCCTTTTTCTTGACACAAACTATTTTTTTCTTTTTCAAAAGAACTATTTTTATGCCAGTTAAAACCATCATATTCAATAGCAATTCTCTTTGAAGGAATATAAATGTCTAGTTCCGCTCCAATAGCAGCATAATCAGAATTAGTAGCATCTTCAAAATATTGCCTCACATAATAAAATAAAGCTTGCTCCGGAAACGATGTTTGTAATTCCTTTGCACAGATTGGGCATCCATCTCCTCTTTTTCTCCTATCAATTGTCGTTTGCCATTCGTGACCACATTTTCCAAGCCACCATACTTTTTTGTTCGACGATGGAGCGACCATAGTTGGTTTCAAATCGCCATTTTTATTTGGGTGCCATTCAGCTGCTATTTCTGGATTAACAAAAGCCAAATCGTTAAAGCCCCTAAGCACCTTTTTCCCTGCACAATATGGACAACCATGATTTGTCGTTCTAACATACACCTGAGTTTGCCATTCGTGGCCACATTCCCCAAGCCACCAGTATTTTTCTTTTGATTTAGCTGATATCATATCAGGAGTAATATCTCCATTTTTTGTGGGGTGCCATTGTTTAGCAATATCAGGAAAATCCGCCTGTAAATTAGATTTTTTTGCCATATTACTACTCTTTTCTACATAAATAAATTCTTATAATATCCACAAATAACATCTTCAATAATAATGGTCTTAACATTATATCACAAGTTATTCATGTTTATTATAATAATTCGTGCGAACGCATGAATTTCAGACACCAGAAAGACTCACACTCGTTTTAATGCGCCAGCAATTTCGTCATCTAGATTTTCAATTTAGTCATTTGCCTTTATTATGACTAAATTGAATTCCAGTATTGCCAAATTTTACCAACATTAAGATTACCTCTCACCCTAATATTATAATCTCGATTTCAGTCCTAATAACAAACCCGCCCAGACACGTCAATCACCAGAGTAATCATCTCTGTCATTGACATCCCCGGACGGGTTTGTTTTATGTTGTTCAAGCACACTTAAGATTAAGTGCGCTTCGCCATATGTAATTGTATGTCACATCTACAAAATCACTGCTATTTTACTGCTTTGTCACATTTACACAAAAACTGCCTAGGTTAAAAGTGGGTTACAAATCCATCTAAAAATCCCCACAAGCCTTGCTATTACTGACTTTAAGAGAATCGTGGAATCAGTTGCCGTGGCAAACGAATAGTATCTTTATCATTCCCTAAACACCCTGTATTTCTTTGGTTTTTTCGTATTTTCCTATTCCAGTTGAAGTCCCGTGTGGAAAAGAATAAATATAATTATAGACTCCTCCTTCTTATTATTTAGTCTCTATATCAACATCATTCTTGCTATTACCCAAAGCTGTGTATAATATCGAAGTATCATTAGGGCCGTCATACATTACTTCATATGAAATACCACGATTTCTTAGTACCTCAAGAAAAGAGTTTGTATAAACCTTCTCCTCCCAATCCTGATCAATACTGATGAAGAATTTGTTCCCGAATGAAGAGATAAGCATTTGCAGCCCCATACCGTAAGCATCTACATCAGTGAACATAGCGGTAATGTATTGTTCCATTTCTCCGTATTCGCACTTGCCAACATAGGTCACATCCGCCGTTTCCGCCTTTTTCATCTGATCAGCCACACCCCTTGCAGCAAGCTGCTTTAAAGCTGTAAAAGGAATCATATTTAATAATGACAGCATCCTGCAGTACTTTCTTGTCTGTTGCCGAAGCAGGGCTTCATTGGTGTATCGTATTATGGTACCTCGACATATGGTACCCTGCATTTCAAAGCCTTTACTCCGTAACTGCTTGGAATAATTAATATAAACCTTTGAATAGGTATTGCAGTGAGATACCTTTAATCCCATGGCAGGACGCAGATTAACCGGGATACCGATTACAATCTCCTTATGGGAATCCGGATGAAGACGGTAAATGGCCTCCGCTGCCATAAGAGCAATGGCGGTAACCGGAGAACCGTCATAGGAAGAACAGTACTGCATCAGATCCGCCTGGGGAATTGATAGCTTAAAGGAAGTTCTCTTACCCATTTGAACAAGCCCCATCCGGTCTAGTTCCATGGGGCTTTTCACAAGTTTCTGAGGAGAAGGAACGTTCTCCTCAGGTGGCAATAGTGATTTATGGAAATGCAAATAAGCATCCCTGTACTCTTCCGGCAGTATTTCATCATCCGGGAGAGCTACATCCGGGACGTTAAGCTGCCTGCCGTATAGGTTACAACAATAATAGTAGATTAAGGCCTTTCCCAGGCGATATAAACCTGTTCCGTCTAGTTGGCCGTGATAGGCATTAATATAGATAGTCTTGCCGGAAAAAGAAAATGCCAGAAGATGATAATTACTTTCCCTGCCATTTAAGGGAATTGAGTGGTCCGTGTTTTGCAGAACCCATGGTTTTTCATTTTTTTCATAATAAAATGCATGCCAATTCTTTTTGAGGGACACCTTCAGGTATGAAAACCGCTCTTCCAGCATATCCACTGCCTTGCGAAGGCATGCCTCATCCACTTCATCCCTCATCTCATAGGTAAGACGAAGGGTGAAGGATAGTTCATCAGTAAGTCCATAGCAGTCAGATGCCCCAAAAATCTTTATCTTCCCTTTTTGTTTCGCTGGTTTCATTTAAAATGCCCCCTCTAGAAGAAATTATGGGTTATTAGCCCGATTAAAGTCAAATGGATAGGATAATTGAGCCATTCCAAATGTAGATTTCCATTAAAATGCATTCTTTCTTTTAACGATGAATTATTTGTCATTAATAACCAGTCCTCTTATTCTGTAATATCGTAGGCGCTACTTTTCTGATAAATCACTCTTTTATTGTATCATATATGGAAAATTCATTCTATATAGTTTTATTTTGTCTACTATTATGGTAAAATATTTACAGTTCATGTAGTTCTATCCATAGTAAAAAGGACAGGTATTATTAATGAGTAAAATCGCAGTAATTTTCCCCGGAATGGGATATACGACAGACAGACCCCTTTTGTATTATGCGGGAAAGATTGCCGAGTCTCGCGGTTACAAGAGAGTCAGCCTTAATTTTAATGAGATTAACTGGTCAAAGGAAGATCTATCTGACCACAAAAAGATTATGGCACTTCTTAGCAAATGCGCCAAGCTGGTGGAACGGGATTTATCTCAATACGACCTTGATAATATGGAAGAAATCCTCTTTATTTCAAAAAGCATTGGAACTGTTGTAGCGTCTGCTTTTGCAAAAAGGATGCGTATTAAGGTTCGCCATATATTATTTACCCCTATTAAAGCTGTGGATAAGTTCCTTGAAAAAGGGTCCGGTGTGGTATTCTACGGAGGTCGTGATCCCATATCCAAAGCATCGGCCATAAAGGATATGTGCAGGGAACTAAATCTGTCTTCATTCTTTGTTAAGGATGCTAATCATTCATTGGAAACAGGGAATATCCAACAAGACCTGGATAATCTGAGGCAGATAACGCTTCAGATAGAAGACTATCTGACAGATACGAGTATTTATAACTTCAAGGTAATAGCCAGAGATGGATCGCTGACATCCATGTCCGACTATCGCGGCAAGGTATTGCTTATTATAAATACCGCCACCGGCTGTGGGTATACTCCACAATACGAACGCCTTGAGAGAATCTATCGAACCTATCATAAAGAAGGTTTTGAGATTCTTGACTTTCCATGCAACCAGTTTGACAAGCAGGCACCCGGCAATACAAATTCAATACACAAATTCTGCACAGCCCGCTATGATATCTCCTTTACTCAATTTCGTAAATGTGATGTAAATGGGAAAAACGAGTTGGAGCTGTATTCATTCTTAAAGCATGCTCAGGGTTTCCACGGATTTGAGGATAATCAGGACAGTGAATATCTGCGAAAAAAGCTTGAAAATCAGCAACCGGGCTATGAGCATTCCTCCGATATCAAGTGGAACTTTACCAAGTTCCTCGTGGACCGGGAAGGCAACGTTGTCGCCCGTTTCGAACCAACTGATAATATGGACAAAATGGAGCAGACCATAATAGACCTGCTCCGTACCGAATAATCTGATAACATATACACATTTTGTCTATAGAGATTTTGCGAAATCCCGTACCTCTTTTAGTTTGGCTTCGGACTTATTCTCGTCGCCATTGGCAGTAATTATACCTGCCGCCTCTATTCCTGTAAAAGCCGCATATCCCTTAAACTGCGCTATGGCAGAATCATATACTCCCGGAGAAGCGGAGGATAATAAGAGTACGGCTTTTTTGGCTTTTGCCGGCTTGCCTATACAATATACCCTCTGGATGGCTGCTTCCATCTGGGCCGTCATTGTGAAGTAATAAATCGGTGACGCAAATACTATCATGTCGGCCTCTTTGTATGCCGGCATAATCTTTTCAAGATCGTCTTTCTGAACGCAGTTACCCTCGCCTTTTGTGTGACAGTACTCACATCCAAGGCATCCTGCAATCTTCATCTTTCCAACGTGATACTCGCTAACCTCATGGCCTGCTTCTTTTGCCCCCTCGCAAAATGCCTGAACCAGGGCATAGGTGTTTTCTTTTCGTGGACTTCCGTTAAAAACTGCAATTTTCATAAAATACATCCTCCCATCTAAAGATACCACTTTTTCCAGTATGCCCTTATTATAGCATAGCATTGGTTGTTATACATCATTTACGCATACTTATCCATCACGAAATAATACTTCTCTTTCAACTTTGAACATCTTTTATGAGAAATAACCCCATCATGTTGGAGTCTACCCGCAACTATACCCGGATGAATTCCTATTGACTTCGCAAAACCAATGATTTCTTCATCTGTAGTATACTTTGTTGGGGCAAACTTTCTCATAGCAACAGGCGGTATCAGATAGTTCATAGCAAAATTGTCCGCATCCTTTTCAAGTCGCTCATTCTCCTCAATCATCTCTTCATCTGTGTAACTAATAAAGGTTGTCTTAACCTTTCTCTGAAGAACATGACGCACTTCATGAAATAGAGAGAACCAGAAAATATCTGCATCGAGTCTTCTGTTATTCATAGCCAGGACAGCTCTGTCATCTCCAATCCATTTAACCGCCCCGTTTACACCTGAATTCTTTAAATTAGGTAACAAAACAAAAGCAACTCCACATTCCGAGAATATCTGCTTCATCCTAGGCAGGAACAATTCCGGTTTTTGAAGCGTCATACTTCTTATTTCCGATAAATACGATTTGAGTTTCTCTGCATCGTATGACTTAGTCTCAATTCCTTGAGAAAAGTTAATTGCAGTCTGTACCCATGCTCTTGAGTTAATAATATTCTTGTCACTTACAGAACTGACACCCTTTCTGTAATTAACTAAGAAGTCCTGATTCATCATTATTCTTAGATCCGATACTTTAAAATACTTGCAGAGATTCAAAATTCTTTCGCCAATTGACTTTGTCGTAGGCAATTCAACCACATCAATAAAAAACTCATAATCTATTAGCCTAGCCAAATCCTTCTGCTCGTCAAAGTCTTTCTCTTTCTGAATCTCTATTACTTTCTGATCATAGGATGACTGAAGATTCAACCATAAGACTTCACTTGTCCCGGTCATAACAGACATTTTCTTGGCCAAATCATTTGTAATATTAGCTTGTCCGTTTACCAAATAACTAATTGTCTTGGTGTTGGTTCCTACTCGCGTTGCAAACTCCGCCTGTGTCATTCCCAACTCTTCAATCAAATCTGCAATATAGTATCCCGGATGGACAGCAATTATGTCCTTGTATTCTTTTATATTACTCATAATGATTCGACACCTCCGTTATCTCAATAACCTTAATCGTCTTACACTGTGCCATTATATCCCCTTCAACAATTTCATCACCGTTATTGTCACAGGGAATAATTGTTACACGATATCCCGTATTTCCAAGCCTTATACTCCATTCATCTTTTCTTTTTCCCTTTAATCGCTCAAACCTAAACGGAGCATACTGAATAATATCCCTCAATGAATCTGCCGCTTTAATGAAGCGCTCTGTTATCACCAATCTTATCTTTACCTGTTCGGGATATTTCCACTTCTTCTTGTATTCAGAACAAAACTGCTCCTTCACTGTCTTGTTCTTATACAATATCGTCATTCCCAATTACTAACGTCCAAGTCCTTTCAATTATAGTTTACTTTTTGGTAACAATAATTTACCATTTCTCAGGAACGATGTCAACAGTTTCTATTACCTATTTGGTAACTGTTTTTAAGGAAAAAGAGGGGCCATTTTCATGGCCCAGCCCCTCATTCATATATCTCTCTCAGAGTATTATGCCCAGCAACACCATTAATTCACAAAAATCGTTAGTATTTCCTATTGTCAGGAGCAAAAGTACTGTGCTATAAGGAAAGAAGCGATGAAATAGTACTAGTTGGAGAAAAGGATGAATTCTGTTTTGATTGCGCTGGATGCTTTTTCGGCGCTTTATCTCATCATTATTCTGTTTGCCCTGTATTTCGGGAATGGGCGTGAGGCTAAAAAAACAAGATTTTTCAGATATACACTATGGGCCTGTCTCGGAGGAATACTCTCCGAGATTGTGGCGTGCTCACTTTTACTCTACAATGGCCCGGAGAGCCTTAAAGCTATCTTCATATGTCTGTCATACGTCTTTATAAATATATTAGTGGCAGTATATGGTGTGTATCTTTATGTCCTTATTAAGGAGTACTATCCCACTTTCAAAAAGAACTTCACATATTTTACCCTTTTGCTGTGTGTACTTAACATTGCCATCATCATAGCAGGTTCTATTACGAGTGATTTATATACCATAGCAAACGGAGAAATAGTAGGCCTGCCCCTTTCAAGAGCAATTTTGATAATCCCTACCATTTGCTATATAAACATGATTTCTCTTATCGTAAAGATACGAAAGGCCCTATCCATAACAAGAAATATATTGGTGTTAATTCTTGTTGCAGTTCCGGCTCTTTCAATAGTTATCATGTACTTTTATTCAAATTTCGGTCAGGGCTATCCCTGCGCCGCTATTTCACTGGATCTGATATACATAGTTATTCAATCACAGTTTGTTACTGAAGCTAATACCAAAGCATTGCTTTACAACCAAATGTCCGTTAATGATGCTCTTACCGGGCTTAAAAACCGTAGGGGTTATCAGGAAGTAATTGACCATATCTCGCCGGATGATACGGTAGGGGTGGTATTCTGTGATGCTAACTCTCTTAAATCCGTTAACGACAACTTCGGACATGAGGCAGGCGACAGACTCCTTCAACGAATTGCGGATTTACTGAAAACCAGTTTTTTTGACGGAGATATCTGTCGTATCAGCGGCGATGAATTCATCTATATTGAGAAGAATATGAATAAGAACGACTTCTTTACACAAGCGCAATCCTTTGGGGACCTGCTAAAGAAAAATGATTGTATTGCTTCCTACGGATACGCAACAGGTACCGGCGATATGATTCTTAACGTAATAAGTGCTGCCGAGCATGAAATGTATTCTGATAAAGAACGCTACTACTCTGAAACGGGTAGAGACAGAAGAAGATAAAAAAGTCCCGAGAGCATCTGCCCTCGGGACTTATCATTATCTCTTATTCTATTGTTTCTTTAGATGGAAACCGGAATATTTCTCTTTCAAGTCAAGAGTGTCTCCCTCTAATGTATAGGTATACTCCTTAGTCTCTGACCAGTCTTTCAAGGTAACTTTGAGCTTCTTGTTATTCTCGTCAATCTCATAAGTTCCTTCACTGGTAAATCCTGTGGTCTCGCCAACGAGTTTAGCCTTCCCGTTATCGAAAGTCCATACCCAGTTGCCATTAACCTCATCGGTCTGTTTCCATGTTCCATCTACTGCTGCCTTCTTGCCGCCACAGGCTGCAAATGCTCCCACAATCAAGAGTCCGCACAGCAATAATGCAAGTGTCTTTCTTAACTTCATAATAACTCCCTCCACTTTACTGTGATATAATGGCGCTTATCCCCTGCGCCTTGTTTAATTATACCCCAAAAATATCAGCTATAAATCATCCGATAATACTATTTTCCACTTTTCGAAAATATCCTACTCTTCCCTTCTCTATATAGAGTTCATAGTCACAGCACTGCTCTATAAGCTCAGGATCATGGGTTGAAACCAGTACAGTTTTTCCCGAATCTGCCAACTCTCTTAGAAGCTCTCCCACCTTTTCCATATGGGCAAAGTCAAGGCCAGATGTAGGCTCATCAAACAGGAGAAGTCCGGCATCCGCTGCTATGGCAGAGGCTATAGCTACTCGCTGCTTCTGTCCCCCTGAAAGAGCCATGGGATGGGTATCCTTGTATGATTTAAGGCCTAAGCTATCTAAGATTTCAAGACATCTTTCCTCATTCTTATCCTTCATGGACAGAAGGACTTCCGCCTCCACACTGTCCGTAAAGAGTTGGTGATTAACATCCTGCATAACCATATAGGAGCGGCCTATTCTCTTTTTGCCCTTAAATTCGCCGCCTTCATCTTCTATCACTCCGGTGCAGTCCTTTTCAAGACCACAGACACAGCGAAGAAAGGTGGATTTACCTGTGCCGTTTTTTCCTACTACCGCTATGATACTGCCCCTTGGCAGGGTAAGTCCCGGAACACACAGGCTAAGATTCTCACCATCTTCTGCGCTCCATTTCTTCTTTTTCAAAACATAGGGTTTCTTATTATATGAGAAATAGAAGTCCCGAAGAACAATACTATCTCTCTTTTCTGATATTGCCATTTCCTTGCAACTAACTTTCCCTTTAAACACTTCTTCGAAATGTTTGGATACCGTAGTGGGACGAAGCTCCAAATCTCTTACTGCATCAGAATCCAATGCATTAAACTCTTCTCCTGTCCACTCTCTGTCAACTCTTCCGTCCTTTATGTATAAGACCCGGTCCACTAAGTCGTTTAAGTACCACAGTCTGTGTTCAGAGATTATTATTGTCTTTCCTTGAGCCTTCCACTCTTCAATGATTTCGCGAAGTCTTTCTATTGCTTCCCAATCAAGGTTTGAAGAAGGCTCATCAAGTAGAATAATCTCCGGCAGCAAAGCTGCAACCGATGCACATGCAATCCGCTGTTTTTCTCCCCCGGACAATTCAAAGAGGCTTCTGCCAAGAAGAGGTTCAAGCCCCATCATTGCCACCACATCATTTTTTCTTTCCTTTATTTCAGCCGGTGGAAGGCCTATATTCTCAGGTCCAAAGACTATTTCTCCGTCTGTATCCACAGAGAAAAACTGACTTCTGGGATTCTGAAATACGGTTCCCACAACTCCCGCCAGCTCATAGAGTTCTGTCTTGGCCACTTCTCTTCCTGCAACGGAAACATTTCCAGTAAGATCGCCTTGATAATAGTGGGGAATAAGGCCGTTAATAAGCCTTATTATAGAAGTTTTGCCGGAGCCGGAAGCTCCGCAAAGAAGGATGGTCTCACCCTTCTTTACGGACAGGGTAACCCCTTTTACGGATTCTCCCAAGGCCCCTTTATATGAGTGTGTAACATTTTTAATCTCAATTATTGAATCCATCATAAATACTTAAAAACCACAAAAATAATCATAGTCGCTGAAAAGAGGGTAATAAGCACAACATCCGTAAGGCTTAATCCCAACTCCTCAACGCTGGTTCTTTTCACCTTTCCTCCCAGACCTCTTGTAATGGCGGCAGCCGATAATTCGTTTCCTATGTTTACACAGGAAAACAGCACGGGAATCATACGGAATTCCACCATACGAGCCACATTGCCTCCTCCAAACATGACGCCTCTCATCTTCATGGCGTCTCTAATGGAGCCATACTCTTCCTTAATGGTAGGAAAGAAACGCATAACCACCGCCAGTGAAATGGTTATTCCATCCGGCATATGCATCTTCTGCATAGCTGATACGAACTCGTCTATACGGGTAGTCCTAACCACATACCAGGCTGTAATCATTGCCGGCATAAACTGAACCACAATGCTGCAATATCCCAGCAGAAAGGCCGTTAAAAAACCTGTGGAATTCTCAGATATAAATGCAAACATAAGTACAAGAGCCGATACGTAAAATATAAGAAACCGCAGAGCCAAGGCATAGTGCTTCTCCAATATGAGAAGACCTATAGGCACCATGGTAATGATGATTCTCACAACCCACAAAAAGAGACTTGTAGCGCTCATCATTACAATAGAGGATACCACCAGTATCATATACAGTTTTGTTCTCGGATCAAGTTTCAGTTTCATTATGCGATTCCCGCCTTTACAAAGTGCTTCTTTACAACAAGTCTGCCCAACAATGCGCCGATACATCCGAAAGCAAAACAAACAACAACAAGTATGGCAATGGTGTGTACGTTAACTGCCGCAAAAAGGTTATCACAGTACTCTGCTGAAAAACCACCGTCCATAAGGGACTGTCTGTATGCGTCCGCTGTAATAACAACCGGGAAGTAATTAGCACATACCCAGAGACAGAAGATTCCGTAGCTGATTATAATAGTCTTGAAACTCTTGTATCCTCCCGCCCTTGCAATCAGATCGGCAATAATGCCTGACACAATAATAAGAGGCGCTCCCAGATATCCCATACCTCCTACAAACATTATAATTGCCAGCAAAATTGACATGATGGTTATCATTCCGAATTTTTCAACCTTGGAATAAAAAAGCATCATGGGAATTGATCCAACAAGTGGAATCAGAATAACGTAGGATGCCACAACAAAGGGGTGGATGAATCCCAACATTCCGAATCCGAATTCCACCACGAATAATATGGCGGTAAATATACCTACTGTAATAAAGTCTTTTGCCTGTAATTTCTTCTTTTCCATTTCTCTTTTCTCCTCCGAAAATAATAGTTAGCTATGGCTAACTGTTGTTCGGTAAGAAAATGCCGCCCTTTGGCGACATTTCTTGCAGTTAGCCCCACCTAACTATTGATATTATCACTATTGTTTTATAACGTCAACTGATGTTTTTTAGTCAACGTTCTTCAAAGCGACATCCATGGGAATATGCTTAATTCTGATATAGTCAATTACCGAAACCAGCATATATCCGATTAAAAGGTACAGCATAGACAGGATCATAGAAAGCGGACTTAAGTAAAATGCAAAGTATCCGTCCATCTGTAGCATGAATACCTTAAATATCCATACCATAAGGAAGTATCCCGCCACAAAACCGATTACGGTACATACCGTCACCACTATAGCCGTGGGGACGATATAGAGAGAACCAATCTCCCCGTTTTTAAATCCTAAGATCTTAACCATGGATATAGCCTGTTCGTTTCTCTCAATAATAATCTTGGCCAGGAGGTAAATCATGGCTGCGGAGAGAACAATCAAAGCGTATTTGAAGACATTCATAAAGCCTCCCATGGAATGGTTTAGCTGAACCGTAACCTTAATGATGTCGTCTGCAGTAACCACCACGGCAATATCCTGACTATCGATATCGGTTATCTTGTTCCTTGAAAAGTAACCGGAGAAATCTTCATCATCGTAATCGAATACTTTGTTAAAGCTCTTGTGGTCCATAAAGACAGCTATACCGCCGGTGTAGTCCACGATTCCCGCCACCTTGAGGGTATAGTCTTTGTTTTCATATTCTTCCTTTAAGGTAATGGTATCTCCAATTTTCAGGTCAAACTTATTAATAAAGGCCTGAGATACAAACACATTGTCGTCTTTTGCCTCGCTTCCCAGGGTTACATACTTACTGTCTTCTTTAACTCCGTATACCGTAACCTTCTCGTCACCGCCGCTGCCTCTTCCAGCAAAGAATGCATCCTTGCTCTTAGGATACATAAGGCTTTTTGAGCTGAAGGCTTCCGCAGATTCTTCCGAGGTAGTTATTACATTTCCATCGGAATCCTTACTATCCATAAGCATATACTGATACTCTGCAAACATCATATCCGGGGCATCCTTTGCGTACTTATTCAATGAATCCGGTAATCCGAAAGCAAAACAAAGCATAAGTTCAATAAAGATTACTCCAAAGATTAATATGGCGTAATTTGGCATATTCTGAAACAGAATACGGAGTCTGAAACGTCTTATAAACTTCCAGGAGGGAAGGCGTCTTGCTTTAGTCTTTTTTGTTTTTGCCAAATCGTGACGAAGAAACTTTAAGGGTGATAGCTGCAGTTTCTTTACTATTACTATCAGGTTAATAAAAAACATAAGCATCAAAGGAATTACCGTGGTTTTAACCAAAGCCGTAGTGCTCCATACCGAGTGACAGGGGGGCAGGCTGTAGCTGTTGTAATACAGGTTTACAGCCACGTCTTTAAAAGCGGTATATCCCAGGACATTTCCCACTATTGCTCCTATTATGGTAACAATAAGGGGCATTGACATATAGTGAACCACCAGCTCTTTCTTACTGTAGCCGGAAGCCCGTAGTGTTCCTATAACCGATGCTTCTTTCTCGATTGTATTGCTGATTGTTACGGCAAATATAAAGGCTATTACTCCGATAAGAATGTAGCAAAGAATACTTGAGCCAACAGAGTCCCCTTCTATGTCATTGGGGGCAAAATTGCTGGCCTGACGAAGGTATTCCGGAAGGTAATCCTTAAGTTCGTTATCATGCACCAGACTTTGGGTAATAAGCATGGTACGGAAAGAATCTGAGTATTCTGCCTTGGCATTCTTATCTTCAGGCTTTGTCTTATACTTGAATGCGTAGTTGTAATGTATTCTTGATGTCAGGGCCTCAAAATCATCCGGGGTCATCATGGCTACATCAAAGCCGAAGGCATCAAACATAAAGTCTGTGTTTGACTCGTGAAGAGTCAGGTAGTCCACATAAGATAGAAGTCCTACTATGGAGTATTCCTTGCCGCCTACCTTAATGGTATCTCCCACCTTAACGCCTCGGTTGTCTGCGTGCATTCTGTCTATGGCGATTTCGCCGTCTTTTTCCGGAGCACGTCCGCTTAAAAAGGTGGCCTTATTAATCTCAGAGTCACTTCGAAAGATTCGCACAGTAGCATCCTTCTTGCCGTCTCCCGTTACGTCTTCGTCTTCTTCTCTGTAGAAATTCTCATATATCTTAACAGGCACATCGAAGTACTTAGGGTCATCCAAGTTGTAGCGTTCAGAGACTTCATTCCACTTCTTGTCTACTTCCTCAACTACTTTTTCATGCGCTTCCTTATAAGCATCTTCCTCTGCTTTCTTGAAATCCGTAGAGTTTTTTGCGGTCTTTAAGGCACTGCTATAGTTCTCCCTCATAGCAGTATTAATCATCTCCCGAATCATGCTTTCATCTGTAATGCCAAATGCCGCACACTGGGTTCGAACACCACTTTCAATTGCAGCGCTAACCTGCTCTTTTAGCTTGTCTTCAATTGCCTTGGCAACTTCTTCATCAGCTTCTTTGGTCGCCTTGTCTATGTAGTAGGTTCTTACATCTGCCTTTTTGCCGTCTTCAATGGTCTTTAGTGTTTCTTCATCTGCCTTGTCCGTCAGTTCGAAGGACCCATCCTCTAAGTTAAGCTCCTCTCTTCCCGAATATACAGCTTCAAGCATGCTATCATGTCCCACATACATACCTGAGATAACACCTATCATAACCACCATAAACACTATTATTACAAGGTACTTATGCCAATCAGAGGCCAGCTCCTTGGGGATTCTTCTGATAAGAGGATTCTTCATAACCAATCTCCCCCTTACCACTCAAGATCCGCTGCCGGAATCTTATTTTCATTTATATCATTATGACGAACTACTCCGTCCCTTAATTTGATTACATGGTCAGCCATGTTCTTAATGGCTTCGTTGTGGGTAACCATAATAACTGTATTGCCGTACTTTTTGTTGCAGTCTTCAATAAGGGCCAGTATCTCTTTGGAAGTGTTATAATCCAGAGCTCCCGTAGGTTCATCACACATCAGGATGTCGGGATTCTTAACAACGGCTCGACCAATAGATACCCTTTGCTGCTGACCACCTGACAACTGATTAGGGTACTTGTACTTGTGATCTTGTAATCCCAGAGTTGTTATAACTTCCTCAACATCAAGAGGATTATCGGAAAGATATGCTCCCACCTCAATGTTCTCTTTTACATTCAGATTAGGAATGAGATTATACATCTGAAATACGTAGCCTAGGTGCTTTCTTCGATACATGGTGAGCTCCTTCTCACTCATATCTTCTAACCTGTCGCCCTTGATACTTACGAAGCCTGAATCAGGTGTATCAATTCCACCGATAATGTTAAGAAGAGTTGATTTGCCGGAACCGGAAGGCCCGAGTAACACGCAGAATTCTCCCTTAGACACACTAAAGTCCATGCCCCGAAGAACATCCTGCTTGGCCTCCCCTGTTCCATAACTCTTTTTAAGATTTTTAATTTCTAAAAATGTTTCTTTCATAATATCCCCCTCACTTCGGTTAGCCTCGACTAACTCATATGTATTGTATTGCTCTTAGTCTTTTTAGTCAAGCCTGAAAATGAACAATTTTTCGCTATCTTTTTTCCTAATTGTGTGATAAAATATCTTCATGGGTTTATATAGTAAGAAAATATGGGAGGAGTTTTTAAATGAGAACAATTTTAGACAAGCTGGATGAATATACAGCTAAAGATCCACACGCTTTAATTCTTTTTGACGAAGTACACACCAAGGGTATATCTTACTCTATGTTTGATGATATGACCGGTCGTGTATATGCATGGCTTAAGGCCGGCGGAGTAGGTAAGGAGAACTTTGTTCTTATCAACCTTCCCCGTGGAGTGCTTCCGGTAATAGCCATGGTTGGTGTATGGAAAGCCGGCGCCGCATGGGCTCTGGTAGAGGACACCTATGCACCGGAACGTATTAACTATATCCGTGAAGACTGCGGTTGTATTATGGAGATAAATGCAGGTAACTGGGATGAGATTATGAATACAGAGCCTCTCTCCGGCCATGTACAGGCTGATCCCCATGATGCTGCATATGCCATCTATACATCGGGAACCACAGGTAATCCTAAAGGTGTTCTTCATGAATACGGCAACTTAGACAGGGCTATTGAGTCCATTTCTTTCGACGGCGTTATTCCCTTCACAGAGAACGACCGACTGGCCACCCTGTCCCCCATGAACTTCGTAGCAACCGTTATAGTTATTTTGGCCTGCCTGAATATCTTTAGGGCCAAGAACTACATTGTATCCTATGCCACTATTAAGAATCAGGGTGCTCTTATTAAACTCTTTTTAACAAAGAGAATCACCATAACCTTCCTTACCCCTTCCTATGTAAGAATGTTGGGTAACCAGACAGGTCCCTTCCTTCGTATGCTTTTCGTAGGTAGCGAGCCTGCCAACAACATTTACAATAAAAATCTGGAACTTGTAAATATTTACGCTTGTTCAGAGAGTGGTTTTGCCGTTGGAGTCTTCAAGATTGACAAGGCCTATGAGACCTGCCCCATCGGTAAACCTTCCATCGATATAGATATTCAGCTGATTACGGAAGACGGCAGAAAGTCTGACGGAGACGAAATAGGTGAACTCTGCTTTAAGAATGACTACGTACGAGGATATATCAACCTTCCGGAAGAATCCGCCAAAGCCTTCGTTGACGGAGTATATCATACCGGCGACCTGGCAAGAAGGGATGAGAATGGAAACCTTGTTCTCCTTGGCCGAAGCAACGATATGATTAAGATAAACGGTAACCGTATTGAGCCGGCAGAGATTGAGGCTGCGGTTAAGACGGCCCTTAACATCGACTGGGCTGCGGCAAGAGGCTTTGACCTTGATGGCAAGAGTTTCCTGTGCGCATACTACACCGCTGATATTACCGTAGACGCCGATGCTCTTCGTAAGGAATTAGAGAAGAGACTTCCCTATTACATGATACCTGCCTACTTTATTCACATTGATAAAGTACCGCTTAAAGCAACGGGTAAGCTGGATAGAAAGGCCCTTCCGGAGCCTGATTTCAGCAATTTTGTAAGCGACTATGTCGCTCCCACCAATGATTTGGAAGAGGCTTTGTGTAATGCCATCGCCAAAGTACTTAAATTCTCTAAGACCGGTATCAATGATGATTTCTATGAGATGGGTGGAGACTCTTTATCATCCATAGAGCTTGTTACAAGCTTGGAGTCCATTCTTCCGGGAATTAATGCTGGAATGATCTTCAGAGGTCGTACAGCGGCTAAGATTGCGGAAATCTACGAAAAAGAAAAAGACCAAAACGGCGGCAATCCCGACGAAGAGAATGCGGAAGCTCTCAAAGAGGAGCATCCTCTTACTCCGGAGCAGTTATACATGATAGATTATCAGCTCTATACGCCGAATTCCACCATGTACAACCTGTTCTCCATGATGAAGCTTGATAAAGAACTCTTTGAACCCGAGAAACTTGCAGAGTGTATGGAAAAAGCCATCAAGGCCCACCCGGCACTTCTTACCACCTACTCTTACAACGAAGACGGTGAGCTGGTTCAGAAGTATACACCGGAGATTTTCCAGGGTATCCATGTAGAAAGAATGTCTGAATTCGAGCTTAGATTTGTTAAGGATACTTTGGTTTATCCCTTTAAGATATTAGGCGGACGTCTGTATCGTTGCCATGTATTCGAGACTGAGAAGGCTGTATACTCCTTCTTTGACGTACACCACTCATTGTTTGACGGAACAAGCCTTGGCGTATTCCTTGAAGGCGTGGGCAATGCCTTTATGGGTTCAGAGATCGAACCCGACTACTACTATCTCATGCTTAAACGCCGTGAAGATATGGAAGCCTCCGAATTCTATGAGGAAAGCCGCAAGTATTTCGAAGAAAAATATGACAACGTAGAATGGTCCTCCTATCCCAAGATTGACCATCAGTCAAGAGAAAACAAGATGGGAGAACTTATTGTAGATCTTGAGATTGAGCAGCCTCAGATGAAGGCTATGGAACGTGCTTATAAGATAAGCCGTAATGAGTTCTTCATTACTGTGGCAGCTCTGGCCATCTCAATATATAACAACCAGCAGGATATCAAGCTCAGCTGGATATACAATGGTCGTGAAGACAAGCAGAACATGACCACCGTAGGTCTTTTGTTCAGGGATCTTCCCGTGGGAATCAGATTCAATGACAATGAGACCATCAGAAATGTCTTTGCCGACGTACACGATCAGGTTCAAAAGGGTATCGAGCACAGCTGTTATCCTTATGTTGACCTTCATAACCAGGTTGATAACGGCGAATCCGCATATCTTCTCTATCAGCAGGATATCCGTGATATGAGTGGCTTTGGCGGAATAGATATTGAGACGGTGGATGTTCGTCAGAATCAGGCAGCCAGCCAGACCATACTTGATATGGAGATTCTTGACGGTTCCGAAGGTCTCCAGCTTATGATTGACTTTGCAGCCAGCAGATATGAAGAATCAAGTATTGAACACTTCAAGGATATCTATGTAAGGCTTGCCCAATCTCTTGTTACACACAACTCACAAAACGATGTAACCATCGGTGAGATTAAGAAGAAGATTGACGACAGAAAGGGATTCTTCTCAGCCTTTAAGGGTATATTCAGCAGAAAATCGTAAGATATTTTATAAAGGAGTAACCTTATGCAACTTCAGGGACTGACCAAAGTAAAACAAGTGGCAAAGGCCCTGCACATTAAGGTGCAGGAACGAAGAGATTACAAAACCAAGAAGAGAATTCGAAGTATGTACGGGGTAAACTGTCCTCTGCGGGAGTACTCCGGAGACCTTGGTGTGACCTGTCATAACGGCACTTTTGTGGGGCTTAAAAAAGACGATGTCATATCCTATAAAGGAATTCCTTATGCCATACAACCGGTGGGGAAGCTTCGCTGGAAGCCTTCCAAGCTTGCCCCGGATAACAACGGAATATATGAGGCATATTATTTCGGTAAGTCAAGTATCCAGACGGAGGTTGACTCCGAGCTGGCCTCGTATTATATGCAAGGAGAAGACTGCTTGTCTCTAAATGTATGGGTAAACTCTAAGAATACGGATAAGAAGAAGCCGGTAATGGTATTCCTCCCCGGCGGCGCCTACGGCTGGGGCGGTACCGCGGATCCCTTATATAATGGTCACAACCTGGTTAAAAAGTTTGATGACATTATTCTTGTAACCGTTAATTACAGAACGGGTCTGTTCGGATTTATTGACTTTTCTTCCGTAGAAGGGGGAGAAAGATTCAAGGAAAGTGGCAACCTGGGTCTTCTTGACCAGGTGACAGCTCTTAAATGGGTTCAGAAAAACATTGCCGCCTTCGGAGGCGACCCGGACAACGTAACTGTCTTCGGAGAATCTGCCGGAGCCGGCAGTGTCTCACTTCTTATGGTTCTTCCTATAGGTGAAGGGCTCTTTAAGCGAGTAATCGCCGAAAGCGGGGCCGTAGCTTTGACATTTAGCAGAGAAGAATGCAAGCTCCTTACCGAAAAGCTCCTTAAGGAATCCGGTTGTCGCAACATGAAAGAACTTATGGCCTTGTCGGAAGAAAAATTAAAAGAGCTTAACAGACGCCTTAATGCCTTCAATAATTTCCCCGAGAGGGACGATGTTATCATTCCTTCGGATATACGAGAGCTTTACTATACCAGTCGTGGAAAAGATGTAGACTTTATGACGGGAACCAATGCCGACGAGTCCCATTACTGGGTTCACGAGATAGGGGGCTATCACCTGTACAAGTATTCTGTTCCCATTATGTATGAGAACAATATGAAGATGGTAACCTCCAAGGTAGACCGCCGAAGAATAAAGAATTTTATGCAGGATGTGGAAGGTGATTTGACCGAACGTTATTCCGAGTTCTTTGATGAGACCATGTTCCGGATGCCTGCCATAGAGATGGCTGAGAATCACGCAAGATTCGGCGGCAATACCTATATGTACTACTGGACCTATCCTTCGGCCCTTCCCCATATGGGTGCCTGTCACGCAGTGGAACTGGCCTATGTGTTCAATAACTTAAATGAAACTATTTATACCGGAGACAATATTGATGAGAACCTGGCAGATACAGTTCAGAACATGTGGGTGAACTTTGCAAGATGCGGCAATCCTTCCACCGAGTCCATTACCTGGGAAAAATATGACGAGTCCCGCAAGACCTTAATACTTGACTCGGAAATTGCCATAATAGAGGATCCTCTAGCAAGACAGCGAAAGCTTTTAAAATCCCTTATAGTGGAGTATCCTTTTAATGCTACCTACATGAGTATGTCATTTAAGGTTCCCACAGTATATAAATATCTTACAATAGCAGCTCTTGTAGTAGGCATACCCATAACAGCATCCATGTTAACATTCAGATTGATTTTAAACAGAAAATAAATCACAAAAAGTGAGTTACCTTAGTTGAAGTGGTGACTCACTTTTTACTACTTAAGTTATATTATATCTCGAACTTACCGTCTAAGTATTCCTGTAGGAATCCTGTTGTCTTAACTTCTTTACCGTTTACAAAGACGGCAAAGGGCTTCTTCTTATTCTCATTAAGTTCATTCCTGTTGGATGCCAAAAGATAAGCATACTCCTCCGCCTGAATAAATGATTCAAAGAAGGCACAGCGATTGCCCAATGTATGGTCTGACGTAATCCAATACTCCTCCACAATTACAATATCAGGATTAAGCTGATGAAGCTGTAAAAACTTATCTTCGTTCTCCTGTCTTACTAGCTTGTATTCTTTGTTTAAAGATTGTAGCTCCATAATTACCTCTCCTATTCCTTCATATAGTTTTCAAGGAATAACTCCCTATAGAGATTTTAACTCATTTCCAGATAATTATCCATAGGATTATCGACATCTACCATGGTCTTGTAATGGTTGAGCCTCCACCACCTTGACCGCCGTCGCCGCCTTGGCTGCCGCCACCGCCTGATTGTCCCTGCTTATTGGCACGGTCCTGCTGAGCTTTATCCTTGTTGTTCTTCAACTCATTCTCTTTATTCTTGTTGCCCTGAGAATTACCGTTTCCGCCGCCTCCGTCACCATTATTGTTCTGATCCGGATTCTGCTGTGGGGGTGGATTGGACTTGGTAAGCTTTTCAATCATCTTGTCGATGTCTTCTTTTAACTGCTGGGCATCTTTGTTGTGACCGGTGCCTTCATCATTGGCACAACCATTCTGCATCAGAGTATTACGGGCCTGATATAAGGTTACCAGCGCACTTTCTATCTTTGATTCGTTGTCCAGTTTTTCAAAATCAATTGTATAGCAAAGAGACAAGGCAAGATTAATACGAATCTTGCAGTCCTCTCCCTCTCTCGGATAATATTTTAGGGCTTGAGAAAAATTCTCCGCTGCCAGGATGTATTCACCCTTCTGATAAGCCGCATTCCCCAGATTATAATAGGGGACATAACCTTCCGGAAAATTCATGGTCTTAAGGATATCTTCTCCCGTGGCATTGTAATCTCCGTTATTGTAGGCTGTAACGTAATTATGATTAATAAAGTATCTGATGGTAAGGAAGATTCCGAAAGCCAGCAGCAACAACGATATCAAAATCATAATCACGTATTTACCGATTCTAGGTTTCATCTGCTATAATCTCCTTGTTCTAATAAAGTGAACTAATTCGTAAAGAATCAATAGCGCAAGAGGAATGGCAAGATAAAAATACAAATCTTCATATACTTCCACGCCCTTAGCCTTATCCACTACTGTCTTGCCCAGTTCTTTTATCAGGCTCATATGCCCTTTTATTCCATCGTTCCCGCTGTTGGCATTGATATAGCTGATATTCATCTCTGAGGCAATATTCTTCAAGTTCTCCTCATCCATCTTAGACTCAGCCATACTACCGGTGGAAGGATCTATGATGTAGCCCTTGCCGTTGGCATTCATCCTTGCCCCATTCGCAGTTCCGTATCCTATTACCGCTCCTCCATCAATATTCTCTGCCAATGCTTTGAAGGATTCGGTCTTTTCACCGTTGGAGTTCTCACCATCACTTAAGAAGAAAACGATGGTCTTTCTGCCTTCCTTCTTTGATGAAGAACGGATTAAAGATTCCATATCATGATAGGGAAGGAACATATTACTGCCCACCGCCTCATCAGCATTGGGGCATACCAATGTCTTAATCTGTGATTTTACATAATCAAACTCCTGGGTAAAGGGGCTTATTACTCTGGCCTGGTTGCTGAATGTAACCAGGGAGAAGTTGGCTCCCGCCAGCTCGTCAATGATATACTCGCAATCTTTTTGGGCTCCCCTGATTCGCCAGTTCGTACCGTTATAATCCTCAGCCCACATACTGATGGTAGTATCCACCACAATTACAACGTCTAAGTTCTTGGTGGAGAACTCATATTCATCCTGAATTCTCACAGGTCGAAGACCTATGATTAAAACAAGAAGATAGATAAGCATCATCCTGATAGTTGCAAATATCTTAGTTTTTTTCTTAACAGGGTTCTTAAATATAATCACAGCCGTTGTAATGGCCAGTATCGCAACTACCGCCACCAAAATAGGCCATGGAAAAAATGGTCTAAAACTCATCTCTGTAACACCAATCCTGCCGTGGCTGCAAGCACCAGGCATAAAAATAATATTATAAATGGAACCTCCGGCAAATCAATGGTCTGGCTTGCTACCACCATCTTTACCATCATGGCTTCCTGCTTCTTAATGTCGCTTGTAATCTCTGATACAGGCATATCAGGCGTTCTGATATAGAACTTTCCTCCTGTATTCTCCACTGCGGACCGAAACTCTGCGCTAAGACCTTCATAATCGAATTGCTCCGGTCTGAAAAACTGGTCCTTACCGGGAAAGATACCGTATACCGTAACTTTGCTTTTAGCGCAAGCATCCGATGCCTCTTTAAGGTTCATTACTTCCTTGTCATATGCATTCAACTCGTTGTCGGTGCACATGATGATTACACGGGTCCTGTCGGACTCTCCAAGGTAGGGGAAAGAATACAGCGCAGTACCCAGGCCTTCTCCCACAAGGGATGAGCCTCTATTAGCATTCTGGTAGAGCGTACCTGCATCAAAGTAATTCAATTCACTACGAAGGTCCATCTTCTTCTTTTTCTCTTCATCTGTCAACTGGGAACTTTTCTTTCCCACCAGTTCCTCGTATTCTTTTTGCATGGAGAAATACTTGCCCAATTCGTCAAGCTTCTCCCACACATAATCATAATCATCAGTTAAGGGAACATAAGTAACGGTAGAAGTATTGAAAATATTGATGCCTATTCTGTCGCCTTCAAGACCCTTTACAACACCCTTCCAGTAATCCGTAATCTCGGCATTCAATTCATAAAGGGAATAGGATACATCAAGACACATAATAATATCTCTTTTTTTTACTCCCGTTACTGCGTTGTCTGTTTTATAGATTCTGGAAGCCAGCACAAGGGATGATACTATGCTTCCCACAAGTCCTGTTACAACAAGGGCCCGAAGGATGTTGTAACGGAGTTCAAGTCTTTTATATACAGGTGAATTCTTCAGTTTCTCCGTATTGGCTGCCTTGATACCGCCCGAATATGCATCTCTTTTTTTTCTTATGAGAAATGCCACCGGTACTATAACTGCCACAACCGCAAGACCTACCCAAAGAATCCATGGGTTCATTATCTCCATTGATTTATCACTCCAATAGTTCTGTTACATGATGTCCACAGACCGGAATAAGCAGCCATATCATCCTGGGCAAACTCCGGCAGATAATACTCTGATATAAGAGTATTAAGACCCGGCATACCCAGAGTTTGAATATCACTTAACGTATACTTCTCAACATTTATTCCCGTAGTCTCATGAACAAAGCCTCTTATTATAAGGCTGAGTCTCTGATAGCCCTCTCTCTTGGTAATGTCCTTTGCATTATACTCATCCATAATGCGCTTAATCTGTAGGGTATATCTCGTCTTGGCATCCATAACCACACGGGCCGGTGCCGGACGATACTCTCTCATTACAGAATTGGGGCGACTCTCTCTTTTCTGTTTTTTAATCTTTTTAACTGCTCTGACAAACAGCACAAGGGCTATAAGGAATACCAGTATTCCAAGGAGTATAACCCACAGGCTGTACTCAAAGGCGTGCTGTAATGTAACCGTAGTCTCCATTCTTATACCTCTCAAACAGGATTATCGTATTATCAATTATCTGTTCCGCCGCAGCAACCGATACCACCGATACTCTCGACTGGATGCATGCATCGTTGATTCTGCCTGCGGTAGCCTGTCTGCACTCTATTTCATACTCATGAAGCGCCTTGCTGTGGGACAGGAAAAACCTCTCGTAGTTACCTGCGCCAAGGTCATATACATTGTCTCCTGTAAGCATGGCATCTTCCAAAGCCATAACCAGAAGGTCATTGTTCTGGGTGACAGCTTTAATAACCCTGGGATCAATGTCTCCAAGGCTTTCCATGTCAGTAATAAGCACAATAATCATATGCTTGTGAAGACTGTCCACCACATCCTTTAAGGTCTGCTCTACGGTTCTGTTGGCGTCCTCATAGATATGCTTGTCATACTCATACATGAGCTTCTCTAAGTGTGCTGTATCTGACTTAAATATACTGATAGCGGAAGTATTGTTGCATGGATAAGCCAACGCCACATCCGCTCCGTTCTTCTGGGATATATATGCTATTGTTCCAAAGGTGGTAAGGGCCAGTTCTTTCTTGGATTCTCCCGCCGCAGTATCACCCATCATCTTGGAACCGCAGTCACAGACAAACATAACATTATGCCGTCTGTCTGTCATATATCTTCTCACCAGTGTTGTTCCCATTCTTGAAGATGACTTCCAGTCAATGTCGTGGACCTCGTCACCTAAGGTGTATTCCTTCAAGTCCTCGAAATCCATACTTCTGCTCTTATATATGGAACGATAGTCTCCTTCTAAAATATTGGAAGTTTTCCTGGTGGTATAAAGAGCAACCGCTCTTCTTATCTTTGTCAATAATTCATAATCAAGATTCATCAAAACTCACCAGCCTACGGAGTATTAACAGAGTTAACGATACTGTCAATAACCATTTCTATTGTCACTCCGTCAACGACTGCTGAATAGTTAAGGGCTATACGATGGCGAAGTACCTGATATCTTACCGACTTAACGTCTTCGGGAATAACATAGGTTCTACCCTGCATCAGGGCTGCAGCTTTTGCCATCTTTAAGAATGCAATGGATGCACGCGGGCTGGCCCCGATATTTACATACTTATCAAGTTCAAATCCCGCAACTCCGTTAGCCTTTCTTCCTGCAACAACAATACTTGAGATATACCATTTAACGGCATCGTCAACATATACCTGCTCTGCAATCTGCTGAACACGGTTAATATCACTTATGGTAAGCACCGGAGGATCTACTCTTGAGATAGCCCCCGTTTCGATACGTTTTAATATCTCAACTTCCTCTGCTGCCTTGGGATATGTAATGATCTCCTTGATAAGGAATCTGTCCTTCTGGGCTTCTGACAAGGGGTATGTTCCCTCCTGCTCCACAGGGTTCTGTGTCGCGATTACTATAAATACGTCCTCAGGCATATGGTATGTCTCGCCGCCGATTGTTACCTGCTTTTCCTGCATGGCCTCAAGCATGGCTGACTGAGTCTTTGCACTGGAACGGTTAACCTCATCTAATAATACAAAGTTCGCAAATACCGGGCCTAAGATAGTCTCGAACTTACCTGTAGCCTGGTTGTATATCTGTGTTCCCACAATATCTCCCGGTAAAAGGTCCGGTGTACACTGAATTCTGGAGAACTTTCCGTCTACCGCATCTGATATTGCCTTGGCTGCTGTGGTCTTAGCAAGTCCCGGTACCGATTCCACAAGAATATGTCCGTCGGATATTATTGCTGCGATAAGGGAGAACTTAAGCTGTTCCTGGCCTACCACCTTATCCTCAAAATACTTGGACAGTTTACTTATAACGTCCTGAGAATAAGCAAAATCTTCCTGACTGATATTGTTTTGAATTTCCATTATTACTCCTCTTTCTATTACACTCTAACAGTGCTTACTGCATAGGCGCACCTTGCGCACCGGATTCATTATAGCAGAATATCTTCCGACTATGTTTGAAGAATTTGTGAACTTAAAATCAGGCGTCAGAAGAATCATCCTTCTGACCAAGGGTTCCTGTCTCACTGCCGATGAATTCCTCCGGCACATTATCACTCCATGAGGGTTGAGGCCCTTCAATAATAAGCGGCTCCCCTGCCTTTACCACAACCTGATAATCATCCTCATAGATTATCTCCCCCGGGTTGTTGGTATATACAAGGAAGAAGGGATGATTGTATTTTTCCAGAAGCCACATGGCCGGTCCTATAAGACGCATCATTTCATCAGTATTCTCTGTCTTGAAGAAGCATACCACATTCTCTCGCCTCATACATGGCGGAGGCCAGGGAAGTATCTCCGCAAACCATTTATCAATCTCCATGAAGAGATCTCTGTCCTCTTCATCCATAACATCTTTCTGAATAAGGCTCCAGCACATAGAGAATATTCCTTTGGCATACATAGTGTTCTCTGCCAGCTCTCTTCCTTGAATTCTCGCATATTTAAACTTCATAACCTTCTCCTCCTTTTTAAGGTATTTATTCTTCTTAATTTTAAACAAATTAAGCCTCATCTGCAACTTTTTGAAAAAATCCCAGGCCAAATGTGATATTATAAATAGCGATAGGAGGATCTCACATGAAAAGACTTAAAGACTATGTATCTACAATACCCGACTTTCCGAAGAAGGGAATAATGTTTAGAGATATAACCTCGGTATTGCAGGATGCCGACGGATTTGCCCTTGCTATTGACGAGATGATAAAGCTCCTTGACGGCGTGGACTTTGACGTTCTGGTAGGTGCGGAAGCAAGGGGATTTGTTCTGGGGGCTCCCATTGCATATAAGCTTCATAAGCCCTTTGTTCTTGCCAGAAAGAAGGGTAAGTTGCCCAGAGAGACTATAACCAAGGAATATGCGTTGGAATATGGCACCACAGCTATAGAGATGCATAAGGATTCCATCAAGAAGGGGCAAAGGGTTGTTCTTGTTGATGACCTCTTAGCAACAGGAGGAACCATCAAGGCTGCCAGAGAACTTGTGGAGGAATTAGGCGGCGAGATAGCCAAGATAATCTTTTTGATTGAGCTTGTAGACCTTAAAGGCAGAGAAAAGCTTAAGAACTGTGACGTAGCCTCCGTCATTACCTATGAAGGCGAATAAATGAAAATTAAGCCGGATACCACCCACGGTATCCGGCTTTTATTATTTCTAACTTGCTTAGAATCTGAATTTGTTTACAATATCTCCGAGATTGTCTGCGTCAGCTCTGCTGTTTTCAGCAAGTTTCTCGATATCAATTGTAATCTGGGTTGTCTCTTCATTCTTCTGAATGATGTCATTTACACCGTTGCTGTTTTCCTCCGAAGCATCGGATACTGCAGCGATTTCCTTGGCGATTTCATTAATGGATTCTCCCAGATCATTCATTGCATTACCGATTTCATTAACGGTTGTACGAATAACTTCGATTCCCTCGCTGTATTCACGGCTCTGCTCTGCGAAGCCTTCGTATGTAGTGGTTACGTCACCCTTCATGTACTCGATAAGCTTGTTAACCTGAGCTTTGACATTTTCAACCGCCTGATTGCTTTCTTCAACAATCTGCTGAATGTTCATGGCTGTATTCTTAGACTGATCTGCTAACTGGCCAATCTCGTTTGCAACAACCGCGAAGCCTTTACCTGCCTCACCTGCTCTTGCGGCCTCAATTGAAGCGTTAAGGGACAGGAGGTTGGTCTGGGATGTAATATCCATGATGGCATCCGCAAGTTCGTTAATCTTTTCAACAGCCTTCAAGCTCTCCATTGCCTCTTCCATAGCCATAACTGTCTGATCCATGGTTTCAACATTGGAATCGATATTGCTTGTAACCTTATCATTCATATCCTGAGCATTTGCAATAAGGGTTTCTGAATGGGTCTCTCCCTGACGAACTTTCTGGCCAACATCGTCAACCAAAGCCACAATCTTGTTGATTTCGTCCTCAACCATCTTAATTGCATTGGTGGTTTGCTCGATACTTGCGGAGAAGTTCTCGGTAATAGCCGTATTCTCCGTGGATACATTAATAAGCTTCTTGGATGTATCGTCAAGGTTACCGGAGCTTCCGTTAAGAGAACTGCTGCTGTTTCGAAGAACTGTAACAGCATCCTTCAACATGGTTACCACGCTTCCCGTAGCATTGGCAAGTACACCGATTTCATCACTCTTACCCTTATATCTCTCGATTTCGCCTTCAACATTAAGGTCGTAACCTGCAACCTTGTTAAGGGCATCGGATACATTTCTAAGAGGCCTTAAGAACATTCTTATAACAAGAGCGGAGATTACTACTATAACCACAAGTACTATAGCTGCTATAATCCAAAGCTGAACTACGGCACCTCCTGCCTGTGAGTAGAGGCTGTCTGTATCAGATGCAACAAATAGTATCCAGCCGTACTCCGGCATATACTGGTAACTTCCAAGCATATTCTTGCCTGTGTAGCTGCTTGTATAGCTTATAGAACCTGTTTCATCAATCTTTCCTCCTGCCATTGTCTTGGCAAGTTCAGCCATAGGTCCTTTTTCAAGGACTGTGGTTACAAGTTCTTTATCTGTATCATATATAGATGTTGCTTCGCCGTCTCTTACGGTTACAACTTCAATCTCCTGATTCGGGCTAAGCTTAACGCCGCCTAAAAGCTCCTCAAGCTTAGCGGATGTAAGTCCTAAAGCAACATAACCTGCCGGTTTTGATTCGGGGGTGTACAATGACTTGGAGAATAAAAGAGTTACACTTCCTGTTGCCGGTGAAGCAACTGCTGTCATTGAATACTGAGGATTGGGCGGATTCTGCCAATACAATCCCTGAATCATAGATACCGTATCGGGATCACTCTGATATCCCACAAGATCCGGTACATTATGGCAATAAGCCTTACCTTCATAGCTCATGTAAAGCAAACTGTCAAGATTAGTAATGCTCTTTGAAAGCTTCTGGGTGTATTCCTGTGCCTTTATTGCCGCCTCAGGATTATCACCGTCTTTGCTGATTAAAGCAGCCATTGATTCTTCCATGCTATATGCATCAAGAATTCTAAACTGTTGGTCTACATACTCTCTGATAGTCTCTGACTTGGAAGAAACAATGTCTGCAAGACTTTTCTTCGAACTATCTTCCATGATTCCGGAAATACGCATAGATGACAACGCTGCCTCAGCGCATACACCTAAAGTAGCGATGATTCCGATAATGAACGCTATCTTTAGTATCAAACTTCCACGTTTCATAGTTATCCCCCTTTTATAATTATTATAAAATTGTTGCAAGAATTTCTCACTTAAGCCATATTATATCATAGTCCCTCGAATTTTCAATCATTTATGCATATTTGTTTAAATTTTGTGCACAAAATGACAATGTAAAAAAAGGGCTACTACCTTTTGATAATAACCCTTAATTTACGTAATCAATTTCAACTATTTATACTACTTTGCATCCACCGGGATTGCGAACCTTAAGCACATGACAGGAGCCTTCCCCGAAGAGCTTCTCTATCTCTTTCTTGTAACCCGGCACCTTGCTATTGGGAACAAACACCTGAATTGTTCCGGCGAAACCTCCGCCATGGATTCTGCATCCAGCTTTATGTCCCAGAATTCTTTCCGTCATGGCTATTCCAATGCAAATGCCCTGTGCTGCTGAATTCTTGGAACTGTATGCGTTCTGCAACAACCTGTATGATGACTGTCCAGACTCCCTGACATAATTGTCAAATGCGGTAAAGTTATCATCCTGAAGGGCTTCAACTTCCCGGACAACTCGTTTTTCTTCATCGAACCAGTGAATGGCACGAAGCACTGCCCGATCCCCTGCAAATTTTCTGATTTCATTTATATTCTTATAGAAGTCCTCTTCCGAAACTTCTCTTAATACTTCCTTATCAAAAAACTTAGCCACCTTTTTCATCTCTGCAGGAATGGCCGCATAATCATCTGTCAAATCTGAATGAGACCCCTTGGTATCCACGATACACATGCTGTAATCGAAACTATCAAAATCTACGTCAACTGCCAAAGTCTTGGGGTTGTCAGGATTCTCAAAGTCTATATGCACCAAACCGCCTATTGATGATGTCATCTGGTCCATTAGTCCACAGGGCTTGCCAAAGAACTTATTCTCTGCCTCCATACCCACCTGGGCTATGGTTACCGGTTTAATTCTATTATTGTTATGTAGTACCGCAAATATATTGCCTACCAGTACTTCAAATGCTGCCGATGAAGAAAGTCCTGCTCCCGCCGGAACCTGACTGGTAACATAGGCATTAAAGCCCCCTACGTTAAAATCTCTTACAGCCAGACCTGCCGCCACACCGCGAATCAGACTTTCTGTTTTGCCTTCTTCTCTTTTGTCAGCAGAAAGGCTTGAAAGATTAACTTTAATCTCACCGTAGCCTTTACTTACCATGTGGACTTCTTTGCCTTCCGTTGCCGCAGCAATTGCTATAATGTCCATGTTAACCGCAGCAGCCAGCACCATTCCCTTTTGATGATCCGTATGATTACCACATACTTCACTTCGTCCCGGTGCACTTAATATTTCAACCGATTGATCCCCCCATATTTTTATGAATTCATTCAGGGCACTGATATATCTTGTCCTTTGGAAATCAATGATGACAGGGTCTACATATAGTTCTGCCAAACGCTTATCATGTTGCGATGCTTCAAACTGTTGTTTTAGTGTTGATGCCAGCATAATACCTGCTCCTTTACGCGTATTCTCATAGCATAATTGTACTCCAACGAAAGTTTAAAAGCAACACATCGAATAAGTCCACGAAACCCCCGAGGAAGACCTCGGGGGTTTTATCAAATGAAAGAGGGAGTATATGGAACAATTCTTGTAAATTAACCTTCAATAGCTATAAGCTTCTTTTCTTCAACCTGTGGTTTAACTTCCTTCTTAGGAACAGCTACATGAAGTACGCCATCTGCAAATTTAGCCTTGATATCGCCTTCCTCAAGAGCCTCTCCTACGTAGAAGCTTCTGCTGCTGGTTCCGAAGTATCTCTCACGACGGAGGTATCCGCTCTTCTTGTCGGAGTTCTCCTCCTCTGACTTGCGTGTTGCTGTTATGGTAAGATATCCGTCTTTAAGTTCAGCCTGAACATCTTCTTTCTTATATCCCGGAAGATCGATGGCAAGCTCGAATCCTTCTTCGTTTTCCTTAATATCTGTTTTCATTACCGCAGTGGACGGAGTTACGCATCTTGCAACGTGTTTTGTAGGACGTGCAAAGTCATCAAAAAAGTCATCAAATAAATTCTCTCCAAATAAACTAGGCATCAACATATGTCATTCCTCCTTAAATCTTAGCGGTCATAACCGTTATTATCATTTTTATTGTATTAGAGCTTTTCTTTGCTCTTTCTCTTTACAAGTATGTTATACCACCTTTGTTAGCACTCGTCAAGGGTGAGTGCTAATATTTTTTGTGAACAATTTGTGAACTAAATGAAAAAACTGAAAACAAAAGACTTGACGTCATACCGATTACACGAGAAAATGTAATGAAGGGGGGGATAAATATGCTTTTACCAGTTTCAGAAGGTATGGTAATCGTCCAAGAGGGCGAAGTAAATATGGATATGTACAAGATTGAATCCGGTAAGGCCGAGGTCTATGTAGGCTACGGTACAGACAAGGAGACCTTCGTTGGTATCTTATCTGAAGGCTCTTACTTCGGAGAACTGGGCCTGCTTTCTTCAAAGCCGGCAATCTACACCATCGTGATGTACTCCGACGGTTCTCTTCTTCGGATTACCGCCAGAGATCTCATCGGTTATATACAGAAGAATCCTCAAGACATCATTGCCATAATGCGCCACATGGGTGATACCATGTACAGTTTGAAGATGAACATTGAGCTTTTATCCAATGACTTAGCGCAAATGGTGGCGGATAAGAAGAACAAAGAAGCTTTAGAAGCATGGCGAAATAAGGTTCGGGCAAGCGGCCTGGCAAAAGAGTTCCTTATGAAAAAAGAGAACTTAGAGGTCTCAGACATTACTTTCGATTCCGACAACATATAAAAATAGGGTACTTCCCGCAGGGAAAGTACCTTTTTTTATTGATTCTCATATAATCGCATGGAAATCTGAATAAACAATCTTGTATCGGCATCATTTAAGTCAATTCCTGTCATCTCTTCTATCTTCTTAATTCGATATATCAGGGTGCTTCTGTGAATAAAAAGCTCATCCGCCGTCAAGGTCTGCTGCATTCCATTATCAAGATAACGTTTTAAGGTCTCGAAATAGTCAGTTTTGTTGGCATCATCGGTCTCTCTAAGCTTCATTACCGCCCGAGAGCATACCATATCCGAATCAAATTCATCCTTAAAATGCCCCAGAATATAATCCAACACGCCTTCCGAGAATAGAAGGGTTCTGCTTTCCCCCTCCATGTCCATGGTCTCTAAGGCTTTGGCCGCCTGCTTTATATAATCGGTAAAGCGCCATAAATCGCCAAATACCATACTGCCCCCGGAATGGGTATAGAAGCTGTCACATATATGCTCAAAATGCTCCTTACATTCCTTCTCTTTAAGTCCCGATAAGGAAAGATTGCAAATAGTATATACCCTATCCTTTTCTGCAAAAGAGAAGCTCTCCTTTATAATCATTCCGACTGTAGAACATATCTTTTTATGGGAGATTATACTGTTGTCCCCAACAGCCGCATCGGTAACGAAACATATGTAATCGTGGTTTTTCTTCCATCCCACCATCTTCATACGATTCTTCAGATAAGAATCTTCATAAGATTTACCCTTATAAAGACCCCGTAGCAACTCCTCAAAGGTGGTAACGTTATTGGTCTTGAACAGGTTTCTCTCAAATGCCATTGAAAGAATCTTGGCAAAATGCTCTGCCGCCTTGAAATCGCTGGGTTTAAAGGAGGTGTTCAGTTCCTGGATTAAAACCCTTCCACAGTATCTTCCTTCTTTAGTCCAGATATTCACATATATAACCCTGTGGGAATTATGCTTGGGATTCCATATACAAGCCTTGTGGGTAGACAGGGTTTTGATATACTCCGGGTTTCCTTTAAGCCTC
Organism: Lachnospiraceae bacterium; assembly: GCA_015058015.1. GTDB lineage: Bacteria > Bacillota > Clostridia > Lachnospirales > Lachnospiraceae > SIG280. Next base: position 19,211 of record SVDM01000017.1, on the reverse strand, counting down.
TTTAGGGTAGGCAATGGAACCAAAGCGTTGCCGGTATTCTCATCAATGACAAAATCATTCATCCCCACAACCCACATGGGCATGGCCAGTATATTAAAATTCTCATCGTGGACATACAAGGGATTGCGGAAAAAATCCACACCTGCAACGCACAGCTCATATAATCCGCCTCCGCCTTCAAGAATATCCAGAAGCCTTCTGTTCCATGATGAGTATCTGATAAATATCCTCTGAATCTTGTTATAAATCTCCTGCCAGTTAACTATATCTCCTATTACTATTATGGAATAGCCGGGGTCTTCTTCAAAAGTCCCCATATCACCTACACATATACTGCTGATGCCATTCTTATGTATGGGGTATTTTTCAAATACCTCCGCTTCCGCAACATAAAGGACATCTTCCTTAAGTTCCTTCTGCCCGTAGTAAATCTCCGGTGTCACAAGGACGGATCGCTTATTTGCATGATAAAAAGTTATATTATAATCATCCTCAAGATCGTCAACTATCATCTGCATATTCAGGAAAATGTCCGTCCCAAATACTGTCTTGCTCAAAATATTTCTCCTAATCTCCGTAATACACCACTTCATCATCTATACGAAGACAGCACATTCTACCGTAGGGTGTTACTTCTCTGTAAGCACAGCCGCAATCCACGTTATAGAAAGTGCAGTTCTTGTCTTCGTTTATATGTTTAAATATTCGTCCTTCTGTAAAACAATACATCTTCTTAGCAATGGTGGGGGTGTGTCCCGCAACCACTATGCCTCCTTCAAACCCGCCAAATCGGATGCTCTCTTCTCTTGCGTGTAAATAGAAGTCCTCCAGACCATGGTATTTACCGGGAATATCCGTTACAGCCGGAGCATATCCCGCGTGAACTACCACTATCTCTTTCTCCTTGTACTTGAACCTGTAGTAGTAAGGGTAGCTGGCTAGCATAAAGGCCCAGTCATTAAACTGCCTGAGGGTTGCCTTATGTTTCTTCATTATCTCTGCTATGGTCCCGAATTTATCAAAATCGTCTATGGACGCCATAAGGTCTGCAAGCTCCGTCTCCCCCGGATTGGAAGTTATCTCCACCGCAGTGTCATATAAAACCTTCATGTCCTCAGGGGAATCAGGATTAGTATGCAGTTCTTCTCTGGCATCTAAGTGGCGCAGAATCTTTATGTATGTAGCATAGTCAACATCATGATTGCCCTTAACTGGGAAGACATTTTTCGGGCGCTTCTCCAACCACTTAAGCATCTCGAAGCTGCTTGGCCCCCTGTCAATATAGTCTCCAACCAGGAGTATTCTATCCTTTTCTCCGGCATTAATCCGCTTCATCATCGAAGCAAATTCTTTAAAACAACCGTGTATCTCTCCCATTACATAAATAGCCATAATATACCCTCTTCTTTCTATAGATATATTACCATTAAATGCAGGTTTCGTCATTGAATTTGTACAAAAATCCGGGCCCCATATTTAGGGGCCCGGACCGTATTGGAATCAGGAGAATTATTTCTATTTCTTTATGCGGCAGCCGCCTGGCTGTCTTCTTTTGCCTTCTTCTCATCGATTTCTTTTTGCATTTCTTCCACTCTTGCTTTGGATAATCTGAATCCGAAGAGAATTATGAATGCACATGCCACAAGAACGATTCCCGGGACTACCATGAGAGCCAAGCAAATTGCGCTCTTCATTTCCATAGTTGTTGCTGCGGGGTCTATTGTTGCCGAGAAACCTCCTACTGCAAGACAGGCTGTAACGATAACACTTCTTAAGGTTCCGCCTATCTTAAGAGGAATATTCTGCAGTCCCATAATCCAACCTGATGCGTTCTTTCCGGTCTTCCACTCATTGTAGACAACTGTATCTGCGTAAAGAGCCGATGAGCAAGAGTAACAGCATCCATATCCAAGCTGAGCTACTGAAATAAGAATAATAACCGGCCACATTTGTTCGAAGCACATTCTGGCCGCAAAGAGACAAGCCGCCATAATAAGATAGAATACTACCATGGTTGTCTTAGAGCTAATCTTCTTTGCAATTATTCTGCTTAAGAATGAACCGATTACGGCACAGAAGGCTATGATTAATGAATAATATGCCTGTGCGCCCGGATTTAATGCAATGTATTTGAAATAGTAAACTACGGTTCCTGCAATAACAAAATTGAACACCCATTTGCCCAAATCTGCTATAAGGAGTACAAGAAGTGGGGGATTCTGTGCAATAGCCTTAACCAAATCCTTAACTCCTGTTCTTGCTCTCTTTGCTTTAGCCTCGTTAGTCTTCTCTGCTTCAGAGGATTCCTCGAAGCCCTCAAACATTTTAAAATGAATCCAGTATGTGATTACCATTAAGAGGGCAAGAAGTCCTGACAATACAGCATATCCCAGTCTTTCTCCGAATAGTCCAATAAGGATTGCAAGGAAGGGTACACCAAGATATGACCACGCAAATTTGGAGGCATTGTTCCATGTTGCACGGCTTGATGCCATGGTCGCACGCTCATCCGGTGTCTTGGCAGCAACAGAAATCATTGTTGCATTGGCAATATACGGGAAATTGTGAGCAAAACGGCTTCCCAAATGGAATACAAAGAAGAATGCCGTTGCAATAGGCTCCGCTTCACTAACTTTGAAATACTGGAAGAAATACAGTATTGGAATAATCCAGGTAAATGCCACCAGCCATGAACGATAGCGTCCCCACTTCATAGGCTTGGTTGAATTAATAATTGCTCCGTATATCCACGCGGTTAACGCGTCGATTAATGCGACTGTTGACGTTAATAAAGCAACATTTACAAGACTAAGCTTAGCGATATTGGTAAAGTAATATGTTGAATAATATGTACCTACACTTGTCATCAAGGCAAATGCCATATCGCCAACACCATAAAAATATCGAATCGTATTTGTTAACCCGTTACGAACTTTCTCCATTATATATACCCCCTATCATGCAATCCTTCCGGCAAACTCCATAGTTCCCGCCGGTCCTTCAGGACGTGGGCTTGAGTACTTGGTATTGCCGTATTTAACCAATTCATCAACCACTATTGCGTTACGTTCCCTTGTCTTTAAGCCGGCCGCTGCAATAAAGCTTCCACCCGGGCACAGCTCATCAAGAGTCTTTCTGATTGATGCTCTGATTTCTTGTTCCGTTGTCTTCTCCTTATCCATAAACTGCGTATCGAATCCTCCGATGAAACACATCTTATGTCCCACTTCTTTCTTAAGTTCGGCAGGATGATTTGAAATATGCATGGTGTTGGTTGCCGAGCAACCCATATCAGCTATTTCTCCCACTATAGGCGCGAAGTATCCACAGCAGTGATGTTCGTAGATTACTCCCTGAGAAGTAATGCAATCTATTACTCTTTGGAGATGGGGCTTAATTAGCTCTCTCCATGTATTAGGTGCCATAAACATTCCTGAACCCGAACCATAATCATCATGCATAATAAGAATGTCAGGTTTGTAGTATTTTATCAGCCTGTCATATAATCTGATCTTGTGATCGGCTACGGCTCCAAAGAAGTCATAGCAAGCTTCCGGTTCCTCCACAAGAGAGCACAACGCATTCTGGAAATCCATAACACAGAACATTCTCTCCCAGAGCCCGTAACCTACCATTACTCTGGAAAGCTTGTGTTCTCTGTCCCATTTGGCAGTATCTTTTGCTGCATAGCCTTCCCAATCCAGCTTATCAAGATCCGGGAATTTCATTACATCCTTCCATGTAGTGATGTCCTCCACCAGGTGCATTCCCGGTGTGGGATTAGCTCCTCCAATGTTGGGTTCAAAGGTCCAGCTCTGTCCGAACCAGTCATCGGCTACCCCGTTAATACTAATGGTTTCTCTGATAAAGTCCATTCCTCTTGGAGCACATGTGTCCATATCAGACCCCAAGGGCAAATACTCCGGCTCTTTATGTTGAAGAGCCAACAAACAGTTTTCTTTGTAGCTTAATTCAGCCATCTTTTTTATCCCTCCTATAAATATCTTCTCCGTAAAGGCCATGTGTTTTCGGGATAAATTGCGCAACTTATCTTTGCCTTAATCATAGAACCATTCAAACACTCCGTCCAATATATTAAAATCAGTTCTTATTCCAAAATGGAATGAGCTTTAAAGTCCCAAAAAATAAGGGAAGTCGCAATTTGCGACTTCCCTTATTGATTATCTTTATGTAGTACATCTAGTACACCGGAGATACAGCTGCTTTGTTTTTTATACAAGACTTCTTGAATCCTGCAATAAACTCATTATCATTGCCCTTGTGAGTTACTATATATATAGTGGAATTAACATCCTTTATTCTGATATTCGGCAAATCATCAGTGTAACTTCCCCTGTAATAATAACTTTTGATAAATACCTCGTCCGGGTGAATAAGGTTAGCCCCTTGCCCCCAGCTATCATTAGTAAAATATGAAATATCAGGTGTAAAATCTCCTGCCCGACATATCATAGTAAGAGCCGGTACTAAAACCCTCGGTACAATAAATCTTTTGCTCTGCAGTTCTTTCATGGCTATTTCCTTAACCCCCGCCAAATCGCTTAAGGGTGATACACAAATACCCAATGGATTATCCACCAAAGGAGTTACTTCATATTCCGGTCTGCACATCTCCTCATAATAGCACTTCGGCAGAAACAAAATGTCTATGTCGTGCCGTTCAAAACTCTCTAGTAAGTGATCAATGGCATTATGTTCTATCCTGACCTCAATGTCAGCATTTGACTCGTTAAACCTGTGAATAAGAGGAATCAGCAGTTTCCTTTCATCCGTGGTATGGGTTAGTCCCAAAACAATATTATCTTTCTTACAGGTCTGTAACTCGTGGGCATCAATATATGCATTCTGAAGATCATCTACTATTCGCTTCCATCGGGAAATCAACAATGCTCCTGCCTTAGTTGGCCGGATTTCAATATTCTTTCCTCGAATAAAAATGATGATTCCCATCTGCATCTCAATATCCGATACACGTTTACTTAAGCATGATTGGGATGTGTGCAGCGCATCTGCTGCCTTGGAAAAACTACCGTATTGCGCAATCTTAATACACGTAATCATTTGGGCAACGCTAATGTTCCCGACGTCAAAGTATTTCATGATATCCCCCTTTTCTCACCAAATACTCAAAATCTTCTACCTACTCCATTTTCGATTATATCAGGAAAATTTCTGAATTTCGTCCTATACTTTGACGGAAGATTGGGCATAAAAATACCGCACTTCGTTTAACGTAGTGCGGTACTTTACGTATAGTATGTAAGGAGTATATATATGAAGAAGCTGTCTTCACATCATGTAATCATGAACAATTATATCCTAGATGGCGCCTTTTCCCTTAAAAGCTGCCAACTCTTCATCTGTATGTCCGAGAAGGTCTTTGAATACTTCTTCGTTGGCTCCGCCAAGTTCCGGTGAGCACTTGTATTCAATATGATTCTCGGAAAGCTTCGGAGCAAATCCCGGAATCTTAACCTTGCCTCTCTGGGGATGCTCGATCTCAACCATCATGTCACGGCCTTTAGCATAGTACTGCGGGTCGTTGGTGATATCATCAACGGAAAGCAAAGCACCTGCCGGAATATCCGCCTTGCAGAGGATATCCATGGCTGTGAACTTGTCGTAGTCTTTTAACCAGTCTTTGATGGCATTGTCGCACATCTCTTTATTCTTAAATCTCTCTCTCGGAGTAGACATCTCCGGGCAAACATCCTGTTTAAGATCCGGTCTGCCGATTACATCACAGAGATTATCCCACTGTTTTGAACCCGGGTGACGGCTACAGTAGATGTGTACGTAGTCATTGAGACCGAAGGGTTTACAAGGATATGTATCAGAGGGTGCTACATCCTCAAGGGGCATTCCGTTTGCAACACGGCGATTGGGAACTTTGCCGTTGTTGTAGTAGGGCTCCCACTGTGAACGGCTTAGACCGATCATGAAATCCTGCATAGCGATATCAACTCTTTGTCCGATACCTTCACGTTCTCTCTGCAGGAGTGCTGCAATAATTGATAAAGCAAGCATTGTTCCTGTTCCGGAGTCAGCCACTGATATACCGCACTTAATAGGCTGTTCGGGAAGACCTGTTGCTGAAACCATAACACCTGTATGAGTTGCTATGGGGTCGAACGCCGGGTAATCCTTGTAGGGTCCTTTCTGGTCAAAGCCCTTAAGTGAAGCGTAGATAATCTTGGGATTAATTGCTTTACAAGCATCATATGTAAGTCCTAATTTATCCATGGATCCGGGACCCATGTTTTCAACTATTACATCGCATTTGCCTACAAGTTCTTTTAGTAGTCCAAGGCCTTCGGGGGTCTTGGCATTAATGGTAATGGACTTCTTATTCATATTCATGATAAGGAATCCGTATGTATCAACACCGGGATTGGCCTGTGAGTATCTTCCCAGCTCACCTTTTCCGGGGCGCTCTACCTTAAGAACGTCAGCTCCAAGCCATGCGAGAGCTTCTGTACAAACAGTACCTGACTCGAACTGTGTCATATCAAGTACACGATAACCGGATAATGGTCCTTTTGTTGCCATTTCAATACCTTCTTTCTACTTATTCTTCTTTTCTTTATTGGGGATAACCTTTGTCTCGATGAACTCGTTTACAAAGCCCCTCATGTTTTCTGCGCTCCATTTACGCGGGTCTACGGGATCTGCTTCGAATTTAAGAACCGGAACTCCCGCATCCTCAATCGCCTTCTGAATGAAGTAGCTTCCTTCTACAGCCTGCATACAGTTACCGGGAATCATGTATACGACTCCATCGATATCATTCTGCTCAATCTGATCAAGATACCACTGACTGTTCCATGGTGGCATATGAAGGAAATCTTCCATTCCGATGTATCTTGCGGCAAGAGCTCTTAAAGGATCTTCTTCCACATGATAACGGATATATGCATCAGCACCCATGGCCAGATACATAGACCACATAAATACAGCACCATATTTTTCTTCAAAGCTCTGATAGAAGGAGAAGTCATGCCATATTCCTCTTCCAAGCCACATTAATCTGTACTTCTCATTGGGAACAGCAGCAACTCCCTTGTCTGCCAATGCCTTAACCTCTTCATAAAGGCTCTTTGCATGGTCTCTTCCCCACTCTGTTCCTCTTTGCCACTGGGCCTGCATTACAGCATTGATGGTATCAACAACCGTAACGGGAACGGGATGACAGTAGGCAATCAAATCTCTGGTCTTCTTGTAGTAGCTTTCCTGCTCGTTAATCAGGTTCATAACATGCTCTAACTTATTCATGTCGAACATCTTGCCCGTCTCCTGCTCAAGGAAACGAATCATCTGGCGAAGCTCACCAACCGCCTCATCTATTCTGTCTGTATCGTAGAAGTCTTCCCAATCATATTCAATCTTGTCCTTCCATGTAAGGGGCACCTTTCGGGCCACCGTATTCTCCATTGCATAAAAGCTTGCTCCGTGGTTAGCCGAGAACTGCTCAAATATCTTGCCCTGGCAATCACATGTAAGTCTTGTAATAGCCACTGTGGGATCGGGCAATCCGCCCCATGGTCCCATGGGTTTTCCTTCCTCATCGAAGTTCTTATCGTCAGGATCGAGACTTTCCGCAAATGCCGTTGCGCAATATGAACAAAGGTCATCTCTGTATCCCGCATCACGAAGAAGTCCGAAATACTTCTTGGTCATTCTCTTGGCTCCGCAGATAGCCGCCCACCACTGATTTACTACAAAAGGAATATCCATTGCACGTAATACTTCCATGGGAACATCCGCATTAAGATATCCGAAGGGCTCTCCTGCTTCCACACGTTTTTTAAGTCCTGCAAACCATTCTTTCTGATATGCGGAGGCTGTAGCCGTAGCATTAAGTCTTTTTACTGCACCGGATCTTGAACCTTCCGGTTTCTTGGTCTCTTCAGCCACTTTAACGTCCTCCTTTCAAATCATTTGCAAATGCATCCAGCTTAGCAGAGATATCCTCACTGTCTTTAAAAGGCCATTTCATCTTGGCAAAGTACAAAGTCTTCTTGCCTGCAGCTTCTAAGCTTTTCTTCTGCGGTGGATAATCCCAGCTGGCAGCTTCTTCGTATTCGTTCATATAGAATATAACGCCATCAGCGGCAGTTTTTTCTACTTCACGGTTAAGAGCCGCGACTCTTTGGGATGTAAATGCTTTCTTGCTGGAGAATTCTCTAAGCATATAGCAATCAACAAGGGCACGTCTTACCGTATAGTCAAGGTTAAAGTCTCTATCGTAGAATCTGTCTCCCCAATCATGGTCTTCTCCTACGATTACCACACCTGATGCCTCAATCTTATCATAAAGATCTGTTGATTCCTGATTACTACCTGTAAAGAATACTCTCGGTGCATCAATTACCGGCCAGGATGCCGCCTCTTTCGCAACTTCCTCAACCAGTTTAGTATGTTCTTTTCTGTCCATGAAGAATGCGCTTCCTATAATTACAAGGGCTTCGGATCCGTTAATACGAACCTCTTTGCCGTGGCGCAGTTCTCCGATTTTTCTAAGGGCCGCCTTATCAGCATTGCATACCTTGGCAGCTTCTATTATCTCTTCATCGCTAATCTTACGGCCTGCCCAGCGTTCTACTGTCTCCTGGAACAGTCCCAGTAAGAATTCATTTCTCTGTTGGTACAAAAGGTTTCTGGTAAATAACCAGTCAATAAATTCTACCTCGGGAATATTCTTCTCCGGTTCTACCCTATGCATCTCACGAAGGTACAAATATATTCTAATTATTACATCCGTACTGTTGGAGACAACCATGGCATCCACCAGATCCCCGTAGGTTCCGTCAATAATCTTTTCAAATTGAGCCCTGACTATGGGGTCAAATGAAAACTCCAAATATTTGTTAGTCTGAACCAATTCTCTGTCCGGATCGGCATAGATTCGAACAGGCATCAATCCACCTGCAAGAAGAAGTTCGTCAGGTACATCACAACCCAACTCGGCAATAACTTTAGTTCCTTTTTTTCTTGCAGCCTTAATACCATCCTCTCGATGGTCATAAAACTCTTTTAATTTGGAGAAAGCCGCACTTTTAAGTGCACAATCACGAATGCTCATTTTATTTCTCCTTTTTCATATACTGTTCTAATTTTGCCCCCGACACCCGGCCGGGGGCATATATTTAGATACTCTTATAGAATCATCTATGCGAGTTAACGTAAGTACCCTTCCTATTTCTATTAGAACGGTATGATTCCCGCAACACCGGCCACAATCATGGCAATTAAGTTTATACCGAATACCCACGGGAAGCAGTATTTTAAGTTATCTTTCATCTCAGCTCCTGCAAGACCAAGCATCAGATACGGTGAAGGTCCTACGAGGCAAAGTGATGCTGATAAACATCCACCGATAAGGAATGCAGCATCAAGTAATAATGCTGATGAACCAAAGGTTGTAACAACCGGTCCGAGAATCGGTGCGATGGTCATGTAAAGTGAATCTGATCCGAGGAACATTGAAAGGGGTACTGAAAGTACACCAAGGATCCATGTAAGGTGCTTTCCGATTGATTCAGGCATAATAGCAAGAATAGCTTTAACCATAGCTGTCATCATTCCGGAATCTTTAAGTACACCAACAAGGATACCGATGCAGAAGATAATCATACACATGTAAAGTGCTGTTCCACCAAACTCTTTAATCTTAGCCGCCTGCTCCTTGGGAGTCTTGTAGTTAACAATGAGTGCGATTGCAAGAGCAATCATGAATCCCATGTTAGCCTTAACCCATCCGAGAAGAAGAACAACAAGAATAACAACTGTTACAGCGATATCAACATAGATGATGCTTTTGGGAACCTTTGTCTCAACAGGTTTCTGCAGCTCAAGCTTCATAGCAGCAAATTCTTCGTCTGTCATACCGGCTCCGCGCTTTCTCTCCAGTTTTCCGATGGGGATAACTGACAGATAGCAAAGAACAAGGCAAAGAATCTGTAACGGAAGTACTGTTGTCCATAATGTGTAAGCATCCTGTCCTGTTGCTGATGTAATACGCATAACTGATGAACACCAGGGTGTCATGTTCATGGCACCGGATGCCAGACCAACCATTAAGCAAAGGGATAAGGGGCTCATCTTCATCTTCTTGAAGATGGGAAGCATCATGGGAACAGTAACAAGAACTGTTGTTGCTCCTGAACCGTCAAGGTGTGAAATAGTTGCTACAAATGCAGCCATAAGAAGTACGATTTCAACCTTGTTACCAAGGAACTTCATAACCTTACTTACGATAACATCAAACATTCCAACATCGTTAAGAATCTGGAAATAGATAACCGCGAATGTAAACAGGGCAACAGTTGAAAGAACACTGTTCAAACCTGTGGTTATGTAACCGTTGATAGCTGTCAAAATTGGTACTATTCCGTGAATTGTGGTGACTGTTCCATCTTTGGCCGTAGAAGTAAGAACTCCGGCAAATCCGCAGATAAGAGCGGCAATGATAGGAACAAAGGTGAAGATTACGGGCATTGAAACCTTACCTGAAAGAAGTAAGACTACGATGACAATGATTGTCACAAAGCCCATGATTGTTAATAAATCCATTCTTTACTCCTCCTAAATAATAGTTTTAAAGTCTTAGGGTAAAACTCGCTATTACCCCCGCTTACTACATCTTAACAGAGACATTTTCCCATTCAAATATTCAAAGGCACAAAGAAAGAGGCAAATAATTGTGCAGTTGCACATATGGTTATTATGCTATATAATTAACAAAGATTTTATAATTGGGGGAGGTTAGAGTATGCTTTTTACGCCTAACATGATTGCCGGCTGGATGAAGAAACACCTGCTTAGTATGCGGGTGGGAGCCACTTACCCGGATTGCTCCGGAGGTATTGAATTTATTGATGTTAACAGGCCTATAACCAGGTCTGATATCCTCTATATCGGAAGACCTGATGATATAGTCAAAGCACTGAAAGATAATGATATCGGGGACCTTCCTCTCATCATTCTGTGCGCAGGGGAGACCCCTGAGTTACTCTCCGTAAAACTACCGGATAATGTGACTTTAGGGTGCTTTAACCTGGAAATTATTGTGCTATATAACAAAATCCATTATTACGTTCACGAATTCAACGTCTGGTTAAACAATCTCAAGCAGGAATTATATAACAATAACAGCCTCCAATCCCTTCTGGATTCCGCAAATATTCACATGAAGGTATCCATGGCTATCTTAGATGCCGGGTATAGAGAACTTGCAAGTTCCCTTAATCCCGATATAAATGAACCCTTCCTCTCGGAGATCTCCGAGACCGGCAAGGCCTCTTTTGATTCCATCAAATACATATCCAACGACCTCTTTGCCCAGGGAAAAGACCTTGAAGAACAGGGCTTTACCGAATATCTGGCCTCCCATTCCGGCAAATACAGTTACATATGGAACATATCCTACAGCGGTGGCGTAGTGGCCAGGCTTATAGTGGTCCTGCCTCAAAAAGAACCTTCTCCCATGTATCTTGACCTTTGCAAAATATTGGTGGAGCAAATTAAAAAATACTATCTTAGTAGCAAAAGTGTAGACTACAGTCAGAACGAATTACTGGGAAGTCTTGTGGCCGACCTTATCGAAGGCCGCATCCATGACGATGCCATGCTTTCCGAAAGGATTAAGCCCATAAGTCTTGCTTTCAACAAGTACTACCACGTGCTGTTGGTACGCTTTCCCGATGCCATGGCCACAACCCAGGTAAGTGAGAACGGCAAAATCGGCCGTTTCACCCACCTGCCCTGGAACTATATAATTGCACAGCTTCAACAGCTGTTTCCCTTCAGCAATATCACTACTTACAAAAATGAGATTCTAATTCTTCTTAGAAAGAACAGTTATACTCCCAGACTCCACTTAAGCAATACCGAGGGAATCAACAGTCTGTTAGAGTACTACAACGGATATCTTATGGTGGGGAACTTCTCCAAGTTTTTAAGCTCTTTAAGCTCCATATACTACTCCACAGAAGACTGTTTCCGAATTGCCCTTATTAAGAATAAGGACGCCAATCTTCGAATACTCTTCTATGAAGATTACAGTGTATATCAGGCCATCGAGATGGCGGCAACAGGCCTTTTGTCCAAGCACGGACTGGCTAACCCCATCTACCTTTGCCCCCCTGCCCTTATCAGTCTCTACAGATATGACCGAAAGAACAATACCAATCTATGTACTATCTTAAAGACATATTTAAACTGCGACAGGAATGCGGCCGAGACAGCAAGAGCTTTGTATATGCACCGCAATACCATGCTTTATAACATATCAAAGATTCAAAAGATTCTGGGACAGTCCTTAGATGACACCATGCTCAGAACCCGTCTTATCTACGGTTTTTATGTTATTGAATACGTAGAGGATATACTGGGTGAAAACCTGCTTAACCTAAAGCCCAATCGTTCCGGAGAAATATAATTTGACGCTCTGCCTCTAATCATTGATTAAAGGCAGAGCGTCTATAGTGTGTTTATGTATTTTGTCACTCAGGCTTCGTATGCAAGTCTGGAATCCTTGTAAAGTTCCTCTGCATACGCACCTTCCAAGAAAGGAGCGAAATATCTGTTAATTATACATACCTTACCCGGTGTCTTGCAGAACTTGTCTACAAACTCTTTGGCCTTGGCTCTCTTAGCCTCATCGGAATCATTAGCCTTATCATAAGGTTCAGGACTTACTCCGATTATAATCTTATCACCATACTCTTCAAACAATTTGCAGGTATCATTGATATTGGCCATAGGTCCCCAAATATCCCAGCCTGCAGCAATGAAGTTCTCAATCTGAAGTTCGTTGCAACCGCAGCTGTGAAGCTCACAAGCCTTACCAAGAGAATGGATATGATCTGTAACCTTCTTCATGTAAGGAACAAGCATCTCCCTTCCTATGTCTACTGAGAAGAAAGGAGCTCTCTGTGTTCCCCAGTCATCGTGGATTAAGAATCCGTCAACCTTATAGTACTTGCAGAACTTGTCTACAAGACCGATATACAAATCTGCGAGTTTATCAAACAGTTCCTTCAAAGCGTCCTGCTGATCCTCGTCAATAATAGCAACAGCGGCATCCTCAAATCCCATAAATGAGATAAGTCTTTCAAATCCGAATCCGTTTAAGAATTGTGCATTAACGAACTTGTCCGTATTAAGAAATTCTTCGTTCGCCTTGGCTGAAGCCTCCCAATCCCAGGAATCGATATCCGGCCATACTATTCTTTCTTTCCAGTCATTGGCATCATCAAAAAGATGAGGAATACCCGGCTTTTCCATGGAACCTCCGGCTACGGGAACATACTCCCATTCAATACCGAACATATCCTTGCCGCCTCTTTGGTCTTCCGGAATTCTCTTTCCGCCGTCGTTAGAGAAACCTCTTGCAGTGTTGTCCGGAATAATTGCCGGGAAGAAGTTCTCTACTTCAACTCCGGTATTCATCCATACGGGTTTTCTCTCTAAAGCCATCCTTCTCCATGCTTCCTTCATGGTAATGGGGTATGAATATACGGGAACAGCAGCGTCCCTGAATGATCTTGATATTTCAGCAACTTGTAACTCTTTTTCTTCAAAAGCAATACTCATAAAAAAATCCTCCTGTAAATAATATTCCATTACAGAATAATTATAATTACAGGAGGTATTATTCTTTAATACACTTTGTGTGTAAAATGATTCAGTTCGTTTTCTACAAAATGCGGAATACGTCGAATGTTCGATGCAATCCGGCGTTTGACAGCATAACCGAAGGTTTGCGTCTTAGCCTCTCTACAGTATCAGCATACCGACTTTTTCAGCCTTCTCAAGCATCTCGTCCGGCCAAACCGAAGCTTGAACCTCGCCGATATGTGCCTTACGAAGAAGGAACATACATATTCTCGACTGTCCGATACCGCCGCCGATGGTGTAGGGAAGGTCGCAATTAAGAAGAGCCTTTTGGAAATCAAGTTCCGCTCTCTCCTCGCATCCTGCCTTCTTAAGCTGAGCAGCCAAAGCGTCTTCGTCAACTCTTATACCCATACTTGAAAGCTCAAGGGCAATATCAAGAACCGGATAATATACAATAATATCGCCGTTTAAGGACCAATCATCGTAGTCCGGAGCACGGCCGTCATGTTTCTCACCGTTTGACAAAGTATCGCCAATCTGGGAGATAAATACCGCGCCTTTAAGCTTGGCAATGTTGTACTCTCTCTCCTTGGGTGTTGCATCAGGATACATGTCGAGAAGTTCCTGGCTGGTGATGTAGAATATCTCAGCCGGAAGAATAGGCTCAACATAGTTATATCTCTGTGACACATTAAGCTCAGCATTACGTAAAGCTTCGTATACTAACTCTACGTGAGCCTTTAGTGTGTGCATATTTCTCTGCTCTTTGTTAATGATACGCTCCCAGTCCCACTGGTCAACGTAGATTGAATGAAGGTTATCAAGTTCTTCATCTCTTCTGATGGCGTTCATATCCGTATAAAGGCCTTCACCTGAATGGAAACCGTAACGCTTTAGTGCAAGTCTCTTCCACTTTGCAAGTGAATGGATAATCTCCATATATGCCTTGTCCATATCCAATACATCGAATCCAACGGGTCTTTCAACGCCGTTAAGATTATCGTTAAGTCCTGACTCCGGACGAACGAATAGAGGCGCTGAAACACGTGTAAGATTAAGCTGTTTTGCCAGCTCTCTCTCAAAGAAGTCCTTAACGGACTTGATTGCGATCTCTGTTTCTCTAATATTCATAACCGGAGAATAGTCTTGTGGGTAAATCTCTGTTTTCATAAACAATATCCTCCTTAAATAATACCTTGAAAATATAGCATAAATGCCCCCCTTATTCAAGTTTAATTTTGTTGAAATTCCCCATTTCACAATGTATCATATCCTTGTACAATATATGTTACGCAACTCTAACTAAAGAAAGGTTTACAACTTATGAAGAATAAAACAGTGACAGTTTTTACTGAAGGTAAAATTATGGGACCACTGATCAAATTCGCTTTGCCTGTATTATTGGCGTTATTCTTACAGACCTTATACGGCGCAGTGGATTTGCTTATTATAGGACAATTTGCGGAGGCCGGAGACATCTCCGCTGTTGCAACCGGTAGTTCTTTGATGTTTACTCTTACATCGGTATTTATCGGTTTATCCATGGGAACTACAATTCTTATGGGACAGAATATCGGACAGGGCAAGACATCCGAAGCCGGTAATGTTATCGGTTCAACCATAACTTTTTTTGCGATACTGGGTATTATCGTAAGTATTATAGCTTTTATTTTGTCACCACAATTAGCCTCCCTTATGCAGGCGCCGGAGGGTGCATTTGACGGAACAGTCAGCTATCTTCGTATCTGCTCCGTTGGTCTTATATTTATTATTGCATTCAACGTTCTGGGTAGTATATTCAGGGGAATCGGCAATTCCGTTATGCCTCTAATTACCGTAGCCATATCAACGGTTTGTAATATTATAGGTGACCTGGTTTTGATTGCCGTGTT
Organism: Lachnospiraceae bacterium; assembly: GCA_015058015.1. Taxonomy (GTDB): domain Bacteria; phylum Bacillota; class Clostridia; order Lachnospirales; family Lachnospiraceae; genus SIG280. Next base: position 3,678 of record SVDM01000017.1, on the reverse strand, counting down.
CAAGATGGGTGTTGCCGGTGCCGCTATTGCAACGGTTGCCGCTCAGCTGATAAGCGTTATCCTGTCCGTTATCATTATCAGCAAACAGGGGCTTCCCTTTAAGGTTACCAGAGCAAGCCTTAAGCCAAATAAGATTATTATAAGAAAGATTCTTCAACTGGGACTTCCCATTGCTTTTCAGGATGCCCTGGTGAGCATCTCTTTCCTGTTCATAACGGGAATCGTTAACACCCTTGGTCTTGTTGCATCAGCCAGTGTAGGTGTTGCCCAGAGACTTTCCCAGTTTATTATGCTGGTTCCTTCTGCCTTCATGCAGTCCATGTCTGCCTTCGTTGCGCAGAATGTGGGTGCCGGCAAACACGAACGTGCCAAGAAAGTCTTATACTACGGAATCGGAACTTCTCTCCTTGTGGGAGTTGTTATGGCATATTTTGCCTTCTTCCACGGCGATATTCTATCAAGTATATTTACCAGAGATCCGGAACTTATCGCAGGAGCCTGGGAATACATCAAAGCCTTTGCCATTGATACTTTACTTGTTTCATTCCTCTTCTGCTTTATCGGTTACTTCAACGGATACGGCAAAACAACCTTCGTAATGACTCAGGGTATCGCAGGTGCTTTCGGTGTACGTATACCTGTTGCCTACATTATGAGTAAGCTCTTTGGAGCTAATCTCTTCCTGGTAGGACTTTCTACTCCTTCATCTACGGTGGTTCAAATTATTCTTTGCCTCATAGTGTTTGCATTGTTGCAGAGGAAGATTAAACGCACTGCTGCCGAAGCGGCTGTATAAAACAGTATAATTCTATATAAAATGATATAATTCTATATAATACGATATAATTCCGTATAATAAAGAAGAGCAGGTCTTTGCGACCTGCTCTTTTCTGTAGTGTTATAAGTGTGTTCTTTAAGTTTATTATATTGCGAGATCTAAGTGGTTCAGTGTTCCCACAGCCCCTGTGCTTTCGCGAAGGTATACACCCGTCTTTTTTATCTCGGCATTCAGTTTGTGTTCATCATCTTTTAAAGAAAACTGAGTGTTGGCATTACGAAGATATATTGCTCCCACGTCGGCCTCTTTGAGGTTAATCAGTCGGTCATTTCCCTCAGAATCTTTCAACCATACCCGAAGTTTATCAAATACACTGTCGTTTTCATCAATCCATCCGTTATGGTCTTCGTCATAGGCGGAGAGATCTCTGAATCCGTCACCGCTTTTTGTTCCGAAGAGTTCCGAGCCGTTGTTAATCTCGCCGTCACCATTCTTATCCAGTGCAAGAAAGCCCGAGCCTTCTCCAGCAAAGGAGATTTTCTCGGATTTGCCGTCGGAATCGATATCAAAGAGGAACTTCATATCGCTGACTGAGGCTACATTAGAGTCAAGATTGATAACCAGAGGGTCGGTTTTTATGTACTCCGTCACCTCAAGGAAATCAAACTGTGCCGTAAAGGCCCTAGACATTGATACTTCCACGTTAAAGTCGATATTTCGTCCGTCAGCGGTAGATACATGTCCGGTAGAGGCAAATGTCATGCTTTCAGATTCAGTGGTAAAACCTGATACAGCGGTTATCTTCTGCCAGGTTGAACCTGAGCCGCCGCCGGAAGTAATACCGGCAACCGCAGCCGCCCTTACGGAAAAGCCGGAAGAGCTTGCCTGCCTGTATTCTGCAGAGCGCATGTCCAATGTGCCGTCTTTATACTTAGGCTTGCAACACAGGTCTTCATCTTCGGTATACTTCTCACCACGAAGTGCAGCCAGCATCTTACGAAGCATCTTAATCTTATCGATGGTTTCTTCAGATGAAAAATCGGGATAGTCCCTGCGCATCCTCATCTGCTCGGTAAAGTGCTGCAAGGCTCTGGCTTCGTTTTCAGCCTTACGCTTGGCGGCCTCTTCCTCCTGCTCTTTTGTGTATTCGAGCATGGCCTCTTTTGATGTTAATTTGTTTTCTCGGGTACTGAGTGAAAGAATGGCGCCCACGGCGTCTTTTGATTTGGCTGCCTCAATAGTCATAGCCTCCCTATATGAATAGGAATGCTCCTTATGAGTAGCAGCCATTGCAATAGAACTGCTTTCAATTTTCATGTCAGGACTCCTTTCCTTATGAATCGGTAAATCCTTTTACCGTAAAAAAGAACACACTTCACGCTATCTGTAATTAGTATCGGATGATTTTAATTAAATGTTTATATCCACGGGAAAAAATTATGCAAAATAAGCAACAACAAAGTTTGTTTTGGAAGCCCTTGTTGACGATAGGGGCTATTCTTGATAAGATAAACATGCTAATTTTTATGCAATTAAAAGCTCAAATTTTAGAAAGCGAGGTTTTTTAATGAGTAATATAAAAGATCCTTATCTTGCTCCTGCGGGAAAAAGAAAGATTGAGTGGGTACGTTCATTCATGCCCGCTTTAAGTGAGATAGAGAAGAGATTTGAGAAGGAACAACCCTTTAAGGGCCTTCGTATCGCGGTTTCTGTTCACCTTGAAGCTAAGACAGCTAACCTTGGTCTGGTTCTTAAGAAGGGCGGCGCTGATGTATATCTTACCGGATGCAATCCCTTATCTACACAGGATGATGTAGCTGCAGCTGTTGCAGAGATGGGCATCCAGACTTATGGAATATATGGTGTTAACCCCAGAGAATACGAGGATCTCTTAGCAGAGACTCTTGCATGCAACCCCCACTTAATAGTAGATGACGGCGGTGACCTCATTAACCTTCTTGGAGATAGATGTAAGGCTAACACCGTGGATTTGTTCGGTGGTTGCGAGGAGACCACTACAGGAATCCTTCGTCTTAAAGCCCGTGAGCGTGAGGGAGTTCTCCCCTGCCCCATGATGGCTGTTAACGACGCCAAGGCTAAGCACTACTATGATAATAAATACGGTACAGGCCAGTCTGTATGGACGGCTATTATGGATACCACCAATCTTGTGGTAGCAGGTAAGACCGTTGTTGTAGCCGGTTATGGCTGGTGCGGCAAGGGCGTAGCTATGCGTGCAAAGGGAATGGGTGCCAATGTCATCGTTACCGAGATTGACCCCTTCAAAGCTCTTGATGCCACAATGGACGGCTTCCATATCATGACTATGGATGAAGCAGCTCCTTTAGGAGACATTTTTGTTACAGTTACAGGATGTAAGGATGTTATCGTAGGTCGTCATTTTGCTATGATGAAGGACAACGCAATCCTTTGTAATGCAGGACATTTTGACTGCGAAGTAAATGTAGCAGAGCTTTCAAAGATGGCTACAAAGCAGGAAGTAAAGAGACGTAATATTATGGGATATACCCTTTCAAACGGTAACACCCTTCATGTCTTAGGTGAAGGTCGACTTGTTAACCTTGCTTGCGGAAAGGGCCATCCCGCAGAGATTATGGACATGTCCTTCTCTGTACAGGCTCTTAGCCTTGAGTGGCTTGTTAAACACAAGGACGAGCTCGAGACCAAGGTATACAAGGTACCTGATTCAATCGATGATGAAATCGGTAAAGCTAAGCTTGCCGCCATGGGAATTGAGATTGATAAGCTTACAAAAGACCAGGAAGCATACCTTTCCGGTTGGGCAGTAGACTAAATAAAGTGAATCGAGTAGGAGGGAAAATTTAAATAAATTCTCCCGACCTCTCACACCACCGTGCGTACCGTTCGGTACACGGCGG
>SVDM01000016.1 GCA_015058015.1 Lachnospiraceae bacterium | reverse complement strand
CTTCGTTCGACTTGCATGTGTTAGGCACGCCGCCAGCGTTCATCCTGAGCCAGGATCGAACTCTCATAAAAAATGTTCGATGCTTAGCATCTAAACTAACTGGCAATAATTTTTAACGAGTTATTGCTTGAACTCAATTTGAATTTCAAGGTTTTCAAGGTTTAAATTCATTGTTCAATTATCAATGTTCAATGATTGTTGTATCGCTGTTCTGTAGCATGTTTGCCTCAAAGCGATAGCTTAATTAATATATCACGCGCACAACCCAATGTCAACACTTTTTTAAATAAAAAATTGAGTTTTTTTGCGGTGATTAGGAAGCTGCTCTACAGCAAATTCTATGGCCAAAAAGAGAATTGTCACACACTTCGTGAATTCACTCTTTAAGCTTCGGAAATCTCCACCATTTCAGGCATGAAGTTGTTTCCCATAAAAATGCCGCAAACCGTGCTAGTCACAGTTCGCAGCACTTCCTAACGGAGAAGGAGGGATTTGAACCCTCGCGCCGCTATTAACGACCTACTCCCTTTCCAGGGGAGCCCCTTCGGCCAGCTTGGGTACTTCTCCATATGTCCTAAGGAGGGGCCCGCTTGCGGGAGGATTCCTTACGACAGCATCCGACGAAGTCGGTGCGTTATATGTTCCGATTGCGAAGCAATCGAAAACAGCATCTTGCGAAGCAAGTGCGTTATATGTCCTAAGGAGGGACCCGTGCAATATCCTTCATTTTGATGAAGGATGCCTCCCCGGCGAGGGGCGGGAGGATTCCTTACGACAGCATCTTGCGAAGCAAGTGCGATTATTCTTATACCCTTATGCCCAAATGCATAATATATTTAGAAAATAAAAGTGTTAAAATATTGCTATTTTAACACAGAAGCGGAGAGGGTGGGATTCGAACCCACGTGCCCTTGCGGACAAACGGTTTTCAAGACCGCCTCGTTATGACCACTTCGATACCTCTCCATATGTCTTATGCCTCCGAAGGAGGGGTAAGACAGCATCCGACGAAGTCGGTGCGTTATATGTCCTTTGCCTCTGAAGCAAGTGCTTCATTTGCGACTTTTGTATTTTATCATCAATCAAAATACGTGTCAACAAAAAACACGGCATTTTTCACTCAAAATCGAAAAACTTATATCTTCCCTGCCAGAAAAGCCCTGACGCTTGCCAAATCCTCCGGTGTCGTCACCTTAATATTACGATAATCTCCCATCACCAGCTTGACTTTGGTGTCGGTAAAACCTTCCACCACTCCTGCATCATCGGTGATATTCTTCATGTCTGATTTTACTGCCTCACTGTATGCTTTCCTTATTAAAGGAAATGAAAATGCCTGGGGAGTCTGAATTGCCCAAAGTGTATTTCGATCTGGAGTAGCTGCTGCAAAGTTCTCCTCATCCGCCACCTTGATGGTGTCCTTAACGGGAACTGCCACCGTAGCAGCGCCACACTCTTCCACAGCCTTTCTTGTCCGGTTAATGGTTTCTATATCAATACAGGGTCTGGCCCCATCATGTATGTATACGTAATCCGAACCATCGCAGGCATCCAAACCCGCCATGACGGAATCATATCTGTTAGCCCCACCGCTTACTACAGCAGACACCTTCGTAAAGTCATACTTTGAAACAATCTCTTCCTTTACGTAATAGATGTCGTCTTCGGGAACCACCAATACTATATCGTCCACAAAGCTTTGCTGCCAGGCTTCAATGGTAAAGGCAATAAGAGGCCTTCCTTCTATTTTAATATATTGTTTGGGAATATCGCTTTTCATCCTGCTGCCGTTGCCCGCAGCCACAATAATGCAGGTGTTCTTCATGTAACTACCTCTCTCCCAGCTTCAGATTGGGGACTGCATTAAGATCCCAGCCGTGTCTGGTTCCTGCCATGTATTCATAATATCCTGCACAGGCAATCATAGCCGCGTTGTCAGTACAAAGAATTGGTGACGGATAGTATAATTCAAAGCCTTCCTTCTCACACGCCGCCTTCATGGCACTTCTAAGAGCTGAATTGGAAGCCACTCCGCCGGCCATGGCAATCTTGGTAAATCCCCCTGCCTTAGCAGCTGCCACCGCATGCTCCGTCAGCACATCCGTCACGGACTTCTGAAAGGAAGCGGCGATATCTGCCTTGTTATAGTTTTCTCCCTTCATCTTGCATCCGTTAACGTAATTAAGAACCGCCGTCTTAACTCCGCTGAAGCTGAAGTCCAAGTCAGCGCCATTGACCTTTGCCTTGGGAAATGTAATAGCCTCGGGATTACCCTCTTTGGCCAGCTTATCAATCTTGGGGCCTCCCGGATAACCAAGTTCAATTACCCTGGCCACCTTGTCAAAAGCCTCTCCCGCCGCATCGTCTCTTGTTCTGCCTAAGATCTCATATTGTCCATAGTCAGATACCTTAACCAGATGAGTGTGGCCGCCGGATACTACAAGGCACATAAAGGGAGGCTCTAATGTCTTATCTTCTATATAATTGGCGGATATGTGTCCCTCAATATGGTGAACACCAACCAAGGGGATATCCTTTGCCCAGCATATTGCCTTGGCTGTGGCAACTCCCACAAGGAGGGCTCCCACAAGTCCGGGGCCGTAAGTAACCGCAATAGCATCAATATCGTCAAGGGTCTTGCCCGCTGTAGACAGGGCCTCGTCAATTACCTGATTAACAATCTCCATATGCTTACGGGACGCAATCTCAGGTACGACACCGCCATATAATTTGTGAATATCTATCTGGGAGGAGATGACATTGGACAGAACCTCTCTTCCGTTCTTAACAACTGCTGCCGCCGTCTCATCACAAGAGCTCTCTATTCCCAGTATAAAAATATCTTTCATTAACAATAATCCACCTTTGTCTATGAGGTAACCTGTTTGTAGCCGTAAAGCTTCCACTTGCCGGTGGAGTCTTTTCTAAACAGGTACTGCTGGAATGTCTTGGCGAAGGCATTGTCTTTCTTCTTGGTGAAGAAGGATACCTTTACCCCTGCGCATTCCGCATCCTCGAATGTAAAGTAGGTCACTTCCGACAATTCCGGAAGTGTATAACTTACTATCTCTATATTATCCTTTTTAAAGGAAGCAATATCACTCTTTAATCCTGCAATCATGGACTTTTGCGGGTTCTGGGACAGGAGTTCGCTGTCCATCAGCTTTCTGGTGCAGTTAACCAGCTTCTCGATATCCGCATCCGAGCATTCTTTATTATGGAGATACATCAGAATATCGGTATAAGCAGCCGCAACTTCTCTGGGGGTGGGGGGATAATTCTTGTCATAGTCCCTATCCACCAGCTTACTCAGTTCAGAAACGGTTCCCGTGCCGGACTCTGCCGCCGGCTTTCTGGTGACAAAGAAAAACACACCGACTCCGAACAGAACCAATACCAATACGAAAATAACCGGTTTGTAACCCTTAAGTCCTTTCATGCTATCTACTCTCCCTCAAAATTTAAGTCTACAGTTCTTCCGTCCTTGGAAGCCACGGAATCTTTAAAAATCTTCCGTACATCGCCCATAAAATTCTCCGGATATGTTAAAGAGGGGCTGTAATGCGTAAGCCACATCTCTTTTACTTCTGCCTTTTTAGCCAGTTCAGCTGCCTCATACATAGTCATGTGCTTGTATTCCCTGGCCTTCTCCTTCTTCTCCTTCTCTCCATACATTCCCTCACAGATGAAGAGGTCTGCCCCCTTAGAATTCTCCACGATAGAATCCGTAGGTCTGGTATCCGTTACATAGGAAACCCTAAGGCCCTTTCTCTCCGGTCCCAACACCATATCAGGAGTAAAATGTCTTCCCTCCGCATCTATAACCTCTCCCTTTTGAAGTCTGTTCCAGAACTCCAAGGGAATGTCTTGTTCCTTAGCCTTCTCTGCCGAGAATTTACCTATACGTTTTATATCAACAGTGTAGCCGTAACAGGTAACGTTATGGTTAACTTTGTAAGCTGTTATGATATATCCGTTAATTTCTATTGTCTGAGACTTTCCTTCTAATTCAATGAATTCAATGGGAAAGGGCACTTCCGGGGCAATTGCCCTCAAGGAATTTACAACCCTTTCAACCCCTTTGGGGCCTATGATGGTCAAAGGCTCGGTCCTGTCTGTATTTCCCATGGTAAGGAGAAGTCCCGGCAGACCGCTTATATGGTCTGCATGAAAATGGGTGAAGCAGATTACATCAATCTGTTTGTAACCCCATCCTTTTTCCTTTATAGCTATCTGGGTTCCCTCGCCGCAATCGATAAGCATATTGCTTCCGTTATAACGCATCATAAGGGAAGTCAGCCATCTATAGGGCAGAGGCATCATGCCTCCGGTTCCCAACAAACATACTTCAAGCATTATTTATCCTCTGTTTCAAAATATTTAGTCATAACAAGGGCGTCCTCTGTGGGCTTGGAATAGAAGTCCTTCCTTATGCCCACCTGTTCAAAGCCCAACTTATGATAAAGGGCAATGGCAGGGGCATTGCCGGCTCTGACCTCCAGCCCGATCATTCCAATCCCTTTCATTGAACAAGTCATAAGAACATTTGCTATCAACATCTCGCCTATACCCTGTCCTCTGGCGCCTTCCGCAACAGCCACATTGGTTATATCCGCCTCATCGATGCCGTAATAGAATCCCACATAACCGAGAATCTTATCCTCATCATAGGCTACATAGAATATGGTGTCTCGTCGTTCCAGAGCGGATTTGAATCCGTTAACAGACCAGGGTTCTGAAAATGTCGCCGCCTCAATGGCAGCTACCGGTTCTATATCTTCCGGCTCCATTCGCCTGATATTAAACACTTTTCTTTTCCCTTTCTTTCTCGAGCATCTCTCTTTCAGCCTGAGAAAGTCGCAGATAGTCCGGCACGAAATCTGCCGCAGCGAAACTGCAAACAGAAGGATAATCCTTATCATCCGCATATCTTATAGCCAACGCTCCCACAGCTCCTGCTCTCTGGCGAGAAAGGTGAGCAGGGGCAAAGTCAAAAGCTGCGGTTACATTTGCCTCAATGTATTCTTTGTTAACCGGCACGCCGTCACCTAAAAAAATAACCGGCTTACCCATTGCGTTAATCTCTGATACGATTTCCTCTATTCCAACAGCGCACTGAGGCCTTACAACCTTAAAGTCAAAACCTTCGAATGTGAACAAACCGGTATAAACCTGATTCCTTCTGGCATCCATAAGGGGGGCGATTATTCCGCCGGTTCCATAAAGGTTATATGCCAAAGCATCCACCGTAGGCACTTTAATAACGGGAATCTCCAAAGCCTGTGCCAAGCCCTTGGCAGTGGCAGCTCCGATTCTAAGACCCGTAAATGATCCGGGACCTCCGGCTATCGCCACGGCATCTATGCTTTTTTTGTCCATGCCCGTCATCTGAAATAATTCATCTATCATGGGAAGCAAGGTCTGGGAATGGGTCTTCTTGTGATTAAGGGTGTACTCTGCAATAAGAGTATCATCCTCCATAAGCGCCACTCCGGCCACCAATCCCGAACTGTCTAATGCAAGAATTCTCATATAGTAACTCCGTAAGTAGTAATAATTCTGTAATCAAAACCTTTGTCCAGGTCTTTTTCTATACGGATATCCACCCGCTCTTTAGGCAGGATATCCTCAATAAGTTCTGCCCACTCAATAAGGCAGACCCCCTGTCCGAAGAGATACTCCTCGAAGCCGATCTCATACATCTCTTCCGGGTCACTGATTCTATACACATCAAAATGATAGAACGGCAACCTGCCTGATGTATATTCAGATACTATGGTAAATGTAGGCGAGTTGACGCATTCGCTGATGCCTAGTCCCTTGGCAAATCCCTGGGCAAAGACGGTTTTGCCGGTACCCAGATCGCCGCTTAAGGTATAGATATCACCGGGTTTTGCCTTCTCACCCAAAGTGCGTCCGATTCTTTCAGTATCAGATGCAGATAATGATTCATACTTCATCTACTTAATCTTGACCTTTCCTTTGGGGGTCTTAAGATTCATAAAATCCACAAGACCTTCATAATCCTCGATACATCTCTTGGGGATAATGGATGCATGCAACCTGTCGGTGTAAATGTAAATGTAGTCCTTTATTCCGACAATCTTAAAGAGGTTAATCCACTTAACCTGAACGGACTGGTCCTTAATTGCAGATACGATTCCCTCATCGGAAAAAGTATAGGTCATCTCTTCTTTCAAATCAGGCACCAGCTGAAATTGCCTTTTGGAACGAAACTTGAGGCTTAGGGGTGTATATATGATAAATACCACGCCACACACCACATACAAAACAGTATAGAGCATCTCAACTCTTCCATAAGTAATAACCGCAGCCACAAATGCCAGAAGTGCAATTACAATTCCAAGCTTACCCTGTGCCCCGCGGAAATTATGATATATCAAAAACTTGTATAAATCCTGATCGTCTATTTTGACTTTAACCGTATAATCCATAATATTAACTCCTTACAATACCCTTAAATTCTATTGAAGTATAACATACTGACCGACTATTTACAAACTTAATGGTGCCCGTGCCAAGTTTAAAATTCCCTGCATTTTTATGCAGGGAATTCGATTTAGAGTTTCATTGTAAGGCTTATGCGCTTCTTCTTCATGTCCACGTCTAAAACCTTTACTTCCACAACATCCCCTACGCTTACAACTTCCAAGGGATGCTTAATATACTTGTTGCTCATCTGGGAGATGTGCACAAGTCCGTCCTGATGGACGCCGATATCCACGAAGGCGCCGAAGTCAATTACATTACGAACTGTTCCCTTAAGAACCATACCGGGGGTTAAATCCTTCATCTCCATAACATCTGTACGAAGGATGGGGGCAGGCATCTCGTCTCTCGGGTCTCTGGCAGGCTTTTCTAACTCTTTTACGATATCACGAAGGGTGATTTCGCCTACTCCAAGTTCCTCGGACATCTTCTTATAATCCGTTATCTTAGAAGATATTCCCTTGATACCGCCCTTTAATTCCCCTACGGAATAGCCGCATTTTTCAAGAACTGCCGTTGCCGCAGCATAAGACTCCGGGTGAACGCTGGTGGAGTCAAGAGGATTGCTTCCTCCCGTAATTCTCATAAAACCTGCGCACTGTTCATATGCTTTCGGGCCCAGTTTCGGAACCTTAAGCAAGTCTTTCCTTGATTTAAACTCACCGTTTTCCTCACGGTAGATTACTATATTCTTGGCAATAACCTTAGTGATTCCCGATATATACTCAAGTAAGGATACGGAAGCTGTGTTTAAATCAACACCTACGCTGTTAACACAGTCTTCAACCACGCCTCCCAAGGTCTCCGATAGTTTCTTCTGATTCATGTCATGCTGATACTGGCCTACTCCTATGGCCTGAGGCTCAATCTTAACAAGCTCTGCTAAGGGGTCTTGAAGTCTTCTGGCGATGGAGGCGGCACTTCTTTGTCCCACATCAAATTCCGGGAATTCCTCAGTGGCCAGTTTACTTGCGGAATAAACCGAGGCACCGGCTTCATTTACAATAACGTACTCTACCTTTACCGGCAGTTCCTTTAAAAGTTCTACAATAACCTGCTCACTTTCTCTCGAAGCGGTACCGTTACCTACAGAGATAAGGGAGATATTGTACTTGGAGATTAGCTTTTTTAATATGGTCATGGATTCCGCAACCTTGTTCTGAGGGGCTGTGGGATAGATGACTACGGTATCTAAAACCTTACCGGTTGGATCCACAACCGCTAACTTGCATCCTGTACGAAAGGCCGGATCCCAGCCTAATACCACGCGACCTGCAATAGGGGGCTGCATAAGGAGCTGTTTTAAGTTCTTACCGAAAACTACTATGGCGCCATCCTCTGCCCGTTCAGTAAGGATGTTACGTACTTCTCTCTCAACGGAAGGAAATATCAGTCTGGAATATGCATCTGCAATTACAGCCTTCAAAACCGGAGTGGTATTGGGATTGTCTCTTACTATTATCTTCTTTTCCAGATAACGAAGGATTCTCTCGTCTTCCGCAGATATCTTGACGGTAAGAATCTTTTCCTTCTCACCACGGTTTAAAGCCAATATTCTGTGACCTGCGATGGAGGATACATCCTCGCTGAAATCATAGTACATCTCGTATACGGATTCTGCCGTCTCGTCCTTGGCAGTGGATGAGATGATACCTTTCTTTAAGATAAAATCCCTGATGGTCATACGAAAATCAGGGTCATCGGAGATGTTCTCTGCAATGATATCTCCTGCCCCTTCTATGGCAGAAGCCACATCTTCCACACCCTTTTCCGGGTCAACGTAAGCCGCAGCCTCTTCCTCAAGAGTTTTGGCAGTCATCTGTAAGGTGATAATATTGGCCAGTCCCTCAAGGCCTTTTTCTTTGGCTATGGTTGCCCTGGTACGACGCTTGGGCTTGTATGGTCTGTATAAGTCATCTACTTCTACCTGAGTCATGGCATTCTCAATCTGAGCTTTAAGCTCCGGAGTAAGCTTGCCCTGCTCTTCTATAGTTGATAATACCGAAGCTTTTTTCTCTTCAAGATTGCGAAGATATGTAAGACGTTCCCCAAGCTTTCTTAACTGCTCATCGTTTAATGAACCGGTGGCCTCTTTTCTATATCTGGAGATAAAGGGAATGGTGTTACCCTCGTCGATAAGATTCACCGCAGCCTCTACCTGCCATGTCTTTACCTGAAGTTCTTCGGTTATGACTTTAATAATGTCCATGTAATTACCTTCCTTGTTTTTAATAAAAGAAAATGTTAGAATAATACTCGTTATAATGCTATTGAAAGGAGCATATTATGCCAACAGGATACAGTGTAAACAAAGCCCGTTCCATGGCCACCACATCTCTTGGAATATCAATCGCAGCTGTGGTATGTCTTATGTCGCCGGGACTTACCCTGGGGCTTTCGGCTTTAGGGGTTATCGTGGCTTTACAGTCAAGAGGTGCCGACTGCAAGTTGGACATTCGGGCTAAGATAGCCATTATTGTAAGTATTATTGCCTTTGTGATAGCGGTGGCATTAATCGTAGGGGCCTTTCTACTTTTACTTAAGAATTTCGGAGGCTTTGACGAACTTATGGAGTACTTGATGCTTCGTGTTCAAGGTTACCCCAATCTTTCCATGCCCTGATTTTATTAGGCTACCGCCTATTTTATGATATATAATGACATTTTTTTTGTCAATAATCCGGAGGATTTACACATGAGAGAACAATCCAGGCAGATTAAGGGAAGAGCCAGAGAGGCCCTTCACGGAAGATACGGAATCCCCATGACGGTAATCGGAATACTTCTGGTGATTTATCTTTTGGTGACTGCCCCCTTTAATTATTCCCTGATTATTGCCCAGAGACAGTCGTCTCTTATTATTTATATAATTGCAAATATCCTTATTTTCCTTGTACTTTTCGAAGCAGGAATAGGTATAAGCGTTATTCATCTGAAACTGGCAAGAGGAACAAGCCCCCATGTCAAAGACCTTCTTTATGCCTTTAGAAACAGGCCGGATAGGTTTATTGTGGTATTCTTAGTACGGGACGGTATATTCTCTCTCTGCCTGCTTCCATCCTTTATTACAATGTTTATGCGGGTTTCGACGGAGAATATCGGTTTAGTATCCATGCTGAATCTGATCTTTACTTTGGCAGGTCTTATTGCAGGCATAATACTTACCGCTCCCTTTATTCTCACAGAATACCTTATGATTGATAGGGGGATGACATCAGGACTTGCTGCATTAAAGGAAAGCCGACGTCTTATGAAGGGACGACGACTATCAGTACTTTACCTGTACGCCAGCTTTATCGGCTACTTTATCCTCTGCCTTATCTCGTATAATATAGGATTCTTCTGGGTTGCGCCCTATGTAATAGAAACCATAGTTCAGTTCTATTTAGACGTTACCGAACAAATCCCCTACGAAGAAGACGCAGAAGATATAATAGTAGAGGGGTGATAATATGAGCATTAACTATCACGCTTATCAAAACAGAGGCTTTACCTTCGGTACTTTCGAAGAAATTGCCAAGATATGGCTGGAAAGATTTCGGGGATATAACCCTGATAGAATAGCCGGGATACTGGGTCTTAAATATGACGAGAAGTATCTCTACATAGAATACTTCGGCAGGGAATACCGTTTAAATCTTGAGATTGGAAGAATCGAGAAGAAAAGCGACGAACCCTTTGACAATTTCTGTGCCCCCGATGAGATACCCCTTGAGAAGGGCTGGCACGGAGAGGTGTATGCCAACGAGGCAATGGCCATATATCACATCCTTTTCTATACAGTGGATGAGCCCCATTTATCCGGTGAGTGGGTTCAGAATGCATCCCTGGATCCAAGGCATGTCCGTCATCCCCAGGAAGATGTCCTCTTTGAGGATTTCTTAAAGTCTTTCCCGGAAGGAACCGCAGCCCTTAAAGCTGCATGTGAAGCTGCCGGCGGAGAGCCGGTTATGTCCAAAGCAGACGCCGCTTACATATTTCATCCCTTCCCTCAGATTCCTCTGCAGCTTAACTACTGGGAAGCAGATGAGGATTTTCCTGCCCAGGTAAAGGTATTGGTGGATTCCCGTATTACCGATTATGTTCACATTGAAACCACCGGATGTCTGGTTTCTGACCTTTTCGAGCATATCGTGGCATGTAAAAAAAGTTAAATTAAGTCCTTGACAGGGACAATTATAGAGTATACACTACCATTGTACGAAAATTAAATATTTTCTTCGGGGTCGGGTGCCATATGACGATTTATCATTCGTAGTATGAATTCCCTACCGGCGGTAACAGTCCGCGAGCCTTACGATTAAAGGTTGATTTGGTGTAATTCCAAAACCGACAGTGATTATCCTTTGGATATAAGTCTGGATGGGAGAAGAAGCATTAATTATAATGTTATCTTTGCATGTGATGCAATTTATTCCCCGAATGAATCCGGGGATTTTTTTATTCCAAAAAATCCTCCGGGGAAAAGGAGAGAACGATGACAACTCAAACACAAACAGCAACTCAAGGATCAAGAATGAATGTAAGAACAATTACCATGACGGCAATGTTCGGTGCAATCTCAGCTATCTTAATGATGTTCAGCTTTAATGTACCACTTATGCCAAGCTTCATTAAGATGGACTTATCAGAACTTCCGGCTCTTATCGGAGCATTTTCCATGGGACCGGTATCAGGTGTGGCTATCTGCTTTATTAAGAATGTAATCAACGTATTTGCCACAACCACAGGAGGCGTAGGCGAGTTATGTAACTTCCTTTTGGGAGCGGCATTTGTACTTCCCGCAGGCCTTATTTACAAGAAAATGAAGACCAGAAAAGGGGCTATAATAGGAGCTGTATCAGGAGCTGCAATTATGGCAATATTAAGCGTACCCATTAACTTCTTCATTACTTATCCCATGTACACCAAGTTCCTGCCACTTGATAAGATTATCGGAATGTATCAGGCAATTAACCCCGGCGTAGACGGACTTCTTAACTGCCTCCTTATGTTCAACATGCCATTTACATTTATCAAGGGACTTATAAGTGTAATCATAACGGTGCTGGTATACAAGCGTTTATCACCCATTATCAAGGGAACAGGCAACACCAGATAGTACAATACAAAACAGGGCTGCACACTTTGTGTGACAGTCCTATTATTATTTTAAAAATTCAAACACTGTACAAATACTTCATCAAAGTTATCGTAATTGGATAGTTCCACTACCTGAATCTTTTTAACAAGCTCCTCCATTTCCCTTCTGTATAAAGGATTTAAGAGAAATGCCTGTCCGCCGGTCTTGGACGTATTACCTACGAAGTCAACCTTGTCCGCAAACTCTTTCGGAAGAAGTCCGATGTTAATAAGACTCTTGGCTCTTAAGTGATAGCCGAAGCTTCCGGCGATCATGACTTCATCCACTTCTTCTGCAGTAAGATCCACGCTTTTCATCAAGAACTCTATTCCTGCTCTTACGGCACCTTTTGCCAGCTGAACCTGTCTTACATCCTTTTGAGTAAGATATACCCCTTCTGATAGCATAAAGACTGTTTTTCCGTTTCTTTCTTCCAGCCTTCTAGCCAGGAAGTCCGGAAGATTTGCTTTTTCGGGTTTAGCGAACTTTCCGCTCTTGGTAATAACCTTATGGTATACCAGTTCTCCTACTATATCCATAAGCCCGCTTCCGCATATTCCCACGGCAGGTGCATCCCCTATGGTTTTGACAGTAATAGTTTCATCATCTTCTATCTCAAAGAGTTCAATGGCCCCTCTTGCTGCCCTCATTCCGAATTCGATATTCATACCCTCGAATGCCGGTCCTGCCGCTGTGGATGTGGCTGATAGGATTCCATTCTTGCTGATTACCATCTCTCCATTGGTTCCTATGTCTACCAGAAGGCTTCTGTCTTTTCTTTTATGTATCTGTGTCGCCAATACTCCTGACGTAATATCCGGTCCTACATAGGATGAAATAATGGGGGGCAGATAAACTGTTGCCTCCGGGGATAGATGAAGGCCGTGCCTAGCAGCGGGTTCATTGCTTCCTCCCCTTATGGCCGGGTCATACGGATATTCTCCCAAGGATTTGGGATTAACATTGGTTGCCAGGTGGATCATACATGTATTACCGCTAAGAATTATCTCGTATATCTTGCGGGAATCCACCCCTGCTTTTGTAGCCACATTGTCAATAAGAGTGTTAAATTCTGCTACAACCTCTGTGTATAATATGTTCATCCCCGCCTCTTCTGCTGCCATTGTAATTCTTGAGACAACATCCTGGGCATGAACAGCCTGAGGATTAAGAACCGATTCCGATACCACTTCCTCGCCGGAAGAAAGATTAACCAGGGAGGCTACCATGGTTGTGGTACCTATGTCTATTACCAGGCCGAAATTCTCACCTTCCGTATTCCCCGGCTCAGTGGCAATCTCCTTACCGTCATAGAATACTTTTGTTGTATCCTCATCCTTTGAATATACTTTTTTCACTGCAGGATCAATGTCTAATTCAAAGGTTCTTCCCTTGCTTAATATCTTAAGGTCAGACTCTTTGTTGGCGGTAAGCTCAACAAGGACATCCTCTTCAATGCAGGCGGTGCAGGCAAGAATATATGTGTCATCCTCCCCATGTTCTTCCGTAAAAGCGCTTTTCTTTATGAGTAAAGCCTCAATGTCACTGATATTTTTTCTCTCTATTCGGCATTTGCCGCATACTCCGGCTCCGTTACAGGGTGATTCAACGCTTAATCCCGCTTGTCTGGCGGCCTCTAGAATGGTTGTCCCCTTAGGCACCGAAATCGTTATATTATCCGGGTTAAAAGTAATATTGCTCATCTAGCGACTCTCCTTTACCGTGGAAGTAAATGCCTGCAAATTCGCAATGGGAGATGTGGTAGATAATCCGCAGGCCGGAGCTATTATGTCAATGTCCTTAGCCACAAGGCGCTCCGTAACCGTCGCTACCGAATCCGCATCATGAGTCTGCAGGAAAAATGTGGACAGATTGCCCATGGTGGTAAGCTCCGGATATTTGCTTTTAAGCTTAACAAGATTAACCATGGCATCGGTGCTGATGGCATCCATATGCATCTTAGGGATATAATTGTCCACGCTTTTCATGTTTCCGCAGATATGTAAGATAACCCTGGTACCTGTCTCATGTATTGCATCTATCAGCTTATTGAGATACAAAACCGCGTATTCTCCAAACATTCTCGGGCCTAAGATTTCCCCGGTTGCCGTCGGGTCCGCTATGGAGATAATATCAGCGCCCCCTTCAATAAGCTGTTTTGCATATTCAATCAAAAAATCCGTTACATAGTCTACTACCTTGTGGGCATTCTCCTTGTCCTTACGGAGCTCTTTTAAAAATGTCATAGGGTCGACTATTGAATCTGATGTGGAAATAGGACCCGTAAGACTTCCTATAACCGGAATGTCCCCGTCCTTCGACAGACTGTATGCCGCATTGGTTATAGTCTCAATTCGGCCCTGCCTGAGCATCTTCTTAATGTCTCTGTATTCAACTTCCGCTGTGTGAGGATATACCTCCTTTTTAATCTTGGGTTCACATTCTAATGTTCCCATGTCTATCTCCGAGCCCAAAACCTCGGCTTCAACAGTCATACAAAATGGCAATCCGAAGTTTTCAAAGCCGGTTTCCTTGGAAACATCTCTGGCAAGTTCCGCCATCAAATCTGCATCTGAATGAGCCGCCGGCAATATATGGCCGCATTTTGTCATAACATCTACTACAGCAGCATTCATCATTCCCCCGGGGCAGATGACTGCCTTCCTGTCAGTACTTTTCTTATCCAGAGTGCGAAATAATCGTTCCTTGGGACTACTTAAATCCATTGTTTATCTCCAATCTATCCTAATAATTCCTGTACGAGACGAACAGCACCGTTTGCATTTGCGGAGTATCCGTCAGCTCCAATATCATCTGCAAATTTCGGTGAAACAGGTGCTCCTCCGATTATTACTTTGTATTTATCCCGAATATTGTCCTCTTTAAGAATGTCAATAACCTCTTTCATTCTTGGCATCGTAGTTGTCATAAGTGTTGATAAAGCAATAATATCCGCACCTACTTCTTCAGCCTTGTCCACAAACGCTCTGGGTGGAACATCCTTGCCAAGATCTACGATTTTGTATCCGGCAACCTCTTCTAAGAGGGCAACCAGGTTCTTGCCGATATCATGGGTATCACCTTGAACAACACCTATTACTATTATCTTCTCATCCTTTATCTCCTGACGCTCAATATGGGGAGATAAAACTTCAATTCCCCTGTTCATTGCATCTGAACAAGCAAGAAGCTCGGGAATAAAGTATTCCTCCTCCTCAAACAGCTCTCCTGCCTTATTCATTCCGTCTACAAGACCATATGAGATACCCTCGTAGGCATCATGTCCTTCATCAATGTACTCCCGGGCAATCTCGGCAGCATCATCTTCTTCCATCTCAACTACTGCATTTGATAATTCTTCTAAATATTCTTCTTTTGTTTTTGCCATATCTAAACATCCTCCATATCACGAATTAAGTCGCTTTGCTGGCTTATACTCTATCATTGATGGATTGCCCTGTATAATACTTATTCTGTATCGTGTGTGAAAACTTTTTCTTTTCACGCGCAAAAAAAGAGCCCCGCTTATGCGGAGCTCCAAACTTGCTCTTTCCTTAATCCTGTATAAATGCGTCATGTACGGCTTTCATAGCCTTATCTGCGTCCTCTCTGTCAATAAGAACCGTGGTTCTTATCTCTGATGTGGAAATCATCTTAATGTTAACTCCCACATTGTAAAGTGCCTCGAACATTTTGGCCGCAACACCTGAATGAGTCATCATACCTGCGCCTACGATGGAAACCTTGGCAACAGTGTCATCTGTCTCAATCTTCTGAGCTGTGATTCTTTCCTTGTTATCATTTAATATCTGTAAGGTCTCGTTTAAGTTGTCCTCAGCAACGGTAAAGGAGATATCCTTAGTGCCGTCACGACCGATGGACTGAAGGATAATATCTACATTGATATTACTCTTAGCCAATAAATTGAATATTCTAAACGCGATACCCGGTTCATCCTTAAGTCCCATAAGGGCTATTCTTGCTGTATTCTTATCTGCTGCGACTCCGCTAACAAGCATTGCTTCCACTTTTGCATCCTCCTTAACTACTGTTCCTTCTGCTTCTGTAAGACTTGATTTGACAACCAATTGAACATCGTACTTCTTGGCCATCTCAACCGATCTGTTGTGTAAGACCTTGGCTCCAAGGGTTGCTAACTCAAGCATCTCATCATAGGTGATCTCCTTAAGCTTCTTGGCATTGGGTACAATACGGGGATCGGCGGTGTATACGCCCTCCACATCGGTAAAGATCTCGCACATGTCAGCATGAAGGGCTGCGGCCAAGGCAACTGCCGTGGTATCCGAACCTCCACGTCCCAGGGTGGTGTAGTCATCGAATTTGTTGATACCCTGGAATCCCGTAACGATTACAATCTTTTTATTATCAAGTTCCGTTCTGATACGATCGGAATCAATACGTTTAAACTTGGCATTGGTATAAGCTGCTGTGGTATGCATGGAAACCTGGAAAGCATTGAGAGAAACTGCCGGAACTCCCAAAGCGTTGATAGCCATGGCCATCAATGCAACGGATATCTGCTCTCCTGTGGTAAGGAGCATGTCCATCTCTCTCTTGGAGGCATTGGGATTAATATCGTTAGCCTTCTCAATCAGTTCGTCCGTAGTATCGCCCATAGCGGATAATACCACAATTACATCTCTACCTTTTTTGTAGTCTTCCACGCAGCGTCTGGCCACATTGAAGATCCTCTCCTTGTTGGCGACGGAACTGCCGCCAAATTTCTTAACAACAAGCATGGGTTTCCTCCTAAATATATATACCTAATAAAATAGGTTTTATCATTATGTAAAGGATTTGTCAATCATTCAATTCTAATCATCTTAATAACATCTGAAATCTGCGACACTTTTGAATCATATTCCGATTCAGCCATGGGCTCCGTCACAAAGGCAAATTCACCGGCAATTCCCGGGGCTTCGATGCATATTGCCTTGGGAAATGCCTTCCCTATCTCTTCTATACGATCGCCTATATTGCCCTTAACTCTTACAAAGAATCCATGATGCATTGACTTCCTGTCTGCAAGAGTGAGTTTTTCTTTGCTCCAACTCATCATGATATTTCTGTCAAAATGCTTGCAAAGATCTACAATATCCGCCACAACCGCCGAAGCTGTGGGGAGTTTACCTGCTCCGCTACCGTAGAACATAGTATCTCCCAATACATTACCCTTTACTAAGATACCGTTAAATACATCATTTACGGAAAACAATGGATGCTCCGGTCCGATAAGAACCGGGGAAACCATGGATACTATACCTGCATCTGTAACTTTGCTGGTGGCAAAAAGCTTAATGGATTTATTAATAACCTTGGCATACTTGAAGTCGGTGGCTTCAATGCCTGTGATTCCTTCTGTGTAAATGTCTTCGAAATCCACCTGTCTTCCGCACATAAGGGAAGTTAATATGGCAATCTTACGGCAGGCATCGTAACCCTCCACATCTGCTGTGGGGTCCTTCTCCGCGTAGCCGTGGTCCTGAGCCTGCTTTAATACTTCGTCAAACTCAAGGCCCTCTCCTGCCATCTTGGTAAGCATATAGTTGGTGGTTCCGTTAAGAATTCCCGTAATCTCAAGGATCTCATCCGCTGTAAAGGACGAGTACATGGGACGAATAATGGGAATTCCTCCTCCTACCGAAGCTTCGAATAAGAAGTTGCTGCCATTCTCTCTTGCAATTTGCAAAAGCTCTGCCCCGTGTTTGGCCACCAAGGCCTTATTGGAGGTGGCAACGCTCTTGCCCTTTACAAGCGCATCTCTTACAAAAGTAAATGCAGGCTCTACGCCTCCCATTACTTCCACAACAACCTTAATCTCCGGATCGTTAAGTATTATATTGTAATCGTGTACAATCTTATCCTCTACAGGAGAACCCGGAAAGTCTCGCAGATCTAACACGTATTTTACATTGATGGTATCCCCGGCTCTGGCAGAAATGCTGTCTTTGTTGGTGTCGATTACTTCCACAACACCCGAACCGATTGTACCGTATCCCAGTATGGCAATATTAATCATTCAAACTTACTCCTTCGCAAGTATCTTTACATAATGTACTCCGTCTTTTTCCTCTATATCCGACATCATATTGGTCACATCCCCAGTGGATTCAGTGGTCTCCACACTAATGGTAAGGGAGGCGATTCCGTTGATGGGAATACTCTGATGAATGGTAAGGATATTGGCATTGTATTTGGCAATAACCTTCAAAACATCCGACAAAAGTCCACTTTCATCGTCAAGTTGCATCACCAACGTAATGGTTCTTCCCTTGGTATCATCATGAAAGGGAAAGATATCATCTTTATACTTATAAAAAGAACTACGGCTGATACCCACCTTGTCTGTGGCATCCTGGACTGAGGATGCGCGTCCTGATTCAAGAAGTCTTTTTGCTTCTACAACCTTAAGTAAAACATCGGGTACAGCCTTAATATTTAAAACAAAATATTGGTACTTCTCGGCCATTATTCCGTCCTTTCTTTGTATGCCGTGTGCAAACAAGTGTTTTTCCCTGACAGATATCATAGCACAATGAAGTACCTTTTACAATAGAAACCTTATAAAATTTAAAGATATTTACCTTTCTCCGAATTCTTTGCGGAGATATCTTCTAATATCCTCCTTGCCGGCAGACTTAAGAAGATAGCCTTCAGGGCGTAAACTCATAACCCTTGTAACTCCCTCTTTAGAATCAACACCGGTGAGAAATATCACCGGAATATCCTTGGTGGCTTTCTCCTGGCGAAGCATCTGCAAAACCTGAGGTCCGTCCACAATGGGCATCTCGTAGTCAAGCAAAATAAGATCTACCTGTTTATCCGGCGGCATCTTTAATAGAAAGGTTATTGCCTGCATTCCGGCGGTAACAATCTCCACCTTATATCTATCCTTCAACCACTCCTTCACCATCTTGGCGTAGGTGGGGTCATCATCTACGAGAAGAATCCTCTTCTTTCCTCTCTGCTTCTCGCAATTAATAATAGCTCTTTTTACCGCTCCCGACAAGGATGAAGCATCAAGAGGCTTATCAAACCAGGGGAAATAATGAAGATTAGGGTACTTGGACATAACCGCATTATGAATAGCACTTTCGCCTATAACCATAATATTAGCCGTCCTTCTGGCAAACTTCCAGAATATCTTTGAAAGATTACGGGCATTGTCTTCTTCATAAGCATTCTCCGGAAGGCAGACGATAAACAAGACCGTCTCCCCCAGATGCTCTTCAATCTCCACCTCAAAGTTGGAGGAAACCTCATTAACATAGTATCCCAGATCGGAAAGGTTCTTCTGAAGCACTCGAAGCGCCGTATTAAAATGCAGATATATTAATGTGATGTTAATACTACCGTCCATTATGCTATCCCCCGCTTTTTATAAGTCTTCGTTTAAGGCCTCGGTTATGGCTTCGTAATCGAATCTGTCGGATGCAGCCTTAATCCTGTTCCATAGCTCTACCCGCTCCTCCGGTATCCTATAATCCGACATCCGGGCAATTATATCCTCTAAATAATCACTGTCCATATCCTCTGCGGCTTCCCGAATCTCTTCAAAGATTCCTGCCATCATATCCCTGTCTGCTTCAAACTTATCCGTATCATCTTCCGTCTTGGCAAACAGCATAGATAGGGGCTTTTTAAAGTCCATATAATTTTGCATAAAGGCTCCGTGATGAACATCTATAAAGTCCATATCCTCGTTCTTGCCGGCATTCTCAAGAAGCTGCGCTGCTTCTGCGAATTCCGTTGCTCCTATTATCTTAGCAGAGCTCTTTAGCGCATGAACCTTAATGGTGTAATTCTCAATATCCTCTTCGGAATAGTACTTATTAATCCTTGCGGCTTCCTCATCCATGGAGGCATAGAATATCTCCAGGGTGGAGAAGTATTCTTCCGCAGAGCCGTTATTCATAATTCCCTTCTCTATGTCCACTAAACCGCTAAGTGCCAGAGGTTTTAACTCCTCGGGAATCTCTATGGGTTCCTTCTTTTTTTCTTCTGTTAGGGTAACCTTCTCTGCCGGCAGATACTTAACAAGCATCTTCTCGGTGGTCTCGGGATTAATAGGTTTAGTAAGATAATCATCAAATCCCTGAGACAGATACTCTTCTCTTGCTCCAAGGATTGCGTTGGCCGTAAGGCAGATTGCCACGGTATCCCGGTTGGGATTGTCCTCCATGGACCTGATCTCATGAAGAGTTTGTATTCCGTCCTTCTCCGGCATCATATGATCTAGGAATATCATATCATACTTCTTATTCCTTGTCAGACCGATACCTCTGTCTCCACTATCTGCAGTATCGATATTTATCCTGGTCTGCTTAAGAAGACTCTTGAATACCATAAGGTTCATGGGATTATCATCCACCACAAGTATATGAGCGTTTTGAGCAATGAAGCTCTCCCTGTATGTCCGTTTTTCTTTAACTGATTTGCGGTATGCCTGAACATAATCCCCTAAGGGCTCCCAGGCTACAACCTTCTGGGTCAGGGAGAATTTGAATATGGAACCGGAACCGTAGGTACTGTCAACTTCCAGGGATGAGCCCATCATTTCAAGAAGACTCTTTGTAATACTCATACCAAGTCCGGTGCCCTCTACATAGCGGTTCTTTGCTTCATCAATTCTCTGGAATTCGTCAAAGAGGCTGTCTATATTCTCTTCTTTTATGCCCACTCCGGTATCTATTACCGCCACATTAAGCATTATGCAATCATCTGTGTCCTGTACCCTGTTAAATCCCATAGTAAAAGACACACTGCCTTCCTCCGTATATTTAACCGCATTGGTAAGAAGGTTGGTGATAATCTGTTTTATTCGTACTTCGTCTCCCATAAGGAGTTTGGGGATGTTGCCGTCTATTCCAAGCACCAGCTCCAATCCCTTCTCCCCCGCCTTGGCAGATACCATATTCACCAGGTCGTTAATAAGGGAGGACAGGTCGTACTCCACGGGAATTATGTCAATCTTACCGGCCTCAATCTTTGAAAAATCAAGGACTTCGTTAACTATATCAAGCAAGGTTTCTCCGGCGGTTTTGATATTCTCGGAGTATTCCACTATATCATCTTCATCGCATTCCCTTAGAATCATCTCATTCATACCCAGAATTGCATTAATGGGGGTACGAATCTCATGGGACATATTGGAGAGGAAGGCCGACTTGGCCTCGCTTGCAGCAAGAGCTCTTTCGGAAATGTCAATGAGTCTTTCTCTGTTTCTTCTTTCTTCGTCTACATCCTCCGTAAGCCACAGAACATGTGCCACTTCGCCTTCCGGGGTGTACTGGGACACTATGAACCTGGCCCTTATCCATCTTCCCTCGACGCTTACGAACTCTTTTATTATTGTATTGGTATCCTTCATCCGCTCGCTTAAGGTCTTGAAGTTAACAAATCTTCTCATTTCTTCAAGATAGGAGGGGTCCGCAAAACGATTTATAAACTCAATGAGCTCTTTCTGGGCATACTCTCTGATATTTAAAAACATATCTTCCAGATTATCACCCCGACTGAGTATTGAACTAAAAGTGTCGTTTTGTATATCAAGCTCGTATGCCGAACGATATATCTCTGCGGTTGATGACAGTTGCTTATTTAAGCGCTTGGCAACTCTGTACCTCTTGCTTGACTGGTTAAAGATACCCATAAGAATAAGAACTGCCACAATTACAATAATTACGGTTAATACAAATAAGACCTTTAGAGACCCGAAAAGTTTCGTGGTATCGCGAACCGACAGGCAGCGCCAACCGTCTTCCAAGGCTACCGCATAAACAATATACTCTTTTCTTCCGGTTTTAACCTCGGTATATTCCATATCCGACTTGCCGGCACCGGCTGCTATCTCAGCCCACAGATTCCCTGTTTCTTCTCTATAGTTCTTACCCACTTCCTTTTTGTCGGAATGGGCAACTACGATACCATCTGAATCAATAATCATCTCGCAGTCGGAATTGCCACCGGCCACTGCTTCCTCGGTAATGGTCTGAATATTATCCAGGATAACATCCATAGCCACTACGCTTTTCCCGTCATCAAGCATCTTTACAATGGACATCATGGTACTGCCGGTCTGGGCATCCTTATAGGGCTCTATTATGGTTATCTTACCGCCGCCGGCTATGGCTCCTTTATACCAGGGGCGCTCTTCCGCCACAAAATCCGGGCCCGGATCCCACAAGACACCATCCATGTACTCCTCGTTTATCCAGCCGTACAAACCGGTGGTCTCCTTAAAGATAGATCCCATGATTGCGTTGGTATTTTCCACAAGGTAATCTAATATCTCCTTATTGGAACGACCGCTTTTCATCATTTCATTAATAGTATAGGAGCTTACTTCTATGGCATTGCGGGCAGACACCAGATACGCATCGAACTGTTTGGCAGATTCTATGGCAGTAATCTGTCCGGTCTTTATTATCCCTTCGCGCTTCTCGCTGTAAAGCATATTGTAATAAATAATTACTATAAAAACAAAAAACAGTATAACTACCACTGACACGCAAATATTCTTCAACGTATTATGCGTATCAGATGTGTTAACTGTTTTTTTATTGCTTTCTTTTGACATATGCCACCCCCACGGCTATATCATCAGGTTATTCTATTGGTTATCTTTCTTGGCGCAGAACGACAGGTATGCGTTAATGAACATATCTAAGTCTCCGTCAAGTACTGCGGACACATTGCCTGTCTCGGCACCTGTCCTGTGGTCTTTGACCATTGTATATGGCTGCATAACATAGGAACGTATCTGATTGCCCCATCCAATCTCTGTTACATCTCCTCTTATGTCTGCCGCCTTGGCTTCATTCTCTTCCTGCTTCATAATATAGAGCTTGGCCTTAAGCATCTGCATGGCCTTGTCTTTATTCATATGCTGGGAGCGCTCATTCTGGCACTGTACCACGATTCCCGTAGGAAGATGAGTAATTCTGATTGCCGAGCTGGTCTTATTGATGTGCTGACCGCCGGCACCGCTGGACCTGTAGGTATCGATTCGAAGATCGTCATCATTAATCTCTACGTCCAAATCCTCTTCTATGTCAGGCATTACATCGCAGGATGCGAAGGAGGTCTGTCTCTTTCCCGCCGCATTAAAGGGTGAGATTCGAACCAGCCTGTGGACTCCGCTTTCGCTCTTTAAATATCCGTAGGCATTATCCCCGTTTACCTGAAATGTCACTGATTTAAGTCCTGCTTCTTCTCCGTCTAATGAATCTAAGACTTCCACATCAAAGCCCTTGTCTCCTGCCCATCTTGTATACATCCTATACAGCATATTGGTCCAGTCGCAGGATTCCGTTCCGCCGGCTCCCGCATGCAAGGTTACTATTGCTCCGTCTTTATCATATTCTCCTGCAAGTAATGTCTTCATCCTTGCAGTCTCTTCCATACTTGCAAGCCTCTTTACAGACTCTTCTATCTCCGGGAGTAGACTTTCGTCATTCTCCTCATAGCCCATCTCTATCAGGGTCTCGATATCCTCATATAGGGTGGTCATCTCTTGGAATCCCGCCACATCGTCTTTCAGGCTTTTTAATTCCTTGGTCTGGGCCTGTGACTTCTCCGGGTCATCCCAGAAGTCAGGCTCTTCCATCCTTCTCTCTAGTTCTTCTATTCGTTTGGCCTTGGATGCGAGGTCAAAGTGAATCCCTCAAATCCGCCAAAGGTTCTTTGTATGATAGGAGTTCTTGTTTGAACCGGTCTAGTTCTACCATTTGCGCACCTTCTTTCATTTTGTTTCACATTACTAATATACCATAGTCACAAAAATTCATAAAGGGTTGTGGGGCTGAATGTTTTCGCAGAGATGGGGACGGAGCCGATAGCATAAGGGCAGCGAATATTCACCGTCATCCATGAACTCCCCTCGCCGGTGACCTAACTACCAACGTAGACTAAGCACGCGAGAGCATTCGCAAGAATCGCCGCTTATGTCTCGCGTGCCCATTCTACGTAGGTAGTGGATGCCACCTTGGTTCGTTCAAAGGAGTGACGGCCGAATATTCGCTGCCCCTTATGTCCGGCTCCTGTCGCCACGTGCTGGTAGACTTAATTTCGTCATTCCTACAACAAATGACTAAATTAAAAACTTTGACGACAAAGTTGATTTGTATAGTTTGTTACAAAGGGTATTTGAGGTGAACAGATTGACGTGATAGAGCTGTGGTGGTAATATAATGATAGGTGCTACCGATATAGACGGTTAGCCCCGCATTATGATTAGTTATGATAACCGCTCAGTCTGCTAGGACAATGGGCGGTTATTTTTGTGTCTTGGATCCATGCTTTCCATGCATGAACCCAAGACTATAGAAAGTCGCACACAGTGATATCACTGTGATAAGGTCACTTATGGTGAGCATAGGCAAGTACCTCCTACATAGGTTTTGTTTCTATGACAAACGAAGGTCACAGTCCTTCGGAAAAGGACTAACCGCCTACCGAGTATGGTAACACCCAGAGCATATTATAGCGAACATACGTTTGTATGTCAAGGGTAAGAGACAAAGAAGACCCTGCAGTTGTCCGATGCTCTTACTTACAAGGTTCTCAAGCTATATCAATAGCCTCTTGGCCTTTTGTGTCCACATATGGTAGCACAAAGGACTGTGTCGGTGTCTGCCTTCCAAGGCGGCAAGCTTCTTTCTCTTGTGCTTGTGGCATAAAATCACCTGCCTATTATTTGACATTTCATAATATTTGATGCATTATAATGATAAGATTAATCGATACAGAGCTTGATGGCATTGCGCATTAGTAGGGTCGTCAAGCTTTGTTTTTTATATTCTTTTAAAGATACTAATAATAGTGCTGTCTTTGATTAATAAAGCCGTATCAACAAATGCAGTGTCCGTGGATTTAAACAAATCTTCTTTTATCTGCCTTATTGCTTCTTTAGTTGTAATCGACTCTTTTGAGATATCAAAGATAAATCTATCACTCTGACCTTTGCTCTTCTTTGCAGCTCGCTTGATAACTGAAGATGAAGTCCCTTCTATTCCCTTCAAATGTCTGATACCTCTACTTACTTACATGAAATCCAGTTTTGTATTTGCCTCATTGGATTCAAATCACTGCGCGTAAACAGGAGCCGCACATAAGAGGCAGCGAATATTCGGCCGTCACTCCTTTGAACGAACCAAGGTGGCATCCACTACCTACGTAGAATGGGCACGCTAGACATAAGCGGCAATCCTTGCGAATGTTCTCGCGTGCTTAGTCTACGTTGGTAGTTAGGTCACCGGCGAGGGGAGTTCATGGATGACGGTGAATATTCGCTGCCCTTATGCCATCGGCTCCGTCCCTTCTGGCAATTCAAATAAAATAATAGCTGCATGCCAAAATCGACATGCAGCTTATCATGCATTATTCAGTCTTCTTATCGTTTTATGAGATTCCATACAAGCCCCAACCTGTTTTTTATCATGCGCCCAAGGGGATAATGATCAAGGCTTGATGTATTGTCGCCGTGGCGGCGGTATTGCAGCAGCTTGTTCTTTATGAAGATAGACCTGCCATGCTTTTCCGACAGTAGGCCCAGCCACCAGTCGTGCATCTCAATATCCGGCATAGGCAGGGCATAATCCAAAAGTTTCTTGTCGAAGGCCATGCAACAGCCCAAGTGTCTGTTCTTTATCAGGTTCTTAATGAGTCCGCTGCCGGAATCTCTGTGTGCAAACCAGGAATCCATAATCTTGTTGCCTTCCCCGTCGATTACGTAAGCATCGTGAACGATGGCGGTGCAATCAAACTTCCTAAAGTAGTGTAATACCACTTCTATCTTATGCTTGGACCATACGTCGTCCTGGTCGGATAGGAAGATATATCTGTTGTTGCAGTATAGGAGGCCGTTCTCGAAATTCTTTACAACTCCCAATCCCGGGCCCTTTACAAGACGAACATTGGGATATCTGTCTGTGTACTCACCTATAATGTCAATGGTGCCGTCTGTGGAGCCGTCATCGGAGATGATAAGCTCGTCCCTTTCCCGAAGCTGACACACTATGGAGTTAATCTGCTGCCTTAAAAACTGCTCTCCGTTATATGTGGTCATAACCACGGAAACGAAGTTGCTTGAATGCTTTCTATGCCACAGATTGTAGCGGTTTATATAATCCTTATGTTCCCTAGAGTCATTGGACCAGGGGCCTGAAAGGGCGGTATCCTCATAAAGGAAGAAGTCCACCTCAATCACTTTGCGGGATTTCTCGAAACGGTTTAATACTGCCACCTTTACATAAGCGTCAGTAAAGAAACCTTCAATGGCCTCTTTACAATTCTTGATGGTGTGTCCAGTATCAACGGAATCGTCCACTAAGAGGATCTTCCTGCAGTCTTTGTACTGCTCCCACACATATTCATCAAACTCCACGTTGCGCTCGCTGCTCTTTTCGTGGATATCCGAATTCATCTCTTTTTCCCGAAGACTCTTTTTCACATCCGACGGGATAAGCTTAAGCAGAGGGCTTACCAAATCCTTTAGCTTATTTCCCTGTCTTGATGCAAATATCTCCAAGCAGGGCACGCCTTGCAATGCGGCGATATCCTCGCCAATTATATATGCTCCTCTGGCTATGAAGATAACCAGGTCGAAGTCATAACCTAGCTTAACCTGCGTGTAAAGCTTCTTATTCTCCTCATGCAAGTTTTTTATAGATAATTCCAAATAATTCAAGGAAGTCACCTCGTAGTATCATTTTTAATGCCTTGGCAACTTTGGTTGCCTTATGGGCCAAGGGGAGATAATCGCTTGTTACGAACTCGGCGTTATCCAAGTCTCCTGCTCGAAGCCTGCCCACTATGGGGCGGTCCGTAATAACATAATTTCTTCCCAATTCGAAAAATGTATGGGCATCGCTTCCCACCACCGGGGTGATACCATACTTATCAGCCATCTCATCCTGCCGCAGGGAAAACTCCTTCTTGCAGTTACGACCGTTATGAATCTCCATAAAGTCTATATTATCCCTGCATCTTGCAATGGCGTCTTCACTTAAAACAGTCTTATATCTCTTCTCATCGAAGGGGTGGGGCACATACACCAAGCCACCCTGAGAACGAATCTGCCTTATGGTCTCTTCCGGGGAAAGCCCCGGCTCTATACGCTTTTTTAAGTTAATTCCTATCATCTCGCCTTCGGCGGTAAATATCTCTTCACCCACTATAATCTCCACGCCGTATTTCCTAAATCCACGACGATGAAGCAAAGCGCCACGAACCTCGTTATGATCGCATATTACCAGTGTTCTTATATTATGAATCTTACACATAAGAAGCATAAGGAGGAAGCTTTGAAAGCTGTCCTTGGAGTAGCGGGTATGCACATGAAATTCACATTTATATCTTTCGGTCATGATAATGCATCCTTTCCTATAGACATTATACCTCATTAACCTATGATTCGTCCTCCACCTATTACCCTGTCGGCATCATCGTAGAAGACTGCCGATTGTCCGGGAGTAGCTGCACGCACCGGCTGGTCGAATTCTATAGCCAATTTTCCGCCCTCAAGAGAGCGCAAAGTGGCATCAGCAGCCTCATGGCGATATCTGATTTTAGACTTGCATCTAAGGGTCTCCCCCGGTTGCATTCCTTCAATGCTCAGATAATTAACCCTGTCGCACAGGACGTTGTACGAAAAAAGAGAATCATTATCTGACAAAACAACTTCGTTTTTTTCGGCATCTATTTTCTTTACAAACAAGGGGCGTCCAAAGGCAATGCCTAAGCCTTTACGCTGTCCTATGGTGTAATGGATGATTCCCTTGTGTCTGCCCAATACATTGCCCTCCTCATCTACAAAGTTGCCCTCCCCGGGAACTCGGTTACCGGCGTGGCATCTGATAAAGCTGCAATAATCATCATCAGGTACAAAGCATATCTCCTGGGAATCCGGCTTATTGGCTACGGAGATATTGTGCCGGGCGGCAATCTCCCTGACCTGATCCTTGGAATAATCTCCAAGGGGCATTAAAGTATGAGCCAACTGATTCTGTGTCAACTTATATAGCATATAGGTCTGGTCTTTTTCTGCGTGGAGAGCCTTACGCACGGTATATCTGCCGTTATCAAGGTGGTCTACATAGGCATAGTGACCGGTAGCCACATAGTCTGCCTCCAATACCTGCATATAATACATCATCTTGGCCCACTTAACGTAAGGGTTACATTCTATACAGGGGTTGGGGGTAAAGCCTGCAATATAGTCATTAATGAAGGGGTCTACCACCTTCTCTTTAAAGTCTAGGGTGGAATTAAAGGGATGATAAGGAATGTCAAGAACACGGGCGATGTCCCTTGCATCGTCGATCTCGCAGCAGCGGCTTTCTTCATCGCCGCCGGAGTCCCAGGTGCGAAGAGTGACGCCTATTACGTCGTGTCCCTGCTCTTTAAGAAGAAAAGCGGCAACAGCACTGTCTACGCCGCCGGATAAACCTATTAGGACTTTAGACATGTTGTTGCCTCCTTTAATAATCTGTTACGTCTCCGACTTCGCTTTGCTTCGTCGGAATCCTGACCTAAGGGATCCTCCCACCTCTGGCGGGTCCCTCCTTAGGTCCTACCACAACAGTGTTTATACTTCTTACCTGATCCGCAGGGGCAGGGATCGTTACGTCCTACCTTTGCGCTGGAGCGCTTCTTGGGCTCTTTGCGTGCGGAATCATCCTTGTTGGTTCCGGTAACCTTGGCCACCTCTTCACGCTCAATACGCTGCTCTATCTGGAGATGGTACATTACACGGATGGTCTCTTCCTGGATATTGGCAGTCATCTCATCGAACATAGCGTAACCGTTCATTCTGTACTCTACCAAGGGGTCTTTCTGGCCGTATGCCTGAAGGCCGATTCCCTGACGGAGCTGGTCCATATCGTCGATATGATCCATCCATTTTCTATCAATAACACGGAGAAGGATTACACGCTCTGCTTCACGAAGCATAGCTTCCTCCGGGAATTCCTTCTCTTTTTCTTCATAAAGTTTAACAGCTCTTTCAGTAATGAGTTCCTTAACATCGGCAACCTTCATGCCCTTAATCTCTTCTTCCTTAATGGGAACAAGAGGAATGGTGGGCTGAATAAGAAGAGCCAGCTCGTTAAGATCCCACTGATCCTGAGGTACATCATCATGACATACCAGGTCAACGAAACCGCTTACAGTATCGCGGATCATCTTCATGATAGCATCTCTCATGCTCTCGCCGTCAAGAACACGACGTCTCTCGCTGTAGATAATCTCACGCTGCTCGTTCATAACCTGGTCGTACTCAAGAAGATTCTTTCTGATACCGAAGTTATTACCCTCAATCTTGGTCTGTGCCTTCTCGATGGCATTGGTAAGCATCTTATGCTGAATCTCTTCGTTCTCCGGAACACCCAGGGTGTTAAATACATCCATAAGTCTCTCGGAACCGAAGAGTCTTAATAAATCATCCTCTAATGAAAGGAAGAACTTGGACTCACCCGGGTCTCCCTGACGACCGGAACGTCCACGTAACTGGTTATCAATACGTCTTGACTCGTGACGTTCTGTACCGATGATACGAAGACCGCCTGCTGCCTTAGCTTCCTCGTCAAGCTTAATATCGGTACCACGGCCGGCCATGTTGGTGGCGATGGTAACCATACCGTGCTTACCTGCATCCGCAACGATCTCCGCCTCCATCTCATGGAACTTGGCATTAAGTACGTTATGAGGGATGCCTTCTTTCTTAAGAAGAGCACTGACTGTCTCTGACATATCAATGGTGATTGTACCTACAAGGACAGGCTGTCCTCTGTCGTATGCCTCTTTAACAGCATCGACAACCGCATGAAGTTTCTCCTTCTTGGTCTTATATACGGAGTCTTCATGGTCTATTCTGATTACGGGAACGTTGGTGGGAATCTCCACAACGTCCATGCCGTAGATATCTCTAAACTCGTTCTCCTCTGTAAGAGCAGTACCTGTCATACCCGCCTTCTTCTCGTACTTGTTGAAGAAGTTCTGGAAGGTGATGGTAGCAAGAGTCTTGCTCTCACGCTTAACCTGTACATGCTCTTTTGCCTCGATGGCCTGGTGAAGGCCGTCTGAGTAACGTCTACCCGGCATAATACGTCCGGTAAACTCATCTACAATAAGAACCTGATCGTCTTTTACTACATAGTCCTGATCTCTGTGCATAAGGTTATGGGCACGTAAAGCCAGGATGATATTGTGCTGAATCTCCAGATTCTCGGGGTCAGCCAAGTTCTCAATCTTAAAGAATTGCTCAACCCTTGCCACACCTTCTGCGGTAAGGTTGACAACCTTATCTTTCTCGTTAACGATAAAATCTCCGGTCTCCTGAACCTCTTCTCCCATGATGGCATTCATCTTGGAGAATTCGGTAGCTTCACCTCTGTGAAGCTGTCTTGCCAGCACGTCACACATCTCATAAAGCTTGGTGGACTTGCCGCTCTGGCCGGAAATAATAAGAGGAGTTCTTGCCTCGTCGATAAGAACCGAGTCCACCTCGTCGATGATGGCATAGTGGAGACCTCTTTGAACCAGGTTCTCCTTACGTACAACCATGTTATCTCTCAGGTAATCAAAACCATCCTCATTGTTAGTAATATATGTAATATCACAAGCGTAAGCCGCCTGCCTTTCTTCCGGTGTCATGGAGTTAAGAACAACTCCTACCTTAAGTCCTAAGAACTCATGAACCTTACCCATCCATTCGGCGTCACGCTTTGCCAAGTAATCGTTGACTGTAACGATGTGAACGCCTTTGCCTTCTAAGGCGTTCAAATAAGCGGGAAGGGTAGATACAAGGGTCTTACCTTCACCTGTCTTCATCTCGGCGATACGGCCCTGATGAAGGATAATACCACCGATAATCTGTACTCTGTAGTGCTCCATGGAAAGAACACGTCTTGCTGCTTCTCTTACTGTTGCAAATGCCTCCGGAAGGAGATCATCTAATGTCTCACCTTCAGCAAGTCTGCCCTTGAACTCATCCGTCTTGGCTCTCAGTTCCTCATCGGAGAGTTTCATCATATCATCTCTTAAGGCTTCAACTTTATCAACTATAGGATTGATAACCTTAAGTTCTCTCTGGCTATGGGTTCCGAATAATTTCTCTACAAATTTCATTTCTTAACCTAACTATACCTAATCGGTTCCTTTCAAATATAATAACTATCCAAAAACATTGTAATATACAACAAAGTCCAAGACAATACATCTTGGACTTTGCTTAATGGGCAGAGAAGGATTCGAACCTTCGAAGGCGGTGCCAACAGATTTACAGTCTGCCCCCTTTGGCCACTCGGGAATCTGCCCAAATATTGTCTCTGACAAGTTGAAATTATAGCATACCTGTCTTTAAACTTCAACATTTTTATACGTTAATATCTTCATATAATCTTTTATTAAAAGTAAAATATTTACATTGTGCTGATAGCATAAAGGCCAGCGAATGCTGGCCTTTAAGGAGAAGGTATTTCTAATTTTATGGGGGTAGTAAAAACTATAAAATTGGGGGGAGTTTTTACGATTGTTATTATAGCAAACGCCATATAAAAAGTCTACCCAAAAATGATAAAAAAATTCTAAATAAATTGTGCACTATTGCTAAACACATATTAAGTGATTGTGCATTCATCAATAAGGAGTCGCTCTACTTGATGTAGAGCGACTCCTTTATGTAGACATATGAGGAAATTGTCATACATTAGTCCTGCGTCAACCGCAAAAGTCTAACGTATTTATTCCTCAAACAAGGCTTCAAATTCATCTCTTGTAATCTTTTCTTTCTCAAGAAGAAGATTGGCTGTTGCATGAAGAACCTTCTCATGCTCACGAATCTTGGTGAGGGCTTCATTGTAGCACTTATCAATAATCTCTTTTACAGCCTCGTCAATCTCTGATGCAACCTTTTCGCCATAGCTTCTTGCATGAGCCAGATCTCGGCCGATAAATACTTCATCTTCGCTATTGTCGTAATTAACAAGACCGATTTTATCTGACATACCGTATCTGACAACCATATCTCTTGCAAGCTTGGTGGCCTGCTTGATATCCTGGGAAGCTCCTGTTGTAATATCATCGAAGATAATAGCCTCTGCGGCTCTTCCTCCCAGGTCAACTACAATAGTCTGCAGCATCTTGCCCTTGGTATTAAACATCTCATCCTTCTCAGGTAAGGGCATGGTGTAACCTGCAGCTCCCATTCCCGTAGGAATAATAGAGATGGTATACACAGGGCCTACATCCGGCAGAAGGTGGAATAAAATCGCATGTCCCGCCTCGTGGTAAGCTGTGATTCGTTTTTCTTTTTCACTGATAACCTTACTCTTCTTCTCAGCGCCGATACCAACCTTAACAAAAGCCTTGTTGATATCTACCTGCTTAATGTAGAGTCGGTCTTCCTTGGCTGCTATAATAGCCGCCTCATTTAGGAGATTCTCCAGATCGGCTCCGGTAAATCCCGCCGTTGTTCTGGCAATCTGTTCTAAGTCTACATCCTCTGCCAAGGGCTTGGTATGGGAGTGAACTCTTAAGATTTCCTCTCTTCCCTTAACATCAGGAGCTCCTACTCCCACCTTACGGTCGAAACGTCCCGGACGCATAATGGCGGGGTCTAGAATATCCACACGGTTGGTAGCTGCCATAACGATGATGCCTTCGTTTACACCGAAACCATCCATCTCTACAAGGAGCTGGTTAAGGGTCTGCTCACGCTCATCGTGACCGCCGCCCATACCGGCACCTCTTCGTCGTGCCACCGCATCAATTTCATCTATAAATACAATACAGGGTGCATTCTTCTTGGCATCAGCAAAAAGGTCTCTTACTCTGGATGCACCTACACCTACAAACATCTCAACGAAGTCAGAACCGGATATGCTAAAGAAGGGCACTTCAGCCTCTCCCGCAATAGCCTTGGCAAGCAATGTCTTACCTGTTCCCGGAGGGCCTACAAGAAGTACTCCCTTGGGGATTCTGGCTCCCACGTCAGTATATTTCCTGGGATTCTTCAAGAAATCCACTATCTCTTCAAGCTCTTCCTTTTCTTCATCAAGACCCGCCACATTCTTGAAGGTGAATTCCTTCTTGGAAGGGTCTATCATGGTGGCTCTGCTCTTGCCGAAATTCATCATCTTGGAATTGGTGCCGCCGCCACCGCTGCTTTGTCCGCTTATAAGAATCCAGAATATAAACAAGGCTCCAAAGCCCAGCAGGTAAGGAAGTATAGTCATAACCCAATTCTTCTTGGGGACATCTTTAATATCGATGCTTGCCACATTGGCATCCCTAAGCATCTTAACAGCCTCGTTAACATCCGGAACCGCTATCTGCTTTTCTTCTTTGTTATTCAATACTACAGATACTATACCCGTGGGCACCTGCTCGTTCATATTAACAACCGCAGACACAATCTTGCCCTCGCTTACGTCCTGCACAAACTGAGGGTAATAATATGATGTTGTCTGTCTGGTGCCGTTCTCTAAAAAGAACCAGGCTATCATTACAAGGGCCACCAGCGCAATATAGAATCCATAGCTTCTGTATTTTTTGTCCAAATCGGATCCTCCTAATCGTTTTCTACAACCCCGATATAGGGCAGATTTCTATACTTTTGATCAAAGTCAAGGCCGTAACCTACCACAAATACATCGGGAACTTCGAATGCCGTATAATCCACCGGAACATCGCATACTCTTCTATCCGGCTTGTCAAGCAGGGTACACAGCTTTAAGCTGGCCGGCTTACGCTGCTCCAACATGGGAAGAAGATAACTTAAGGTTCTTCCCGAATCAATGATATCCTCAACCACCAGCACGTCCCTGCCTTCAATGGACTCATCTAAGTCCTTGACAATCTTAACGATACCGCTGGATTTGGTATCACTTCCGTAGCTTGAGCATGACATAAAGTCAAATGTAACCGGGATGGTAATCCTCTTTGCCAGTTCTGTGGTAAAGAACACACCGCCTTTTAATACACAGATAAGATGAATAGTCTTACCTTCGTAGTCCTTACTGATTTGCTCTCCCATCGCTTTAATCTTCTTGTTTAATTCCTCTTCGGATATTAAAACTTTAATCTTATCAGCCATTTTAATCCTCCGTCAGTTCCATCTTTAGAATTCTCTTCGTGGTATCCGTAACCTTATAGCTTTCGGAAAGCCTGTATCCCTGGACCCATACCACGCTTGAGCCGTCACATACAAGCCATATATCATCCCTGATACCTGCAGGAATCTTCTCATTGATAAAATAGTCTTTCAGCTTGGCTCTGCCCCCGGATTCATTGATAACAATGGTATCTCCGGTACGTCTGTGACGAACTGTTAATCCACATTCAATTCTATCATAGTCAATATACTTCGTGTATAGGTTTTTTTCGATTTGTATCTTTTCGTTCTCGATAATTTCAGCCCGCAAACTGCATTTACCGTATGTGGTCAAACCTGAATAATCCACATAGCATTCCGTATCGTCATGATTTTGGTGACTATGACCCACACCTTTTCTTTTCTTATAAAGAAGCAGCTTATCATAACTGGTTTTTGCAATAACATCGTAAGGCAGATGCAGGCTCTTTCCCGTCGTTGCATACAAAAGACCCATGCAGTCTAATATATGAATCCGTCCGATATCCCTTGCGGCACCGGCAACTTTGGTTATGCCTTTTTTGATTATCTCAGCCTTAACTATATCGTCTTCTCCCAGGAGCCTTGTAATGTTAATACTAACAGGGATATCACCCTTGCGGGATTCCTCCACTGCTTCGTCGTATACCTTGTCCACATACTTGGCAAGGACAGCATTGGCCTTTACGGTATCCTCCGTCAGACTGTTTATATGTTCCACCGTCGCAGGATTAATCTCCTTAAGAAGGGGCAGTATCTCGTTTCTGATTTTATTACGGGTATAGTCATTACTGTCATTGGTGGAATCATGTCTGTATTCGGCGCCGGCCTCCTTAAGGCTTTCCTCTATCTCCGCCCTTGTAAGGCAAAGGAGCGGTCTTATTATATTACCTCTTACAGGTGGAATCCCTTCCAGACCTTTAAGGGAAGTTCCTCTTATAATATTATGGATAAATGTCTCTGCATTGTCATTGGCATTGTGGGCTACGGCTATCCTGTCGCCTCCCACCTTACACCTGGCATCCTCGAAGATTCTGTATCGCATGATACGTCCTGCTTCTTCTTCCGATACCTTCATCTCCGCTGCAAGCTCGGGAACATTTATCTTATATGGAAAAACAGGAAGGCCTAAGCTTTCTCCCAGTTTGACAACAAACTCTGAGTCTGCCACACTTTCTTCCCCTCTGATGCCGTGCTCCACATTTACAATTCGAAGACCGAAGCCTTCCATACGGCTTAGTTCCTCAAGCATCAGAAGAAGGCATACGGAATCAGCCCCTCCCGATACGCCTACTATAACGGAATCTCCCGCCTGTATCATATTATTTTCACGAATGTAGTTTCTAACCTTTTCTATATACTTCATATGCCCTAATTAAGAAAGGCAGATATATCTTTATACATCTGCCGTAATTATTTTTCTTTTTTAAATATTATCTCATTCTCATATAGCAGACCCAGTTTTTCTTTTGCAGTCCGCTCAATAAATTCCTTGGTGTCCGTGCTGTCCTTGAAGGCGTTAATCTCTTCGGTCCTCTGCTGCTCAACCTGCTTCTTGTATTCCAAATCTTTGGATTCAGCCAATAGAGCCTCCCGCTGAGAATTCAGCTTAAGACTTAATACAATAAGAACGGTAAGCATAATGGTAAGGATACCGCTTATATACACCATAGACTTTTTATTATTACGTGTAACGGCCCTCTTTCTTGCCATACACACCACCTCATTACAACCTTTATCATTATAATAAACAATTCATTGCTATTTTTCAACAATAAAATGATTTATCACACAATTTCTCTACAGAAGTTTGTACATATCTCCTGCTTCCTCTTTTTTCACGGTCTCGGCCACTGTGACAATTTCAGCCTTCACAGTTTTGGTTCCGAAGGCTATCTCTAAGATATCCCCGGGCTTCACATTGACGGAAGCCTTGGCAACCTTGCCGTTCACCGATACACGTCCGGCGTCACAGGCCTCGTTGGCAACAGTACGCCTCTTTATAAGGCGGGATACTTTTAAATACTTATCCAGTCTCATGGTTACTTGTCTCCTTAAACAGTGTAGAAATCCTACGCCTTTCTTCGAAAGCCTAGGGCAGCTATAAAAAAGGATGTTGCGAGAAACTCGCAACATCCCTCATATTCATCTTAAAGAATTATTTGTTAACTGCATCCTTTAAAGCCTTACCAGCTTTGAACTTAGGTGCCTTTGAAGCCGGGATCTTAATCTCTTTACCGGACTGTGGGTTTCTACCTGTTCTAGCTGCTCTCTTAGCTACTTCGAATGTTCCGAATCCAACTAACTGAATCTTCTGTCCTTTCTTTAACTGTGCAGTTACAACCTCTGTAAATGCCTTTAATGCCTTCTCTGCGTCCTTCTTTGAAAGACCTGCCTTGTCAGCCATTGCTGCAACTAACTCTGCTTTGTTCATAATTTCTTCCTCCTATGGAATTTCCAAATTTTTTTGAGGTTTTAGTTTTTAACTACCTTCATGTTTATTTATAACTGTTTCAAAATTGTTTGTCAAGGATATTTCGCATATTTATTGGGTTTTTAGGACTTTTTTTCCTTGCCTTAGTCTATTTGTAGCATCTTCATGGCAGATTCTCCCATTTTTTTAGATTCCTCTTCAGATTTCGCCAAAGAATCAGCTTTTATGCCATAATAAACTTTTATCTTCGGCTCCGTTCCGGAGGGTCTTATGCATACCCAGGAATTGTCCGGAAGATCGTAGTATAAAACATCTGATTGGGGCAGACCTGTTGAGGTTACATTGCCGGTTTTAACGTCGGTAATGGTCTGCTTCTTATAGTCTCTAACCCGAAGGACATCGTATCCTCCGATTTCTTCGGGAGTGTTGCCGCGCAGTCCTTCCATAATGGACTTAATCTTCTCAGCTCCCTCTATACCCTTTAAGGTGATGGACTGAACATCCTCCTTGTAGTAGCCGTACTTTTCGTACATCTCAATCATGGCATCCCAAAGGGTCATGTTCTTACCCTTATAGAAAGCTGCCATCTCGCATAATGCCATACTTGCAACTACAGCGTCTTTGTCCCTTGCATATGTACCAATCAGGCATCCGTAGCTTTCCTCGAATCCGAAGAGATAAGTTCCCTTGCCGGTGGTTTCGAATTCCAGCATCTTGCCGCCGATGTACTTAAAGCCTGTAAGAACTTCCACCAGCTCTGCGCCATAATTCTCTGCAATGGCTCTTGCCAGGTTGGAGGTAACTATACTCTTAATTAATGCTCCGTCAGCGGGGAAATTGCCGGCATCCTTGGTTCTTGCCAGCTCATACTCGCCTAAGAGACATCCTGACATGTTACCGGTAAGGGAGTGGTATTTGCCCTCCTTATCCTTAACATGTACGCCTAAGCGATCTGCATCCGGGTCTGTGGCCAGCACAAGGTCAGCGTCAACCTTCCCTGCAAGTTCAAGGCCTAATTTAAATGCATCCTCAGTCTCGGGATTGGGGTATGGAACCGTTGGGAAGTCACCGTCGGGTTTCTCCTGTTCGGGAACCACATACACATTCTCGAAGCCGATCTCTTTTAAGATACGGCGTACGGGAATATTGCCGGTTCCGTGAAGGGGAGTATAGACAATCTTAATGTCCTTTTGATACTTGTCTATGGTATCCTGACACTTGATCTGCTTCTTTAATTCCGCAATATAGGCATCATCCACCTTGTCCCCTATTACTTCAAAGAGGCCGGCGGATATAGCCGCATCTTTATCCATAGTCTTTAAGGTGGCAAAGTCGGTTCTTGCCAGAACCTTCTCGGTGATGCCCGTGTCGTGAGGCGGAGTAATCTGTGCGCCGTCCTCCCAATACACCTTATATCCGTTGTATTCTGCCGGGTTGTGGCTGGCAGTGATATTGATTCCTGCAATGCAATGCAGATGTCTTACCGCGAAGGAAAGCTCCGGTGTGGGGCGAAGGGAATCGAAGATGTACGCCTTGATTCCGTTGGCTGCCAGACAAAGGGCAGACTCCTCGGCGAATTCCACCGACATATGTCTTGAATCGTGGGCAATGGCAACGCCTCTTTTAGCTGCCCCCACCATGTTGATATAATCCGCCAGACCCTGGGTTGCACGTCTTACGGTATAGATGTTCATCCTGTTGGTTCCTGCACCGATTATACCTCTAAGTCCCGCTGTCCCGAACTTAAGGTCGGTGTAGAAACGCTCCTCTATCTCCTTCTCATCCCCCGCGATACCGCGAAGTTCCTCTTTTGTTCTCTCGTCAAAGCATGGCAATGTAAGCCACTGATTGTATATTTCTTTGTAATCCATATTAAACCTCCGTTAATTACCATACAGTTTATTTGATATAGAATTCATTGCATCCTGAATAGACCTTAGAACGGATTGCCGCTCCGAAGAGTTCATGGTACTGCTACCGCTGCCGGAAGACGTGGTGCCGGAACTTCCCGAACCGCTTGATGCCGCCGAACTGCCACCGGAAGCAGAAGCTTTGGTAAGCTCAATCTCCAAAGTTGCAGTAGGACTTTGAAGTACCACCGTTCCGCCGTAGGTCTCGTAACCTTCCGCCTTAATAGCCAGATAATATCTGCCGTAGGGAAGTTCCATAGGCTCTGTGGTCTCCACCTTGGCCCCGTTAAGATATATAAGGGGGTTGGCCTCCTCAGGCTTTATCTTAAAGGTCAGCATTCCCGTAGATGCCTTGGTCTCCGTAACAGAAGATGCCTCTATAACAGAAGTCTCGCCCCTGGCTACACTAACCAGTGCTTCTCCCGTATAGCCCTTCCTGCTAAGGTGAACCTTGTATTCGCCTTCGGGAACATCTAACACCATATCTTTCTTAATTAGAGTAATTACTTTTCCTATCTCTATCCAGCCGCCGATATATGCGTCCAAATCCTTCAAAGTAACAGTACCGTGGCCTGCCGTTACGGTAATGGAGTACACCGTCTTATCGATACCCCGCACCGTCAAGGCGTCTTTTTCCACCACATTGTCCATGCTGGTTCTGGTGCCGTTGGAATATACCATGTAATGGGATGCGGCTTTGTAAGTCTTATCCTCTACATTAATAGCTCCCAGCTCCGTATTAACATTAACGTAGCCTCCCAAGGTATCATAGGTCCAGGAGTCCTTGGCCACATGTATATAGTTTAAGATATTGTCCGTCTTGTTATACGTAAGCCTAATAAGCTCTCCGCACTTAATGCTATCTACCACGGTGGCTTCACCCTTGTCTGTCAGAACCTCCGTACGACCCGAGTAGGTAAATACCGCGTCTGCGCCGGTGGTGAGATTAACGCAGAGTATCCTTGAGCTTTCCTTTTCCGCGCTTTCAAAGATGAAGAGTTCTTCCTTACTGTTTAGCTCCGCATAGGAATGAAGAGAACTCTCCCCTCCACCCTTCTTGGTGCAGGATGTAGCAAATACGCACAAAAACAGCAGCAACACCATAGATGTCGCTACTGCCTTCTTATTTAGATTCAAAAAATGTTCTATAACCTTCATTGCTTATCGCTTCCCCACAAATTCTAACTGTTAATTATACCTTATGTTCGGCAATAAGTGAAATCAATATTTCTCTTTTATTCAACTCAGGGTCATCAATCACCCTATCAAGGAGGGCGGAAAGCTTATGTCCTATCTCCACTCCCTTAGGAATCCCAAGCCCTATCAGGTCGTTACCGTTTATGGCCAGATCCTTAATCTTTACGCACTGCTTGTCCTTTAGAATCTGCTTATAACAGGTCTCGTAGGCCTTAAGGATATCCAGCTTTTCTTCCCTCATATAATCGCTTTGTCCCAGGATATCAGCACGCTTTATCTCTAAAAGTTCCGGGAAGAGGTCCTCTCCCACTTTAGACAGAAGTCTTCGAACGCTCTTCATATTCGGTTCGGGTCTGGTATCATGCCATTTAATAAGCGCTTTAACTTTACTAATGGTATCATTATCGAACTTAAGCCTCTTAAGGATGCGGTAGGTCATATGGGCCCCCTCTTCAGGATGACCGTAGAAATGGTCGCTACCCTTATCGTCAGTAGTCTTCTTAACAGGCTTGCCCACATCATGGAAGAGAGCCGCAAGGCGAAGAACCCTGGTAGCTTCCACATTCTCCATAACCTTAATTGTGTGTTCTCCCACGCTGTAGCAATGATGCTTACTGTTCTGGGGAGTCTTCATCATAAGGTCGAACTCCGGCAGGATGGCTCCGGTTATTCCCAACTCATAGCAATCCCTGATTTTTTCAGGATGGGGCGATACAACCAGCTTTAAAAGCTCCGTTTGGATACGCTCTGCGCTGACATTTGCCAGGTTAGGAACCTTTTCTTTAATAGCCTTCCTTGTATCCTCGAAAATGTCAAATCCCAACTGGGAAGAGAATCTCACCGCCCGAAAGATTCGAAGGGCATCCTCGTCGAAACGATCCCCCGCTTCTCCTACGCAGCGGATTATCTTTTTCTCAATATCCCCCATACCGTCAAACTCGTCCACAAGACCTACAGTGTCATTGTACGCCATGGCATTTACCGTGAAGTCCCGACGTTTCAAATCTTCCGTCAAGTTGGCAGTAAAGGAGACGCTGTCAGGATGTCTACCGTCACTGTATACCCCGTCGATACGGTAGGTGGTCACTTCGTATTGGCCGCTGCCCCACAGCACCGTAACAGTTCCGTGGGCGATACCCGTATCCACGGTTCTGGGGAATATCTTCTTAATCTCCTCAGGCTTGGCGGATGTGGTAATATCCCAATCATCAGGAGTTCTGCCAAGGATAGAATCCCTGACACAACCACCAACTGCGAAGCCTTCAAAGCCGCACTTTTCAAGTTCTCTAATTATCTCACTTACATCTAAGGGTAAGTTAATCTTCATAATAAACCCTCGTATTGTCTAATAAACTAAAGCTTCTCCACCTCGTCAAGCTTATCAAAGTAACACTCTATCTTGCTCAAATCTTCCGGCAAGGCCTCCCAACCGGAATAAAAGAAAGATACCCGGTCCATGTACTTCTTGGTGGGCGCGCATCTCTTCCTGTGAACACCCTCCGGGTCAAGGCCCGTCTTTCTCATAAGTTGCATGACAGTACCTTCCACTCCGTCCACAAAGTGAACAGACTCAGGCAGGATGCTCCTTAGCAGGGTCTTAAAGTAATTAAAATGAGTGCAGCCAAGGACCAGTGATGAGTAGATTCCCAGGTCAAGACCTTTAAATTGTCCCAGGAGGTATTCTTTAATCTCTTCATCTTCAAATACCCCAGCTTCCGCATATCTCACCAGCTTAGGGGTTGCAATAAGGTCTACTAAATGTTTGGAGTCAACCTGTTCTAAGAGATAACGCATCTTATCCCCCATAACCGTAACAGGTGTGGCTATAACCAAAGTTCTCCCTTCCGGGTATTCATCCCTGGCCTTCTTAATAGCCGGCTCCATGCCGATGATGGGAAGGGCATATTCTGCCCGAAGTTTTTTGA
Source organism: Lachnospiraceae bacterium (assembly GCA_015058015.1). Taxonomy (GTDB): domain Bacteria; phylum Bacillota; class Clostridia; order Lachnospirales; family Lachnospiraceae; genus SIG280. The sequence continues at coordinate 11,804 of SVDM01000016.1, read as the reverse complement.
TGGCAACGCTGGTAGCTGTATTGCAGGCCACCACAATAGCTTCCATGTCTCTGGTAAATAAAAACTGCATGACATTCTCAGAGAGTTGCTCTATCTCTTCCCTGGACTTCTCTCCGTAGGGCACATTCTCAGTGTCAGCATAATATATAAATTCTGCATCCGGTATAGCAGATAAGGCCTTGTGAAGCACACTTAAACCGCCGATGCCGGAATCGAATATTCCGATTTTCATCATATATCTCTCCCAAAAAGTACTAGTATTAGTTTACCCTTCTTTGGGGTTACTGTAAATCCGTCATGAGTATTTCTTTTTTTGCATAAAAGGTATAAAAAGTTGCACCTTCGGATAGGCATAAGCTTGTTTTATGCCCCGTGTTTGCTGGATTTCTCCAATATTTTGTGGTATAATATATGGGCAAAGAACTGTTCATTTTTAGATTTGCGAAAGAAGGTGCTCTATGAGAATAGATGATTTTATGATGAGCCCCGCTGAGAGTTACAGACAATCATTAGTTAATAACGATCCCATAGCCAAGGCCGTTGAAGCAAACGTGGCCCGGGCAACGGGTGTTGATAAAACAGGTGCCGTAGGAGAAAGTGAGAAAACCTTCGGTCCCGGCGCAGTACAAAAGGGAGAATGCCAGACTTGCAAGAACCGAAAATATGTAGATGGTTCTGATGAGATGGTCAGTTTTAAATCTCCTACCCATGTATCACCGGGAGCAGCCGGCGGAGCCGTAAGAGCCCACGAACAGGAACACGTATCCAACGCCTATGCCAAGGCAAACGAAGGCGGCGGCAAAGTGCTTCGGGCTTCGGTTTCCATATACACATCCATATGTCCGGAGTGTGGCAGAGTCTACGTGTCCGGAGGATTAACCAGAACTGCTATTGCTTACAGCAAGGACGGAGGCGCCATGAAGGGTGCAGCCGGAGGCGGTAAGGGCCAAGGTTTTGATGCAAGTGTTTAATTAAATAGAACAAATAATTACACGTAACCTGTAAGGGGTATTTTTCGTACCCTTACTTCTTCGTTCCAATCCTCTCCGGCCCTGGCCCAGGCAACGAATGTTTCGTTGTAATGAGCAGGGGGAATGATACCCACATTGCCCATAAAAGTGGCCAACATGTAGATATTGTATTCCGTGTTATAAGATGCGGTATCCCCAAAGAGCATATTCATCACACACTCCCTGATTTTGGGGATAGAATCCTTAGCATCAGCCAAGTGCTGTCTTATCTGTTGTTTAAATTCTTCTGTATAGAGATGATTGTCTTCAATAACCTTAAATACCTGCTCCTCTATCTTATTCAATGCTTTGGTCAATTCACCGTTGGCTGCATCGTCAAGGGTTGCATAAGGTGTGGTGGGATTGCTGCCGGTGCCGGCATCTTTATTCTGCTTTAAGATGTCTATAAGCACGTTAACAAGCCCCTCAAAACTTCCGTTACCACCATTAATTGCCGTACTTAGGGTCGTTATGGTGTCATCACCAAACAATGACATTAACGAAACCATTCCATACAGTGCATTTCTTACTTCTCGAGGGTCCCTGATACCTGACTCATAGGCCTTGGACTCCGGATCCGGGCCGTAAGCACATGCTTTGATAAATTCGGCAATTATTTTGCTAATAGGAATATCTCTGGGTTTGGAAGTATCAAAACCCGGGCAATAGCCCCCCATTGCCAATCTTACTATGTCGGCATAATTTTCAGGCACCTGCTTTTCAAGCAAACCAAGTATTTTTTGAGGTATCTCCTTGTCCTCATTATCCGCAACGAATTTTGTTACATCCGCAAAGAACTCATCAACCTTGTAATCTTCGATATTTATAGGCTTTTCTAAGAAAATCGACAGCAAGTCCGCCAAAGCCAAGGCCGAAGCCTGTCCCTCTGAATTAGCCTTGCCTTCTGCCTTAAGTCTGGTATATGCATAGTGCAGGTAGGACACAATAAGGGGCTGAATCAGCGGTGTAGCCATCTCCTCCATATTTCCCATAACAGGGGTTAGCATGCCATACATTGATATGTAAGACTGGAGGGTCTTCTGATAACCATTGTTCACATAGGCCTCATTGGTCGGAAATGTCTTAGCAAAGCCTGCTATCCTCTCTTCTAAGAATTCAACCCAGCCTTCAACTCCGGACCTGCCGCCTTCTCTGTCTTTGGTGGAAAGCGTAGCCAGATCCAGGGTTTTCTCACGAAACTGTGAGGGCACACCTCCATTAATATACTTGTTGTAGGCGTAGGGACTAAGGGATGATAGTTCCTTCCTCATCTGCTCCTCCGTCACGTCCTCGAAGGTGCAGTACTGTCCATAGTTGGTAAATCCCCAAAGCGCGGGGGGAAGATAGGTTATAACATCATAGTTAAAGGGATAGTTTCTGATTCCTGTGTAGATTTCGTCAGTGGGAACTACTGCTCCGCCCCCTGAATACTCATAAGGTTCTCCCGGAGTGTCATATTGGTAGACTCCGCCGCGGGCGCCACCTACGCTTAGAATAGTATTATTAGCCACACCGCTTTTTATATTCCTTGGTGTAGCAAATGTATAGCAATATACATCCTGGGGAGTGATGCTTACAGCATCGCCGAAGTAGTCGATTCCGCCTCCCGCAAAGAAACCGCCTAAAAGATTGGATACGGCTCCGCCCCTGCTGTGGCCGGCAATCCATACCTTTAAGTCTCCGGTTACATTGTGATTCTTAATATATTGTTTGGCAAAGCGAAGGGCTTCATCCCTGGCTTCCTTAAAGCCCTGATGAAAATCTCCTGTGCCAACATTAAAATTACCCACCCATTCCTGCTTATATCCGGCGCTTCGCGGAATAATGGCAAGGAGTGTGTAGGTCTTACCGTCTTGTATAATTTTTCGCAAACCCATGGCTACGCCCAATGAGTTCTCCTGTGTTTCCTTGGAATACCACTGATTGGCCTCAACATAATTAAAGCCCATGTCCCTTAGCATAGCCTTGATATTCTCTGCGCAATCCGAGCAGTCCCTTTCGTATTTGTCGGGACCCCCGCCGTATCTGCTGGCCGATGCCAAAGCCGCCTGGGTAGATAAGAGGCGTAGATGTCCGCAGCCCCTGAAGGATGAATATGTAAAGCACTCGTCTCTCCAGACGAATTCATCCGTAAGCTGAATATTAGATTCTTCATTGGAAGTAAAGAAATATGTCCCCCTGATTACTCCACTACTGTCCTCCGGTAGTATCGCCGCTCCGGAGACATTTGAAGTAGTAAGAGCCAGGCATAAGACTATGCCCAAAGCTCTTAAAATCATGCTATTCTTTTTTTTCATCAAATTATTCTTTCCCCCATATTATTATCCCCCAGAATAATATTTCTATAAGAATTATACTCCCGGACTTAAGCAGATAGCAATCCCTTATGGTTTACACTACGCTTTCGGATGTGTAACCCAAAAATAGCCGCAGACTTCACATTCGAATGTGATGTATAATTCGTAGCCTTCTGAAACTGCTCTTTTGTTAATCCCTTTAATAAATCTTTATTCATCTTTATACCTCCCCTGATAAAAACGATGCTTTAAACTAACCTTTCATCAATATATACACAAGAAAAATGCGAATGCGACATTGGTAATATTCCCTGACACAAATACGGGTAAAACAAGTTCACATCAGTAAATTTTAACAAATTACAAATATAAAAAACGTCATTTTGACGGTTTGACCTTTGACCTGCACTATCCCCTACTCTTTTAGCAAAGCATATATATTATATGGAGGATAGCATATGAAGCAGATATTTAGTGAAGAAGCCAGGGATATAGAAATATTCGATGAATGCGACATCTTGATCGTCGGAGGAGGGTCGGCAGGACATTCTGCTGCAATCGCCGCAGCCAGAGCCGGTGCAAAGAACATTATTCTTCTGGAAAGATACGGGTATATGGGAGGAGATGTAACAGGGGGTTATGTTATTATGGTGCCCCATTTATCTTATAAAAACCTTCAGTATGTAAGGGGAATTCAGGAAGAATGGTTTACCCGTCTTTCAAAGGTACCCGGAGCCGTTGTAGGCCCTGAAGGCAGTGAGATTGGAAGTATCAAAAAAGATGATATATACAAATGGCTTCCTTTCTGGGATGCCACCAGTAACTGTCCTGATTCACCCAAACGGGTAGTCCGCTCCGTATACTTTGAACCCAACCAGTTGAAGATTGAGATGGACAAAATGCTTGTAGAAGAAAGAGACCGTATCCGGGTGTACTGTCATTGCTGGGCTTGCAGGCCCATAATGGAGAAGAATCAGGTAAAGGGTGTTATATTCGAAAGCAAAGAGGGGCGAAAGGCCATTCTGGCCAAAACAGTGATAGATGCCACAGGTGACGGAGACATCTTTTGCCAGACAGGCGCCCCATACAATGATGATAAAGAATCAGACGTGGCCAGAAATGTAAGTACAGCACTGGTTTTCCGTCTGGGAGGAATAGATTTCGATAAGTTTTTCCGCTATAACATGGCCCATCCGGAGGCCTTTGGAAAGATAGCCGGGGGATTGCAGCAATTTGTTAAGGGAAACCGTATTATGCCCATTCCCTCCGAGAGAAATGATGTATGTTGGATGAACAACTGGATTCAGCCTATGGATTGCACGGGAATTAAAGATCTTACCGAGACGGAAATGATGGTCAGAACCAATATCCGGGAAATGATTGCCTTCTTACAGGAGAACGCCGAAGGCTTTAAGGATGCATTTCTATATGATATAGCACCCCAGCTGGGTGCCAGGTGCTCTAAAAGGCTTGACGGAGAATATGTTCTTACTCCCATGGACTTCGTAAACCACAGAGAATTTGATGATGTTATCGCTTGGCATTCCACCATCTGCCGGTTAAATGACTCTGCACCTATAGAGATTCCTTACAGGGTTATTCTTCCCAAGAAGGTTGATAACCTTCTCTGCCCGGGACGCCACGCTTCGGCAGACCCCATATCCTTTGACTGGGTTGGTCTTATCCCACAGTGTATAGGAACGGGACAGGCTGCAGGAATAGCGGCAGCGGTTGCCACAGACCTGGGCACCAACGTTCGAAACGTAGATATAGCGCGGGTTCAGGATATTCTGGTAGAGCAGGATGTTCCCCTTCCCAGAAGAAAAGATGTGGACCCGGAATACACCGAACTTCTGAAAGAGAATAATTACGGATTATATACGGCCCTGGCTAAAGAAGCAAAGGATAATCCTGAAGCCATCCTAAAGTTCAGGCAGTTCTAGAGGATTATTCCACACCGATTACAAACTCCGCCAGGTATTCTTCGGGATTGTCGGTTAAGAACCTGCTAATTCGGTTATAGCAATAGAGATCCGTTGAAATCTTGTAATTGTGATCGGTAATATATGCCTCCATTTTTTTATAATACATCTCCCGGTCTTTCGCAGTAGAGTCCGGGAGATTCATTCTGAAGAATATATGCAGATAGAATCCCGCCGGCTTAATATGCAGGTCCTCTTCCGCGAACCCCTTGGGATTGGTGGTCTGAGTCATCATATAAAGCCGGTTCTCCTCCGAAAATGAGGAAGAGATTCGGGGGTTGTATTTGAATACTATCAGGTTACTGGAGATGGCAGGCATCCCTTCTGCCATTATCAAGTGATCCCGCAGTTTACGAATTCCTTCCAGGGTATTAAGCTTTACCCGTAGTTCGGTCATATAATAACACTCTTCCTCAGAGTATTCTATTTTTGGAGTATCGGGTGGAATGTGGGTGAACTCGAAGGCTGCCTCCCTGGCATTTGTAATAATGGCATGTCGTCGCTGTGCTTCCGTAATCTCTTCTAAACACCTTTTCTGGCTGCTGGCCATCATTTCCAGATAGGTCCCTACATTTCTGTTATTAACGCACTCCCGAATCTCGGGAATAGAGAGTCCCAGTCTTCTTAAATGAGCAATGTATTGAAACAAATGAAAATCATTAATGGAATAATAACGATAGTGATTATTCTCATCCGTAGCAGGCATGAGAATTCCCCGCTTCTCATAGTGGTACAGGGTATCCTTGGTTGTACCACAGGCTTCTGCAAATTCACTTATGGAAAATGTTTCCCCGGTCTTGTCTTTTTTCACAAAAATTCACCTTCAAAATTTTATATTTTGCCATTTGAGGCTTGTCCTACCCAAGAGTTTAACATATTAGAGTAAGGGAAAACAATATATAATCCTTACAGTAAAGGGGGTATAGAGTTGAAGGTTATCAGATATTTGGGGCTTGCCTGCACCTACATCTGCATGGGGCTTATCGGACTCATGATGTTACTCATGGTTGCAGATGTACTTGCCAGGGTTCTCCTTAATAATCCGATTCCGGGAGCCACAGAGTGGGTTCAGATTATGCTGGTATGCTGCATGACATCACTGGGGGCTTCCATAATGACAGGTAGCATGGTTGAGATTAACATGGTAACCAAACGTTTTAGTCCGGTGGTGCAGTTAATCCTGGATATTGCAGTTCTCCTTGTTTCATTTGCAATCATAGTGCTTATCGCAGTTCAGCAATTCCTTTCCGGTATGAAGAGTATGGACAGTAATGTTGTATGGAGCAGTGTTAAGGTTCCTCAGTGGCCCTTTCTCTTCCTGTTCGGGTTCAGCTACGGAGTTGCAGCCCTTACCGTACTTATGACCATTATCCGTAAGATTATTAATCTTGTGAAGGGAAATGTAATGGAAGAGATTGTTCTCGGCTCAACGGATAAGGAATTTGCCTTCGGCAAATACGGCATGAGCGTTATGGGAACCATGGACGTGGATAAGGCTGTAGCGGCCAGAACAGAGCAGTATGAGGCATCAAAGAAAAAGGAGGACAAATCATGAGTGCAGAAATGATTGGAATCCTTGGTATAGTAGCCCTGCTACTTCTTTTGGCTTTGAAAATGTGGGTTGGCGCAGCTCTGGCTGTAGTTGGTTTCGTGGGAATCCTGATTCTGAAGAATTTCTCCGTAGCCATGACGGTTCTTGGTACTGCACCCTTTAACAACATTAATTCCTATTCTTTTACGGTTATTCCCCTCTTCACCCTTATGGGTACGGTAATAGCCGAGACCACCATGGGAGTTGACCTGTACGCGGCAGTTAAAGCCTGGCTGGGAAGATTTCGAGGTGGCCTGTCCTCAGCAACGGTTGTTGCCTGTGGAATCTTGGGCGCCATATGCGGTTCCTCCAACACCGGAGTTATGATAATGAGCCGTATTGCCCTGCCGGAGATGGAGGCAAACAATTACGATGAATCCTTTGCCTGCGGATGTACTGCAGCAGGTGCACCTCTTGCACTATTGATTCCTCCCAGCATGGGATTTATGATGTACGGTATTATCACCGAGAACCCCATAGGCGTTTTGTTTATGTCGGGAATCGGCGTAGGTGTATTGCAGATTATCCTGTATTGCATTCTGATATGGGTCTTGTGTAAGATTCATCCGGAATACGGACCTCAGGGACCCAAATCCACCTCGGCTCAAAGGATGAAGACCCTTGTCAAGGTTATACCTATCCTTCTTCTGATGGTGCTGGTACTGGGAGGTATATATCTGGGATGGTTTACAACAACGGAAGCAGGTGCCATCGGAGCATTCGGTTCAATTGTATTATCCATTATCTTCCGTCAGTGTAAATTAAAGAACCTATACAAAGCATTTAAAGATACTGCCATTCTCATAGGAATGATATTCTTCCTGATGGCTTCAACCTATATATTCGTTCAGTTTATGAGCATGAGCCACTTGCCCGCCATGCTGGCAAAGTTCGTATCCGGCTTGCAGGTTCCCCAGTGGACCATTGCCATTGCCCTTGTGCTTTTGTACTTTATCCTGGGAATGTTCCTTCCGGAGATACCCATGCTGGTTTTGACCATGCCCGTGCTTTATCCGGCTTTGAAATCCATAGGATTTGATCCTATATGGCTTGGATGTTTCATTGTTAAGCTGATGGCCCTTGGTTCCATTTCGCCGCCGGTGGGAATGACGGTTTATACCATGAGCGGTGTAACCAAGAAGCCGGTGGAAAAGATTTTCAAAGGTGTACTGCCCTTTATCATAATGGATGTGGCCATACTGGCATTGATGATAGTATTCCCGCAACTGGCAACATTTATTCCGAATCATATGAAATAAAGTAGAATTCTTTTATTGCTTATAAATAATAGTATGGAGAAGGAGGATTATAGCAATGAAAAAAACAAACAGATTATTATCTTTAGGACTTGCTCTTGTAACATCCGTGGCAATGCTTACGGGATGCGGCGGTGGTGGTGCATCATCATCCTCAGCAGGAGGAAGCTCGGCCTCAGGCTCCGGAGCAGCCGGAGAGTACACAGGCAAGGAGATGGAACTGGAGGTAAACTTATCGGCAACAACCAATGCCAACTGCCAGTACCTGCTGGATGCATTTGACCGTATCACAAAGCGTACAGGAGGAAAAGTCAAATTCAATGTAACCATGGCCAGCGGACTTCTTAGCACAAAAGATGCTCTGGAAGGACTGGGAACAGGAGTTGCAGATATTTCTGACCTGACACTGTCCAACTATCCCGAGTCATTTGTATACACTACCCAGATCTGCTCACAGCCTTTTATGGGATTCAAGGATATCTATACCGCAAATGATATTATCCGTGATGTTCTTATAAATAATCCCAACGAACTCATGGAAGGTGAGTTTAAAGCCAAAAACGTAAAAGTTCTTCAGACAGGAGCCGCTTTCGGAGCAGCATTCATCTGCAAGAATGACATTTCCCTGTACAAGCCCTCAGAGCTTAAGGGTCTCAAAGTAATGACAAATGATTTCGTAATGTCCAAGTTCATCAACGGAATGGGAGGAGCAGCTGTAGACCATGCTGTAACCGATATGTATTCAGACCTTTCCAACGGTGTTGTTGACTGCGCACTTAACGGAGCCAATATTGCCAAGATATTCGGCGCAATAAATGTATCCAAGTGCCTGTATCGTTTCTCTAACGACCTGTCAACCCACATTAAGACAACATGTATAAATCTTGATAAGTGGAATTCTTTTGATGATACCTTGAAAAAGATATTTACCGAAGAAATGGGTGAGCCTATGTACAAGGATTATATGGCATGGGTTAAGGCCAGTGAAGATGCGCAGTGGAAGTCTTTCGATGAAGCACCCAACTTCAAGGTATATGACATTAAAGATGAACAGATAGCTGAATGGAAAGAGGCAATCGCACCTTATGCAAATGAGCATTTGGCAGAACTAAAAAAGACCCACGATAAGGTTGATGATGCCATGAAGATCTGGAGAGAAGCAATAGATACTTATTACAAGAATCACTAATTCTTTCTCATTTTTGATTGGGGAGCCGGCGAGTGTCGGCTCCCCTTTTTAAGGTATCGCTGTTTACAATACTCTTTCTATACCGCATTCATCTTAACCTTCATGGCTATCTGTCGTGGCGTCGCCATTCCGTCAAAGAGAATCTGATAGCTCTCCTCTTCCATATTGATATCAAGTACCGTGCCCACACCGAATACAGAGTGTTCCACCCTCTGCCCCGGTTCAAAGAGATGTAACTTTTCTGCCGGCTTTAGATGTCTGCTTTGGAGAGCATGGTATTTCTTGGCCAGGTTAATCAGTCCTTCGTCCGGAACTTCTGTAAACTCAAGGAACTCTCTGTCTATGTCCGTGATAAATCTGGAAGGATACCTGGGAATTCCTTCATATGTCATCCCGCCGGCTTCCGAGATATACAAGCGTTTCTCGGCTCTGGTCATGGCCACAAAAGCCAGGCGTCTTTCTTCTTCCATACTTTCAAGAGTGTGAACCTTTCTTGAAGGAAATATCCCTTCATTCATGCCGCATAAGAAGACATAAGGAAACTCCAGGCCTTTGGCCGCATGGACTGTCATTAGCCTGACTTTATCTTCAGACCCTGCATCTGAATCAGCATTGGAGAATAAGGCTACGGATTTTAAATAATCCTCCAGGCCCGCCTCTTCACCGCAGGTGGTCTCGTATTCAAATACGGATTGCTTAAGCTCCGATAGATTATCCAGCTTGTCCTGGGCGCCTTCAGTCCTAAGCATCTTCTCATATCCGCTTTGACTTATGAGCTTCGCCAAGACTTCAGATACAGACTGGTCTTTGTAACTTGCGGCGAAATCTTCTATAAGATTAATAAACTGCAAAGCCTTGGTGCTCTTAATCAGGTCATTCTCAAGGTTCTCATAAAGAGCCATATAGAGAGAGCATCGGTTATTCTTAGCATAGTCCTCCAGGAAACTCATGCGGCGCTTACCGATGTTTCTCTTGGGAACATTTACGATTCTTCTGAAAGAAATGTCGTCTCTGTACACAATCATCCTAAGATAGCAAAGCACATCCTTTATCTCTTTCCGGCCGAAAAACTGTACGCCCGAATAGATGGTGTAGGGAATCTTCTCTTTTAGAAGTCCTTCTTCTATAGTCCTTGTGACGTAGTGGGCCCGGTAAAGGATGGTCATATCTTTATATGGTATGCCGCATCCCTTAAGAGATAAGATCTCCCCCGTTATCCAGTCCGCTTCTTCCGCCGTATTCCTTGCCATATGGCAAAGGACACTTTCGCCGGAGGGAAGTGTGGCCTCAAGATTCTTACGTATTCTTTTGGTATTCTTATCTATAAGTGAATTAACGGCTGCCAATATCTGCGGCGTAGACCTGTAATTTACATTCATCATAATAGTTTTGACATTGGGATGAACCTTGTCAAAATCAAGGAGATACCCGACTCTGGCCCCGCGCCATGTGTATATGGTCTGGTCCGGGTCACCTACAATAAAAAGATTCTTGTGAAAGCCGCTAAGTGCCTCCATAAGGTCATACTGAAGGTCGTCAATATCCTGAAACTCATCAATCATGACATACTCCAGACGCTGCTGCCACTTCTGCTTAATATCCGGATTCTCCGCGAAAATATGCAATACAACCTTGATAAGGTCGTTGTAATCAAGGGCAAAGCATTTACGTTCCTGATAGAGATAGCCGTAAAAAAGGATATCTTGTACCTTTACCGCGGAATCATATCTCTCCTTCAGAACATCTAAAGGCTGCGTTAGCATGTCTATATGATAATCAGGCTCCTTCTTGGTCTTCCTAATCTCGAACATATCTCTGGCTGCTGCAAATGACATATCCCGTAGCGAAAGCCCCCGCTCCTCGTAAATAACCTTAAGTATCTCATCTATATCCGGATTATCCAGGACCATGAAATTCTTGGGATATGCTACTACATTGGAGTCCTCTTTTAAGACTGATACGCAGAATCCGTGAAAAGTATTAATATATCCGGTATCATTATCCCCGGTGAGCTTGTGAATCCTGTGCCGCATCTCATTGGCCGCTTTATTGGTAAACGTGACGCACAGGATGTGCCCCGGCATAATGCCCAGTTCATTTACCAGATATGCAAAACGGGTAGATAAGGCCTTAGTCTTGCCACTTCCTGCTCCCGCTATAACACGAACATAACCTTCTGTAGTTGTAACCGCTTCCCTCTGGGCATCGTTAAGTTCTTTAAGAATATCCATTGCTTTTCCTTCATGATTAGTATTAACAGTTGATAATATTATATCCCGAACATAAGTTCGCGTCAATACTATCATAAGTCTCAAGGAGTCCCTTTCTTACTCTGTAATTCCTGATAGTGAACCATTGGAAATTATGATAGAATTATAGTGAAGAGTAATTTGATTAAAATAAGTCTAGCGGTGTTATGTCAAGATAAAAAATCTTGAAAAGCCCCTTTCTTTTTGGTGTATTTTCAAAAAAGAAAGAA
>SVDM01000028.1 GCA_015058015.1 Lachnospiraceae bacterium | reverse complement strand
AGAGGAGTAAAATACTCGCATCTAGCATTTAGGTGCGATGTATTTTAGCGCCACGCCCTAAAACTAGGCGCTTACCCTCAAAAAAGAACCGGTCTCCCGGTCCTTCCATCACCTTATTCCTTTGCCAGACTCCCCAATCCGGGCTCCCCATGCTCAAAAAGCGCAATATTTATCTCATATATATCATATGCTTCCCTCTCAATAAAGTACTGCACTATAAGGTCCTGCCTGCTACAGGGCGACAGGGCCAGACCCGCTCTTGAGAGCAAATCCCTGGTCTCATCCAGATTAAGCTCTAAGGCAATAGCCAGGGCCAGAGCCGTAGATTTGCTGGGATTCTTGGTAGTTCCGCATTTTAATTTGGAAAATGCCTTCCTATCCAGATTGGCCTTCTTCTGAACCTCCACATCCGTCATTTCCTTTGCATCCGCAAAAGAAAAGACCATCTCCATAAATGTCTTGTCTAAGTTCTTCACCACATCGTCCAGACTCCTGGTGGGCATGGGCGCCCCGCAGGTAACCACAGGAATCTCCAGATCCGGATCCTCTAAGCAAGCATCCGCTCTGTTACTTTTATCCCGGGAAATGAGCCTGTCAATGAAGCCTTTCTTCTTAGCCGGCTTCTCCTCCATGCTTGAGGCCGCGAAGACCCACTCCTCGGTAGGCTGCGAATATTCATGAATAGTCTGCTCTTCTACATAGTTACTGTTAATATACTCGTCGATATCCCCGTAAAGCTCCGTAGACAGGGCAAATGCCTTCTCATCAAATACAACCAGGTAAAGGTCTATATCCTTTGCCTTCATAAATGATTCTATCTCACTCAGGGCAATACGCAATGCCACTCCCTTTGGAAAGCCGTAGCTTCCTGAAGCTAAAAGAGGGATAGCCAGACTCTCGATTTTCTTCTCCTCCGCCAGCCCGAATACAGTCCTATAGCAGCTTCGGATTACATCTTCTTCGCCCGCATCCCCCCTGCCAGGTCACGCCTACGGTATGGAAAATGTATCTTGCCGTCAACTCGAATCCCGCCGTAACGGCAGACTGCCCCGGGGCTATCTCCCCAATCTCTTTTCTCGCCGCAAGAAGTTCCTCCGCTCCGGCAGCTTCGTAGACAGCAGAATCAGTCCCCCGCCCGATAATGGGGTGCGGGTTAGCAGTGTTAACTATGGCATCAACGTGCATTTTGGTAATGTCGTTTCGGATTATTTGAAATGGCATGGGTTTGTACCTCTTTATGGGAAATGTAACCGCTATCTAACGCTTCAAATGCTGTCTGCTTCCGAATCCATCCTTCTTCAACTCCGAATCCAGATAGTCAAAGGATATGGGCTCCACCTTAATCAAGTTCATGGGCTGTGGCAGCTTCTTCATGGCAGCCATAGGAATCTTCTTGTGATCCATCAGCTCCAGATACTCATCTGAAAAAGGCTCCACCATAGACGCCTTGCCCTGCACCTGCAAGCTCTTCAACTTCCCGAATCCACCGTAAGGTTCGAAAATGGCAATGCCCACATTCTTATTCTCCTTCAGGCCCTTAAACTTCAATCCACCCTCGGAAAAGAAGTAAAAACAACCCTTCACATAGTTATATTCAATGGGTGTATTACGCACCATGTCAGCTGATGCCGTCGCCAGGGCACACGTATTATGTGCACCGATGAAGTTCTCTATCTTTTCTTTTAAAGCTGCCGGGTCCACATGAACAGAGTCGCGGTCACGTTCTTCCCAATGAGCTGCAGCTGTGTCATAGTCTGGTTGGTACATGTTAATTCTCCTAAAATGTAATCACTGGTCGGCCGCCTCCCGCCCTCCGGCTTCAACGCTCGGTTACTCCACAAAGTTCTGTTCTTCCTCATCTTTAACTTCAGCTGTTCCACCGAACAATGCTTTTATTTTTTTATTGGAATCAATTACATTTCCCGTCTTATCTTTCCAATACTGCCAGCCATTTTTATTACCGTGAGCAATAACTGATGCAGACACTGACAAGGCCGTACTCATCTTTGAGTTTGAATAAAAAATGTATGGCTTAATGAATTGAAGTTTTCCATCAATCTCTGCGATATATCCTTCTTCAAGAAGATCCTGTCTATAATCCTCAACAGATTGGAAATTTGCTACATCATCACGCATTGCTAACACCGAACCCGTATCAACCTCAACACTACCATCTTCAAGTGAAAAGTATCCTACTGCAATAGCCTCCTTATACTCCAAGAAGATTTCTTCTCTCTGTATTACGTCATCACTTATCTGCGGATATGGATATAATTCAATCATTTTCTCAATCAGTTCTTTTGTCCTATTATCAATCTCTTGAACATTCCATCTTTCGACCTGAAGAATCATTTCATTTATTTTTAGGTGATTTGTACTCTTCAAAATAGCATTTTTATACTCCCAAAGCTTAGCACCCATCGCGCTATTGTCAGGCTTAGCTGCAAGTGTAAGATTTCCAAGTCTATGAAGGTTATACTGATAAGTTTCTTCGTCGATATTTAAATCAGACAACCATGCTTTTGGCATTGCCTGTGGCATAATGTGTTCAACACTGACTGCAGACAAATCTACTGGGGCAGGATTGTTAGTGAGCTCCAATTTGTCAAAGAAAATCCTCAGCGTGTTTCTGAGATTATACATATTTGCATTTTCAATAGCATCTCGCATCTGAACGTCAGTTGGCATGTACATTGCATTTCCAGCATTCTTTAGCACTAGATTTTTTGCCGAAATGTCTACAATACTGGTGTAATCCCCGTTGCACTCAGTTAGAACATCTCTGATAAACGTTGGAAACATTCTTGTAATGTTACTTGTATCAAGATTACAAAGGGATCTTCTAATGAGATAACAATTTATCAACTGCACCAAGGCACTAAATGTCTTCTCGTTGATTTCCCCGTTCTTGTACAATATATAGAACTCCATCAACGCCGGGGCTGGCATATCCGACAGTATACGCCTAAACTCTTTTATTGTATCTCTTACAGCGCTATCAAGGTCAGAAACATCGCGCCTATAAATGCTATAATATGATTCTGCATATTTCATGGCATCCTTAAGCAGTTCTTCCGTTTCATAACCACTCTCTTTTACCCAGTTTACAAAATCTCTATATATCGCACTCTTATTTGGTAATGTCCATGTCTTTGCTGCCAAATACATTCTGAAAAACAACTCCAATTTTTTAGAGTCGCTTGATACATAATCCTCTATTTTTTTCCAGTATTCTTTGTAGTACTCATCCTGGATATCACTCTGTAGATCCATAAGAATAAAGTTTCTAATTAAATCAGATGCTGTAAGTTTCACACCGGTAGCATTGATGCTTTCAAATATCTTCTGAGCGTTATCCTCCTCAGAAATTGGAACACATACAACATAGAGTTTATTTAATGCCATAAGAATATCATTTGCTGAATAACCTGACTCAATACACTTGCGTAATTTAGTCAATACGTATACATAATTCTTATAGACATTTGAGTCTGACTCCTTTATTTCGTCAAACTTTTCTTCCACTATTTTTTGATATATTTCATCGTCGGATACAAGTGGTTTGAGCTTATATTTCATCTTGTCATCCGAAAAGGGATTAGTAAGATACTGCCCGTCAAGATTTGAAATAGCAGCCTCGTCGCCTTTTTCTTTTAGCAATGCTTTTATTGCATATAGAATTATAAATGTCGTTGTAAGGCGCTGCTGCCCATCAATAACAGAGAACTCTCGTGTAAAAGAATCAATGGGGGTATCCAAGTAAATAAGTATTCCTAAAAAATGATTGCTATACTCACCTTCAAGGACGCTCTTAAGATCTTGAAGATATTGAGCGACTTCCTTTCCGGAAGTCCATGTATAATTTCTCTGGTACACGGGTATTATAAACTGACATCCTTGACTCTTTCTAAAAAAATCTAATAAACCTGTTCTAATGGGTGGTTGTTCTGCCATTGTATTCCTCCTCATTGATATCCATATTCATATACAACATGTTACTTTAAATCATTAAATCAATACTTTGTATATAAAAGCATGCCTTTTAACAGCAAGCTTCCGGTATTCCATCCAATAGCCTTCGGACGTTTCCATCCATTCAATCTTGCACGCCATTACACCCATAAATGATAATTTA
>SVDM01000015.1 GCA_015058015.1 Lachnospiraceae bacterium | reverse complement strand
TCCAAGTGGTTTGCAAGTGCATAGAAAACCAGTAATATCAAGGGCTGAGAGCATTTGCTCCCAGCTCTTTTTTGTAATGATTCTAATAGTGATTCTAAATTGATTCTATAAATAGCTTTCTTAAACCACACATTGCGTGCATAGGGTGGATGTGATATAATCAAGAAAAACGCAATGCGAGGAGTGTATTATGGATACAGCGACGGTAATAAAAGAGTTACGCGAGAGCGTGAAAATGAACAGAAAAGAATTCTCAGAGCATACAGGTATTCCTGTTCGCACACTTGAGGATTGGGAGGCAGGCAGGCGTACTCCGCCGGAGTATATTCCGCGACTTATAGCATACCAGCTGAAATATGAAGAATTAGTGAGGGGTAAAGATGGCAAAGAATAAGATTATTACTGTACAAGATGTGCCAATAACTGTTTCTATATCGGATGAGCAGGATTATATTTGCATTACGGATATGGCAGCGGCAAAATCTAATGATTCAAGAGCAGCAGATGTTATACGAAATTGGTTGCGAAACCGTTCTACATTAGAGTTTTTATCTACTTGGGAGGAAATCTATAATCCCAATTTTAAAGTGTTCGAATCTGAACACTTTAAAAAGGATGTTGGTCTGGTAACATTTACACCAAGTGTTTCTGAATGGGTAGCTAAAACAGATGCGATAGGAATGTTTGTGAAAAAAGGCCGTTATGGAGGAACTTTTGCTCACAAAGATATAGCGTTTGAATTTGCTTCTGCAATCAGTCCGGTCTTTAAATTGTATTTAATTAAGGAGTTTCAGCGATTAAAGACGCAGGAAAATGACATTCAAAAAATAGAATGGAATGCAAAACGTTTTTTGTCGAAGAATAATTATTTGATTCAAACGGATGCAGTAAAGAACTATATTATTCCGTCTTGCAATTATCGAGATGACTTAAGATGGTTACCATATGCAGAAGAAGGCGATCTTCTCAATGTAGCATTATTCGGTTTTACAGCGAAGGATTGGAGAAACGCAAATCCGGATTTGGCAAAGAATAGTAATGTTCGAGATTATGCGACAATTAATGAACTTACGGTTCTTTCGAATCTTGAAACTCATAATGCACATATGATTCGAGAAGGAAAAACAAAAGAAGAAAGATTTACTGCTTTAAAAGAGATTGCAGAATATCAGCTTCGAATTCTAAAAGAGGCTCAGCATATTAGTAACAGAATTGAAAAAAATGATTAGGTTAACCCCCTCGAATTCGAGGGGTAATAATGGGACTGAAAGCAAACGAGTATAGGAGATTTGAGGACATTAAGCATATAAGAGAGGATGGTACAGAGTATTGGAGCGCCAGAGAGCTTACACCGGCATTGGAGTATACCCAATGGAGAAATTTTTCTAAAGTAATAGGACGAGCCATGATTGCCTGTGAGAACAGTGGACACAGTGTTTTAGACGATTTTGCTGAGGTCAGCAAAATCGTCGATGCAGGAGCAACCTCAAAGCCTAAAAAGGATTATGAATTATCCCGATATGCCTGATGTTGGCTATATGGGATTGTATGGTGGACTTGATGTTGATGATATTCATTCGCGAAAGAACTTGGAAGTAGGACAGAAGATTCTTGATTATATGGGCAGTACCGAATTGATTGCCAATTTATTCAGAATATCTCAAACGGAAGAAAAACTCCGCAAGGATAGTGTTAAGGAAGCTGAGAAAGCTACAAGCGTTCATTATAATGTTGGAAAGGAAGTAAGAACAGCCATAAAGAAAATCGGTGGCACTATGCCGGAAGATTTACCTACACCTGAGAAAAGCATTCAACAGATTGAGCAGGAACAGATGGCAAGGCTTAAAGCAAAGGCAAAAAAGGGAAAAATAATGTTGGATGAGTGATAGTGCAAAGAAGCGTTTGCCTTGATGCAATTTCAGATAAAGTATAAAAAAGGGAGAATTTCGTATGAAAAGAACAGGAAAAACGGTTTGAAATTTCCGTGTAAAATAGATGGAATAGACGATAAATTGTGGGAATCCGCGCAGGCAGTGGGTTCCCATTTTTTTTAAAAAAGTAAAACCAAAACTAATTATCCTTCGTCTTAATAGGTGTAAAGAAAATTTAGGAGGCAAAAGTTATGAAGAAAATCACTTCAATTGTTTTGGTAGCAATTTTGGCATTATCACTGGTGGCTTGCGGCGGCAAGAAAGCAGATACTGAATCAGTGCAAAAGACGACCTTGTCGTCGGAAGCAGTTACTATTGACGGAAACTACGGTAAAGCAACTAAGGTTTCAACCGAACCTCTAAAGATTGATAGTTATAGCAAATTGGCTGACTATGTCAAGGACAAGACGACAGGAAGTGTTGTGTATGATATTACGTTGAAGGACAATGACGGTAAAGCTGTTCAACCGGAGGGAAAGGTTAAAGTAACAGTAAACACAGAAAGTATTTCAGATAAGAACAGCGATTATGTTGTTTACCATGTTGCAGACGATGGAAAATTCGAAAAGATGGAGAAGACTGCGTCTTCTGACAAGTCCGTTACATTTGAAACAACACATTTTAGCGTATATGTTGTTTTGGCGTATGACAAAACAGTACGTAAGGATGATGATTTCGCAAAGAATTCGGATGCCGCCACGGCAGAAGTGGCTTCTGAAACAAAGAAAGAAGAGGAAGCGGCCCATGCTACAGGCTATACTTATACGGATATGGAGCCGGTTATAATGTACACAACCAAGGCAGTTAGTGTACGTGACCTTCCGGATACATCCGGTAAAAAGCTGACAACTGTCAGTGGCGGAACGAATCTTATTGTATTCGGTAAATGTAATGAAACCGGTTGGTACAGGGTCGAATATGCAAACGACAAAGTCGGTTATGTAAGCAATAGTTACATGTCCACTGAAAAGCCGAAAGAAAAACAAGAGGCAGCAGCTTCAAACAGCAGTTCTCAGCAACAGAAAACAAATAGTGGTGTGCCGCACAATATGAATGAGGCCAAAGCATATTGCCAGAATGTACTGGGGTGGAACGTAAATAATGTTGAGTGGATTGATGCAGATCATTTCTATTCTATTGAAATTTGGGCCAACCCCGGAAATCTTTATACGACTAATCCGGACCCCGGCGTTGTAAGAGAATGGCTTCCGGAAAGGGTTAATAGTTATTTTAATGATGACCACACTGCGGAAGGTCATGTAATGATTAACAGATATTATTGTACTGTAACAGGTCGCAGATAGAAATACCAAGAGTTCTAAAGGTTCAACACCCATTTTGAACACTGACAAAGAGGTGGTGGAAAACCTGTTTCACCTTAACCCAACAAAGATGTTGACAAATCAACTTTCGTGTATTAGAATTCGAAGAAGTTGACAAGTCAACATCTTTATTTGGATAGAAGGGTATATAAAAATGAGTATAAGAATTATCACAGATTCAACAGCAGACGTGGCGGATTCCTGCAAAGAGAAGCTTATCCGCATTCCCCTTACAGTGGCTTTTGGGGAAGAAGAATTCATCGATGAGGTAACCATCGACAGGCAGACATTTTATGAGAGACTTGAAGGCAGCAATGTTCTGCCTAAGACCAGCCAGCCATCTCCCGACAGGTTCGAGAAGGTTTTCAAAGAACTGAAAGAATCGGGAGACGAGGGCATAGTACTTACTGTAGCATCCAAACTCTCAGGAACCTACCAGAGTGCCTGTATCGCAGCGGAAGAGTATCCCAACATCCGCGTTATAGACAGCAAGAATGCGGCTTTGGGAACAGGAATTCTGGCACAGTACGCCCTTTCCTGTACTGAGGCCGGATACAGCCTTGACCAGCTAACCGCGCATTTGAAAGAAAAACGAAGCGGCATCTGTTTACTTGCAAGACTTGATACATTAAAATATTTAGAGATGGGAGGAAGAATATCCAAGACTGCCGCAATTGCCGGAGGACTCTTAGATATTAAGCCGGTTATCACCATTACAGAGGGCGAAGTCATTGTTATTGGCAAAGCCCGGGGCAGTAAAAAAGCAAACAATCTCCTTGTGGAGATGGTTAATAAAAAGGGAGTGGATTTTTCCATGCCCATACTCCTAGGCTACACCGGCACATCAGACCGGCTTTTGACCGAATATATCGATGCAAGCCAGTCAATCTGGGAAGGAAATGTAACCGAACTCGACAAGACCTGTGTCTGCAGTGTTATCGGAACACACGCCGGACCCGGGGCCGTAGCCGTGGCATTTTTCGTGACAGAGGGAAAAGAATAAGAAATGAATAACCGATTTGAACATTTTTCCGTTAATATCTTCAATATTGTACATTACTGGAATATCCTTGCTTCAGAGGAGATGAAAAAGCATGGCCTTCGTGGAGGCTATGCCCTGTATCTTATTATCCTATATAACAGCGAGGAAGAATTGACGGCCGCTAAGGTAGCGGAGCTTTGCCACAGGGATAAGGCTGACGTATCCAGGGCCATATCCGTATTTCAGGAAAAGGGTATCCTAGAGCCCTACGGAAACAGCCGCTATCGTGCACCCTTGAGGCTGACCGAGGAGGGAAGAAAGCTCGCGGGACAGATCAATGTCCAGGCTGTCAAGGTCCTTGATGTAGTCGGCATGGGAATATCTGATGAAGTCAGAGCCCACATGTACGAAGGGCTTGATACCATAGCTCTAAACATGAAGCATTTGGCAGAGGGCGGACTGCCCAAGTAGGCATCAATTAGTATAAGAATCCCATAGGAGAAAGGAGCGCCCGAGGGTGCTCCTTTTTGGATAGGAAGTCTTGACAAAATATATTGCGCAAAATATAATATTGCAAAAGGCAAAAACAATGCATTATTAATATGAAAGAGGACGATATTATGGCACAGGAATATGAACAGCTTCTATTAAAGAATCAGTTATGCTTTCCGCTTTATGCATGCGGAAGAAAGATTGTGGGAAGATACACTCCCTATTTAAAGCCCTTAGGACTTACTTATACCCAGTACATTGTTTTGATGGTGCTCTGGGAAAAAGAGTGCGTCAACGTAGGACAGTTGGGGGAGATCCTTCACCTTGATGCAGGAACCCTGACCCCACTTCTAAAGAGATTGGAGAAAGCGGGTTATGTTACAAGGAAGCGTTCAAAGGAGGACGAGCGTATCACCATGGTAGGAATAACCCCTGACGGAGCTGCTCTGAAGGAAAAGTGTAAGGATATTCCCTTACAACTTGCAAAACAGGGGAATGGATTAACCATGGAAGAAGCACGGGAAATGTATCGACTACTGTACAAATTCCTGGATAACTAGAGATATATAGAGATTTAATAAGGAGGCCAAACCCTATGGAAGGAAAATTCGACATTCAAGACTATATGACCAAGGGCGTTGAGCGGGTTGTATCCGATGCCCTTCGCGCAACCTTACATAATCCTCGAGAGAGCGCTTATATGATTAAGTTCGCTTCTGCCAGTAAGAAGGCATCTAAGAAGCGAGCTGAAGCGGAAAAAGCCGGTGAGCATATCCCACCATTTCTTATTGCCAGCATCACATCAAGCTGTAACCTGCATTGTGCCGGTTGCTACTCAAGATGTAACGGAGCTACCACGGATCAAGGCCCCACTGACCAGCTAAGCGCCGAGGAGTGGAATGACATATTCGAAGAGGCTGAGAGCCTGGGAGTAAGCTTTATCCTCCTTGCAGGTGGCGAACCCTTAATAAGAACCGATGTTATTGAAGCGGCATCAAAGAAGCCAAACATACTCTTTCCTGTATTCACCAACGGAACATTTATCGGCAAGAAATATATGAAGCTTTTCGATACTCACCGCAACCTGGTTCCCGTTATCAGTATTGAGGGTAACAAGGAAAAAACCGACTCAAGACGTGGAGAGGGAGTATATGATACACTGGTAGAAGTAATGGATGGTCTTCAAGATAAGGGCATCATATTCGGAGCTTCCGTAACGGTAACCACTGAGAACTTAAAAGAGGTTACATCTAAGGATTTCTTAAAAACCCTGTCAGATAGAGGCTGCAAGCTGGTAATCTACGTGGAATACGTTCCCGTAACGGAAGAGAGCACCGAGCTTGCCTTATCCGACGAGGAAAGAGATTATCTTCTTTCAGAGGTTGACCGTGTAAGAGGCAGCCATGAAGAGATGGTATTTGTCTCATTTCCGGGAGATGAGAAGAGCTCCGGCGGATGTATCGCCGCAGGAAGGGGATTTTTCCATATCAACTCCCACGGTGGAGCTGAGCCCTGTCCTTTCTCGCCTTATTCAGATATAAATGTCAGGGATACATCCCTTAGAGAAGCCCTGCAATCCAAGCTGTTTAGGGCTTTACAGGAAAACGATATCTTAGTTGATGACCATAAGGGCGGTTGCGTTCTGTTCGAAAAGAGAGAACAGGTTGAAGCACAACTCGCTTTGAATTAGAATAGAAGGAGGAAACAATTATGACAGAGAAAGAAGCTATATTACAGAGACATTCAGTTAGAAATTACACTAAGAAGGCTATTGAACCGGATAAGGTTAGCCAAATAATAGAAAAGATAGACGAGTTAAATGCCGCCGGAGGACTTCACCTTCAGTTCATCGAAGACGCCGGCAAGACATACAATAAGCTGATGAATAGGGCTATGGGCCTTGGCTCTGCCCCCAGTGTTATTGCCTGTGTAGGTAAGGATGCTGAAGATCTTGACAGGAGAGTAGGATACTACGGAGAAAAGCTGGTGCTGTTTTTGCAGCAGCTGGGACTTAACACCTGCTGGGCAGGGACATTTAACCGCAAGACCATTAATGCCAGTGTGGCAGAGGATGAAAGACTGGTAATATCCATTGCAGTGGGATACGGCGAGACCCAGGGAAAGCAGCGTAAATCAAAGACTGCTGACCAGATAATAGAAGGAAGAAGCGACATCCCGGACTGGTTTAAGGAAGGTGTTGATATGGCACTTCTGGCTCCTACTGCTATTAATCAGCAGAAATTTGCCATCAAGTTAAATGATGATGATTCCGTTGAATTCATTGATAAAGGCGGAGTCTTAAGTCAGGTAGATATTGGAATTGTAAGATGCCACTTCGAAATCGGAGCCGGCAGACAAGTATAAGCCTCTCTATATTCCTGATCTAAACACAGTAAGAACCATGATGCGCCTTAAAAAGGAAATTCCCAGTATACCCCTGATACCCGGCAAGGGCAATCACTTTTTTACAGGGACGGTTACCACAGATTCCTTATAAAAAGTGACGGACGGCTGTCAGTTAAACTGATGATGGCTGTGGAAATCCTCCATAATCGGAAGGACGAGTTGTGAAGAAAAAGTTATGAGGATATAAACTTTCAAAAGTAGTGATTGACAAATTAGATTGAGCACAATATAATAGGACAAAAGGGAAATTAATGAGCATACCCGCAAAATCGCAGAGTACAAGGCATAGCGGAGCAAAAGGAGAAGCATTATGGCACGAGTAATTAATCTTATTATAGTTATCCTTGAATTGATAGCTTACAGAAAAGTAAGAAAAAACAGAGAATTTAAGGGCATTTTGATCTATTACACCCACCTTTCTAACATGCTTACCTTAGGATCATCTGTTTTACTGGTTATCTTCGGGCCAAAGCCTGCTGTTGAGGTGTTTCGACTACTCACAGTAAGCATGCTTGCCATGACATTTTTCGTTACTGCCTTTATTCTGGTTCCTATGACTCATAATATCAAGGGCTTTCTGTTCTCCGGAAACGGCCTTTACCACCATACCATTGTCCCAATACTGTCTGTATTGTCATATCTGTTATTTGAACCCACCCCCCCGATGATATGGATATGTCTGCCGGCAGTAGTAACCCTCATTTACGGACTAGTGATGGTGTATCTGAATGCCCAAGGAAAAGTAGATGGCCCTTATCCCTTTTTTAGAGTTAGACATTTAGGCGGCCCGAAGACGGCCCTTTGGATGGTAGCACTTATGATTGCATCGACTATTTTTTCAGCAGGCTTAGGCTTTAGAAAGCCGGCCGCAAGCGACGTAAAATATATATTTGTTCATGGCCTCTCCGGTTGGGGAAGCTATGATATTGTGGATGAGTTTTTCCCTTATTGGGGTTTTGCCGGGGGAAATGTCATTAACTACCTTAACAAAGAGGGATACGAAAGCTATAGCGCTTCCGTAAACCCCAGCGGTTCTGCCTGGGACCGCGCCTGCGAACTCTATGCCCAGCTTACGGGAACAAGAGTTGACTACGGCGAGGCCCACAGTAAGGAAGCCGGACACGAACGTTTCGGTGCGGACTTTACCGGAAGAGCACTCTTAGCAGACTTTAAAGGTTCTAAGACTGCCATAATAGGACATTCCTTCGGAGGAGCAACCATAAGACTCTTTTCTGAATTATTAAGAAACGGTAGCGAGAAAGAAAGAGCTGCCACTAAAGAAGAAGATTTATCCCCCTTCTTTAAGGGAGGAAACGGCAAGAACATGACCGCTTTGGTTACCCTTGCCGCACCCACCAACGGAACCACAGCTTACGACCTCTACGAGGACGAAAATTTTGACATAAAATCCATCGAGATTCCCGAAGAATACGAGAAGAACGGCAACTTTATGTCAAACTGGACCAGGGTAAAAAAAGACGGCAGAGCGGATTGGGATTATGCGTCCTTCGATATGCATATTGACAATGCTCTTGCCTTAAACAAGACGATTACCACATTTTCGGATGTGTACTATTTCGCATACCCGGCTTCTTCTACCATGAAGAATCCGGACGGAAGCCTTTCTCCGGACCCGGAAGTTACGGAATCCATGTTTATGAGGGGCGGTACCTACATGAGCAAGTACACAGGCCGTACGAAAGGCGGTTTTGAAATAGATGAGTCCTGGCAGTCCAATGACGGACTGGTTAACGAGATATCCGCAGGCGCTCCCATAGGGGCTCCCAAGGCCGAATATGATAAGGACTCTGCCCTCCTTCCCGGACGCTGGTACGTTATGCCCACCACAAGGGGCGACCATACAGCCTTTCAGGGAGGCCTTACCAAAAGGCATGACGTTAAGCCCTTCTACCTTGACCTTGTTAAGCTTATAGACAGGGCAGTTAATTCATAGTACAAGGATATTTGCTTGCAATTGTAAGATTCACCGGGAGTGATGGTTATGAAAAAAACCGCCGGATCGGTTACAAAAAGAACTATATATTACTACGGAAAGGTGACTTTAAAGCACTGGCCCTACTTTCTCCTTGATGTAATTACATCCACGGGTTTTGCCTTCTTTTTGGCTTTCGGCAATCCCTGGATTATCGCCCGTATCGTAGATCGAATAGGGGAAGGATACGTTCCTGCGGATCAGGTACTCTCTGTCTTCGGAGTGGATATTCTCTTGCTTATACTATGTAACGTATTGGGACAGATATGCAGTAAGCTTCAGGACTACAGCCTCTGGAAACTGCAGATTCTGGCCTACTATGACCTGTCCACCCTCTGCTTTGACACCTTATCCAATCAATCCATGACATTTCACAATAACCGCTTTGGCGGGTCACTGGTTAGTCAAACCGGGAAGTTTACGGATGCTTATAACCAGCTCCTAAACAGCCTGACTTATTCCGTGATACCCACCGTAGCTGCGGTTTGTTTTATAATAGCAATTCTATTGCCGGTAGTACCTCTCTACGTGCTAATTCTGGCTATATTCCTTCTGGTTTACGTATTCGTTGTATACCGAATCTTTAAACGGCTTCAGAAACTAAATGCCAAGACGGCCGGAGCCCAGAACCGTTTATCGGGAGAGATATCCGACAGTATCACCAACATCCTGGCAGTTAAGACTTCGGGACGGGAGCAGTACGAAAGAGACCTGTTCGAGAAAATCAACAAGGAAGTATACGAAACCGATTCCAAGAGAATGCGGGGGTCCCTGTTTTCAGGGGCAGTGGCTTCTTCCATGATAGTTGCCATAATGGCTATTCTTACCTTCTTTTTGGTAGGGGGAAATGCCTGGTTTGGCATCACACCCGGTACTCTGGTAATGATGTTTTCCTACACCAACAACCTGACTATGCGGTTTAACATGCTGACTTCCATTATGCAAACCATTAACCGCGCCTTTGGTGACGCCCACGATATGACCGTGATATTAGACGAGCCGAGGCTGGTGGATGATAAGGAAGACGCGGCTGAACTGGTGGTTTCTAAGGGTGAGATTAGCTTTGAGAACCTAAGCTTTTGGTATACCGATGCTCAGGCTCCCACCACAGTGTTTAAGGACTTTAACCTGACTATTCCTGCAGGGCAGCGAATTGGTCTTGTGGGCAAGTCTGGTTCAGGCAAGACTACCCTTACCAGACTTCTTCTAAGACTGGTGGATATCCAGGAAGGGCGAATATTAGTGGATGGCCAGGAGATATCAGATGTGACCCAGACCAGTCTTCGCCGCCAAATCGCCTACGTACCCCAGGAGCCTTTGCTTTTTCATCGGACCATAGCCGAGAATATCGCCTACGGCAGGCCGGATGCCACCTTTGAAGAGATAAAACAGGCGGCTATTGATGCAAATGCCATGGAATTCATAGAACAATTACCCGACGGGTTCGAGACCATAACCGGTGAGCGGGGAGTAAAACTATCCGGAGGACAGCGACAGCGTATCGCCATTGCCAGAGCTATCCTAACCGGAGCGCCAATCCTGGTTCTTGACGAAGCAACCAGTGCTCTGGATTCAGAGAGTGAGCAGCTGATACAATCCGCCCTGCAAAACCTTATGAAGGATCGAACCGCCATAGTAATTGCCCACCGTCTTTCCACCGTGGCAAGCTTAGATAGAATTGTGGTGCTTAAAAACGGTGAGATTACAGAAGACGGTGTACATAGGGAACTTATTGAGAAAAACGGAGAGTATGCGGACCTCTGGTCCAGACAGACGAGAAGGCCGTAAAAAGGAGGCTTAAAATGAGTTGGAGAGAGGCATTGAATGCCCATTATGAAGCAGGAATTAAGCCCGTTTGTAACCATGAACTGGGCGTTGAGATAGAACATTTTATAGTTGAGAAAGATACTTATGCGGCTGTGCCCTATGCAGGGAAAGGCGGCGTAAGGGAGATAATCTGCCGTCTGGCAGAAAAGTATCCGGGATACGAGGCTCTTGGAAAAGATGATTTCTTGGGCTTTGAAGTGCCGGACTTTGCTATTTCCCTTGAACCGGCAGCCCAGCTTGAGATAAGCATCGCAAAGAACGCATCCATAGAACAATTAGAAAAGATATACGAGGAATTTCGGAGAAACTTAGACGAGATTCTGGAAGACTACGGATATGAGGCCCTGACAGTTGGAACCCAGCCGGTTAGCCGGGTAGAGGATTTGCCCCTCATCCCTAAGGAACGCTACCGCCTTATGAACCGTCATTTTGAGCAGACAGGAACCGGCGGTAAGCAGATGATGCGGGGAACCAGTTCTGTCCAGGTTTCCGTTGATTATTATTCGGAAGAAGACTTTCGCCGCAAGATGCAGGCGGCTCACCTTTTTATGCCTATTTTAAAGCTTCTTACGGACAATGCTAAGGACTTTGAAGGCAAGAAGATAGAAGGATACCTTAAGCGCACCGACATCTGGAAGCGCACCGATCCTTCCCGTTGCGGAATCCTTCCCGGTGTGTTTTCCCCGGAGTATAGCTTTAACGATTATTCATCCTTCTTAGGGGAGATGCCCCTGATATTTACGGAGGGAGAAGAAGGAGACACCTACACCGGATTTAAGAAGGTGTCCGAGATTTACGCTGATAGGGAACCCGGAGAAGCAGAAGTGCGACACATCCTGTCCATGGCCTTCCCGGAAGTAAGATTGAAGCACTATATAGAAATCCGCTTTGCAGACTCCATGCCTGCCAAGTACACCTGGGCTTACGTGGCCCTGATAAAGGGGCTTCTTTACAGCAAGGATGCCCTGGATTATGCAGAATCAAGGATTAAAGAAGAAGGTTTAAGTAAGGCTGACTTAGAAGCTGCTATTGATAGTCTTATGACTTCCGGTTGGAGAGGCAGGGTGTATGGCGCTCCTGTTCGCACCATGGCAAGAGCCCTTCTTCGTCTTGCAGCAAAGGCATTGACGGATAGGGAAAGAGAATACTTAGAAGCCTTTTATCCCGTGATAGATATGGGAGGAATTCCGAATTACTTAAGAAGCATAAAAGATGATGAGGATGAAAAACCTTTAACATCTGCCTTACTGCGGGATGAGTATAGAAGCTTGATTGAGGAAAACACAGAGGCAAACAGAGAAGGAGCCGTAAAGCTAATGGCCAATATGGAGCGGTCTCCCCTTTATTTCCGTGACCGTTTTACCTCTAAGACCCTGCAGATTCCAAGGGTTTACACGGATAGAGATGACAGGCGTTTTAAGGAGATTGTTAAGGTCACCTACGGGATATTTGACAAGGTAATAAGGGAATATATAACTGCCCCGGACTACCGAAAGCTTTTCCCCTTCTCCAAGGAGTTAGAAGAACTGATTCTCCTTGATAGGGGCTATGACGTAACCCTTCCCATTGCCCGCTTTGACATCTTCTACCACGAAGATACCGGGGACTTCTACTTCTGCGAGATTAATACCGACGGAACAAGCGCCATGAATGAAGACAGGATTCATGACGAGCTTATAATAGATAATCCCGCCCACCAGGCCATGAGACGCCGCTACAACTTTAGAAGTTACGAGCTCTTTGACTCCTGGGTGAAGGCATTTATGGACATTTACGGTACTTATGACAAGAAGGTGGACAAGCCGAGTGTAGCCATAGTGGACTTCCTTGATATGGGAACCGTAAGGGAGTTTCAGGAATTCGCAAGGCATTTCCAGAAGGCCGGCATAGACTGCGAAGTCTGTGATATAAGGGACTTAACCTTTAGGGATGGTAAGCTTTATTCCAAGGCGGGAAATGTCATTGATGCAATATACCGCAGGGCTGTAACCACGGATATTATGGACCATATAGGTGAATTGGAACCCTTTATCAGGGCGGTTAGGGAAAATGCCTGCTTCGTGGCAGGGTCATTTGCCACCCAGATAATTCACCATAAGTGGCTCTTCTATGTTCTGGGGCTTGATAGAACAAGAAGCTTTCTGACAGAGGAAGAGATAGACTTCATAGATAGGCATATTCCAAAGACTCTGCCCTTTAAGGAAGGGAAGATTGCTTTAGAAGAAGTCTTATCCCATAAGGATAGGTATATCCTAAAGCCCGACGATTCTTATGCATCCAACGGGGTATTTGCCGGAGTGGAGTTTACTGAAGCGGAGTGGAGCAAAAAAGCCATCGCAGTCTATGGCAGCGGCTACATTTGCCAGGAATATGCTCCCCAGTATTCTACAGAGAACATAGACTTTGCCTTTGGGGACGGAGAGTGGTACTCTTATATAAACATGGCAGGGCTATACGTCTACAACGGCAATTTCGCCGGAGTCTTTGCCAGAGCGGCGGAAGGCAGCGGGATAATTGCATCCCACAGGAATGAGCGCACCCAGCCTACTTATGTGGTGAGCAAAAAATAGCCTGCTTACTTCTAAACTAAGACGGGAGATAACCGGGGATGAAGGTTTTTACACTTGAAAATGAATACATATGCATGAAGGTTACGAATATTGGCTGCCGTATATTGGAGCTTTTCGTTCCGGATAAAAGGGGCCAAAGAAGAGATATTATCCTAGGTCTTGCAGAGCTATCGGATATTCCTGATGATACGGCTTACTTTGGAGCCCTTATGGGACGGGTATGTAACAGAACAAAGAATGCGCAGTTTACCCTTAACGGGGTGACCTACAAGCTGGCGGCTAACAATGGCCCTAATCACCTGCACGGGGGCATCAAAGGCTTCGATAAGCAGGAATTTGAGGCTACGATGGGGGATAATTGTATCTCCTTTCACCGCGTTTCCCCTGATGGAGAAGAGGGCTATCCCGGCAACTTAGACCTTACCGTGGATTACATATTAGATGGCAATACCCTTACCATTAAGTTCCTTGCCACCACGGATAAGGATACACCTGTAAGCCTTACCAATCATATGTACTTTAATCTGGCGGGGCAGAATAGGAGCGTCTTAGACCATTCCCTTTTAATAAATGCCGGCAAGGTGTGTTGCGTAGATGAGAATATTATGGCCACCGGCGAGATAACAGAGGTGGATGGAAGTATATTTGATTTCAGAAAAGGAAAGAAAATAGGTGATGGAATAGATGCCGGAGACCTTCAGATACAGAATGCGGGAGGCGGACTGGACCATCATTTTATATTTGATGACCTGCCTGCAGGAACCCCGCAGGTAGAACTTATGAGCGAAGAATCAGGCATAAGGGTTTTGGTTAAAACCACCGCTCCCGGAGCCCAGATCTACACCGGCAACTACTTATCAGAAGGCTGTAAGGGCAAGACGAACGCCCCTTATGATAACCAAACCGGAGTAGCCATAGAGACCCAGCTTATGCCAAATGCCATTAATTCAAAGGACCCGGAGTGCGTCATACTTCGAAAGGGCGCAGAATACCGGGCTGAGACGAAGTATATATTTGGCATAAAAAAGTAGATCGGGAGGGAAGCAATGAAGAATAAGTCTATATCCAAAAGAATAATATCCTTGATAATAGCTGTATTGCTGGCCCTTGGCCCGGTTGCCGGGACAGGTGTATTTGCTGCGGAGAAAAAAGCACCTAAGTACCGTCTAGGACTTAAACGACCTGTAATTGTCTCCGGGAAGATAACCCTGGAAGAATATGAAGAGATAGAACAAAGGTACAGTGTCAGTACAAGAAAAAGAAGTCTTAGGTCCACAAATGATTACTGGAAGAAGTTTTCACAGCCATATTATAATTTCGCAAACGGACTAAGCGAGGCACAGATTGATTTGTATGACAGGATGTATGCTACCCTGTACGGTATGATAGATGGTGGCCCCGACTTAAGCGAAGAGGCAGATGAGGAATCGTACTTAACACCCATTGTAAAATCAACCGGTCCCATGTCGTGGGATGAAGCCGTGGATGTTGCTTATCTTTTGATTTATAATCATCCCGAGCTTTATTTTCTTGATGCCGGGTTTAGAGTGGTAACAGTGGAGGAAACAGGTGAACAGACACTACGACTTTGCGCATATAAAGAATTTGGCCAAGGTGAGGTCAGGACTGAAAAAGCAGCAGAGCTGAAAACCATAATTGAAAGCTATAGGGAGCAGATTACCGGAGACACTCTTTTAGAAAAAGAGGAAAGTATACAAGATCTTATAGTTGAAAACGTAGAGTATGAATATGGAAAGTATTCTCAAAGCTGTGCGTCTGTTTTTTTTGAAAAAAAGTCTGTATGTGCCGGATACGCTGAAGCCTTCAATCTTCTCTGCAATGCCGAGGGAATACCTGCTATACCTGTTACAAGTGATGCTCATGAGTGGAGTCAGGTTATGCTTGATGGCCGCTGGTATGCCGTTGATGTTACATGGGACGATGCAGAAGACCCGGATTATAGATTTGATTTTTTTAATATTAGCGATAAGACCATAAAATCCTTCAGTGACTATTCAAAGGAAGTGCATACTATAGAGGAGAGCCCCTGGAATTATGTAGGCCGCCCGGCATGTTGCTACGATTATCCGGATATCGAGAACCATGATTGGGATGAACCTGAATATTTCTGGTCAGAAGATAATAAGACCTGCACAGCCCAAAGGGTCTGTATCGGTGATAAGAGTCATATTGAAAAGGAAGAAGCCACCGTAACTTCCAAGATTGTAGAAGTACCAACTACGCAAGTTATGGGAACGAGGGAGTATACGGCCAATTTTATGAATAAAGGATTTGAGACTCAGACGAAGAAGGTACAGGACATTCCCTGCACACCGTCAGAACAGCTGGAGATAGATGTTTCTGATGAAACGGATGTTACAATAGATGAGGACGTGGCAGAGACAATAAGAAAAGACGGTAAACCCCTTGAGATTAAAGGCAGGGACGGCATTATCCTATTTGATACAGACGCTGTTAAGTCCATCTTTGAAAGAGCCGATGAAATAACCTTTGTGATGAAGGATGTAACTGACACCAGACCTGAGTATTCTTCATATGATGTGGTAATTGAGTGTTTAGTTGTTGATTCGGAAGGCAGACCTCTTTTCCCGGAGGGTACATACGGCAAGGCTAAGATTACCGTTCCCTACAACAAAGAGGTTCCTGAGGGAATGACCGTGAAAGTCTTCTTTATTAACGACGCGGGTACCAAATCTGAGATTGATGCAGTCTATGATTCGGATGCAAAAACCGTTACCTTCGAAGTTGAACACTTCTCCAAATATGCAATAGAGCAAGTGGAAGTGGAGGTAACCACAGTTAAAAGCCCGCCCACAGGAGACAATGCACCATTGTTACTCTTTGCGTGCATCATGGTTCTTGGGGGAGCCTTTTTGATGCAAAAGGTGTTTTCGTGATTGTTGTAATGGGGGAAACAGTATGAACAATAACAATGAAAGAAGCTCACGCGGCAACATATTTGCCATCATTTCACTTCTTTTAGTCTACGCTTTACTACTGGGTGGAATATTCTTCGCTTCAGAACAGGCCAAAAGCCGGGCTAATCCTACGGGCATTGATATTAAGGCCCGGGAGCGAACCACCCTGTCCAGGGAAGGGTATACCTTAGACCAGGTGGTAATTCTAAGCAGGCATAATATCCGAGCACCTCTTTCAGGAGAAGGCTCGGAGCTTGATACCATGACACCCCACAAGTGGTTTGACTGGTCAGCACCGGCCAGCCAGTTATCGGTACGAGGTGGAACCCTTGAAACCGAGATGGGACAGTACTTTAGAAAGTGGCTGGAGAAGGAAGGTATCTTTGAAGAAAACTACCGGCCTGCAGAGGGTGCAGTCCGAATCTATGCCAATTCCAAACAAAGAACCATAGCAACCGCAAGGTTTTTCACGGCGGGGCTTCTGCCTGTAAACAGCACGGAAATAGAGACCCACGGGGAATATGATTCCATGGATCCCACATTTAACCCGGTATTCACATCTATGTCGGAGGAATATGAAAAGTCCGCTAAGCAGGAGATTATTGAGAAGTTCACTGATACCATTAAAAGTTTAAGCGACAACTACGCCCTTCTTGAGAAAGTAATAGACGTTAATCAGTCCGAGGCTTATAAGACCGGCAAATTCACCGGCTTTTCCACAGAGGATTCTGAGTTTTCCCTGGCACTGGGGAAAGAACCGGCAGTTAAGGGCTCATTAAAGACAGCCTGCCAAATCAGCGATGCCCTTGTATTGCAGTACTATGAGGAGGCCGATAAGAAGAAGGCTGCCTTCGGCCACGACATTTCCGAGAAGGAATGGGAAGCCATATCAGAGATTAAGGACGTCTACGGGGATGTTCTCTTTACCGCGCCTTCCGTTGCCAAAAATGTAGCCAAAAATCTTCTTGAGGAAATGAAGAAGGAAATGACCACAAGCGGAAGACAGTTTACCTTCCTTTGCGGCCATGATTCCAACATAGCAAGCGTATTGGCGGCTATGGGTGTGGAGGATTACAGTCTTCCCGGAACCATAGAGAAGAAGACCCCCATTGGTGTGAAGCTGGTTCTTTGCAAGTGGAAGGACGCTTCAGGTAAAAGCTTCGTAAGCCTGGATATTGTTTATCAAAAGACCGAGCAGCTACAGGAAATGACCCTGCTGGGCCTGGATAATCCACCGGCCATTTACACTCTTAGACTTAAAGACTTGGATGCCAACAAAGACGGTTTATATGAAGAAAGCGTTGTTTTAGGCCGCCTTGGATAGATTAGCTTTGACAAAAAGTATAAAAAGGTATAAAAGAAAATAAAAAGTATAAAAAGGTATAAAAGAAAATAAAAAGTATAAAAACCTATAAAAAGTATTAGTTTCTTTTAAAGGAGATATTATACGTGGGGGAAATGAAGTGGCTAGGCATATAAGGAAACTATTAATTGTAGCAGTACTTGCCGTTATACTTACAGGTTGTACGGACACTTTAACAGGCGGCAAAACCATAGACATGGGTAAACTTCAGGTATATATTGAACAGTTCGGCAAAGAAGCAGTGGTAGAAGAGTATTCCTGGGACGGAACAAAGGAAGGTCTGACCGTGGATATTCCGGACACTACAGATGACGGTGTGCCTATTACCAAGATAGGCGCGAGAATAAATATAGGCGTTCCGGCTGAATTTAAAGTTAAGTTATTGCTTGCAAAGAGCTCAGATTCTGTCTTAGACGGCAAGTATGTGAAATATGTGGGCAATGACCAGTCACTGTACGATGGGCCCATCTCTTTTGACAAGCTTGTTTTCACAATTAATCCCGGGGCAAATGTAAAAAGCACCATGATTACAGACTATGATACACTTCCTGAAAAGGACAGGTACATTGGTGTAAAAAAAGCTGACGGAAGCATCGTATTTTACGAGCCCGTGATTGTAGTTGCACAATAAATGGAATGTGCAAAAAAAGCACTTTACTTTGTTACTAACGGCACCTTCTGATATAATTAGAATATCAGGGGGTGCTTCTTTTGAAGAAGAATAAGAAATGGGAGATTATAATCCTGTTTGTCATAGTGCTTGCTATCCTTCTGCCACAGCTGGTGGGGACCACCTATGTGACAGATGAGAGTACCACTTTGGGGGAGGATGGATATCCTACTACGGATATTACATACGAGGATTTGAGTAAACCCGGGACGAAGTTCGGATGTCTAACCGGCAAGGATTGGGTTCTGGATGTTAAGGAGAGATATCCTGAGGCCACAGTCTTACAATACGAGTCATTTGCCGATGCATACAATGCCCTTGCCGCAGGTTCCATAGATGCGGTGGTGGGATACGTCAGTGCCAAACCGGAATTACTGGTTAGCCATCCGGAGATTGCCTTTATAGATGGCTACTTTAAGATGTATCAGACCTGTTTCGGGATGCAGAAGACTCCGGAAGGAGATGCTCTTAGAGATGAATTCGATCAGTATCTTCATAATATCAGAACCAGTGGGGAGTATGATAAGATATTTGAGAAATGGACGGATAAGAACCGGCAGGGGGATGTCCTTAAAGAATATCATTTTACAGGGGAGAAGGGAAAGATTCGTGTTACAACCTCCGGGTTGTGGGAGCCTATGACATTTTACTCGGGAAGTAAGCTGACGGGAGCATTTATGGAATTGATATACGGATTCTGTGAAGCTTACGGCTATACTCCCCAGATAGAGGCTGTTCCTTATTCGTCAGGTATAACAGGTCTTACCGCAGGTACCTATGATATTCTGGCAGATGCGGTTGAACATACATCCGAGAGAGCGGAAACCATCAATGTCTCAAGCCCCCTTTTAGATGACCCCATATACCTTGCAGTAAGAACTAACAGAGCTCAGATAGAAGTACCTAAGGCTCAAGCCTTTGTTGATAACATAAAAGAGAGTATCGAACGTAATTTTATTAGGGAAGGCCGCTATAAGATGATGCTATCAGGCCTAGGCCTGACCCTGGCATTATCAGCTATGGCAGGTATATGCGGAACCATACTTGGCGCTCTCATATGTTTTATGAGAATGAGAAAGGATGGCCCCCTATCGGCATTTGCCAGAATATATATCAGGATATTCAGAGGCATACCCTTGCTGGTATGGCTTATGGTTTTATGCTACATCATATTCAAGGAAAGCGGACTCTCGCCCTTCTGGGTTTCAGCTATTGCTTTCTCATTGGATTTCTCCGCTTATTCGGCAGAGATATTCAGAACCGGAATAGAAGCGGTTCCGGATGGGCAGTACCTGGCTGCAGAAGCCTTAGGCTTTGAGCGGGCACATGCATTCTTTAAGGTGGTACTACCCCAGGCGATGGTTCATATTATTCCGGTGTATAGCGGCCAATTGATTTCAACTATTAAGATGACATCTATTGCGGGATATGTATCGGTGGAGGAACTTACCAAGGTATCGGATATCATCAGAAGCAGAACCTTTGACGCTTTCTTCCCACTGTTTTTCACAGCCCTGGTATACTTCCTTCTTTCGACAGTTATTGTGAAGCTTCTTCGCATTGCTGAAAAAAGGATTGAACCAAAGAGGCACTCTGTACCGGGAGATATTACAAGGGCTGTAAAGGGATATTCCGCTACGGGTAATAATTCACTGGCCCCCAGGGAACCCAATTCTTTGGAAAATGAGGCAGGGCCCCTTATAGAAGTGGCTCATTTAAGAAAAAGTTTTGGGGAGATTACCCCCCTTAAAGATATTAACTGTACTATTAATAAGGGTGATGTAATATCAATCATCGGGCCGTCGGGAACCGGTAAGAGCACCCTTTTGTACCTCCTTAATCAGATACTTACGCCGGATGAAGGCAGCATTTTATTTGAAGGGGAGGATACCACTCAGAAAGGCTATGACTTAAGCAGTCTTAGAAAGAGGCTGGGACTGGTATTCCAGACATTTAATCTCTTTAGCCATCTGACGGTTATCGAGAATATTACCCTGGCTCAGACGGAGATTCTCGGTAGAAGC
Organism: Lachnospiraceae bacterium; assembly: GCA_015058015.1. Taxonomy (GTDB): domain Bacteria; phylum Bacillota; class Clostridia; order Lachnospirales; family Lachnospiraceae; genus SIG280. The sequence goes on along the minus strand of SVDM01000015.1, from coordinate 44,366 downwards.
AAGGAAGAAGCGGCCCGGAGAGGCATGGACCTTCTTGGCAGAGTGGGGCTTGCCGATAAGGCATTAAGTCTTCCGTCAGAGTTGTCCGGTGGACAGCAGCAAAGAGTTGCTATTGTTAGAGCCCTTGCAATGGATCCCCATGTGATTATGTTTGATGAACCCACTTCCGCCCTTGACCCCACTATGGTAGGGGAAGTTTTGGCGGTACTTAAAGGCCTTGCAGGGGAAGGATGTACCATGCTTGTGGTTACCCATGAGATGAGCTTTGCCAGAGATGTATCAACCAGGGTGTTTTACATGGATCAGGGCCTGATATACGAAGAGGGTACTCCCAAAGAGATATTCGAAGCACCCACAGGCGAGCTTACAAGACGGTTTATTCGAAAGATTAAGGTATTCGAGACAACCATGCAGGCAGGACGATTTAATTATGTTGAATTTGTCGCCGGCTTGGAACAGTTCGGGGTTAATAACCTGATAGACCGGATGCTTGTTCACAGGATGCAGAGGATAGCAGAAGAATTATGTTATAATACATTACTTCAGAAATTATCCGGGGATGAGGAGCTGACCCTCACCTTTGAATATAACGAGACAGGCGATGGACTGGTGGATATGAAGATATATTATGACGGCAGGGAGCAGAATCCCTTAGAAGAAGCAGACGAACTGTCCCGTGCGATTATCACCAATGAATGCAGGGAGATTGCCTATGGCTATGAAGATGGCAGAAATGTAATCACTGCAAAGATTATTTAAAACTATTAAAAGTATTAGAAGCCCAAAAGCTGAGATAACCTCGGCTTTTGGGCTTCTTTTAGTTTAGATAAATTTAAAGAATTGACAGTTGACAATATACCCCCAGGGGTATATTGTAAGTATAGGGATACCCCTATGGGTATAAAGGAGGCTCTCATGAAAGAATTTGTTTTAAAAATAGAAGAATTTATGGAAATCGGTGGAACTAAGAAGGATATAGTATTACTTGTCCTTGGAGGATTATCATTGGCAGCAAGCTTTTTAAACGGCAGACTGTATAGCTATAACTTGCCCTTTGATGTTGCATGGGTTGCCATCATATTATGCGGGACTCCTATAATTATAGAATCTATAGTCGGACTTATAACCGAGTTTGATATAAAGGCGGATGTACTGGTATCTCTTGCCCTTATTGCATCGGTGTGTATCGGCGAGTTTTTTGCTGCGGGAGAAGTGGCATTTATTATGCAGCTGGGATCCTTACTGGAAGATTTGACTGTTGCCAGGGCCAGAGCAGGAATAGAAAAGCTGGTTTCTCTAACTCCCAGAACCGCCAGAATTATTACAGAAGAGGGAGAACGCATAGTGCCGGCTGAGGAAGTGGATGTGGGAGATATCTTAAGGGTTCTCCCCGGGGAGACCATTCCTGTTGACGGAGTAATTACCTCTGGTCAGACTTCTGTTAATCAGGCTGTTATGACAGGAGAGTCCCTTCCTGTGGATAAGGAAGTGGGAGATGAGGTGCTAAGCGGTACCACCAATCAGTTCGGGGCCTTCGAGATGAGGGCATCCCGGGTGGGAGCAGACTCTTCCCTTCAGAGAATGATTGGTCTTGTAGAATCTGCTGATGCGGGTAAAGCCAAGATAGTTGGTATTGCGGATAGATGGGCAACCTGGATTGTGGTAATTGCCCTTACCGCGGCGGTATTTACATGGATATTTACGGGAGAAATCATCCGTGCCGTAACAATTCTCGTAGTGTTTTGCCCCTGCGCTTTGGTACTTGCCACACCTACTGCTATTATGGCTGCCATTGGCAATGCTACCAAGCACGGCTTCCTGGTGCGAGAAGGAGATGCATTAGAGAGACTGGCCGGGGTTAATAAGATTACCATTGATAAAACCGGAACCCTTACCTTAGGAAAGCCGCAAGTTACGGCAGTAAGAACAGTAAGCGACTACTCTGAAGAAGAAATATATCGTCTTACAGCCACAGTTGAGAAAATGTCTGAGCACCCTTTAGGCAAGGCTATTGTGGCTTGCTTCGGACAACCGGTAGATGAGGTCTCTGACTTTTCCATGGTGCCCGGTGAGGGCATTATTGCAAAGGCCCATGGAAGAAGGGTGGCAGTAGGTAATGAGAAGCTTATGAAGCGGGTTGGCGCTGATATCTCCGGAATCAATGAGATTAAAGACTACCCGGATGAAGGTTCCACTGTGGTATATGTGGCTATCGACGGAAAATTCGCGGGATATGTGGCACTTTCCGATACTTTAAGAGAAGACTCTCCGGTTATGATTGAGAAGGTGAAATCTCTTAATATCACTCCCGTTTTGCTGACAGGAGATAATCCCAATGCCGCCGGCTCCATAGCGGGAAAGGTGGGAATCACTAACTTCAAGTCAGGCTGCCTGCCTGAGGATAAGCTGGGGATTATTGCGGATATGCAGACAGCAGGTGATGAAGTCTGCATGATTGGCGACGGAATAAATGACGCACCGGCCCTTAAAAAAGCCAACGTCGGTATAGCTATGGGAGGTGTGGGAAGCGATATAGCCATAGATGTGGCGGATATTGCCCTTGTGGATGATGAGATTAAAGAACTTCCCCATCTACTGGAATTATCCAAGAAAATGATGAGAACCATTAAAGTTAACATGTCATTTTCCATGGCTCTTAACTTTCTTGCCATTACACTGGCTATAACAGGACTATTGGGGCCTGTTGTGGGGGCTCTTGTACACAATGCAGGTAGCGTTGCGGTTATAATTAACTCTGCATTGCTTCTTAAATGGAAAAAGCGAGATCTTGCCGTCATATAACTTTTTTGCGCGTATAATTGCAAGACAACTTCATAATATGTTATGATGTTGACAGTAAAATATGCGCTATGGAGGCAAATGTGATTAACAAGAATTCCGGAAGGCGGAAATGGGAGGTTTTCTTTTTTACCGCTGTTTTGTTTTTAATACTAACCTTTTTCTCTAATACTGTCTTAGCGGCTTATGATGTAACGGGTGTCAGACCATCGGCGGCTATGAATCCGATACTTGGAATAGCATATGGATGGCCTGCCATCCTTGCTTGCGCAGTGGCGAATTTTGCATCGGACTTACTGTCGGGTTATGGTATTGCTGTTGCATGTTTAGGCTTTATTCCCCAGATTATATATGGAGCGTTACCCTTCTATGCGTGGACACGTTACGTGGGGTGCACATCTCGCAAGATGCGACTTGACAGTCCGAAAGTGACTGTCTGTTTTGCGTTCCTTATGGCGGTAAATGCCGCCGTTATCGGTCTTTCTGTAGGTGCAATTCAGTTTTTTGTATCCGGCAGCAGTTTCTTAGAAAGTGCCTTTTTTGTATTCCAGAATAACCTTTGTATGTGCCTGATATTCGGCTTGCCGGCTATGGTGCTGTTGGATTGGGTATATTCTGAGTATTACCACGACGGAAGACGCCGGCTATCCGTTAACGAGGTCATTATAGCCTGGTCTGCCTTAGTACAGCTCGTAATAACAGCAGGCATAATTATAGCCTTGCTTATTAGCAGCAAAAAACGCGGGGTACCTGCAGTATGGGGAGAGATATTCGCCTACATTGGTTATACCATTCTTGCTGTTATGGGCATTGCCCTGGTTATCATGTGTTATGTAGCCTTTTTGAAGAAGAAATATGAAGGCTTAAGGATATTTGAACGTGCCCTTGGAACCATCTACGTTGATGAAAAGCGTAATCTTGAATTCCTATCCTTTCCTGACAAAGCTTATGACAAGGTGTGGCGAATTAACCTATCATGCCAAAGGGGATGTTTAGGTAAGTGCGCTTTTTGCGACTGCCCGGCTTTCGGCTTCCATGGGAATGCATCAATAGAGGATTTGGAGTATCAGATTGACACAATTACAAGCAATACCGGAAGTGCTGCCACAGAGCTTATGGTAGTGGATTTCTCCAGAATGGGTGAGCCGGTATTCAATGACAAAGTATTGGAATTCATTGAGTCAGGCCTGTGTCAGTGCGTAAGAAAGAAAGCGGATGCCAAGGTTATCACTCCTTCTCTTTCAACCATGATGCCAAAAAGTGGCAATACAAAGGACTTTCTGTTGGAGTATTGCCGCATCAAAAACAATGTATATGATGGCAATGCGGTGCTTCACATTAGCATTGATTCTACGGATGAGAGCATTCGAAGGAAGATGTATGGTAACAGATCTCTGACTATTGAGGAGATAGCTGCCATCGCAGAGACACTCCCGGCGCCAAAAGGAAAAAAGTACGCTCTGACATTTGCCGTATGCGAGGATTCGATAATAGATGCTTACGAAATAGACAGGCTCTTTGACAAGAGTAAGTTCATCATTGAGATAACTACTATTTATCAGACCTTTAATGCCGTAGATTGCGGTTACGGACCAATAGATGAATTGGAAATCATTAGGCAGGAATTTACTGAACTTGGTTGGGAGGTTACGGTCTGCCCCAATTCAAAAGATTATGATGATGAGGGCTTTACATCCGGTCATTTGCTTTTGCCAAATATTCGGGAAAAACTATCCTCTAAGCCTTCCGGTAAGAAGCGAATAGGACTTATTGTTGCCATAGAGATGGACGCTATATTTGAGCATTACAAGGCCTGGAAGGAGCTTGAGGCACCTCCCGGGTTTAACCTGTTTTTGGTAGAGCGTGATACATATGATATATACATTCTGCAGGCCGGAATGGGCGAAATCGCTGCTTCCTCCGGCGTACAGTATTTAATTGCGAAATACTCCGTAAGCTACATAGTAAACTTTGGGGTAGTGGGTGGTTTAACTACTGATATGAAGACTAGGAAGGTCTGTCTGGTTGAGCGTGTAGTTCATTACAAATACGACTGTTCTGAGTTCATGGATCTGGCCATAGGGCAGGTTGATGGTCATGATTCCATCTATCTTCGCACCAGTGAGAGTCTGGTTAAAACTGCTATGTCTGCCATGGAAGGGCTTTCTCTTGTAACTTGCTGTTCAGGGGATAAGTTCATCGGCACAGCGGAAGAAAAGAGCTACCTGCATGAAACCTTTGGTGGAGATATCTGTGATATGGAATCGGCGGGTATCGTATTAACCTGTGAGGCTAATGGGGTAAGATGCCTGCTTATGAAAGCGGTATCGGATGGTCTTGCAGATGGGGCTGAAGGGTTCTATGCAGAACTTCAGGCAGCATCCTTAAAGTGTCTTGTGGCAACGGATACCATAATGGAGCATTTGGCTAAAATCGAATCATAGATTCTTAAAATATCGGGGGAGTAACTATGAACAAAAAAGACAAGCCAAAACAAGGGGGTTTAGCCGGAACCATAATAAAGTTTTTTGCTTTATTCGCTCTTGCAATGGGAGTGACTTATTTGGTTGTCTTCGCAGTGCAGTTGATTTCCATGCACGGAATGATTCGGGCAGATGAAGAAAGGCAACAGGCTGTTGTGGCAGGCAAGTCTACGGAATCTATGACATCCATTATAGAAGAGAACTTAAGAGCCAGAATAAAATGGGCTGCAGACAGAGCAGATGATGAATTCTGGATTGCCGCACACAACCTGAGAATGCTCCAGAATCAGGTGGCTGATATCTACAAGAATCCCAATAAATACGGAAGAAGAACCGTTTTGCCGCCAAGTAAAGATAATGCAGGAGTACCCTCTATGCAGCTGCTGTGTTCAATGGGTTATGAGAATATACCTGCCAAGTCTATGGAAACAGCCCAGCGTCTGGCTAATCTGGAGCCCATGCTTAAAGAATTCCTGATACAGAATGAGTTTAATGTAGATATCGTAGTGGCCACCACCGATGGGTTGGCCCTTTTTATGGACAGATTAGCCGACAAGAAGATAAAGGATGATGGTGATGTAATCACCGTAGATTTTACCGGACAGGATTGGTATAAAGGGGCTATAGAGCGGGGAGATATCTTCTTTTATCCCATACACAGTATGATATATGATTTCGACGAGGTAGCCTATGCTGCCCCGGTATACGTAGATGATAAGATTGTTGCAGTCTTACAGGGGTCTATAAGAACCGATATGCTAAAGAGCTTTCTTGAAGGTCGAGATATTGGAGAATCGGGTTTTACCGTACTTATCAGTGATCGTGGTCAATTAGTGTGTTCTCCCCGTACTTCAGGTGAATTAAAGATAAATGAGGATCTTACCCTTGATGTAAGAGACAGTGTGAATTCAGGATTAAAGGAAACCATTAATCTCGGACTATCGGGAGAAACGGGTGTCACAAAGCTTAAGGTTGACGGGCAGGAGTATTATGCGGCATATGGATATATGAGTTCTAATAAATGGACACAGATTATTTTTGTATCGGTGGATGAAGTTATGAAGCCCACCAATGAGTTGCTGTCAGATATGAAGGAAGTCTCGGCACAAGACCTTGTAATTAAACGGGAAGGATTTAGAAAAGCTGCTGTTATTGCAATTCAAATGTTGCTGGTTATCCTGCTTGTAGGTATTGTGACAGTCAGCTTAATCGCTAAAAGACGGTCTAAACCCTTGGCGCTTATGGCTAAACGTGTATCCGGACTGACAGGAGATAACATGTCCTTTGAAATGGACAAATCTTATATGACCGGGGATGAGATTCAGGTTTTGGCGGAGAGCTTTAGAGACCTCTCGGAGAAGATGAACAGATACATTAAAGAGATAGTGGCCATCATGTCTGAGAAGGAGAGGGTCAATGCGGAGTTGTCTCTGGCCACCCGAATACAGGCAGATATGCTGCCCAGCAATTTCCCGGCATTTCCCGAAAGAACAGATTTTGATATATATGCATCCATGACACCGGCAAAGGAAGTAGGCGGTGACTTTTACGACTTCTTCTTTGCGGCAGAGAACAAGCTGGCCATGGTTATGGCGGATGTATCGGGTAAGGGTGTGCCGGCGGCCATGTTTATGATGATGGCCAAGACCATGATTCAGACCCAGCTTAGTTCACACCAGGATGTAGCTAAGGCCCTTGAGGATGTTAACAATATTATCTGCGCCAACAACAGAGAGAAAATGTTCGTTACGGTTTGGGTTGGAATACTTGATCTGGAAACAGGTGTGTTGACAGCAGCCAACGCCGGTCACGAATATCCTATCTACAAGGAGCCGGACAAACCCTTTGAGATTATAAAAGATAAGCACGGTTTTGTTATCGGTGGCAAGAGAAATATGAAATACACCAATTATGAAATAGCCATGAAACCCGGGTCTAAGCTTTTTGTGTACACTGACGGTGTCCCGGAGGCTATGAATGAAGCGGGAGTGCTCTTTGGAATGGAACGTGCCTTAGGGGCAGTAAATGCAGTGGCCGACTTTTCGCCGGAAGCTATTCTGGCAAATGTAGCAAGAGAGGTCAGAAAGCATGTGGGTGACGCAGAGCAGTTCGATGATTTGACAATGTTGTGTATTGAATACCTCGGCAGTGACAGCAAATCATAAGGAGTATGGGTATGATTAAGAATTCTTCTCTTTTTTCTAGTGGATTAGTGGGAAAAATGATGCGGGCGATGGTTACCTTTGTGCTTGCCATGGGGGTAATCTTTTCGGCTATCTTCGGTTACCATTTATCCGGACTTCACAATATGACTATATCCGAGGAAGAAGAACAATTACAGCTTTTGACGGAACGCTCGGGCAAATCTGTGACATATATAACAGAAGAGAACTTAAAGTCCCTGGTATTGTCGGCTTCGGAAAGAGCGGACGACGAATTCAGGATTGTAAAGCAGGATCTTATCTCTCTTAGAAGTCAGGTGGAAGATGTATTTCGTCATCCTGAGAATTATAAGCCCAGGAAGATAAGTCCGCCCAAGAAGGAGACGGGTTCAGAGCCGGCATTGCAGCTTCTTGCACCAAACGGCTATGAGAATATCAGTGCCGAAACATACGGGATGATGGAACGTTTGGCAAACCTCGAGCCGATGATGAAAGAGATAGTATGCTCAGATGATTACACCATTGACTGTTATATCTGTACCCTCGATGGGGTAACCTTAGACTATGACAGATTATCTGAAGGGAAATTTGATGAAAACGGTAATATTAAGGATTTCGATGCCAGAAAACGCGGATGGTTCGATGATGCTTTGAAGGCAGGGGATGTCTGCTTCTCATCCACCACAAAGGGTGCTTTGTACGGTTTTCATGAGTTGTTATACAGCGCCCCGGTATATGCCCACGGCAAGCCGGTGGCTGTGGTAGAGGGTTGTCTTCGTATGCAAGGCATGACAAAATTCATGGAAGACAGGGCCATAGGTAAATCCGGTTTTGCAGTTTTAATTGGTAAGGACGGACAGTTGGCAGCATCACCCAGAGAAGATGGAGAGTTAAAACTTGGTGATGACGTTACGGAAGATGTGAGAAACACGGTTAATCCTGAACTTAAAGCCCTTATTAATAAAGGGCTCTCCGGTCAGACCGGTGTAGAAAGAGTCCATGTTGACGGTGGGGAATACTATGCCGCTTACGGCTATATTCCGGTACCCGGATGGACCCAGATATTATTTGAGTCTGTTGATGAAGTTATGGTACCGGCGGAAGGTCTCATATCCGAGATGGAGGAGTATTCGGATAGTCTAATCAATAAAGAAAAAGTAACATTCAATATATCTGTTATCATAGTGGCGTTGGCTATTGTATTAATAATGATTGTTTCCAATGTCTATGTCAGCAGGAGGATAAAGAAAAAGATTGCGCCCATTGTACAGATGACAGACAGCCTGAAGGAATTCAGCGGTATTAATATGTTCTTCGAGATGGAGGACGAGTATAAAACCGGAGATGAAGTTCAGGTTCTTGCGGAAAACTTCGAATCTCTTGCGGGCAAAATGAGAGACTATGTTGACAAGATAGTTGATGAGATGTCTGAAAAAGAGAGGGTTAGAACGGAGCTTTCTCTGGCTACCAAGATACAGGCAGACATGTTGCCCAATATCTTCCCTGCATTTCCGGAGAGGCCGGAGTTTACCATCTATGCTTCCATGACACCTGCAAAAGAGGTAGGTGGAGATTTTTATGATTTCTTTTTTGCGGGAGATACTCATCTTGCCATGGTTATGGCAGACGTATCAGGTAAGGGCGTACCGGCAGCCATGTTTATGATGATGGCGAAAAGTATGATTCAGAGCCGTATTATAGCAAAACGAGATCCGAAAAGCGTACTTGAAGAAGTAAATAATCTTATCTGTGAGAATAATAAAGAGAAGATGTTTGTAACGGTATGGGTAGGAATTCTTGATATAAACACAGGAATAGTAACTGCAGCCAATGCCGGACATGAGTATCCGATTTTGAAGGATGTCGATGGCAATTTCAGAATTATAAAGGATAAACACGGCTTTGTAATCGGTGGCAAGAAAAACATGAAACACACCAATTATGAGATGTTAATGGAGCCGGGAGCCAAGCTTTTTGTTTATACTGACGGTGTACCGGAGGCCATGAATGAAGCCGGTGAACTCTTTGGAATGGAGAGAACCCTTGCGGCGGTTAATCTGGCAGCTGAATCTGCTCCGGAGGATATTCTTGCCACGGTAGACAGTGAAGTAAAGAAATTTGTAGAATCTGCAGAGCAGTTCGACGATTTGACCATGCTTTGCATAGAATATAAGGGTCCCAAACCGCTGTCAAAAGAGATTACGGTTGATGCCATAGTAGAGAACTTGGATATGGTACAGGATTTTGTGAATGAGGAACTTGTGATTATGAATTGTCCTAAAAACATAAAGGGACAGATAAATGTAGCGATAGATGAGCTCTTCGGCAATATTGCCCATTACGCATATGATGGTGAGACAGGGGATGCTACCGTAAGGGTTGAGACTATTCCGGATCGAACAGAGATTACAATTACTCTTATAGACAGCGGAAAACCTTTTAATCCGCTGAATGCCCAAAAGCCTGATGTAACGCTTTCTGCCAGTCAGCGGGTAAGGGGTGGTTTAGGTATATATCTGGTTAAGAAAACCATGGATGATGTTATCTACAAGTATGAAGATGGTAAGAATCACCTTAGCATAAGAAAGATACTGAAGAAGTATTAAGGTCTATAGAATAATTAAGTGAGGGGCGGATTACCCCTCACTTCTGCGTTTTCTGCGAACTTTGTTTATGTGGCGGACGAAGTCTCCCCTATCAAGCAGTTCAGCAAGAACATATTGCTCCAAGGCAGGGACGGTGCAGGATGCAAACCCTGTCTTTTCACGAAAGAGATGTTCAAGGTTTTCCGGGATTACCATGTAGGCGGTACGCATGAAGGAACCTATTGTTTTGCTGAAGGTGTTAACATATATTACCCGTCCGTCCTTATCTCTGGAAAACAGTGTTTCTTCAGGCTTTCGGCTGCTTGAGAATTCCGATTCAAAATCATCCTCAATTATTATCCCGTCCTTTTTTACGCTCCACTTAATATACTCAGCCTTCTTGGCGGCGGAAGCCGTGACGCCGGTGGGGAAGCTTCGATAGGGGGTTACATGGAGAATGCGGGCTCCCGTATTCCACAAGGCCTCACTGTCTATTCCGTTACTTCCAAGGGGCAGTTTATCTGTTTTTATCCCCTCTGCCTCGTAAACAAGAGCAATTTTACGATAAGAGGGATCTTCTATGGCGTAAATGATATCTCTGCCGAAGGTTCTTACAATCAGCCCATAGAGGTATTCGGCACCCGATCCGATAATAATCCGACGATAGTCCGTTTTAATTCCCCGATTCTTCAATAGGTAGTTGGCGATAGCCAGTCTAAGGCATTCGCAACCGAAGGAGTCGGGCTTTTCTTTAATCTCTTCGCCGTATTCCGTAAGAACCCGTCGCACGGTTTTGGCGTATGTGTTGAAGGATATTTCCTCACTTTCCCGGGATAAGGAATGAAGGTCATGGCCGGTCCTGACGGGAGGCGAATACATTTTCTCGGAGGATCCTCCGGTAAAATAGTCACTTTCCTTATAACTTACGAAGTAGCCACTTTTTTCTCTGGCCACCACATAGCCTTCCTCCATAAGAAGCTCGTAGGCGTGCTCTACTGTGATAACGCTGACCCCGTAATTGTCGGCAGACACTCGCTTTGAAGGCAGCTTGGAATTGTATTCATAGACGCCCTCTATAATCTTTTTTTTCACGTCCTCATATATCTCTATATATCTGGTCATATAAAAAATTCTCCTTTTGGTAGTTTTTATATTACCACTTTGATGCTATATTAATCAACAATAAATAGAAACAAAAGAGGAGAGAGGAAAATGAATACTTTCGAAAACAACAAGACACTGTTAAAAGTAACATATGCTGGACTTATGGCAGCCCTGTGCTATGTAGGATATGCCATATTCCCCGCAATCAATGCCATGGGAACCAAGATTCATATAGGAAATGCCTTTGTAGTACTAGGCTCCCTGCTCCTTGGCGGACCTTACGGAGGAGCGGCAGGTGCTGTGGGACTTACCCTGGCAGACCTTTTAGGCGGATACGCCGAGTCGGCACCAAGAACATTTATCACCAAGCTGGTTATAGGTCTTATTGTAGGCCTTGTTGCCCATAAGATTGCCAAGCTTTCCAAGGAGCATAACAAGGCATATATAGCAAGATGGACAGTTATATCAGCCGTTGCAGGCTTGGGATTTAACTGCATCTTTGAGCCGGCCTTAAAATATGTATGGTATACACTGCTTATCCCCAATGCAGACAAGGCAGCATCAGCAATCAAAGCCCTGGTAGCGGTTACAACCTATGCCACAATAATAAACGCGGTAATTAATTCTGCCATAGCCGTGGTTGCATATCTTGCTCTTCGAGCAGTTCTTTTCAGAGCCGGCCTCTTAGGGGATGTGGAAGTAAAAAAGAAGACATCTGCAGTAAAAGCATAGTTTATTCACCCCAATAGTCTATACTTTCTTCTGTTCGACTACTGATTCCAAATAATTCACGCATGAAATCCTCTCGTTCGTGAAAAATATCAGTGATATAAATGATAGGCGTATCTACTCTGTAGAATATGTAATAGTGATAAATATGAAGAAATCTATACGAGGTCTCAATTCCGAGAAAGGCTGCAACAGATGGTCCTTTTAGAGGGCTTACACCAAGATTCTTTACCGAATTAGTTATAGACGAGACATATTTTAGCGCATCATTACTGCCACGAGAAGCGGTGATGGTGCGCTTTAGTTCTTTTAGTTTATCTGATGCATCAGGTGAGTATTTTACTTTGTAAATCAATCTTCGGTAAGTCCCAGCTCTTTCTCTAATTCTTCGGCGTCAACCCAGCCTTCGACTTCAGCACGTCTCTCGGCATTCTTCAACTTGGCAAACAGCTTATACGCAGCTTTGTAACGATCCAGTTTGTCGATTTCAGCCATGCTGAGAATTGCATATTCTCCGTGACCGTTACGAGTAAGGTATACCCTATTAGAAGAATCAACTTCTTTCAGGACTTCTGTATAGTTTCTCAAATCTGATATTGGTTTAATGTTTGGCATTGTAATCACCTCATGGTTTTATTATACACGACGAAATAGTGACATGCAATATTAACATGTAAATTCACATGTTAATATTGCTTCATGAATTGTCTGATATAATATGGATTGGTAGTCTTACCGCAATTCCGGCAGACAGCAATGCAACAGAAGTAGTCTATTTTACACAGGCTCGGCAAAGGCTGAAAATTCTTCTTGACATAATTCAAAATCTTATGTATCTTTTTGAATTAGATGGAAGAACAAAGGCGTTTTGTACATATGTACAAGGCGCCTTTTTGCATGTTAAAGGGATAGGTAATAAATATGGCAATTGAACTTAGAAGACTTACGGAGAAGGCAAAGGACATGGATTTGACCCTGGTGGCAGGAGAAGGTGGAATGACAAACCTTGTAACCTGGGTTCATATGGCGGAGACAATGGAAGCAACGGACTTTCTTGATGCGGGACATTTGGTTATCACAACGGGGATTGGTCTTACATCAAAGGAAGATATATTAAATCTTATTAAGGCATTCCATGAAAGAAAAGCAGCCGGTCTTATAATTAACATCGGACCCTTTATAGAAACTATTCCGGAGGAAGCATTCTTCTATTGCAATGACATGGATTTTCCTTTGTTTGTTGTACCCTGGAAGGCTCACTTGGCGGAGATTATGCACATATTCTGCTTTGCAATAACAAAAGAAGAGCAGAGAATGATGGAGACTTCGGCAGCGTTTAAGAATGCCATATTTTTTCCCAAACAGGAGGAACTCTATGTTGTGCCTTTATCTCAGCGTTCCTTCCGGGTGAAATGGAATTACAGCGTAACGGTAATGAAGGTAAAATCTAAGGAAAAGGTTACGGAGGAACGTCTTGAAACCCTATGTTGGAGTATAGATAATAATCTTCGTCGAACTACAGACAATTTTGCTGTTTTTGTAAATGACAGCGATATCATTCTTATCCTGGCAAATATCACTGAGGACCGGTTGATAAGCAAGGTAAGGGATGTGCAGGCAAATGTTAAAAGAATTCTAAAGGAGGGAGAGAATCTGTATATGGGCGTAGGCAGGCTTACCAAAAGCGTTCGCTGCGTATATAAAAGTTATAACCAGGCAAAAGCAATAAGAAGGCTTCAATCAAGAGGTAAGATAGGAGAGGACAAGATCTTCTATAATAATCTGGGGATATACAGGCTTCTTATGGGAATCGAGGACAGGGATTTAATAAAAGAATACTACAATCATACCCTTAAGGCCCTGAAGGATTATGATAATGTAAACGGAACAGATCTATGCACAACTCTGCGCTGTTACCTCTCTCATAACGGAAGTGTAAAGGATGCGGCAGATGAACTCTTCGTCCACCGAAACACCATAAACTACAAGTTGAATAAAATTGAAGAATTATTGGGAGTTGAGATGTCATCATTAAGTGCCAGAACGGAACTAATGATAGCTTTTAATCTCTCGGATATCATGTAGGAAGAAAGAAGTGTCGCGAAAGCGGCACTTTTTTCTTATGCCACAGCACAAACCGATTTGTGTTTTGATTTATTGTATCCGAAAGCAAGAATCCTATAATGACAGATATCAGATAACAAAAAAGGTGCGTAAAGAGCACAGGAAGGAAGATATATATGGGAATGACGGGAAAAGAAATAACAGAGACACAAAAACAATATGTATTACAGTCATGGAGCAAACAGGGCAACCTAAACCCCATTCCGGTGGAAAAAGCAGAAGGGATATACTACTACGATTTTGACGGAAATCGTTATTCGGATATGGCATCACAGCTTGTTAACCTAAACCTTGGTTACGGCAACACAGACATAGCAGATGCCATCAAAGAGCAGGTAGACAAGTATTGCTACATCGGACCCTCTATTGCATCAGAGCCGAGAGCAAAGCTGGCCAAGATGATAATTGACCTTCTTCCGGACACCTTTGGTAAAGTATTCTTTACCAATGCCGGTGCTGACGCCAATGAGAATGCTATAAAGATTGCAAGAATGTTTACGGGAAGAAAGAAGGTCTTTAGCCGTTACAGAAGCTACCACGGTTCTTCCTTCGGAGCCGGTAACTTAACGGGTGAGCCCAGAAGATACCCCTTAGAGCCGGGAATTCCGGGATTCGTTAAATTCTTCGATCCATACATATACAGAGAACCCATCGAGTTTAAATCAGAAGAAGAGGCGACTAAGTTCTATCTGACTAAGCTACGGGAACAGATAATCTACGAGGGTCCGGACAACGTGGCAGCTATCGTAATGGAGACCATTACAGGTTCTAACGGAATCATAATTCCGCCAAAAGGCTACCTTCCGGGTGTAAGAGAGATCTGCGATGAATTTGGAATCATAATGATATGTGACGAAGTTATGGCGGGATGGTGCAGAACCGGCAAGATGTTTGCCTTCGAGAATTTTGATGTAGTACCGGATATCGTGACATTTGCAAAGGGTGTAACCTGCGGATATATTCAGCTTGGTGGAGTTGCGGTATCTAAGAAGATTGCAGCATACTTTGATGACAACCTTTTATCCTGCGGGCTCACCTACAGCGGACACCCCTTGGCATGTGCGGCGGGAGTTGCCTGTGTAAACTACTACACCAAGGCCAATATCCCCGAGAATGTTACAAAAGTGGGCGCGGTTTTAGCAGATATTCTGGATGAACTTAAAGAAAAGCACCCTTGCGTGGGCGACGTAAGACACATCGGTCTCTTCTCCTGCGTGGAGCTTGTAAAGGACAAGGCCACCAAGGAGCCCCTTGTAGCTTACGGCAAAGATCCGGAGGGAGTAATGGGCAAGGTAATAGGACTCTTAAAGGAAAGGCGATTTATGACTTATTCCCACGAGAACATGGTATTTGTCTGCCCGCCTCTTATTATTACTAAAGAGCAGGTAAAGGAAGAACTGGCTAAGTTGGATGAAGTCCTTACAATTGTGGATACCACCTTTATCTAGAAAAAGGAGTGGATAAGTATGGCACATTTTGCAATTCCTACCCATGTGCTGGTGGGAAGCGATGCTTTAAATGAGGCAGCTCCCTATTTAAAGGGATACGGCAACCGGGCTTTAATAGTAACCGGACCCCACGTATCAAAGTCTCCAATGGTAGGAGAGCTTAAAAGAGTATTGGAAAAACTGGAGATTGCTTATATGGTATTCGACGGAATATGCGGCGAACCTACAGATGAGATGATTGCAGAGGGCGTCCTTGCATATAAAAAGAGTCGAAGCAATTTTGTAATAGGAATAGGCGGAGGAAGCCCCCTTGATTCAGCCAAGGCCATAGCTCTTATGGCAGGGCAAAAGGAGGACGTGAATATAGCTGACTTTCTCGGCAAAGAGATTGTATGCGCTATGCCAAAGATTGTGGCAATTCCCACTACCTCCGGAACAGGGTCCGAGGCCACAAAATTTACGGTAATTACGGATACTGTAAGAGATATCAAGATGCTTCTTAAGGGAGATTGCCTTATTCCCGATCTGGCAATAATTAATTATGAGTACACTTTGGATATGCCAAAGAGCGTAACGGCAGCTACAGGTCTTGATGCTTTAACTCATGCGGTTGAAAGCTATACATCCAAGAAGGCTACGCCCCTTACGGATGTATATGCCATCTCAGCGGTAAAGCGTATTATGAAGTACCTTCCCATCAGTTATAAAAACGGGAATGACGGGAAGGCGAGAGAACAGATGGCACTTGCAGCCTTCGAGGCCGGGGTATGTATAAACAATGCCAGCGTAACCATAGTACACGGAATGAGCAGACCCATTGGCGCCCTCTTCCATGTATCCCATGGTGTCAGCAACGCCATGCTTCTTCCCGAATGCCTTGGATTTGCGGTGGACGGAGCTGTAGAACGTTTTGCAGATCTTGGAAGAGCATGTGGTCTGGTGGGCCATGGTGAAAAAGACAGTGTAGCGGCAGGGATATTTATTGAGGCAGTAAAAGAACTTGTGGGTATATGTGAGATTCCCACAATTACGGGGTACGGAATAAAGGAAGAGGACTTTATAAGAAATATCCCCAAGATGGCAGAGGATGCCATAGCCTCAGGAAGCCCGGGTAATACAAGGAAAACAGTGGCAAAAGAAGATTGTGAAAGAATATATCACAAGCTGATTTCCTGAATGTGCTAAAGCACAAAGACTTTTGTGCCGGGGCAAATTGAACATATCGGGAACTATAAATATACTTTAGATATCAAAACACAGCAACGGCGCTGAAAGCAAAGGCCGGGGCTGTGTTTTGTTTTATTACTGAAGAAAAGAGGAACCGGCTATGGGTGTTGAGAGAGAAATTGAGATTAAAACAAGAAACATGGGGGTAACCTTTAAAGATAATGAGGATAATGACGTACAGGCTTTAACTAATGTGAATCTGGAGATTTACAAGGGAGAGTTCATTGCACTCCTTGGACCCTCCGGATGTGGTAAGACCACACTCCTTCGGTGTGTGGCAGATTTGCAAAAACCCACAGAGGGAGATGTACATATTCAGGGCATGACTCCCAAGGAGGTAAGGCTCCAGCAAAAGTTCGGTTTTGTGTTTCAGCAACCGGTGCTCTTTGACTGGAGAACAGTTAAGAAGAATGTAGAGCTTCCAATGGAAATTATGGGTTATTCCAAAGGGGAGCGGTCTGATAGAGCAGATGAGATGCTTGAGATGGTGGGACTTAAAGACTTTGCAAACCACTATCCAAAGCAGTTATCAGGAGGAATGCAGCAAAGAGCCAACATAGCAAGAGCCTTCGGACTTGACCCGGATATCCTTCTTATGGATGAACCTTTCTCAGCTCTTGATGAGTTTACAAAGGAGAAGCTCCATGAAGATTTACTTCGAATCTGGAGAGCTACCAACAAAACCATCCTTTTTGTAACCCATAACATTCAGGAAGGAGTGTTCCTGTCAGACAGGATATGCGTCTTGTCACCCCATCCTGGCAGGCTTTCAGCAATTGTTGATGTGGACCTGGATAGACCAAGAGCCCTGGAAGTCAAGGAGTCAGCCCATTTTAATGAACTGGTGGCTAAGGTTAGAAACAGTTTTGAAGGGGGTAGCGTCTGATGAAGAAGATAAAAGCAATTACAGGCACAAAATGGTTCTCATCCTTCCTTTGGATAGTGCTTTTAATCATTGCCTGGGAGGTTGGAGCAATGGTGGTGGCAGCCACCAAGAGGACACCGGAGAACATCTTGCCCCATCTTTATCAGATAATAGCGGCGGCATTTTCCGGAAAGAAGGTAACAGGAGATATGACAGCAGTGCAGGCTGTACTATCAAGTGCAGGTCTGACCCTTATTAGAGCCCTTCTTGGTTTCATAATTGGAGCGGTAATAGGATTCTTATTTGCCCTTCTTATGAAAATGTCAGGGATGGTTGAAAAAATACTCTTCCCTTACCTGATGCTGATTCAGCTTATTCCGGTTCTTGGTATAGCACCGATTATACTGGCCATAACCGGTGATATTAACATAAGCAGGGTAATAATAGCGGCAATCCTAAGCTTTTATCCGGTTGCAGCCAATACACTTGCCGGATTCAAATCCGTAGAGCAGGAAAAATACGATCTGATGTTTATATACGCGGCAAAGCGCAGGTCCTTATACACCAAGGTGCTTATTCCGGCCAGCCTGCCCTATTTGTTTACAGGGTTTAAAATCGCGGCACCTATGGCTGTAACAGCATCAATCCTTGTGGACACTTTGCAGGGAGACGGAGGTCTTGGATGTCTGTTATCACAATCCCTCAAGCATGCAATGAGCATTCACGTATTCTGGTTGATCGTATTCTTCAGTGCATTTTTGGGAATTGTTATAAGCAAGGTCATCGGCCTGATTGAGGTGGGTATAGCACCCTGGAGAAGGAGGGTCTGAGTATGGAGAGAGAAGTAAGATTACAAAAGATAGGGCGTAGGAAAACACTACGTCAAAGAGCAAAAGAAAACAGGAAATGGCAGAAAGCCTCCACTATAGTACTTCCGGTGATTCTCGGAGTAATCCTGGTAGGGTTGTGGCAGGGACAAGTGCTTCACGGATGGTTTCATACGGATACATTTACCTTGCCTCTCTTAGATAAGATAGGTGGAATCATGTTTGACATAAAAGACAAGATTCTGATTAATACACTATCCACCGTAAGTGTGGCCTTTATAGGCCTGTTGGTGGGAAGCTTACTTGGATATCTGGTGGCTGTACTTGCAGCCATGTTCCCCAAAATCGGAATGGGGGGTTTATCCGTGATAGGAGCCTTTGCTTCTATCCCGGTGGTAGCTTTGGCACCGGTTTTAAACAACTGGACTAAGGATGTTTCATCTCAAGCAAGCATTAGAAGTATGGTGTCAAAGATTATAGTTGTAACCCTTATCTGTGCGGCAGATATGGGGCTGAATGCTTACAGAGGCCTTACAGAGATTAAACCTTTTTCTGAGGATCTCATGGCAATATATGCAGCACCAAAGAGAACAGTTCTTTGGAAACTGAGACTTCCCAACTCACTGCCTTATGTGTTCACGGCATTAAAGGTATCGGTTCCCGCCAGCATCATGACGGCAATCGTAAGCGAGTACTTTGCCGAATACATTACGGGAGTAGGAAGACAGATACGAGAGAATATTGTGCTGGCGCAGTATTCTACAGCCTGGGCTTACATAGCAACCGCCTGTTTAATAGGTGTCATATCCTATGTAATCCTTATGGCACTACAGAGTATTCTACTGAGAAGATATCACTGATCAGATGGGATAGAAGATGAACCGAAAGGAGAAATGATTATGAAGAAGAGATTAAAAAGATTGGTATGTGCGGTGACAGTGGCATCACTTGCAATGAGCATGTTAACAGCCTGTGGTGGCGGCGGAGGAACAAGTCAGTCATCAACAGCCCAAACGACTCAGGCAGCAGACCTTAAGGCAGAGGACATTATCAAGAAGGCAGCTGAACAGGGCAAGGTAGGTAACTGGGGACTTGGAAATGAATACGAGGTACTTGCCTTACTTGCCAAGTATAACCTTCCAACCAAGTACTTAAGCCAGGACTTCACCATGGACGGATTTGATGACGATTCTATCCTTCTTGCATCAGCCATGACATACAACGAACTTGGCCTTGTAAAGAATGATTATGACGGTGGTTACAAATACGGCGACAAAGTAAAATACATCGACATGAACGATGAAGGAGTGGCAATGATGGAGGATAACATCTTTACCACCAAGAAGTTCGCAAAAGAGAATCCCGAAACAACAGCAGCCTTCCTTTATGCATCATTAAAGGGTTGGGAATATGCGGTTGCACACCCGGATGAAGCAGCTGAGATTGTATACAAAGCAGGCTCATCCGTATCTCCGGACCATCAGAAATACATGGCAAGCGAGGTCGCTAAGCTTGTATCAACCAACACCAAGGGAGAGAAGGTAACTGATATCGGCAACATGGATGATTCAGCAATGCAGCAGACTCTTGATATTGCCAAAAAGTACGTAACCCTTGATGATGCAACAGCAAACACCAAGTTTAAAGCCCTTACTCTTGATGATATCAGAGATAAGACATTTATCACAAAGGCCAAGGCATCAGACGGCAAGTTTAACATTGAGAAGAAGTCAGTAAAGATTCAGCTTAAATGGTTGCCTCAGGCACAGTTCATGGGCTACTTCGTGGCTGTTGAAAAGGGCTACTACAAGGAAGTCGGTTTCGATAACGTGGAAATTGTATCCGGTGGCGGAGACATCGCCGAGACAACAGCTGTTAACAACGGAACCGTTGATTTCGGAGTAACATGGGAGACCAACCTTGCATCAGCAGACGCAAGCGGAATGGACTTAGTGGAGATTGCACAGATTTACCAGAGATCAGGACTGGTACTTGTATATAAACCTGAGAAATTCTCATAAAAATATCTTTGGTGGCGGCAGATTAAGGGCTGTCGCCGCCAAATTTCCAAAGAGTAAAAGAGGTGTTGATTATGGATTTATTAATTAAGAACGGAACCGTTGTAACGGCGGTTGGAAGCTATCTTGCGGACGTAGCGGTTAAAGACGGCATTATTGTTGCCATCGGAAAAGACTTGGATTATGAAGCAAAAGAATGCGTAGATGCCACCGGAAAGCTGGTATTACCGGGAGCTTTGGATGCTCATACCCATATGGCAATGCCCTTTGGAGGAACGGTATCTGCAGACAGTTATTTATCGGGCACCAGAGCTGCTGTATGCGGCGGTGTCACCACAATATTCGATTACCCCGTACAGCATAAGGGAGAGACAATTCTTGGTCTCGTTAATTCCAAAAAGGCTGTACTTGAAGAGGAAGCATGTTGTGACTATGCCTTCCATTGCTGCATCACCAACTTAAATGACGGTGAAATCATCGATGAGATGGAGCAGGCAGTAGATGAAGGAATCACAAGTTTTAAATGTTTCCTCGTATATAAGAAAGAAGGCATGATGGTTGATGACGGAATGCTGGCTACATTACTTCTTCGGGCCAAAGAGCTTGGAGCCATGATTAACGTTCATGCCGAGAACCCGGACCTTATTGATATCAGAACGGAGCAGTACTTAAAAGAGGGTAAGACAAATGCCTGGTATCACTACATGAGTCGTCCGGAATTCGTTGAGGCTGAGGCAGATAAGAGAGTAGTTCACTGGTCAACCCACCTTGATGCCCCTGTATATATAGTTCACATGGCGGACAAGGAAGGCTTAGAGGCCTGTATCAAGGCTAAAGAAGAGGGCCATGAATTATATGTTGAGACCTGTCCCCAGTACCTTGAATTCACTTGCGATGTTTATAAGAGAGAGGACGGAAGAAACTTCGTATGCTCACCACCAATGAAGGGCAAAGAGAGTCAGGATGCTTTATGGACTGCCTTAAAAGCAGGTTTTATCGATACCGTAGCAACTGACCATTGCCCCTTCCAGTCCTATGAAAAGGATTGGGGCAAGGATGACTTTACCAAGATTCCAAACGGTTGCGCCGGTGTGGAAAACCTCTACCCCTACATGCTTGATGCAGCCAATGCAGGTAAAATCACCTTTGAGAAGGTAGTTGAGGTATGCGCGACAAATGTTGCCAAGATCTTCGGTTGTGACAACAAGGGCGAGATTGCAGTTGGTAAAGATGCAGACATTGTTATCTACGACAAGGATAAGGACTTTACCATTAGTGTAGACAACATGCATTCCGATTACGATCACACAATCTGGGAGGGTAAGACACTTCACGGATATCCGGTACAGACCTACCTTAGAGGAACCCTTGTATATGACAACGGAGAGTATGTAGGTAACCCCGGAGAAGGAAACTACGTAAAGAGAACTCCAAGAAAATAATAGTGTTAAGAAAAGGAGGAGAGGAAAATGGCATATGAAACAATGTTTTTAAAGACAGAGACCAGCCGTTGTCTTATGTGTCATGACGCTCCTTGTTCCAAGGCCTGCAGCAAGGGACTCCCGGTGGGAGATATAATGATGGCCCTTCGCTTTGACCATTTCTATGGTGCTGCAAGAAAGATTGGAACGGAAAATATATGTGTCGGATGTTCGGCTCCTTGTATGGATAATTGCAAAAGAGGATTGATGGACAAAGCCATTGATATCCCGGAGGTTGTGACGGAAGTAATCTCCAGAGATTATAACTATTCAGATGAGAAAGTAGATCTTTCCATAGATTTTTTGGGAGTGCACTTTGAGAATCCCTGTTTGCTTTCTTCCTCAGTAGTGGGAAGCAATTATGAGATGGTTGCCAAGGCATTTGATATGGGTTGGGCAGGAGTTGCCTTTAAGACAGTCGGCTTCTTTGTTCCAAATGAGGTTTCACCCCGTTTCGGAGCCCTTAGAAAAGAGGACAACCCCTTCATCGGCTTAAAAAACATTGAGCAGATATCAGACCATACTTTAGAGGAAAATATAGAGTTTATTAAAAGGCTTAAAAAAGATTACCCAAACAAGGTAGTCATTGCCTCCATAATGGGACAAAACGAAGAAGAATGGACTAAGTTGGCAAGCCTGATGGAAGAAGCAGGTGCAGATATAATTGAATGTAACTTTTCATGCCCCCAGATGGTGGGAGAGGGCTTGGGCAGTGATGTTGGTACGAATCCTTTGCTTGTAGCAAAATACACTGCCGCGACAAGAAGAGGAACAGACCTCCCTATTCTGGCAAAAATGACGCCCAATATCACCAAGATGGAAGGACCTGCAGCGGTGGCTCTGGCAAACGGAGCAGACGGGCTTGCCGCAATCAACACCATAAAGAGCATTATGAATGTCGATCTCCACAATTTCGGTACCGCGCCGAATGTGGAGGGCAAATGCTCTATAGGCGGTTACTCCGGTAAGGCAGTTAAGCCTATAGCTCTACGCTTTATCAGTGACCTGAAAAAAGACCCGAGAACAAAGGACGCCCCCATTTCGGGAATGGGAGGAATAGAGACCTGGAGAGATGCGGCAGAGTTTATTGCCATGGGTTGTGAGACTATTCAGGTTACAACGGCGGTTATGCAGTACGGCTACAGGATTATCGAGGATATGCTTGATGGTCTGTCAGACTACCTTAGAACAGCTGGAATGACAAGTATTAGGGAACTTGTGGGAGATGCTATAGACAACATTATAGATGCGGAGAATCTTGATAGAGACACTATTGAGTATCCCAGATTCCACAGAGACTCCTGCGTGGGATGCGGAAGATGCTATATCTCATGCTTTGATGGAGGCCACCAGGCAGTTACCATGGACCCCCGGTCAGGTAAGCCAAAGATGAACCCGAATAAATGTGTGGGATGTCAGTTATGTATACTGGTGTGCCCCACAGACTCAATAACAGCTTCCGGAGTAAGAACTCCAAAGAAATAATAATACCAGAAAGAAGGAATCTATTATGTATACATGCAGTTTAGAAAGAATGACAGATAAGATTAAGACATTTTCAACCTTCGGAGATGCGGGACACGGCGGAATCACCAGATATTCCTTATCTCCCGCAGCCCTTCAGGCAAGGGGTGAATTCGTTAAAAGAATGGAAGCTATCGGGGCAACCATTGAAATCGATGATGTGGCCAATATCTATGCCACACTTCCGGGAACTGACCCCGATGCAAAAAGAATCGTAATGGCTTCCCACTGCGACTCAGTTAAGAACGGCGGAAACTACGACGGCATCCTTGGGGTAATGTCAGCCATGGAGGTTCTTGAAACCGTTGCGGAGAACAAGATTCCCCACAAACATCCCTTAACAGCCATGATCTGGACAAATGAGGAAGGATCTTTATATCCCCCTGCTATGATGTGTTCGGGAATCGTATGTTACGACTACCTGCCGGAGGATATCAGGGCCAAATTCAAATACGAAGACATGATGGCTTCCACAAGTATTCTTGATAATAAGAGTACCTTCGGTGAGGCTCTTAAAGCTTCCGGATACATGGGAGATAAGAAGTATCGTCTTTCTCCTGAGAGATACCTCTACATGTTTGAAACCCACATTGAACAGGGCCCTATCCTGGAAGATGCGGGAAATGATATAGGTGTTGTTGACTGTGTACTTGGTATGTTTAACTATCGCTTACGTTTCTACGGTCAGACAACCCATGCGGGAACATTTCCAATGCCTAAGAGGAAGGATGCATTCTTTGCTGCAGCAATGGCGCTGAACTATCTCCACGAGGAGATTGACAAGCTGGGATACTCCGATTTGGTATACACAACCGGTGAGGTTGTATGTCATCCATGCGTTCATACCTGTGTCCCGGACTTCTTTGACTTTTCCTTTGATGCTCGTCATGAGGATCCCAAGGTATTAGAGAAGGTATTAGCCATCGTTAAAAGCTGTGCCGACAAGACATGGGCAGGTTGTACCTGCGAGGTTGAAAAAGCATGGAACCGTGACACTGTATATTGGGACAAAAAGTTAGTAGGCTATGTAAAAGAGGCAGCAGAGGAAACTGGAGTGTCACACCAGTACATCCACTCCGGTGCGGGACATGATGCCCAGTTTGCGGCATATATGCTTCCCACCACAATGATCTTTGTACAGTCCAAAGACGGACTTAGCCATTGTGAGCCGGAGTATTCTTCACCGGAACACTGCACAGAAGGTGCAACAGTAATGCTTAATGCAGTATTAAAGGCAGACGCCGAGTAGTCATTGAAAAGAGGAGGGCCTATGAATTATGTAATTACCATTGCCAGAGGTTTCGGAAGTGGCGGAAAAGATATTGGAATGAGATTATCTAAGGAATTGGGCATTCCCTGTTATGACCGTCAGATTCTGACCATGGCATCCGACCATAGCGGAATTGATGAAAGCATATTTGTAGAAAATGATGAGAAACTAAGAGGCAGAAATATAGCAAAGTTTCTAAGGAAGGTTCCGGTAACGGGAGTCCTTGAACCCTGGGACAGGGATTTTGTATCAGATGTGAATGTCTTTAACCTTCAAGCAGAGATAATCAGGTCCCTTGCTTCCACGGAAAGCTGTATAATCATCGGAAAATGTGCCGATGATATCCTTAAGGACAGAAAGAACGTAATAAGCATCTACGTGGAAGCTCCCCGCCAGGCCTGCATTCAGTCTATTACAGAGAAGATGCACGTATCCCCCGAGAGGGCGGCAAAGCTAATCGTAAGCACAGACAAATACCGTGCCAACTATTACAGCTACTACACCGGAGGAAAGAAGTGGACTAACCCCACCAACTACGATATGGTCTTAAACAGTGACCGAATCGGCCGCCCAAAATGTGTCGAGATTATAAAGAACTATATAAAAATAAAATTCGAGAATTAAATAAAACATTGCGTGGTAACAGGAGACGCCGACAAAGCGGTATTATATGTACAATCGTCAATCCTTTGAACGAACCAAGCCAAAATCAATAATTTACTGAGAGTTAGTATTCGAAATGAGAGTCTTTAGTTAATGGACGAACATTTACGAATACTTACTCTCAGTTTATTAGTAGTTTGCCGGCGCGGGTAGTTCAGGATGACGATGTATATATAATACTGTTTTGTCGGCGTCTCCGTAACTTATACGCTTTGAATATTTACTAGGTTTTAATTAACTAATCTTTTCGGAATCAAGTAAAGCTCTCTCAGGGAATAACTCAAGGCTTCGCTCTAAGATTCCGTTTAAGTATGCTAAAAGTATACC
Source organism: Lachnospiraceae bacterium (assembly GCA_015058015.1). Classification (GTDB taxonomy): domain Bacteria; phylum Bacillota; class Clostridia; order Lachnospirales; family Lachnospiraceae; genus SIG280. Next base: position 18,730 of record SVDM01000015.1, on the reverse strand, counting down.
GTAATTGGTCATGGGGACCCCTGCAAGCATAGCTTCCGATAAGCGATACTGCATCTCCTTGTCATTAAGCATGCATCCACCGCAGTGGATAATAAGGTCGTACTTCGAAAGATCCTTCTCGTACCCGGTGCCGCTGGTAAAGGAGAATTCAAAGGTCTTGCCTGTGAATTTCTGCAGCATCCGGGGAAGCTTAACCGTTCCGATATCTTCACACTGGCGGTGGTGGGTACAACCCTCGGAGATGAGGATTTTGGCACCGTCTTTTAAGCCCTTAATGGCAGCAATGCCCTTAATCTGTTGTGTAAGACCTCCCTTTAGTCTTGAGAGAAGAATCGAAAAGGAGGTTAAGGGAATCTCCTTAGGAGTAAGTTCATCTACAATCTTAAAGGCCTGAGAATCCGTAACCACCATCTTAGGCGGCTTCTTTAAGCACTCTAGGCTTGCAGTCAAATTGGTTTCTTTGGTGACGATACACATAGCGTCACCGTCAAGTACGTCACGAATAGCCTGAACCTGAGGCAGAATCATACGGCCTTTGGGAGCAGACTCATCAATAGGAGTGACGAGTACCACCATATCATCCGGGTCTAACATATCCTTAATAAGATTACGTTCTTCACGAATCTTAATACCGTGAGCCATATACTCTTTAAGTCTGTTCACACCTTCTTTGGTAGTGGCGGAAACAAAGAGATGAGGATAGGTCTTGGCCCATTCGGTGGAGAGAATATCCGCTTCCTCTTTCTCGGACAAAGTATCAGATTTATTAATTACAATAACAAAGGGCAATTCCTTTTTGTTTAGAACCTCTAAAAGTTCATCTTCTGTAGAAGAAAGAGTGGTGCGGCTTCCATCAAGAACAAGTACACCGAAATCAATCTTTCTAAGAACCTGAAAGCTCTTCTCTATACGCTTGGCACCTAACTCGCCTTCATCGTCAAGTCCCGGAGTGTCGATTAGCATAACCGGTCCAAGGGGGAGCAGCTCCATAGCCTTGGTAACAGGGTCTGTGGTGGTACCAAGTACGTCTGATACCACGGCCAAATCCTGGCCTGTAATGGCATTAAGAAGGCTTGATTTGCCTGCGTTACGGTTGCCGAAGATGCCTATGTGAATCCGATCAGCGGATGGTGTATCATTTAAACTCATATAATTCCTCCTAAACTGCTAGAAACGGAAGTCTCTTTCTCCCTCGTCAATGCTGTGAATATAATTGGTTGCACGCTCACGAACCTTGGGATTAGGAATCTTAACCAGTTCATCGTCAATCATCTTCTTACCTGCGGCTCTTACGGAAGGAGAAGCATAGTCATCCAAATACTCATTCAAGGTCATAAGGGCATTGGGATGGCAGCAGTTTTGAATCTGACCGCCCTTAAGAAGAGACATGAAACGGTCGCCGGTTCTTCCCTCACGGTAGCATGCGGTACAGAATGAAGGTACATAACCCATATCAATAAGCCAACCGATAACCTCATCAAGTGGTCTGTTGTCGTTTACGTCAAACTGTGCAGAGTTTTCTTCTTCCGGCTCTTCCTCAACGTAGCCGCCAACGCTGGTTCTGGAACCACCGCTTATTTGGGATACACCAAGCTCAAGAACCTTCTCACGGGTAGCCTTGCTCTCTCTTGTGGAGATAATCATTCCGGTGTAAGGTACGGCAACACGGATACAAGCTACGATTTTGGCAAACTGCTCATCAGTGATTCCGTTGTTGAATTCCTCAGGATTAATGTCGTCTGCGGTACGTAGTCTGGGAACGGAGATGGTATGAGGTCCGCACCCCTTGGCAGCCTCTAAATGCTCTGCATGCATAAGAAGTCCTACGAAGTCGTAACGGTAGAGGTTAAGACCAAAGAGTACTCCAAGTCCTACGTCATCGATACCGCCATCCATGGCACGGTCCATGGCCTCTGTATGGTATGCATAGTCAGACTTGGGTCCTGACGGATGAAGCTTCTCATACTGCTCTTTGTTGTAGGTCTCCTGGAAGAGAATATAGGTTCCGATACCTGCTTCCTTGAGCTTCTGATAGTTTTCAACCGTAGTAGCGGCGATATTTACGTTAACACGTCTTATGGCGCCGTTTTTATGTTTAATACTATAGATAGTCTTTATACTCTCAAGTATGTATTCAATGGGGTTGTTAACCGGGTCTTCGCCTGCTTCAATGGCAAGACGTTTATGTCCCATATCCTGGAGGGCAATAACTTCCTTCTTTATTTCCTCCTGGGTTAATTTCTTTCTTGTGATATGTTTATTCTTTCTATGGTAAGGACAGTACTCACAACCGTTGATACAGTAGTTGGAGAGGTATAGGGGTGCGAACATAACGATACGGTTACCGTAGAAATCCAGCTTAATCTGCTTGGCAAGAGCGTAGATTTCCTGATTCTTCTCCTCAATATCGCAATCAAGAAGCACCATAGCCTCTCTGTGGGTAAGTCCTTTGCGGAGTTTAGCCTTCTCAATAATCTCTGTTATAAGTTTCTCATTGTGCTTGTTTTCTTCAGCATATTTTAAAGTCTCGAGGATCTCTTCGTGATTGATAAATTCCTCGGCTTTTGATGACATTACAGAATACATGTTGTTTCCTCTTTTCGTTTTAATAATTATTTAGTTCCATATTTAGTTAATGCGACAATGCTTTAGCGTTGTTGCAGTCAGTTTGCGCGGGGTCGCCTCGGTCTATTGCCAGGGTATGCCCGATAGACTTCATACGATTCTCAAGACAGTATCTGCACTCGGCAGCCTCATCTCCGGTACATATCTTGTTATCGTAGAGTTCATATTTCTTCCGCACTCTCACAGGAGAGAGATTGGGCATCACTACATTGGCACCGTGCTCTATGCCCTTCTCACGGCCTCTGGGGTCAAGGGTTCCAAGGGCTGTGGTGGCAGGAAGCAAAAGGTTTGGCTTTAAGAGTCTAAGGAGGGATAGCAGATACAGGGTTTGTTCCACAGTTCCCGCAGGTTCCCCCGCCAAGGGAGTATCGTGATGGGGGATAAAGGGTCCTATACCCACCATATCCGGTTGCAATTCCCCTATGAATAACATATCCGATGCAAGGGTATCAGGGGTCTGTCCCGGTGAACCCACCATAAAGCCGCAACCTACCTGATAGCCTATCTCTTTTAAGGCCATAAGGCTTTGCATTCTATGGTCATAGGACATAACCTTTGGATGTAATGACTCATAATGGGCCTTGTTGGCTGTCTCATGACGAAGCAGGAATCTGTCTGCTCCGGCATCAAAGAAACGCTTGTAGCTATCATAAGATTTCTCGCCGATGGATAGGGTAAGGGCGCAGTCGGGGTAATCCGTCTTAATCCGACGAATAATCTCCACCAGGAGGTCGTCTGTGAAGTGGGGGTCTTCTCCGCTTTGCAATACGAAGGTTCTAAAGCCCAGATCATAACCCTCGGCGCAGCACTCTAAGATCTCATCAAGAGTTAGCCTATATCGGTCTGCACACTTATTGCTTCTTCTGATACCGCAGTAGTAGCAGTCATTTCTGCAATAATTGGAGAACTCAATAAGGCCTCTTGTATAGACTGACTTGCCATAGATACTGTCTCTGGTTTCTACGGCTTTCGTGGCCGCGTAGGCGGTACTGTCCTTGTCCTGACCGGTTATTAATTCCACCCATTCATCTTTTGTAAGCCGATGCGTAGTGGCTAATTTGTCAATTAGTCTCTTCATTAAGTTATTCTAGACTTTTAAGTAGGATGTCTTAATCTCTACCTCGCTAAGCTTACCAATCTTACCTGACAAGTTGCTGACAATATCCTGGGGGGCGTCGGTAATGAGGGTTATAATGTTAATCCCGCGTTCACGATAAGGAAGCCCGTTCCTTGAGATAATATACTTGCCGAAGGCATGTAATATCTCATTAACCTGCATGGCTTTGTCGCTGTCTTTTACGGCAATGGCAAGAATAGCGATGCGTTTTTCGTCCATTTCTTCTCCTTTCTGCATTCTTTGTAATGTCACTGATAAACAAAAAAGGCATGCCAAATACGGCATGCCATAGAAAGTTCATACATTAACTTCTTCTTCGCCGTCAGATATTCTTTCAACTTAGAATGCGATTTTGTGTTGTGTAGCTTGCGGTCAGAGGCTTCTTTCCGCTTGCAAGGTTCATTATAACAAGATTATAAGGCTTTGTCCATGGGTTTATTATTATTGTGAATCAGAATAAAGCCTGTTTTCTTTTCATCTTCCGGTTCCCTCATCTGATAGTCGGTATCGGAATCAATAAGCCTGATCATTATCATGGCGTACATAGGGTCAAATTGTTTGCCGACACCCTTCATTATCTCGTCTCTTACTTCGGCCTGGGTAAGAGGAGCACGGTAGCTTCTGTTACTGGTCATAGCGTCGTAGGAATCCGCTACGGCAATAATTCGGGCAACAGTTGGAATATCTTCACCGGATAGACCTTCCGGATAGCCCTTTCCATCGTATCGCTCATGGTGGTATTTGGCACCAAGGCTTAAATAGGGCATCTCGCTGATATTGTCGAGAATTCTGGCTCCAATGGTGGGATGAAGCTTAATGGCCGCATATTCCTCATCCGTAAGTCTGCCTTTTTTATTAATAATCTCATCGGGAACACCGATTTTACCAACATCATGAAGAAGGGCGGAAAAGTATATGTTGTTGCATTCTTCCATGGTCATACCGGATTTCTTGGCTATAATCATGGAGTATTCCGCAACCCTGTCGGAATGACCGTGGGTGTATTCGTCCTTGGCATCGATGGATGAGGCAAGAGCCTGGGCCGTCTGAGCAAACAGAGACTGAATCTTTTTTTGCTCCTTACGAAGCATCTGAATCTCAAGTCTGTTGGCTCTTTCTATGGTTTCATTCATATTGATGACCTCGAATATGTATAACAAGACAACCACACCAACTATAGAGATGTTGGTAAGGGAGACTCCGTACAATGCCACTTGCAGCATGGAGGATATAATGGGAACCAGGGTAAAGAGTATTAAGGAAAAAGTGATTCTTCGCTTTAAATATTTGCGATACTGGATGATACAGGATAAATGCAACACGGTTATGCCCAGGGCCACAACGGCGAATACGACAAAGCCCGGCATCCTGTGGTATTGATTGTTCTCATCAAAGGTGTAGATAAGGTCCGCAAAGGGCGAGATAATTACGTATAACTCACCTAAAAGGAAAGCCACTTCGCAAAAAATCAGTCGCTTTGGTAACGCTATATCGGCCTCTGTTCTATAGAGATCCATCATATAAAGGGTAAAAGTATGGATAATAAACAGGGTTAAAAAGAATACGAGGAAATTACTGATACGAGTAACCCAGTAACCAAGGGGAGATACATCGCCCCTATATGCGTAGGCTAAACAATCACTTATCAGCAACAGCATGGAAGAACCTTCCATGAAGACAAGAGCGTGCTTACGTCTCTTGGACATGGTACTGGTATAACGAAGCAGAATTACTAACAGCCCGCAGCATCCGCTCAGGAAAATCATAATATTAACTTGTGAAGCTCTGATTATTTCTAACATAGAACTCACACTCAAAAATCAAACACAAAAGTACCCGGTTACAAGTACTATATACCTATTAAAGAACAACTATATCGTAGTAGGATTAGGGGTAATATTCAATATCTAAATAGGTAGTTTTTATTACCAATTATGTGGCGGCATGTGGTAAAATATTTAATGAAAGTGTGGTAGATATATATGGAAGAATTAAGGAAGATTTTAGAACAAATAAAGACGGGGGAGCTTTCTGTAGAAGAGGGCATGAGCCATATAAAAGCAGAGCCTTTTCATGAGATGGGATTTGCAAAATTGGACTCTCACAGAAAGATAAGAAGCGGTTTTCCCGAGGTTGTATTCTGCCAGGGAAAAGCTGATGATTTTCTGGTTAAGATATATGAAAGACTCCTTGAAGAAGACGGAAGGGTCTTTGGAACCAGGGCCTCTGCCCACCAGTATGAGCTTATAAAAAAGACTATTCCGGACGTTGTATATGACCCGGTATCAAGGATATTAAAAGCAGACAGGAACCCCCTAGAGCTTAAGGGGAGCATTGCGGTATGCTGCGCCGGAACGGCTGACATCTCCGTGGCTGAAGAAGCTGCTCAGACCGCAGAGTATTTCGGGGCTTATGTCAATCGCGTGTTTGATGTGGGAGTAAGCGGTATTCACAGACTGCTTGCCAAAACCGACACCATTCAAAGTGCCAATTGCGTCATAGCCATAGCAGGAATGGAAGGAGCCCTTGCCAGCGTGATAGGAGGCCTGGTATCCAATCCTGTTATTGCAGTTCCCACTTCCGTGGGATACGGAGCAAGCTTTGGAGGCTTGTCGGCTCTTTTGACCATGATTAATTCCTGCGCTAACGGAGTGGCTGTTGTAAATATTGATAACGGTTATGGGGCAGGATATATGGCGACACAGATTAATCGTTTGGCAGTTAATGCCAATGAAGGATAGGTGAAGTAATGAAGACTTTGTATTTGGACTGTACTTCCGGGATAAGCGGGGATATGTTTGTGGCAGCTTTGCTTGATCTGGGGGCAGATGAACAGGCAGTAGATAAGGCGCTTAGCAAGATTTCCGGAGACGGATTCCATATTGTTATCGGACGAAAGTTGCGTAATGGAATAGATTGCCTGGACTTTGATGTTGTTATGCATGAGGGCTTTGAAAACAAGGACCATGATATGGAATACCTATACGGACACCACCATCAACACCATCATAGCGAGGATGCTCATCACAGTGAGCATGAACACAGTGGACATGAACACAGTGGACATGGACACAGAAAGCTCGGGGAAGTAAAGGACATAATTGCAGGCCTTGATATGACCACCGGGGCAAGAGAACTTGCCTATCGGATTTTTGAAATACTGGCGGAAGGTGAGGCAAAAGCCCACGGCAAGTCAGTGGAAGAGGTGCATTTTCATGAAGTAGGGGCATTGGATTCCATAGCTGATGTGGTAGCTGCGGCAGTATGCTTTGATAATCTGGGAATAGAGGAAGTCATTATCCCTAAGATTTGTGAGGGAAAGGGAACCGTAAGAACCCAACATGGTATATTGCCGATTCCTGTTCCTGCAGTGCTGGCCATAGCGGAAAAGTACTCCCTTCCCATAAGAATTACTGAAAGAGAAGGAGAGTTTATTACTCCTACGGGAGCAGCCATTGCGGCAGCAATTATGACCTCGTCCAAGACGGATTTAACCTTTATACCAAAGGCAACAGGTTATGGAAGCGGAAAGAGGGAATATGATCCCCCCAGTATCTTAAGGGCTACCATTATCGAACCGGTAGAGAAGGCGGAAGAAGAAGTAATCTGGAAGCTTGAGACCAACATAGATGACACCACGGGAGAGATTCTGGGATATACTATGGATCTTCTCCTGGCAGCAGGGGCAAGAGATGTATATTTTACGCCCATTCATATGAAGAAGAATCGACCGGCCTATATGCTCTCTGTTCTTACCACGGAGGATAAGATAGGGACATTGGAAGATATAATCTTTAGGGAGACCACCACCATTGGCATCAGGAGATGCCTCATGGAGCGAAGGGTTCTTCCAAGAAGAACCGAAACTGTGGAGACTCGATATGGAGAAGCCATTGTAAAGGTGGTTGACGTAGAGGGAGAAAGAAGAATTTATCCCGAATACGACAGTATGGTGAGGCTGGCCAAAGAAGCCGGAATATCATTAAAGGCAGCTTATAATTCTGCAATGCAATCATACGCGGATTCAAAAAAATAATCATCTGATATTTGTAAAATTATTCAAATTATACGATGAGTGTGTTATAATAACCTTGTTGTCGGTGCTTTTGACAAGGCCGGCAGAGGTGGAAGGATTTTGCGGGTATTCCATACAATAAATTATTTAAGGAGGAGTAGTTATGCAAGAGGTATTTGAATTCATCAAGAAATGCAAGACTTATTATCTGGCCACCGTAGACGGAGACCAGCCAAGGGTGCGTCCCTTCGGAACCATCAATATTTTTGACGGTAAGTTGGAGATTCAGACAGGTAAGGTAAAGGATTGCTCCAAGCAACTTCAGGCCAATCCCAAGGCTGAGATCTGCTGCTTTGATGGAGAGAAATGGCTTCGTGTAAGCGGAAAGCTTGTGCTTGATGAGAGAAAAGAGGCCAAGAAGGATATGCTTGATAAGCATCCGAATTTAAGAGCTATGTATTCGGAGGATGATGATAACACAGCTGTATACGCATTTGAAGATGCAACAGCTACTTTCGCATCATTTACCGGCGAACCTAAGACAATCAAATTATAATATTAATACAAAGAATAATGAGTCACGGGATATCCCGTGACTCATTTGGTATAACTTAAGGAATTATATGTATCGTTACTGTTTGTATATATCTAACTAACTTACGGGATCATGTTTGACTAGGAGGTCGTTAAAGAATGCTGGAAAATAACGAACCGCGAGTTAGCAATAAGTAACTTACAAGATTATTATAGTTAGCGATGGCTAACCTGTCAACCCCTTTTCTAATTTTTTTTCGCCTTATTTTATTATCGCAATACATTGACAGTTATTCTTAATTGTAAGATAATTATTAAGTACTCTAAAAATGGGGGTACTAGTGGTATTTAACAACAATAAGGCTCAATTCGGGGTGCATATATGGTTGATTATCCAAGACTGATAATAATGGCAACCTTGCCTATTATCATATCCATAGTAGTTGATATTGTTGATAGAAGGACAAGGCTAAAGAACTTACCCTTAATTGCTAAGCAGGTAATTATCGGAATCATCTTTGGTATATGCGCCTGTCTTGCCACGGAGTTTGGTATTGACGCGGGGGGCGCGACTGTTAATGTAAGAGATGCAGCTCCTTTGTGTGCCGGATTGTTCTTTGGCGGACCTGCGGGAATCATCGCCGGATTAATAGGTGGAATCGAACGATGGTTTGCCGTAATGTGGGGAGCAGGTACTTACACGAGACTTGCTTGTTCAATTTCCACTATTATGGCCGGTATGGTTGGGGCCATAGTAAAAAAGACTATTTTAAGAGAAAGAAGGCCTAATTGGCTTTGGGCCTATATTATAGGAACCGTGGTGGAGATTTTCCATATGCTTATGATTTTCATCACTAATATGGATGATATATCCACGGCATTTACTTTCGTAAAGATCTGTTCTCTGCCTATGGTGGCGTTAAACGGTCTTGCGGTTTTTGTTACAGCGGTTATCCTCACTATCATAGGAGAACCTGTGGAGGAGGAGAAGAAGGAGACCGGAAGGAATATCTCACGGATATTCCAGCGGTGGCTGCTTCTTTGTATGGTTGTGGCTTTTGCGGCTATAACCGGATTTATATGGATGCTTCAGACCCAGATGGCGGAGACTTCCACCGAAGGGGTAATGAAATTAAATATCAATGATGTGGTGAATGACATCTCCAAGGCCTCGGATACCAATCTCTTATCCCTGACTAAGAAGGTGGCTAACACAGTTAATGAGAAAAAAGACGTAAGCAATGAGGAGCTTAGAAACTATTGCGCTCTTCACGGTGTTGCGGAGATTAATATAATAAGACCTGACGGAATCATTATATCTTCAAGTAATGATGCTTTCATGGGATATGATATGTACAGTGGGGACCAGTCCAGGGAGTTTATGAACATGCTAAAGGGTGGCAATGAGTATGTTCAGAGCTACCGGGCTATCTCATATGACAGTTCTATGTATAGAAAGTACGCAGGTGTTGTAATAAGGGATGGACGGTTTATCCAGGTAGGTCATGACGCTGAATCCTTCCAAAAGGATATAATGGAGCAGGTCAAAGGAATCACCAAGAACAGGCATATAGGGCAAAATGGTTTCGTTCTTGTATGTAACGAGCAGGGCGTAATCGTGTCCGATGCCAATAATAATGAAGGAAAGAACCTGGCGGATATCGGAATAACTCTTACGAAGGAAGAGTTTAAGAACGGACAGGTGGTGCTGACGGGAATTAATGGAGAACCCGCCTATGTTATGACAGGCAGCAGCGAAGGTTATGATATCCTTGCAGTGTATTTTTCAGATGAAGTAATAATTGAAAGAGATATGTCTGTTTATGTAACGGTGTTTATGGAGATTATCCTCTTTGCCACACTGTTTATAGGCATTTACTGGCTTATTAATAAGAGAATCGTCACCAATGTAAGAACCATTAACAAAGACTTATCAAGGATTACGGCGGGAGATTTGGATGTTGTGGTGGATGTTCACGACAGCAAGGAATTCTCGGCCCTTTCCGAAGGTATAAATATCACTGTTAACAAACTGAAAGAGAATGCGGAAGAAATCAGAGCAAAGATTAATCAGGATCTGGAATATGCCAGAAACATTCAGACTTCCATGCTTCCTTCCGTATTTCCTCACTATGTAAGAGGAAAGGTGTTTGATATATTTACAAGCATGGATCCGGCCAAGGTAGTTGGCGGAGACTTCTATGACTTCTTCATGACGGACCGCAGTCATTTCGTCTTTCTGGTGGCGGATGTCTCCGGAAAAGGAATTCCTGCGGCTATGTTTATGATGACCGCCAAGACCCAGATTAAGGCCTTGGCAGAGCAGGGACTCTCGGCGGCTGAGATAATGACTGAAGCCAACAACAGACTCTGCGAGACCAACGAGGCGGGAATGTTCGTTACCGTTTGGCTTGGAATATTGGATATAACCACCGGCGTAGTGCAATATGTTAATGCCGGACACAATCCGCCGGTACTTAAACACGGCGGAGAGTATGACTACTTCAGAACAAGACCGGGGCTGGTCCTTGCGGGAATGGAAGGAGTCAGATACAAACAGGGTGAGTTCCAGTTAGAAAAGGGAGATGTGTTCTTCCTGTATACTGACGGCGTAACTGAAGCTACCAACGACAAGGAAGAACTTTTTGGTGAAGAAAGGCTCCTGGATGTTCTAAACGCTTTATATGATGAGCCGGTGGAGGATATAGGACGTATAGTTAAAAGAAGCGTTGAAGATTTTGCGGGAGATGCACCTCAGTTTGATGATATTACCATGATGGTAATAAAATATAAGGCAGATAAAGAAGGAAAAGAAGAGATTAAATAAGGATAAAGGGACTAAATACTACTACAGGGAGGAAAAAGCATGTTTTGTACCAAATGCGGAAGTCAGTTACCTGACAACGCAAAATTTTGCACAAAGTGCGGTGCGCCTGCGCCACAGCCGGCACCACAACCGGCGCCACAGCCGGCGCCACAACCTGCGCCACAACCCAAGCCAAGGCCTACACCCCAACCGGTGAAGCAACCGGGTAAGAATAACGGGGCTAAGATTGGAATTATAATAGGAGCCATAGTTTTGGCTTTGGCCATTATAGGATTTTGTGTGTGGTTTTTCTTCTTTAGAGGAGGAGGAAACACTCCTACTCCTACAGGGGAACCTGCCACCACGCCTTCATCACAAGGCTCTAAGCAGAATACCATTCCTACACTTTCCGACTATTATAGGAACAATATTGTTACCCAGAACAAGGAAGCGTCTAAGGATTACACCATGGATTACGGCGGGGACTATGATACTTTCAGGTCGGCTCAGGCCGTGGGAGGAGCTGTATGCGCAACCTTCGATGATATAGACGGTGATGGCGAGATTGAAATGATTGTTGTGATGTGGGATTTCAATCAAAGCGAGGGAACAGGCATAAATCGGGTGACTTTGTATGACGTGGATAATGGTACCGTAAAAAGGGTTGACGATGGAAAGATTGAGTCAGACAGATACGGCGGATGTGACTACACTGCCCAGGTAGCCTACGAAAAGAAGGACGGAAAGTTACGTTTTTACTTTACCACCATATGCACCGTAACACCTCATGAAGGCGGATTCTGTGAGCCCATGGTTACGGTATATGATTATTCTTCAGGCAACACTACCAAGATATACAACACAAGAGACAAATTTTCAAGCGGCAGCACTTCTTCCGAATTAATTGACGAGTTTGCCAATGCCAAGGAGTACTTGCCCAATGTATATAACCGTTTTGCAAGTGCTATCAATAAAGACAACTACACTCAGGTAAGCGGATGGACCAGAGAACAGAAAGATCAGGTTCCCATGTTTGCCCAACTGGATAAGTTCGAGCCCAATATAAAGATGCTTGCCATTAATTACTTCATGAGAAGTCGTGAGGCAGGAGCGGGAATGGGAACTGCAAGCGGCGTATTCTACGGATATTGGGAGACATTTACCGGAAAGAATACATCCGCGATGTACAACGGGCTTGAGAGACTGGTGGCTACACCTGTTACCGGAACTACTCCTGTTGCAAGCGGTGACTACATAATTCCGGACAGCAGCACCAGACTTCTTACAACTGCAGATGTGGAGAAACTCAATGTAAATGAGCTTCGTATTGCAAGAAATGAGATTTATGCCCGTCACGGAAGAAAGTTCCAGGATGCTGATCTTCAAAAATATTTTGAGTCAAAGAGTTGGTATAAGGGTACAATCGAAGCCAAGGATTTCGATGATAATTCTTTGACGGATATTGAGAAGAAGAACAGAGACCTGATTCAGGAATATGAGAAAAAGTTAGGATAATTGAAGATGAAAAGATTTAAAGTTTTATTTGCAACTCTGATGATTATGGCCCTGGTGGCAAGCGGATGCGGAAGTGCAAAAAACAGTACTTCATCAAGTGCGGCATCTTCTTCGGTGGAGGAAAGCACGGAAGGAACATCCACTGAGCAATCCTCAGGCGCCATTGATGAATCCAAGCTTACGGTTATGAAAACTGCCGATGCGGTAAATGTCAGAGAGACACCCTCCAAAGACGGTGTAAAGGTTACACTTCTTCCAAAGGATACCGAAGTTAAGGTTATATCTAAAGACGGAGAGTGGACCAAGATCTATTTAGACGGCAAGGAAGTGTACGTATCAAGCCAGTTTCTAAAGGATCCGAATGCCAAGGAAGAAGAGTCATCTGCGGCAACGAAACAGTCTTCCCAGGCTGCTCCATCGGGAACAACCTTTAACGGAAGCGGTAAGGTAATCTGCATTGACGCGGGACATCAAAGAAAAGGAGATAGTTCCACTGAACCCATAGGTCCCGGTGCTTCCCAGGTAAAAGCCAAGGTATCAGGCGGAACCACAGGTGTGGTTACAGGTCTTCATGAATATGAGCTTACCCTCCAAGTGGCGCAGAAGCTGCAGGCAGAGCTTTCGAGAAGGGGTTATACCGTTGTAATGTGCCGAACCTCACATGATGTAAATATAAGCAACAGCCAGAGGGCGGCTATCGCCAACAATGCCAATGCGGCGGCATTTATAAGACTTCATGCCAACGGTTCCACTAACCAAAACGTAAGCGGAGCCCTGACCATGTGCCAGAGAGCGGATAATCCCTTTAACGGCAACCTGTATGCCCAAAGTTTTGCCCTTTCAAAGGCTGTATTAAACGGTTTGTGCCAGGCTACGGGAGCAAAAAAGAGCGGAGTAAGCACCGTTAATAATATGAGCGGCATAAACTGGGCCAAGGTTCCTGTTACCATAGTCGAGATGGGATATATGACCAACCCCACGGAAGACCGTAATATGGCCAGTGAAGCTTACCAGGAAAAACTGGCGCAAGGCATAGCTAACGGCATAGACGAATATTTAAAGAAATGATAAAATTATACATAATAGCATGAGCGACTAAGGAGGATGACTTATGAAAAAGAACAAGAGAATGTCGGCATCCATTACTGTTTGGATTGGTGTGGTTGTATTAATAAGCCTCGCTGTATTGTTCGTAGTATCCAACATGAGAGTTCGTAAGAACTTAAACGATGCGGCAGTAAATGCTATGGAAACATCCATAGATGAAAAGAATTCAACAATCGAGACGTATATGTCTAATCTTGAGACTATTCTCAAGAATTTCACTCACAGCCCGGAACTTGCGGCGCTTTTAAAGAACCCCACCGACAAGGGTGAGACATTCAAGGCAGCGCAATCTTACACAGAAGCCTATTTCAACTCCATGGATAAATGGCAGGGATATCTGGATACATGGGATTGTCTTGTTTTGACACATAATAATCCCAAGACTGTAGGATTACAGATGCGTACAGGTGATAAGGCCAAGGAATTGCAGGATGCAATTAAGGCAGGAACCGGCGGTATCTACAATATCGGAATCACAACTTCTCCGGCAGACGGAAGCCTTGTTAACTCACTTTACTGTGCAATCTACGGTGAAGATGGAAAGACTCCTATCGGTTTTGCAGGTGCGGGACTTCCGGCTACACTTCTTAAAGAAAAACTTGATGAGAACAAGATTAAGGGATTTGAGAGCGCAGAGTACAGCCTTATCAACCTGAATACCGGAGTATATATCTTCGATTCAGATGAATCGCTTATGGGACAGGAAGTAACAGATGCTACTTACCTTGACCTTATGAAGAAGGCTCAGGGAACAAGTGCTGAGGGACAGTTAGAGTACAAAGACGGCAAAGGGGTACAGCAGTTTGCTGTTTACAAGACTTTATCAGACCGTGGATGGCTTCTTGTAATCAGAGACAATACAGAAGAGATTTATGCGGTAAGTCAGTCAACAATGATTACCCTTCTTATCATCTGTCTCGTAGCATTATTAGTAATCGTAATTGTATCACTTGTTGTTATCAGAGTTAAGACAAAGCCCCTTACAGTATGTGCGAGTGCAATTGAGAGATTACAGCAGCTTAACCTTTCAACAGATCAGGCTGTAGAAGGATACTCTCGCAGAAGAGACGAAATCGGACTTATATCATCCGCCCTTGTTTCTTTGACGGAGACATTTAACAATATTATCAATACCCTTGTAACATGTTCCGATTCTTTATCGGGAAGTTCCGAGAACATGGCGGTTACATCCAAAGAATTGTTAGAGAGTATCGAGGATTCAGCTGCTACAACCGAAGAGCTTTCAGCAAGTATTATTAATACAAATGAATCCATCAGTGTTATGACTGACGAGATTAAGAAGATTACGGATATGGTTGGAGAGATTGACCAGTCCGTTAAGGCAGGCAAGGAAAAGAGCGCTCATCTTATTAAGACTGCGGAAGACATGAGCCATATGGTTGACGAGACATTAGAGGCTAATGCTCGCAAGATTGATATGACCAAGACCGAGATTAACGAGGCAATTGAGAACCTTTCAGCTCTTGAGAAGATTAACGAAATGGCTAACCAGATTCTTGACATCACAAGCCAGACCAACCTTCTTTCCCTTAACGCTTCCATCGAGGCTGCAAGAGCAGGAGAAGCAGGAAAAGGATTCGCAGTTGTTGCCGGTGAGATTGGTAAGTTGGCAGAAGGTTCAGCCAACACTGTTGCCGAGATTCAGGCAATTTGTACAGAGGCTAACTCAAGTATCGACCACGTTAAGAAATGCTTCGAGGAGATTATTCACTTCCTTGAGGGCGATGTATCCGGCAAGTTTGAAGACTTTGCTGTTGTGGCTCAGGATTACGAGAAGGCTGTTGCCGAGATTGAAGAGGCTATCGGATTTATCGGTGATACTGCAGGCAAATTCGTTGAGTCCGTCGACTCCATCAGCGGTCATGTAAATATCGTAAGCGAGGCTTCCTCCAACAACGAAATCGGTGTTGAGAATATCGTTGATAAGAACAATCTTACAACCAAGACAGCAGACGATATCACAAGAGCTGCCGAGACCAACAGAGCGGAGGCAGGTCAGATTCAGGAGATTATCGAGAGATTCTCCAAATAAGAACATATCAGACTTTTTCGAGAGAACCTAAAATTAGGTTCTCTCGTTTGCTTTACAAGGGGAATATATGGTAAAATATCCATTGAGTATTCGAGGTAGACTCGAGTAGTAGGAGGAGAAAACATGAAACTGAATTATAAGAGAACTTTTCTTGTGGGACTTGCCTTCATGTCCATATGCATGTTCTGGCAGTTATACGACAGTATTATTCCCCTTATTTTGAAGAATACATTTCAGTTAAACGATACATTATCCGGTGTAATTATGGCCCTTGATAATGTTATAGCTTTATTCTTATTACCTATGTTCGGTAATATCTCGGATAAGTGCAATTCAAAGATAGGGAAGCGTATGCCCTTTATTATCGGGGGAACCGCAGTGTCTGTTGTGCTTATGACTTTCTTACCTCTATTCGACAATATGTATTTCGAGAACAATAATCAGCTTATACTTATTATGTTTATCGTAGTACTGGCGGTTTTACTTATTTCCATGGGAACCTACAGATCTCCGGCGGTGGCATTGATGCCGGATATTACACCTAAGCCCCTTAGATCTAAGGCCAATGCAATCATTAACCTTATGGGAGCTGTAGGAGGAATCCTGTACTTAATAGTAACCAGCATTCTTTATTCTACAGCAAGAACAGCAGGGCTTGCCCATGTGAACTATCAGATTATCTTTGTAATCGTCCAGGTAGTAATGATTGTATCCATCGTGGTTTTATATTTAACCATTAAGGAGCCCAAGCTTACCGCAGAGTGTATGGAGTATGAGAAGGCTCATCCGGAGGACAATCTTGAAGAGGTGGACGATGAAGGTAAGGCCTTTACTCCCAAGCCTGTTAAGAGAAGCCTGGCATTTATCCTTATGTCCATAGCCCTTTGGTTCGCTGGATATAATGCCGTAACCACAGCCTTTTCCAAGTATGCTCAGGTTGTTTGGAATATGTCCCTTGGTTCAGCCTCTACCTGCGTTATGATTGCAACGGCAGTTGCCATTGTCTCATACATCCCTATAGGTGAGCTGGCTTCAAGAATCGGACGTAAGAAGACTATTATCGCCGGATGTATCTTGCTTTCAGCCTGCTTTGCGGGAGGAGCAATTATTACATTTACAGTACATTCATTTACACCTGTTCTTTACGTAATATTTGATTTCGTGGGAATAGCGTGGGCTGCCATTAACGTTAACTCACTTCCCATGGTTGTTGAGATGTGTAAGGGCGGCGAGATCGGTAAATATACAGGAATGTATTATACATTCTCCATGGCGGCGCAGATTGTGACACCTATTCTTTCAGGCGCTCTTTTACAGTACGTGGGATATTGGACTTTGTTCCCCTACGGCGCAATCTTTGTTGCTCTCTCGGTGGTAACCATGACTCAGGTTAAGCATGGTGACAATAAGCCGAGGAAGCCGAAGAGCAAACTCGAAATGTACGATGTGGAGGATTAACAGATGCGTTCCGGTATATTATTAGAAGCTGATCCGGGCTTAAGGGTATTCTTCATTTTGATAAATGTCCTTGTAGTCCTGGCTATACTATGTCTGGTTTTATTCGGAGTGATTCTAATTCTGATAAAGCCCGGCAAAAAACGTGAGGTCGGTTTATTCTATGGTAAGGAATATGCCCACAGAGGCCTTCATGGAAGCGAGGTTCCCGAGAATTCCCTTACGGCCTTTCGCCTGGCGGTGGAAGCAGGATACGGTGTGGAACTTGACGTTCAGATGACAAAAGATGAAAAGCTGGTGGTATTTCACGATGCTACATTAACCAGAATGTGTGGCGTTACGGGCTACCTGCGTGATTATACATATGATGAGTTACAGACCTTAAGGCTTAAGGGGACGGAAGAACGGATTCCTCTTTTTTCCGAGGTGTTAGAGGTTTTAGGCAACACTACCCTTGTATGTGAACTTAAGCCCGACAACGGAGCCATGAACTATTATTTCTGCAACAAGGTTTACGAGGAACTGTGTAATTACAAGGGCAATTACTGTATGGAGAGTTTTTCACCTTACATCACAGGCTGGTTTAAGAAGCATCATCCGGAGATAATAAGAGGTCAGTTGTCCTGCAGGATGGCTGCAGAGGACATGAAGAATCCCTTTGCCAGATGCCTGCTTACCAACATGCTTTTTAACTGCGTATCCCGTCCGGACTTTATCTCATACGATTTTAAGTCCATAGATACCTGGGGTTATCGCTTGATTAAGAGGGTGTTTAATCCCTTCCGTATCGCATGGACCCCCAGAGGCCCTGAGGAGATTGAAGAGGCGAAGAAGGAATTTGACACTATAATCTTTGAGAAAGAACCAAGGGTTATGAATTAAAAACATGTATATTATTTGAATTTTTGTGGTATAATTATTCAGTCGGTAGAACTTAATATCCGGCTAATTAAGAAATACGTAATGTTTCTATGGAAACGTGGGAGGAATCTTAATGGCTAAAGAAGATAACAAGAACAACAATTATATTATAAAGAAAGACAATCTGGGACAGGTGGTTATCGCCGAAGAGGTTGTTGCCAAGATAGCAGGTATGGCGGCACTGGAAGTTGACGGTGTCAAGGCTATGGCAGGTAACAGCACAACAGATATGATTGGCAAGCTTAGCAAGACAAGCCTTTCAAGGGGTGTAAGAGTTGAAGTCCTTGACGGGGTCATGAGCATTGACCTGGTATTGGTACTCACTTATGATTGCAGTATCCCCAAGGTATCCAAGGAAGTTCAGGAAAAGGTTAAGACGGCTTTGGAGAATATGACAGGTCTTAAGGTTTCTGATGTAAATGTTAAGATAGCAGGTGTAGGCCAGTCTAAATAATCGGTTGTTAAGGGATGTCTATACCGGACATCCCTTTTACTAAATATGCAATAAGGAGCATTCCTGTAATTCATAAATAGCGCCAATTGAATAAAAAAGAACCTCAAGGTAAGATTGAGATGCATCTT
>SVDM01000014.1 GCA_015058015.1 Lachnospiraceae bacterium | reverse complement strand
CGGTTTTATTTAGGATAGAAAACAAGTTATATTAAACAGATTGAAACACAATTAAACCGCCGGAGTACTCCGGCGGTTTTTGCATTGTATTATACAAAGTTGAAAACTTTTGACTTGGTTGTGGCCAGGACAATAATCTCCTCTCTCCTGATAACGTAATCAGATTGAAAGTCGGACTTCATGATGCCATCGCTCTCGAAAGCAATGATATTTATATTCTCTTCACGTAGGTTCAGGTCGCTTATTTTCTTATCTACCCATGCCACAGGCGGGTGCATTTTCAGCACACATAAATCTCCGCCCAAATCGAAGTATTCCATGAATTCTTCGGATATAAGCTTTCTGGCAGTCCATCTGGCGGCATCGTCTTCGGGAATGATTACCTCGTCCGCCCCGATACGCCTGAGAATCTCTGCTCCATGGCCCGTGGCCGCCGTGGCAATAACTTTCTTTACTCCCACTTCCTTTGCAAACATAATTGACATTACCGCCGCCTCGGTATTATGGGCCAGATCGACTATAGCTATATCTATATGCTCAAGGCCAATCTTTTTTAGTGCAGCAACATTTGTCAAATCTATTACAACCGCATGCGTATAGTGTTCGGCATTGCTATTAACCTTTTTTTCATCAATATCGGCAATCATTACGTCAGCGCCTGCTGATGCCAGGGGCTGCGCCACCTTCCGTCCAAATCTCCCCATTCCCAATATAGCATAATTAGTCCGCTTCATATATTATACCTCCTTCGTATTGAGAGCCACGACAACCTGAATCTGCCAAGCAGATGTCGTGGCCTACGTAGTATAAAGTTTTCATAGAAAACTTTACACTACCTTATCAAGAGCCTTATCCTATGATAAAGTGGCCTTCGGCAGTTCGAACTCCCGCCCCATTATCCGTGTCGGAATTAAACAAAAACAGCATGGATATGGGCCCTATTCTGCCTAAATACATGGCAATAATCAGTATCAGCTGCCTTATGTCAGGCAGTGTCAGAACAAATCCCCGACTGACGCCTACAGTGGAAGTAGCACTTGCCACCTCATACATGACATCCGTGACCGGCGCATTGGTCAGGGCTAACAGCCAGACTGTAATAATAAGCATAATCGACAGGTGAACCACGGCTATTGATGTTGCTTTCTTTATGGATTCCCCGGTAACCCTTCGTCCGAAGACAACGGTTTCGTCCTTGCCGAGAATAAAGGAATTGATGTTGGCAAAGAGCAGGTAAAATGTAACTGTCTTGATACCACCCGCTGTTCCCATGGGGGATCCTCCGATAAACATAAGAATGATGCATACCAGGGCCGATGAATCTCTTAAGCACTCCTGGGGTATTGTTGCAAAGCCCGCAGTTCGTAAGGTTACAGACTGGAACAGACTATTCATAAGCTTGTCAGGTAATGACATATATCCAATGGTCTCCGGATTATCCCATTCAAGCACGAGAATCAATAAGGCGCCAACTATAATAAGAACCAGAGTCACAGTTATGGCCAGCTTGGTGTGTTCACGCATTCGCACAAATTTACTATGAACATGGCGAATTCGATTCATTAAGTCTATCTTCATCTCGATATTTAATAGAACTATGTAACCGATACCTCCCAGGATAATAAGCAACATTGTAACCGTCATAATGTAATAGTCACCGCTGTAACTCATAAGGCTGTCGGGACCAATTATATCGATTCCGGCATTACAGAAGGCAGACACGGATGTAAAGAGAGATATCCATGCACCCCGTATTGCCCCGAATCGCGGTACAAATGAAGGGAGATAGGCAAGCATACCAAGAAACTCGATAGCAAAGGTCAGCCGGAAGACTTTCCTTAGCAGTCTTCCTACCCCGCTTAAATTGTCTACATTGTATATATCCTTTAAAAGAACTACGCCATGCAGGGAGAGATTGCCCCTGGCATTGTAGAATAAAAGTACAATAACGGACATTATTCCAAGTCCGCCAACCTGTATCAGAAGCAGAATTACTATCTTGCCAAAGAGACTCCAATAAGAAAATGTATCCACTACTACCGTACCTGTTACGCACACGCTGGTAGTGGAGGTAAATAAAGCATTAGCAATAGACGCACCTTCACCGGACTGTGTTGCCATGGGCAGCATAAGAAGTAATGTGCCAATCACAATCAAAACGGCAAAAGATAGGGGTATTAAGATCTTTGGCTTTGTCTTTCTGATTATCATCTCTAACATAATTTTTACCTCGATATTGTAAGTATACAGAATATTCCAATAATATACAATGAGATAACAAAAAAACCGTCAGATTACTCCGACGGTTTTCCCATATTTATTATTTAGTTTTCAATTCCTCTTTTGCATCCAAGGAAAGCTACTGCTCCAAGTGATACAAGGAGGATTACAATCATAACGAATAAGGGTGTATTGTCTCCTGTTGCTACCGCAAAGCCTAACACTGCCGTCTCTTCTTTAGCTGAAACCTCTGCCTCGGCAGGTACATTCTCTTCATTTACAAACTGTGCGGGAAGAACTGCTTCTTCATCTTCTTCAACTGCTGCAGGAGTAACCTCCTCAATTAAGGACGGTTCTTCATTAATCTCCGAAGTCGCAACATTCTCTTCAGGTATAACAGCTCGTGATGGCAGCTGGGGAATTGTTATTGTTGTATCGGGTGTTGTCTCTTCTACCTCTACAGGCTTTCTCTCGATAACACCGTCTATATGCCAGCAGGTATTCACGAATTTAACAACATACCACCTGATATAGTAATTCTCAAGAAACTCTTCCGGATTCTCTTTGTAAAAACTTGTTGTTTTTACTCCCTTGGATTCTTTTCCATGGTTTAAGAAATCTTCAAGTGTAGGAACATTTCCCACGAATCTGCTTATGATTTCTTCTTCTGTTTCCTTGTTGCCCAAAGTCAGGCTCTTAATATTTTCATACTTTGTAAGCTTTGCATCTACAGTAAAATCCGATGCAAGATGAAAGAAGTCCTTTTCTTTTGGATTAGCAGATCCATCCTCGGCGAACTCCGTGGTTTTGCTTATGGAGAATTTGGGTACACTGATATCTTCTCTGGTATAAGAAACTTTAAATGACATATCGCTTCTTACATCTGCAAGATCATCCATAGTATATGAAGCATTCTCTTTTACCGGTACCCAAACATTATCAAAAGTAGCCCAGTAGCTTTCGCCTGCAGCACCCGGGACGCTTGCCTCTGTGTTCTCAACATGCTTGGCTCCCTTAACCTTCTTTCTTACAGTGGTCAAGTAATAGTTTGTTAAGTTGGTTCCTTCGGGAACACAAACTGAATAGATGGATGTAGTTCCGTTTTCTTGATAGAAGGATACACTGCATACACTGTCAACTTTCTTCTCTTTCCAGTATACATTCGGTCCTTCAGTCTTGGTTCTCTCCCAGAAACTGATATTGCCCTTGGCATCATCAAAGTGATAAGTAAAGAATCTGTCCACTCCGTTAATTGTTGCCTTGTAAGCACGACCATACATGGTTTTATCCAGGGTTACGCCTTCAACTACAGGCGCAATCTCAAAACCTGTGGAATCTTCAATTTTCTCACACTCAACACCATATTTAATCATGGTATATGCCTTCATACATCTGTCAACAGCTTCTGTGAACTTGCCTGTATGATAACCGTTACCTGAGAATCTTTCAGTTCCATATGCTTCCTCGTTACCGTTGTATGGTGTATAATCTGACAACTTCTTATTTGTGGAATACATGGCCACACCACCATATGCGTGAGAAAACTCATTAATCTCACTGTAAGTTGAAGGCTCGGCTGCAAAAGTCGGTACGGATACTCCGCAAACCATTGCAAAAAGCAGTACTGACGCAATACTTGCAGCAGCTTTATTCTTAAATCTCTTCATTTTTAGTACACTCCTTAGCTAATTTCGGTTAAACGCGGCACCATTACCGCTTTTGCCCACTTTTAGTTACGAGGTGGGCTCCCTATTTTCAGCCTCGCTTTTTACGGAAAACGTGGTTAACCTTTACCGGTCTATATAGGGACCGGCTCCTGTTTTCAGCCTCGCTTTTCGCTAAGATAATATCTTCGCTGGAGAGCGGGGTTAACCGGGTTTATTAAAAATGAATTCTTTGCTGCAAGTTTTCGCAAACACAGTAAATTCAAAGGTTTTCCTGATTCGCTATGAAATTATCAAGGTACTAAATAACCAAATATGTATAGTAATACATGATTTGTCAGTACCATTGTACTATAATTGTAAGGAGTTGTAAACAGAATAGATTAAAAATCGTAGGCCTATTGACCTATTTTGTTCTAAATGTGTCTAAGGACAGGAAAAACGCCATCTTTCGATGGCGCTTGCGTGGGTTTTGGTTTTTGGTTTTTGTATTTATTAGCTAGGAGATTATAACTTGTCTTAGTTGTTTTCTTCTTCTTTTCTTCTCTTTGCGAAAAGGATGATCATAATGCCTGTCATTGCTAAAAGTGATGCAACTGTTACAAGGATTGGTGTGTTATCTGCTGTTTTTGCTACCTTTGAGAATGATGCTCCGAGAACTGCTGTTTCGTTCTCTTTGATTTCTGCAACTTCTACTATCTCTTCCTTGTTCTCTGCAAGGTCCGGATTAACGAAGCTTGCTCCGAATACTGATGTAACTTCTACAGGTGCTTCTTCGTTAGCTGCTACTGTTGCCTCTGTTGCCGGAACTTCTGCAACTTCTGCAACTTCCTTGGCTACTACTTCTTCTTTATTCTCAACGATTACTGTCTCGTTCTCAACTTCTTCTACTACAGGCTCCTCTACTACGGGCTCTTCTACTACGGGCTCCTCTACTACAGGCTCTTCTACTACGGGCTCCTCTACTACGGGCTCTTCTACTACGGGTTTCTTCTCAACTACACCGTCGATTTTCCACTTTCCGCCTGAGTACTTAAGTACATACCATCTGATGTAATACTCTTCGAAGAATGTCTCCTGGTTCTCAAGGTAGATATCTCTTTTTCCAAGACCTTTCTCACCTTTTGCCGGATTCTCTACGAAATCTTTAAGTGTAGGAATGTATCCTTCGATTCTTGAAAGGATTGTGTCGTTTGAGTATGATGAACCGATTTCTGTATTGTGAACCTCTTCGCAAACTGTAAGTTTGCAATCATAATTGAATGATGTGTTGAGGTGTAAATAATCTTTTGCATTGTACTGAGTCTTTCCATCTTCCGGCTGCTCGCCTAAGAGGCTGATTCCGAACTGTAGTGTTTTTCCATCTGCTGCCTTGGGGGCTGCTGCTACATTTACTGATAATCCAAGTACCATTACTACTGCAACTGCTAAACTGATGAATGCTCCGGATCTCTTTTTCATGACTGTAATCTCCTTTTAGTAAATTTGTCTTCCTTAACTAACTGCTATTTAACTCAGCTGTAATTATAATCGGTACCAATTCACCAAAACTTTAGACCTTTAGCAAATCTTTTTTAAAAATCATATGAAAAATGTAACTGCCGAAGTCTTCAATCCCTTGTGTAGCAAGACTTTCCTATAAATGAAAAAATGTTCATTTACTCATCGATAAGCATAAAAAGAACGCCACCCGAAAAGGGGTGGCGCTCCATAATAAGCTTAAACCTAATTAATTATTCTCTTTTCTTCTCTTGCCAAAAGCTACTAATGTAATTCCTGACATTGCGAGAAGTGCTACTACAACGAATATAGGTGTTGCATCTCCTGTCTTGCCATAAGATGCTCCAAGTACTTCAGATTGCTCATTGGTATTAGCGTCCGGGTTGGTGAACTCTTCTCCGAGAACCTCTCCATCATCATCCGGATTCTCGAATTCAGCTCCCTGAACTTCCTGTACGTCGAATGCTGCTTCGAATCTTGTATCAGCTTCAAAGTTCATCTGATTAATCTGCTCAACTGTAAGGATGTCACCTTCACCATTCATTCTGTAACCTAAGAATGTATTTGTAACAGTCTCAGTATCAACTCTTGTAGCAGTCGGTGCCTGAACGAATTCTTCAGGTGTTACATACTGTGTATCGCCAACCTGAGTATTTCCATCGAAGAATGATACTCTGATCTTGTCTACATCTACGTATACAGCCTCGAACTCGTAATCATGCTCGATTGGTGTACTGAAGTTGAATGTCTCAGGATCACCTTCTGTTCTAAAGAAGTTAACCTTCAGAAGTGATGCACCTGTTACTACATTCTCTTCTACCGGAGTAGCAATTGCTCTCCATCCGAAGAATACCTTAGTAAGTGTCTCTTCAGGAACATTTGAATTCTGAGGAATCAACTCTTCGGCAAGTGTTGAACCATGCTCAACACCGATGGTAATCTGACCATGATCTGTATCGAACTTCAAGTTATGAATCGGAATATTCTTTGAATATACTGCTTCAAACTCTAAGAGACCATCTTTTACAAGTCCCATATCATCGAATACCTTGAAGGTCATATTAGCAAAGCTTCTGTATGCTACAGTCTCTGCTCCTCTTACCTTCCAACCAACAAATGCATGTTCATTGTTGGTATCACCTGCCATAACAGGTGTTCCGTCCGGTGCTATGATGGTGTCAGCTGCCTCAATCTTCTCTTTGTGGAAGATCTTCTCTCCATTGTAGAATACTACATTGAAGTCAGTTACTGTTTCATCGTATACAGCTTCGTAGTCAAGTTCTTTAGTTACCTGAATATTTGCAGTTGTAAAGTCAATTACATCTGTTCCCTCTGCGCCTTTAACCTTGTAGCCCTTGAAGGTGTACTCAGTCTTGGGTGTGTCAAGCTTCTCCGGATCTTCCTTAGGAAGAACGAGGTTGCTTCCTGGGATTGCCTTATATGAATCGAATACTGCTAACTCAGCGTTCTCAGAATTCTGATTCCAGAATCTAACTTCAATCTTATCTACCTTTTCATATACAACCATAAGCTGAACTTTTCCCATTGGAAGGAAAGTATTCTCTTTGATTACGGTATCAAAATTAAAGTTGTTCACGTCGAAAAAGTCTCTTCCAAGAAGATCTCTTAAGTTAAGTAAAGCGTCTCCTGCCGGTCTTACAATACTAGAAATTTCTGTTGGCTTAAGGGTGATGAACTGTTTCCATCCTCTATAATACTCAATATAGTTATCTGTATCGATATCAGCCAACTTGTACTCTGCAACTTTCTCACCGTATTTAACAGATTCTGTCTTAAGAAGATTCTTGTCACGGTCATAGAACTCTACATTATAATACTTATCTGCTTGATCGTACTCTGCATTGAACTTTAATACTGTTTCATTATTTGAAACAAAGTCTTTAACTTTTGCTGTTCCAAAATCCTTAACAGGGTTAGCTGTGGAGTTCTGAAGTTTCCAGCCGATAAAGCTATACTCTAATGCATAAGAGAATTCCTTAGTAGGAGTATTATCCGGAGCAGTTATATTTGCATCAGGAAGAAGATATCCTCCATCGCCAAATAATGTTCCGTCATTGTAGAACTCAACTTTAATCTTGTTTACCTTATTGTATAAAGGAGTAAGCTCTACTGACTTGGTAATACCTTTAGTAAAATCATAAGCATTCTTACCGTCAGCTGTCCATCCCTGGAAATACTCAACATATGTTGTTTCATTAATGTCATTCTGTGAGATAGACTGCGGAATCTGCTCATATGTGTATTCGTCAACATGCTGTGTGCCGTCTCTGAACTTGAATGTTACTGTATATTTAACATCTGCTTTGTCATAAACAGCTTCGAAAGTCATATTCTCATTGGCTTTAATGTTTGACCAATCAGTAATGATTTCTGTATCAGCATCTCCGGATTTCTTCCAACCCTTGAAGGAGTATGAGTATCTCTCATCAGCTTCCTTAGTAGGATTAGTTGTAGGAGCTGTTACTAAAGAACCTTTCTGTACATAACCGGAACCTGTAAATTCAGTCTGTCCGTTCATGAACTTGATGTAAGGATTCTCTTTAACAACACCGTCAATCTTCCACTGAGTTGCATTGCCGGTACCTGTCATCTTGATTACGTACCATCTGATGTAGAACTTCTCCATGAACTGCTCTACTGTTCCCTCAAATCCGGGATCGATAGCTTTCATGTCAAGTGCTTCACCTGTCTTAGCCTTTTCAACGAAATCTTTTAATGTAGGAACCTCACCTACTAACTGATCTAATATCTTATAGTAAGTCTCATCATCCTTAAGTTTGCCTGAAACTTCAAGATACTCAACAAGCTTAACAAGAGAAGGTGATGCTGCAAGGTGGAGGTAATCCTCAACCTTGTAATTATGGTTTAACTCAGCAACTTCTTCATTGCTCTTTCTTAAACCAAACTGAACATTACTCTTGTCAATCTCTTTATTCTCTGCCTTGAATTCCATATTGGCTGAAACATTCTTGGCATTGTCTACTTTGTAAGTAGCCTGTGCAGAAACAGGAACCCATTTGTTAAATACTGTTACAGTATAAGAACCTGCTGTCTTAGGCTCAGTTGTACCGGTTGTCTTCTTATCTTCTACCTTAGTAACTTTTTTCTGGTAATCATTAATGATTCCCTTTACGTTAGCTCCGGGAAGAGCACCGATTGTAGTAATAGCTGTCTTTCCATCTGCTTGGAAGAGTTTAACTGTGTATGGTGTACAAGCTAATGTCTCTGTCCAGTAAGCAGGGATTGTTTCTACTGTAATATAATCATATTTGTCAGCTCTGTAGAAATCTCTGGAAATAGTCTGGTTCTTTGTACCAGATGAAACATCGATATAGTTGTAATATACTTCATAATTATATCCTGCAACAACCCACCAATAATCATCACCTGTAATCTGAACATGTTCATCCTTGCACAGTTCATCCTTCAGTTCTTGAATTTTTTCTTTAGGCTTGCTTGTCTGTCCAGGCCATGCCGCAACAAATTTTTCGTCAGTCTCCTGATTATAACGGCTGTTGTCTGTTGTAACCTTTACATCAGCTGAATGAGTTACGATAATACCAACTTCATCATGTTTAGCTGTAACAGCTGTCATATCGGTTACTTCTTCGTAACAATCAACATCAACATCATATCCCAGGAAGAATACCCCTGCGTCTGTCCAGAACTTTGTCCATTCAGACATTGATGAGATATTAATTACTTTTGAAGAGAACCATCTGTGAAGTGTTACCTTACAGGTGTTGCCGGCCTTTTTATTAAGCCATGTTTCAACATCCTTCTCAGCCTTTTTCATTGCATTCGCTTCAAAGCTAAAGAAACCGCCGTAATTCGTGGTGTCTCCATACTGAACATGCTTGGTTCCGTATGTGTCATTAACTGTAATAGTTCCTACTGAATTTACTGTCTTCTCTGTATCTGCAACAATTTCAGAAGTCTGATTGCTTGCCAGAGTAGTCTTGAAGTTCTCATATTCATGAGTACTTGTATCTGTAGGTCCTGCGTATGCAACATACTTGGAACCTTCATGGTCAACGATAAGTCCTTTAAGTGCTTTGGACTCATCTAGAATAGTAATGGAGTTATCGGCCTCTACTTTTGCCCAGTTCTTTACTTCCTGAGAAGCATTCTGAGTCTTCTGCCAAAAACTGATATTACCATTATTGTCAGCAACATGAATGTTATAATAGTAATCATTACCGTTTGCAGTTACTTTATATGCACGAGCGTAGGTCTCATCATCAAGTGTGATTCCGGCCTTACCCTGAGCAACTACTTTACCACTAAGATCATTCTCAGTCTTAACTACTGTAGCCTCAGCACCATATGTCTTCTTAGCATATGCTTCTAAACATTTCTGTGCGTCTGCCCAATACTCAGCAACTTTTGCTTCATCTCCCGTCACCTTCTCTGCACCGAACTTCTCATTAGTTCCGGAGTAAGCTTCGAAAGTAAGGTCCTTAGCATCAGCTATAAGTTCCTGATAAGCAGAATTGAATTCGCGGTCGAGTTTGTCATCTACGCCTGCAGCAAATGCTGTTGTCGTACTGCCTAATACCATTGATAATATCAACAGCGTGCTTAAGCCTGCGCCAAAAACATCTTTCATTTTTCTCATTTTCATTCTCCTTAGCCTATTTTCGGTTTGACTATAACCCTATTGTTATAGCTGCTCACTTTTAGATACGAGGTGAGCTCCCTATTTTCAGCCTCGCTTTTTGAGGAAAACGTGGTTAACCTACCCGACGATATAGGGTCGGGTTCCTGTTTTCAGCCTCGCTTTTAAAGGATAGCGGGGTTAACCATGACACACTATATAGGGTGTGCCTCCTGTTTTCAGCCTCGCTTTTAACGGATAGCGGGGTTAACCTGGTTATTATTGAAGAATAATAATCGGTCGCAAGCCCTTTAAACCGCTAATTCACAATCTGTATGATACTACCATATTCGTTATGTAGTTATCAATGTACTAAGGTCCGGTTAGCGGACTAACCCAAACCTTGTGCTTATTCTACTATGAAATAAGACCTATTTCAATTAATACCTACCCGAATTTTATGGTAAATTGGTACCGAATTAACGATTTTCGCTGCCGAAATATTCAATTTTCATCCAAAAGGATGATACTAAAGTATCTTATACGCCTCCTTCAGTCTCGGATATAATAATCGGTATTGATTATACTTCTCCTCATATTTTTCCCTAAGCTTTTCCTTAGGCTCTATTGTATCCACTATTCTGACCACTTTATGGGACAGTTGTTCCACACTTGTATATTCACCTGCTGCCACCGCTGCAAGGATAGCTCCTCCAAGGCCCGGTCCCTGCTCGCTTTCCGGCACATCTATTGAAACATCCATGACATTTGCCAGGATCTCCTTCCAGATTATACTGTTGGCCCCGCCGCCGCTTATCATGGAGCGACTTACATTTACACCGGCTGCCTTGGCAATCTCCAAAGAATCCCTAAGGGCAAATGCCACCCCTTCGAGAACAGCCAGCGTCATGTCTTCCCTGGTGCTATCCGGGGTCATGCCGATAAAGGTACCTCTGGCATATGGGTCATTATGGGGGGAACGCTCTCCCGTAAGGTATGGCAAAAAGAAGACTGAATTGGTACCAAGTTCCTTAATCCTTGCCTGTTCGCCGTTGTAATCCTCTGATTCTATGATATTCTTCATCCACCATTTAAGTGAGGATGTGGCGCTAAGTATGCAGCCCATGATGTGGTAGTTGCCGTCAGCATGGCAGAAACTGTGAACCGCATGATTCTCCAGCTTTGGAAATGCCGACGAAGCTATAAAGATTGTGCCGCTTGTTCCAAGGGATATGTTGCATGCGCCTTCACCTACGGTACCTGTACCGATGGCTGCCGCCGCATTATCCCCGGCGCCTGCTGCCATGACGCAGTCCTTAGACACTCCTATATCTTCCGCAAGAGAGGGCTTGATTGTTCCCACCTTCTCGTAGCTTTCGTAAACCTTTGGAAGCATCTCTTCCGTGATGCCGCAGATATCCAACATCTCCTTAGACCATCTGCGATTTCTTACATCAAAATACAAAGTACCCGAAGCATCCGATACATCTGTGGCGAAACTTCCCGACAGACGATATATCATATAATCTTTGGGTAGCATTATCTTGGCGATCTTCTCCCAATTCTCCGGTTCATTATTACGCACCCATAAAAGCTTGGGTGCGGTAAAACCGGTAAACGACATGTTGGCGGTGTATTCCCCCAACTTGTCTTGTCCGATCTCATTATTTAAATAGTCATTTTCCTTAGTGGCTCTAGAGTCATTCCAAAGTATAGCAGGTCTTATTACTTCATCGTCTTTGTCAAGAAGCACCAAACCATGCATCTGACCTCCTGCGCCTATTCCTTTTATCTCATCTGCCGGATAACCGGATACCAGCTCTTTCAGACCCTCTATGGTCTTGTTATACCAATCCTTAGGGTTTTGCTCTGACCAGCCGGTATGGAGCATGCTTAAGGGATAGTCTTTCGATACTATTCTTTCTATGCCGCCGTCACTTCTCATAAGCAGAAGCTTTACCGCAGATGTTCCCAGATCAATTCCAATGTAATACACTTCTCTCCCCCTTGTCTATTACAAATACCTAAACTTCTATGCTTCCTTCGTATACTATCTCTGCAGGTCCTGTCATATATACATGATTGTCCCGCTTGTTCCATCTGATGGACAGCTTTCCTCCCAAAAGTTCCACCGTAACAGCCCTTTCCGTCCATCCGTTAAGGGCACAGGCTACTGCCACTGCACAGGCTCCCGTACCGCAGGCAAATGTCTCCCCTGAGCCACGCTCCCATACGCGCATCTTGATATGCTTGCTGTCAATGACATTTATAAATTCTGTATTCACCCTCTGAGGGAATACGTAGTCTGTCTCAAAGAGGGGGCCGAACTTCTCCACCTTGAAGGTATCCACATCTCCCACCGGCACCACCGCATGGGGGTTGCCCATGGACACGCAGGTCATCTTAAACTCCCTGTTGCCAATGGTGATGGGTTCTTCTATAGCCTGCTTATGGTCGGATCTAACCGGCACCCGGCAAGCCTCTAAAATGGGCTCTCCCATATCCACCTTCACTTCTTTTACCTTGTCGTCTTTAAGCTTAAGTGATAAATGCTTGATTCCAGCAAGAGTCTCAATGGAGATCTCTGTCTTCTTGGTGAGGCCGTAGTCATATACGAACTTGCCCACACAGCGGATTCCGTTACCGCACATCTCGCCTCTGGAGCCGTCAGCATTGTACATGGCCATCTCAAAGTCAGCAATCTTAGATGGCTTTATAAGGATGAGGCCATCGGCTCCTATTCCAAAATGCCTGTCGCTAAGCTTTACTGCCAGCTTTGCTGCATCAGATAGCTTCTCCTTAGTGCAGTCCACGTATATATAATCATTCCCAAGACCGTGCATCTTGGTAAAGTTAATCTTCCTTGTCTCTTTCTTCATATATTGAAATCACCTATTTTAAGTCTAACCTAACTCATCTTCCATATTCAAGAGTTTTACCGCATTTTTCCAAAAGATTCTTTCAAGTTCTTCTTCTGTCAAATCAAAGGTGGTCTTAAAAAGATCCACATTCTTTGGCTGATCTCCCCAGGGAGAATCTGTTGCAAAAAGAATCCTGTCTATTCCATGCTTTCTCATGATTCTTGTTATCTGTCTCGGATTTGTCTTGCCGATGAAGTAAGCCGTGTCAAAGTACACATCCTTGTCAATGAGGAGTTCTTCCACCTCATCAAAATAATACAAGCCTCCCAT
Source organism: Lachnospiraceae bacterium (assembly GCA_015058015.1). Classification (GTDB taxonomy): domain Bacteria; phylum Bacillota; class Clostridia; order Lachnospirales; family Lachnospiraceae; genus SIG280. Next base: position 58,845 of record SVDM01000014.1, on the reverse strand, counting down.
ATGAGCAAGCACCAGTTTCTCCGGGCTAATCTCCTTCAAGGCATTTACCACCATAGGCGGTGTACAGTGAACATGCTTTGCAAATGCCATATCAAGACCAGCATGCACCACGGTAATAAGGCCTTCTTCGCTGGCGTAGTCCATGGCTCTAATGTTCCTTGGGTCATCAAAATCTATCTGCTGGTAGTCAGGATGAAGCTTGATTCCCTTCATGCCCAGACGTCTAATCTCTTTGATATCTTCCTTTAATGTGGGGCTGTCCGGATGGATTCCGCCAAAGGCGATAAGCCTTGCCCCGTTCTCGTATGTCCGGGCAATCTCCAACTCATAGTGGTTAACGGTGTTAAACTGCGAGGGTTTAGTAAGTACCGGAAGCAGGATGGAAATATCTATGCCTGCTTTTTCCATGGAGGTTGTAAGATCCCCCACCGTTCCCGTCAAGTAAGGCATAATTCCTGTTTCAACTGCCATATTGTGAACCACACGCTCCGCCATGGAGTCGGGGAATACGTGGGTATGAAAATCGATAATCATTTAAGTCACTCCTTCGTTTTGTATAATGCCCAATTATTATTCTTCAGACCTTTGTCTGCGCTCTAATTACTTCCTCAAACTTCAGGTTCCCTCCAAACAAATCTAATGCGCTTCCTATGGTATAATCAAGCCTTCCATCTCCTGCTTCGTTCAAAAGCCTTATATCCTCAAGACTTCTTATTCCCCCTGCATATGTAATGGGAATACCTTGCCATGCTCCAAGGAGCCTTGCCAAGTCCTCGTCTATCCCCGACTGCTTGCCTTCCACATCTGCAGCATGCACCAGAAACTCATCGCAACTGTCAGAGAGTTCATTCAAGGTCTTCTCACATACCACTGTGTCCGTTACCTTCTGCCATCTATCCGTAACAATATGATACTGACCCTCTACCTTCTTGCAGCTTAAGTCAAGAACTATGTGTTCCTTGCCCACAGCCCGCACCAGACGTTCAAGGTTAGTCTCATTAATCTTCCCATCTTTAAATACAAAAGAAGTAACAATTACATGAGACGCTCCGGCATCAAGATAATCTGCTCCGTTCTCATCTGTTACTCCCCCGCCTATCTGCATACCCTCTTTGTATGCGCATAATGCGCTGATTGCCTCTCTTCTTGTGGCCTCATAGTATTCCGAGTCCTTGTGATTAAGGAGTATAATGTGACCTCCGGCCAATCCGTGCTCCTTATAGAGGGCCGCGAAATCTGCGGCCCCCTTATCTGATACAAAGTTTTCTTTTGCTCCGGCGTCAGTCAGACTGCTACCTACAATCTGCTTCACCTTTCCATTATGAATATCAATACATGGTCTAAATCTCATTCTATATCCTCTCAGGAATCTTACCTGTGCGATAGGCCTTAAGAAGCTTCTTCAAGTCGCACACCTGCTCCTGCAATTCCTTACCCACATCGGTGTCTGCAACCCTCTTCCTCTGCAGTACCTTCTGTACCAGCACTGTATCAGAGTATATATCGCTCTCATTCCTTATGGCCACTGCCAATGATTCAAAGGGTTCATGGGCAGCAAGCAGCATACCGTAAGAGTTATATATAAGAGTATAGCCTGCGATTCCGGTCTTGGGCTGATAGGCCTTGGAGAATCCGCCGTCAATCATAAGAACCTTGCCGTCGCATTTGATGGGGTTCTCTCCCTTTCTTGATTCAATGGGAATATGACCGTTTACAATGTGGCTTGTCTCAAAGTCTAAACCAAACTCATCGAAAATCATCTGGGCAGTCTCTTTCTTATCTATCCAACAGTAATAAGGATTCTTGGGCTCCTTATGAGTCTCTTTGTCAGCTATAAAATATCTCTCGAAGGTGGTCATCTTCTCTTTGCCGAAAAGAGGTGAGTTGGCATTGGTCCAGAGATAATACATTATATCAAGACCGTCCTGCTTCTCCTTGGGCTTGATGGAGTAGTAACCCTGACGGGCATATTTCTCCAGAGTATCAAGGAGCTTCTTGCCACTGTACTCTTTTCCGTATATCTTAACCTTTTTAAACTGACCGTTCTCATCAAGGGGAATGCAGCCATGGAATAAAAGGTTTGAATTGCATATCTTATAGAGAGAGCCCTTAGCGAACATAAATCTGATATGTCTCTGGAGCTTCTCGCTTTCTAAAAATGCAGTCCTTAAGCGGTCCACAACCTTCTCCTCTTCGGGAGTAAGTTTGTAGGGATCCTTGGGGTCGATGGTGGGGAAGTTCATATCCAGCATGGGATATTTCTTGCCCTCAACAGTTACCGTCCCCTTCTTAAAGTCTATCTGATGAAGAAGATTTCTCTTATCCATCTCGAACTCGGGTCTGCGCTTTATCAGCTGGCCTTCTAACTTAAACTGAATAACCGCCAGTGCCTTATGCATCTTTCTGTCAAGGTCTGCATCCAAGATATTGTATTCGCTCTCTCTAAAGGAGATTTTGAAGCATTCGCAGGGGTCATCCCTGTAAGTCTTCATAGCAAAACGAACCAGAGGAACTAAGTTAATGCCATAGCCGTCCTCTAATATATCTAAGTTACCATACTTAGCTGAGATACGAAGGAGTGTACACATACACTCAGTCTGTCCTGCAGCTGCGCCCATCCAAAGGATGTCATGATTACCCCACTGAATGTCCACGCTGTGGTATCTCATAAGCATGTCCATAACCTTATGGGGCAGAGGTCCTCTGTCATATACATCTCCCAGTACGTGTAATTGGTCGATAACCAGACGCTGGATTACTTTACATAATGCAATAATAAGGAAATCCGCCCTTCCGATTTCAATGGCGGAAGTGATAATCTCGTTATAATACGCCTCTTTATCAGGCATATCTCCACGCTCCGTTATAAGCTCTTCAATAGTATATGCAAAGTCCTTGGGAAGTGCCTTCCTTACCTTGGATCTTGAATACTTGGTAGCGCACTTCTTGGTAATCTGAATCAGTCTGTGAATGGTAATGTTATACCAGTCATTGATATTATCCTCGCTGGCCTTAATAAGCTGCAGCTTCTCCTCCGGATAATATATAAGAGTAGCCAGAGTCTTCTTCTCCTTGGCTGAAAAAGTGGAGCCGAACTCCTCTTCAATCTTTCTTTTTACGGAACCGGAACCGTTCCTGATTACGTGCTGGAACTGCTCATACTCTCCGTGAATATCTGTGATAAAATGCTCCGTGCCCTTGGGCAGGTTAAGAATGGCTTGTAAGTTGATAATCTCTGTAGATGCTTTGGCTATGGTTGGAAACTGATTAGCCAAACTCTTTAGGTACTTAATCTCCGATTCTGCCATATAAATATCCCCCGTGTTTTTTATTTTAATAGCCTATAACTGAATAACGTCGGTCATACTATAATAGCCCGCCGGTTTCCCGTTTAAAAACTTGGCTGCTTCTACTGCGCCTTTTGCAAATAATGCCCTGGAGTATGCGGTGTGGCGAAGCTCAACCACTTCATCCTGTCCAGCAAATATTATCTCGTGATCACCTACTATATTACCGCCTCTGACAGCTGATATACCTATCTCCCCCCGGTCCCTCTTTTCCCTACGGGTGCTTCTGTCAAAGGTGTATTTGTATTCATTATTAAGAGCATCATTGATTGAATCAGCAAGAGCAAGAGCTGTTCCGCTGGGAGCGTCAAGCTTTCTGTTATGATGTCTTTCTACTATCTCAATGTCAAATCCCGCCGCAGCCAAAGTCTTCGCCACCGGTTTAAGTATCTCAAGAAGGAGGTTTACTCCTAGAGACATATTAGCGGAACGAAGAAGGGGTATAACTCTTGATGCTTCTTCTGCCTTGGCAAGTAATTCATCATCTAGTCCTGTGGTGCAAAGAACCACTCCTGTCCCTGTCTCTTTGCAGTACTCAAGCATGGGAGCTACTGCCTTCACATTAGAGAAATCAATTATTACGTCTCCCTTTATATTGCATGACTTAAAGTCAGGGAATACAGGAAAGTCGTTCTTGCCTTCGTCGAAGGGATCGATTCCCGCAACGATTTCTATATCTGCATCAGCATTAACAATGTCCACGATAAATCTGCCCATGTGGCCGTTAACGCCGCTAACTATTGCTTTAACCATGTCACTATCCTTTCAATATATAATGAGGAAATCCCTCCGGGATTTCTTTTTTGCGCTCAAAGCCGCGCGGCTCCCTACGCCTCGTCTTACTCGGCTAGGGCTATTTTATAATCCTTCATTGCTTTCTCCAGAAGTTTGGTATGTTCAGGCTCAAGGTCCGTAAGCGGCATCCTCATGCTTCCCACCTTCTTGCCCATAAGGTTAAGAGCAGTCTTGACAGGAATAGGATTAACTTCGCAGAAAAGAGCATCAATAAGAGGAAGTGCCTCTAATTGCATCTTTGCCGCCTTCTTCACATCTCCGTCCAGCATAGCCTGGCAGATATCATGGGTCTGCCTTGGAGCAACATTGGATAATACAGAGATAACTCCGATTCCTCCAAGAGACATGATGGGTACAATCTGGTCATCATTACCTGAGTAGAGATCGATATTGCCTTCTGTAAGTTGCATTACCTTGGCAGTCATGGATATATTGCCTGTGGCATCCTTTACACCAACGATATTGTCTACATCTTTAACCAGTTTAGCGATGGTCTCCGGCTGAAGAGTGCAGCCTGTTCTACCGGGAATGTTGTACATAACAACAGGACAATCCACGCTTTTTGCCACTTCGGTGAAATGCTTAATAAGTCCCGGCTGTGTAGCCTTGTTGTAATAAGGAGTAACTACAAGTACTCCGTCAGCTCCGTAGGTGTATGCCTCTTTTGAAAGATAAACCGCTGTCTCCGTGCAGTTGCTTCCTGTTCCGGCGATTACGGGGATACGCTTGTTTACCTTATTTATAACCACCTTGATACACTCAAGGTGTTCTTCATGGGAAAGGGTGGCTGCCTCTCCCGTTGTTCCCATTACTACAATACAATCTGTTCCGCCTGTAACCTGGAATTCTACGAGTTCTTCAAGCTTCTCGTAATCAACCTCCATATTCTCCTTAAAGGGAGTTACCAGCGCAACACCTGCACCTGTAAAAATTGCCATAATTCTTCCTCCTTTTTGATGTTTGGATAAATCAAAGGAGCCGGCCCTTTTACGGTCGACTCTTTATCTGTTCTTTACAATGTCAATGTTATATATCTCATCAACATAAGCCTCTAACTCCGGACACATGGTTATACCTGTCATAACAACAGATGTATCCTCATCCTTAGCGTCCAGAATCTCGATAACATCCTGTGGAGATATAACGTGCTGGTCCACAAGCCCCAATAATTCATCAAGAACCAGTAGACTGCAGCCTTCTGTTGATAAGACTTTACGGGCAAAATTCATCCCGTTTTTAATATTAATAACTTCTTCTTTCTTATCCGACTCGGATAAACTCTCGAAGCTCTCGGCAGACCTCTCAAACCTAAAGAATTTCACCTCAGGCTCTAATCTGCTTAAAAACTCTATCTCGTCCTCTTTTCTGTCTTTGAGGAACTGAATAATAACCACTGAATTACCTTTTGCGGCCTCGCTTAATCCGAGACCAATAGCAGCTGTGGTTTTGCCTTTGCCACGGCCGCAATATACTCTGATAAATCCTTCTGCCATCATTATCCTCCGTGTTGCTAGTCGCAACAAGGTAATTATAGCACATTAGAGTGAAAAAGCAAGTTTTCTAGTCCACCAGCGCCTTCCTGGTCTTCCATCTTCCGGATATGAAGTATACAAGCCCCGGAATAGCGATACCAAAGGGTGCCAGGGCAAAGCCCAGGACAAAGCCCACAAAGCCCCAGCCAAGGACAATACCCAGAAGCCAGCTAAGGCCGATACGAAGTACCACTCCGTCTATGATTCCAAGGATAAGACTAAGGTTGGCATAACCGATTCCCTGCAAGAGTCCGTTGGTTCCACGCATGATAACAAGGAAGATAAACTCTACGAATATTGCATATCTAAACTGTGATGACATAGCGATAACGTCAGCATCAGATGTAAACAGGGCAAAGAGGGTATCTCCAAAGGGCAAGTAGTATGCGATAAATACCGCCGTATAGATACCTGCAAATATCCAGGACCAATACACCGTCTTCTTAACTCTGTCGAACTTCTTGGCCGCATAGTTCTGGCCGATCATGGGTGCTGTAGCAAACTGTACACCTACACTTATTCTGGTACATACATCATCTATCTTGATGCCCACGCCAAATGTGGCCGCTGCCGTAACACCGATGGAATTAACCATGGCACTTACGAATACCATGGAAATATTAACTATGGCATTCTGGACAGCCTGAGGAATTCCCTGCTTGGTGATAGTGGCAAGATATCCCCTGTCCATCTTGAAGCTGGAGAGCTTAAAGTCAAAGCCGAAGGCCTCTCTCTTCTTATATAGATGTATTATTGATATGATAAATGACACTGCCTGACCGATTATTGTAGCGGCTGCCGCGCCGGGTACACCCCAGCCCCATGCACCGGTAAACAAAAGGTCAAGTATCAGGTTAACCACTGATGATATGGTAATAAAGATAAAGGGTCGCTTGGAATCTCCCATTCCTCGGAGAACGGAAGATACACAGTTGTATCCGGCTGTAAAGATAAGACCTCCACCGCATATAAGAACATAGCTCATAGCCATATCAAAGCCTTCTTCCGGCATATTAATAAGGGTAAGGATTCCTTCTCTGGGCAGCACCAGTATTACGGTAAATACGCATCCCAAGAGGAATATTGCCGTAAATAAGGTTCCTATCTCTTTATTAAGTCTTTCTTTTTTGCCTGCGCCCAAAGTCTGGGCTATAAGAGTTTGTCCGCCTTGGGAGAATCCCATGAAGAACATGACTGCAAAGTTGACTATCTGGCTTCCCTGGGCTACTGCCGCAAGTCCGGATTTGCCTACGAACTGTCCTACAATTATCATGTCTACAACGGAATATAATACTTGAAGGGCATTGGATAACATAAAGGGAAGCATGAAAGCAAAGAGCTGCTTGGGTATGCTACCCTCGGTAAAGTCTTTTCTTATTCCCGCCATTTCTCATCTACCTCTTTTATCTTAGTTTGCACCATTTCCCATTCTATACTCATTTTTTAATTAAGTAAACATATCTTTAGCCATTATATTCCAAGTTTTTTCTTATGCACATGTTCCGCCGCACAAATTTGAGCCTGCATAATTGAGCACAAAAATGAAATAAACTGTTGCCTCAAGATAAAAAAATGAGAGTATAATGCTTTCTATAGGGGGCAAAAGATTTGGATTATACTATTTTTCTTTGGATAGCAATGATTATCCTTTCTACTAAGTTACTGGGAATCCTGAGTAAACGGGTAGGCTTGCCGGAAGTAGTTGGATTTCTTCTTGCGGGAATTCTTATTGGACCATCCTGCTTCAATCTGATTGATATCAACACAGACAACGGTCTGTTTTTGCTGAATGCCTCCGAATTAGGAGTCGTATTTCTTATGTTTGAAGCCGGTCTTACAACAGAGATGGTGGAGATGAAGAAGAATATCGTCGCCTCTTTTGTCACTGCCCTAATGGGCGTTATTCTCCCCCTTCTGGGAGGAACCCTTATTTACAGCCTGTTCTATCATACGGACTTTTCTAATTACAATCAGTTTTTGGAAGCTCTCTTCGTGGGGGTTATTCTTACTGCAACCAGTGTAAGCATTACAGTGCAGACCCTTAAAGAGATGGGTAAGATGAATGGCCCTGTGGGAACCACTATCCTTGGGGCGGCGGTTTTAGATGACATACTGGGTGTTATCATACTATCCGTTGTATCGGGTTTGAAGGACACCTCTGTCAGTCCATCCTCCGTATTAATAAAGATTGCTATGTATGTAATTGTGGTGGTGACCCTTTGTGTTGTTGTAAAAAAGGCCGAACCCATTATTCAGAATGCGGACCACAAGAGAAGAGCCGGCCTTTTTGCCATAGCCGGTGCTCTTATTATGGCTTACGTATCGGAGCGATTCTTTGGAGTAGCGGATATCACCGGTGCTTACTTCGCCGGTCTGGCTCTTAGTATGTCTAAGACCGCGGGATATATAGACCTGAAGGTCTCGGATATCTCCAATATGTTCTTCTCCTGCATCTTCTTTGCATGTATAGGAATAAAGATTACCCTGGGGGGAATGTCCTCCGAGGCATGGCTTTTTGCCGTAGCTTTGACTATGATTGCCATTCTCACCAAGGTGGTGGGCTGCGGACTTGGCTCCAGACTGTGCGGCTTTAAAGGTAAAGAAGCCCTCCAAATAGGCGTAGGTATGATATCGAGGGGTGAAGTAGCCCTTATCGTTGCCGACAAAGGGGGCGCTTACGGCCTTGTAAGCAGCGAACTCTTTCCTCCTATTGTTCTTATGGTTATTATTACAACTCTAATTACACCTCTTCTTTTGAAGGTAGTGTTTAGAGAAAAACAATAATTGTGTCTCTTGAAAAATCGCAAAATTATGGTAAACTGTAAAGGTTAGACATCAAAGAAATCCTCGAAGGATTTCTACGTTTTAGAATAGAAAGAAGGATACTATGAAGATAACAAGGGACGACGTTAGAAACATAGCAATTATAGCCCATGTAGACCACGGCAAGACAACCCTCGTAGATGAGCTACTTAAGCAAAGCGGCGTATTCCGTGCCAACCAGGAAGTTGCGGAGCGTGTTATGGACTCCAACGACCTGGAAAGAGAGAGAGGAATCACCATCCTTTCCAAGAACACGGCAGTATTTTATAAGGACATTAAGATTAATATCATAGATACTCCGGGACATGCAGACTTCGGTGGTGAAGTAGAGCGTGTACTTAAGATGGTTAACGGAGTAGTTCTGGTGGTAGATGCGTTTGAAGGACCCATGCCCCAGACCAAATTCGTATTAAAGAAGGCGTTAGAGCTTGACCTTCCCGTTATTGTCTGCATCAACAAAATAGACAGACCGGAGGCAAGACCTGAAGAGGTTGAGGACGAAGTATTGGAACTCCTTATGGACCTTGATGCATCTGATGAGCAGCTTGACTGCCCCTTCGTATATGCGTCAGCCAAGGCGGGTTATGCTTTCAAGAAACTGGGAGACCCCCAGGAGAATATGATTCCCCTCTTCGAGACAATTATCGATTATATACCGGCACCGGAGGGTGACCCGGATGAGGATACACAGGTACTAATAAGCACCATCGACTACAATGAATACGTAGGTAAGATTGGCGTAGGTAAGGTAGACAACGGTTCACTGAAGGTTAACCAGGAGGCTTACCTCCTCAACGCCCACGAACCGGACAAGAAGGAAAAGGTTAAGATCAGTAAGCTCTACGAGTTTGACGGACTTAACAAGGTGGAAGTAACTGAGGCCCGTATCGGAGCCATCGTAGCAATATCAGGTATCGCAGACCTTCATATAGGAGATACCATCTGTGGTGTTAATAATCCGGTGGCTATCCCCTTCCAGAAGATAAGTGAGCCTACCATCGCCATGAACTTCATCGTAAATGACAGCCCCTTGGCAGGCCAGGAAGGAAAGTTTGTTACATCCCGTCATCTAAGAGACCGTCTTTTCAAGGAACTTAACACAGACGTTAGTCTCCGGGTTGAAGAGACAGATACAACTGAGAGCTTCAAAGTATCAGGAAGAGGTGAGCTTCACCTTTCCGTACTTATTGAGAATATGCGCCGTGAAGGTTATGAGTTCGCCGTAAGTAAGGCGGAAGTATTATATAAGACTGATGAAAACGGCAAGAAGACTGAGCCCATGGAACTTGCATACATAGATGTTCCGGAAGAATTCTCCGGAAGCGTTATCGAGAAGTTAAGCAGCCGCAAGGGCGAGCTTATCGGTATGAGCAAGTCGGGAAGCGGAGCCACCAGATTGGAATTCTCTATTCCATCCCGTGGACTTATCGGCTATCGTGGAGAGTTCATGACAGATACCAAGGGCAACGGTATCATCAATACAATCTTTAACGGCTATGAGCCCTACAAGGGAGATATCCAGTACCGTAAGACGGGATCTCTTATTGCTTTCGAGAGCGGCGAGTCCGTAACCTACGGTCTCTTCAATGCCCAGGAGCGTGGAACCCTCTTCATCGGTCCCGGGGAGAAAGTATACTCCGGCATGATCATCGGTCAGTCCGGTAAGTCCGAGGACATCGAGCTCAACGTATGTAAGAAAAAGCACCTCACCAACACCCGTTCCTCAGGTGCTGATGACGCCCTAACCCTTACCCCGCCTCGAATCCTCAGCCTGGAGCAGTCATTAGAATATGTTGATAATGATGAGTTACTTGAGATTACTCCTACCAGTTTAAGACTTCGTAAGAAAATCTTAGACCCCACATTAAGAAAAAGAAGCAAAATTAATCAACAGAATAAATAAAATTTTTTTCATCAAAAAAGAGCCGCAATTTTGCGACTCTTCTTTTTATACTTATTTCGTTATTCTAATCAAATCATTAATACGTACATTGGTTCCGGTGGCCATAATATTATTGATGTAGATGACATCCTTTATGCCCTTTTCCGCAACCAAATCTCCCAGCTTACCCTGATAATATCTGTAATCCACTACGTAGACATAATTATAATGGTCAACTAAGAAGGGTACAAAGGCATTACCATATGACTCTTTAACCACTACTACCGCACTTCCGTCATTAATCTCCGGATTAACAATGGTAGATAAGGGGTTATCGCCTCCTATAAAGCAGTTATACTTAGAACCTGCTCCCCAGCTGGATACATCATTGATGATGTTCCATGAACCTTCGTTTCCTTTACGGTCTAAATAGGTCATCTTGTTGGTAGCCTTAGGATAGTAAGCGTAAACAGTATCCGGTGTCTTGGCAAGCTCGGGAGCCTGACCTGAATCGGAATAGAAGGATCCAAGGAAACCTTCGAACTGTTTTACCTCATAATACTCTAAAGGCTTAGGTGATATACCTTTGGACTTACAGAACTCGGTATATGCATAATATGCTCCGAGCTGAGTCCAGTGATGGTCCGTTCTAAAGTAGATATATTCGCCCTTGTGGGACTTTAAGGTATCGAAGATATTGACCTTCTTAACCTTATCACTCATAACGGAATACATATAATTAATAGCTTCCCTCTGGTCGCTGGTATTGATATTCTCTCTTATCTTATCCGGCAGCACAACGCCCATACTGTTGGGGATTATTATGTCATATACGGAAGCGGTTCCTTCGAACTTCTCTGCCGCTGTATTAATAACCGCCGCATACTTGGTGGATGCGTCCTTACCGAATCTGTAGAACTCGTATGCGCTGTTACCCGCCACGAACACAGGACCCAAGGTCTGAGTCGGAACATTAACATCCTCTTCGGTGCTGGGTGTCACTGATGAAGGCTCTTCCGAAGAAGTATCTTCTTCTAAGGTAGCCAGTTCTCCGCTCTCTGTGGGAATCTCGTCACCCGCCTGTACATTACCGTGAATCTGAACAGAACCTATACCGTTAAAGCTCTGTAAGAATGAGTTGCAGGCAAGAAGCTGCTCCCTGAAGGGAAATGTATCCGAATACCAGGTATCAATCTGTGAAAAGTAAGATCCGTCTAAGAATGACGCCAAGGTAAACTCGGGAAACTTGGCCAGTTCTCTCTTCTCAAGATCCGACTTGGTGGGTCGTAAGGGGATAATAAGGGCCGTTACAGCTCCAATACCCATGAGCAGAAAGAAGGCTATGCATTTTATAATTGATGTTCTTTCAACAATTCTGTTTTTCTCTCTTCTTCTCATCTAAAAAACCTCACTTAGAACTGGAAGTATAAGAATGGGTTATAGCTGTTACCTACAAGTGCCATAGTTGATAAGGCAAGTAAAACTACCGGTGCCGCAACGTCAATAACCGACTTAAATATTAGGATACCCTTATATTTGTCTCCAAGTCTTGTAAGAATGTAAGAAACATTCTTCAGCAGTGGAGTAACGGCTACAATACACAGTATAAAGAAGAATATGTAGTTAAGGAATACTGTTCCCGTTTCATAAGTGGTAAAGGGATTACCGTTTCCACAGAACATTCCCTTAAATACGGTTCCCATAACTCCAAGGTCTTCAAACTTGAATATTATCCAACCGAAGAATACTACTATTACCATGTAAATATGGCCGAAAGCCTTGGGTATACTCTCTAATATATCCAGAAGGAAAGTCTTCTCAATTACCAGGAATACAAAGAAGAACAATCCCCATAATACATAGTTCCAACTGGCTCCGTGCCAAAGTCCTGTTAAAAACCATACCACGAAAAGGTTAAATATCTGTCTCGCCTTGCCGCATCTGTTGCCCCCCAAGGGAATATACAGGTAATCTCTGAAGAAGGAACTTAAAGAAATATGCCATCTCCTCCAGAAATCAGTAATGCTTGTTCCCACGTATGGGTAGTTGAAGTTCTCCCTAAAGTGGAAGCCTGTCATAAGTCCCATACCTATTGCCATATCGGAATAAGCAGAGAAATCAAGGTAAATCTGGAACATGAAAAATGCCATACCAATCCAGAGAGCCAAGGCTGAGCAGGAACCTATTGAATCCATGGGAACCAATGTATCGAAAACCTTGGCGCATGTATTGGCAAGCAAGGTCTTCTTGGCAAGTCCTACGGCAAATCTTGTAACACCCTTTGACAGCTCATCGGAGTCAATTACACGGTAATCAATCTCTTCTGCCACATCCTGATAACGAACGATAGGACCCGCAATACATTGATGGAACATTCCCGCATAGAGCAATACTATAAAGAAGTTCCTCTCTGCACGAATCTCCCCTCTGTATACGTCAATTGTGTATGATACAAGCTGGAAAGTATAAAAAGATATACCGATGGGAAGAGCAATCCGGATAATCTCCGCCGGGAATCCGGTGATGCTCTGCAATATAGAAGAGGCAAATCCCAGATACTTGAATACTCCAAGTACTCCGAAACTGCCTACAAGGTCAAGTATCAACCAGCGTTTCTTAACTCTCCTTCTTCCGTTGGAATCTATACCCACTGCACAGCCCCAGTTGATAAATACCATCACCACCAAAAGGATGATGTACTTGGGATTGGTCCAGGCATAGAAGATTAACGAAAATAAAAGCAGAATAAGATTCCGCGCCCTAATGTCTTTTACCAGAAAGTACAGCAGAAGACAAAGGGGTAAAAACAGATAAACAAATAATAAACTGGAAAAAACCACGTGTTACACCTCAAACAACATCTAACTCTTCTAAACTTCTCTTAACATCTATAGGCATATACAATGAACCCAGGGCACATACTGCCCCCTCTTTCCCCGCTTTCTCCAGTGCGAGAGATACGCCTTCCTTGATACTGCCTGCTGCAGTAACAGAGGCGTTGTACTTTGCCAGATGTTCTTTCAATACTTCAGCCTCCATAGCTCTTCCCGGATAATCGGGAGTTACTGCTATGAATTCTTTGGCCAAATCCTTGATATATGGAATCATGGTGTCCAAATCCTTATCGGCCATTACTCCGATAAGAAATATCACCGAATTCTCTTTATAGAATACCCTTAGGCTGTCGGCTGTCGCCTTAATGCCCTGGGGATTATGTGCTCCGTCAATAATAAAGACAGGGTCCTTCTTTAGTACTTCGAATCGACACGGCCACTTGGTGGCAGCAAGACCCGCCTTCAAATCATCAGCTTTAATATTGTACCCTTTTTTTGTAAGAATTTCAATGGTTTTAAGAACCATCGACAGGTTTTTTAACTGGTAGGCACCTGTTAATGGAATGCTTAAGCCTTTGTATTCCTTATAATCAAATGTCTGCCTGTCAAGGTCAATTGATGTGCGAATTACCTCCTCCGGCTGACAAAGGTGGGGAGTAGCTCCCACTTCCTTACATTTGTCAATGAATACCTGCTCTACCTCAGGATCCTGACGGTATATTACGGCATCGCATCCGGCTTTTATAATACCGGCCTTCTCCCTGGCAATCTCGGGAAGTGTATTGCCCAGAAGGCCTGTATGATCAAGACCTATAGCTGCAAGCACAGCCACTTCCGGTGCGGGAATAACGTTGGTGGAATCCATCTCTCCCCCAAGGCCTACCTCAAGTACAACTATATCAACCTTCTGTCGCTTAAAGTACTCAAAGCCGATGGCCGATATAAGCTCAAACTCTGTGGGTGCTTCACTCATTTTATCTGTAAAGGGCTTAATATAGTCTGCCAGAGCGCAGATATCTTCATCGGTTATATACTCACCGTTTATCTGCATTCTTTCATTAAATTTGTATATGTGGGGCGAGGTAAAGAGGCCTGTTCTGTAGCCTGCCTGCGCCAAAACAGCGGCAAGCATTGCCGCTGTAGATCCTTTTCCGTTGGTTCCGGCTATATGGATAAATTTAAGTTCCCTTTCAGGATGCCCGCACATATCCATAAGCTCATTTATTCGTTGAAGCCCCGGTTCTCTAGACTGCCAGTTTATTCCGTGGATGTACTCCAGTGCTTCATTGATATTCATGTGATTACTTCCTTCCTTCTCCGTTTTTCTTAATCTCCCTATCCAAAACACGATAAAGCTCCGAGGCGGCAACAGGCTTGGAGATATGTCCGTTCATACCTGCTTCCAGGGACTTTCTTATATCATGTTCAAAGGCATTGGCGGTCATGGCTATAATGGGAATATTCTGTGCATAGTCCGTGCCTATTGACCTGATGGACTTAGCCGCCTTGATTCCGTCAAGAATGGGCATTTCAATATCCATCAATATAGCATCATATCCGTGTTCGTCCGGATTGTCAACTACTGCCTCCACAGCTCTTAATCCGTTATCCGCCGTCTCTACTATCATGCCTTCTTTTTCAAGGAGAATAACCGCCATCTCCTGGTTAATTGCATTATCCTCAGCCACCAGAATTCTCTTTCCTGCCAGGTCAAAGGAACTGCTGTCTGTTTCTTCACTTCGCAAGGAATCATAATCTTTCTTGGCAAAGACAAGCTCAACCCTTGTTTCGGTCCCCACATTCTTCTTACTGGACAGCTTTACGGTTCCTCCCATAAGGTCCACAAGTTTTTTTACAATGGATAGACCTAAGCCCGCGCTTTCTTCTTCGTCAACTGCATCCGTTCCGCTGACAAAAGGTTCGAAAGCTCTTGATATAAAGTCCTCCGACATGCCGATTCCCGTATCTTTTATGATAAACCTGGTAAATATCTCCCCTGTATCAGTCTCATCCTGCTCCACCGTGAACTCAATAGTACCCTGGGATGGGGTGAATTTGACGGAGTTGGACAGAATATTTACGATAATCTGGCGCACCTTACCCTTATCCATAATTACCTCCCTGTCTGTATATTTACCGGGAGTGTAAATGAAATTCAGGTTCTTGTATTCCATCTGAGATTTAACCATGGCAAATACATCCGACAGGCAGGATGTAAGGGTTGTAGCCGTCAGGAAAAGCTCTGCATGCTCTTTATCCTCGCTGTCTTTGTCTATTATGTCATTGGCAAGTTTAATAAGACTCTCGCCGGACATGGCTATTCCGCTTAAGTAACTTCGTACCTTATTAATATCCTCTTCCTGAAGGGCGAGCTCTGACAGACCCATAATGGCATTAAGAGGTGTTCTGATGTCATGACTTACTTTAGTGGCGAACTCTTCCCTCGCCTTGTTGGCTTCTTCAGCCGCTTTGACAGCGTCTTTCAGCACATCTGCCTTATATCGTCCTTCCACATATACATCGGTAATGTCGGACTGGGTAAAGAGAATGTGCTTTCTGTATTTATCCAGGTATTGGAACTGGAACATCTTTCTGCATTCTCCCCTGGGGATATTTACGGAAAATGAACATGAATAGATATTCTTCTTCTCCAGTTCCTTTACAATTGTAGCTATAGACAGTTTTTTCTTTATTTCTTCAGCATCGCCGTCTCCCACCAGCTGACACAGGTGATGCTCAAGAATCTCCGTATATGTAAGATCTTCCAGCTTAGGATCATGAAGTTCGGCGTTACCGGAAATATACAGCTTGGTGGAATCATCCTCGATATTGATAAGTTCAATAAATTCATAGTCACTTGCCAGAATTCTATCGGTAATATCTTTGGCAGTCTTTTCCTCGTCCTTGTCTTTGACATAAAGGAAGCCTTCTATATCGTTGTTATCCGGATTACAAGTCATGATAATACTTGTTTCCACCCATTTTATCAGTTTGTTGGAGAAGATAAAATTGTGCTCGAAAGACACGTCCGTCTTGCCATGCTCAAAAGCTTCAAGAAGACCTTCTCTGTTAAAGTTCTTCTGATAATTAAGCATGGAATCCACGTTGGTATTACGTTCGGAAGCCTTCTTAAATAGCTCCTCCACATATATTAAATCCTCGGCCCAGGAAATATCATAGTCAGTATTGTTCTTTTCCAGCCTTACCCTGTCCTTTGTCAGGTTGATATAGAAGATAATATCCGATTCCACCGCCATCAGGTCGCTAATGACCTTGGTCTCCGAATATCGCTTCTGTAACTCGTCCTGACGACGAACCTGGTTATCGGCATCAATAATGATTCCATAGAGACGGAGCTTGTTCCCTATTCTCTCTTTCAGATAGATTCTGAAGGTTACCCAGCAGTATCCCTTCTTATGGTTAAGCAGTCTGTATGTGGCTTCAAAGCCGCCATCACTGTCTTTTTGCTGCTTAATAAGTTCCATTAAGGTATCCACGTCGTCCGGATGGGTATAATCTATGGGGTTCTTGCCGGATAATTCCATCTTGTAGTTATCATCAAATCCCAGAAGTTCCTTCAAGCCCTCACTGGCAAAGAGAATGCGAAGGTTATCATCTTCAGCCTCTATAATACTTATTCCTCCGGGCATCATGTTAATAAGCATCATATTTCGTTCCGATTCCACAAGAGTATAGAAGGCATAATACCTTACCACAATGGCCAGAATAAAGATGGCCAGAATTATTGCTATGTAGAACTGGATGCCGGTTATAAGATAATACCTGTACTCTCCTACATGCCCGTTAAAATATATTCCCGTCTTACTGAAGAATTCCATAAAGAGCAGTGTACATGCCACTACTACCGAAATTGCAAGAATTATGGTTATATAGAATTTGAGTTTTTTGTTAAGAATCTTAAGGGAGTTCTTCTCTGCTATGGATTCCAAGAGAAGAATCATCTTCTCCGAAGTCATCCATCTGATAAGTAAATCCAAGGTGATAACCGCCACAAGCAGATTTAAGGCGAAGCCTAAGATAGTGGCCATGACATTTTCCCGATATACGGGACTTGCATTGAAGAATAGCTTAATGGAACCGTAAAACATGACATAGTAAAGCAGCATGGATATAGAAGAAAATACCACCACTATCCTGCTTCTATCCTGCAGTTTTTTAGATACCAGTCTATATACTAATCCCGCGAAGAGTCCCAAAAGGGCCCGGGTACCTATTGTTACGATAATACTGTACAGGGGGTTGCCGCTTCGAAGTGGTGATAAAAGAGCATCGATTCCCACGGCATAGAATGAAGAAGCCTTCCAAAGGCTGGTTAAACCAAAAATAAGTCCAAGGGCCGTACTTTCCAAGGGTCCGAAGAGCATGGCGGCAGCAAGTATCGGCAGATTAGCGAAGGTAATACTGGCTCCGCCAATCTGAATACTTCCTAATGCCGAGAAGACGATAATGACTTCCATAGCTCCCAGGACCGACAGAATGTACAATTTGGCTCTCTTGGACTCTATCATTCGGACATCTCCTTAAAGCAGCTTATGCTTCCAGGACGTCATCCTTTCCAACCGGTAAGATAAGTGCCAGCAGCATTCCGATAAGGGCTGCAAGGGCAAGGCCGGAGATTGTAACCGTCTCAGTAACGGGAACGCTATCGCATCCGATTCCCACTACAAAGATAAGGGCTGCAATCATAAGGTTACGGCTGTTACCGAAGTTGAGTCTGGAGTTAATGAGAATCCTTACTCCGACAGCAGAGATCATTCCGTAGAGGATAATACTGATTCCACCGGTAACAGGTCCCGGAATACATGATATAAATCCACCGATCTTACCGAATATACCCATAATAATTGCTATTACGGCTGCTATTCTGATAACGGACGGATCATAGTTCTTAGTAACGGCAAGAACACCTGTGTTCTCTCCGTATGTTGTGTTGGCAGGTCCACCCAAGAGACCTGCAAGTGCTGTTGCGATACCGTCTCCGGCAATTGTTCTGTGGATACCGGGGTCAACCATGAAGTTCTGACCGCATACCGCACTGTTAGTTGTGATATCACCCACATGCTCGATAAGTGTAACAAATGCGATTGGTGCAACCGCAAGAATTGCATCTGCCTTGAATGTAGGTGCGCACAGAAGCTGTGCAAGCACATCCTGATCCATGAAGGAGAAGAAGTGTGCATTGGCAACATTGGTAAAGTCGCAGAATCCCAAAGGAATACATACAAGGAAACCAATGATAATTGCAAAAAGTATAGGCATAAGATTAATGATGCCTTTGGTGTATACGGAGATAATAACTGCAGTTGCAACTACTACCAATGTTACAAGGCAGGCATTCAAACTGAATTCTCCGTTTACATAGAATGCATTGTTGATTGCGGAGCCGCTGAGTCTGAGGCCAATTACAATAATGATTGGGCCTGTAACAATGGGGGGAAGAAGTCTGTTTATCTTCTCATAACCCACAAGCTTAATAAGCAATGCAAACAATACGTAAATAAGTCCTGCTACTATAAGTGCTCCCTTAAGAGCTGCAAGTTTTTCCAAGAAGCCCTCGTCGCCCATCTTGGAGCCACCCAAAACTGCTATGATTCCGCCCATGAATGCGAAGCTGGAACCCAAAAAAACGGGTACTTTCTTTTTCGTAATTAAATGAAAAACCAAAGTACCCAATCCTGCGCAAAATAATGTGATGCTCGTATTCAAACCTGTCAGTGCCGGAACCAAAACAGTGGCACCAAACATGGCCAAAACGTGCTGAAAACCTAACAATAACTTCTGATTAGCTGTTTTCTCGTTCATCTTTTTCCTCCTAGTTAAAAATCCAATAAATTACACTTCAATGAATTATAACTTATTGATCTTTCTTTTACAAGGAAGAATGTTTTGAAAAAGCGACGAACTTTTTACCCGAAAAATACGATTTTTCCGATAACAATTCCTTCGATTCCGGTACTGGCTAATTTAAATCCTATTGAGGTTCCCACATTCGAATATCCGGAGAGGGCTTTTCGTGCCGCCTCATAACATACAGGCGGGGCTCCCTTTGCAAGGGCCTTGGCGAACTTGCCTTCCCAGGTAGGGGCAAACTGTCCCTTTTGCCATAATACAGCCTCCATGGTATTGGGGTACTTACTGCTCTTTAATCTGTTAACAATAACGCTGGCAACACCAAGCATTTCCTCGAAGCCTTCCGCCCCGGCCTCGCAGTAGATCATGGCTGCCATCATGTCAAGTTCTTCGGATGTAACGGAGACTCCGTCTCCCTGAATTATTTCCTTTTGGGTAGTCTGGTTGCCGGTCTTACCTGTTCCGGTTCCCACTGACGCACCCTGGGCAATTATTTCTTTTTCGTATTCTTTAATCTTTTCCTCAGAGTCAGATATAGACTTTACGTATGCCTTCAATTCCGCCTGGGCTGTGGCCATACTTTCGTTGGCATATTTTATCTTCTCCTTGGCGGAGGCATTCAGGGATTCAAGTTCTTTCTTGTCCTCTTCAAGCTGAGCCTTAAGGTCTTTTATCTCAGAAACCTTATTGTTATAGTTTTCCACCAGCTTCTTGTCAAAGCCGAATACTTCAGATATATACTGAGCACGATTAAGCATCTCCGAGATACTTCCGGAGGAAAAAATAGCCTCCAAATATCCTGAGGTGCCCTTTTCGTACATAAGCTTTATCCGCTTTCGCATGTTGGTGTACTGGTTTTTTGCTGCCACGGTGGCTGCATCCAGCTTTTTATTTATCTCACTTATCTCTACAGTCTTGGCATCGCACTGGGCCTGAACCTCCGCAGCCTGTTCTTTAAGACTTGCCGCCTTGGAATTAAGCTCGTTTATGTAGCTTTCAGTATCGGCCTTGTCCCCCTCTGCCTGAGATTTCTTCTTCTCTTCCTCCGCCTTCTTCTCCTCAGCGGCCTTCTTACCTTCGGGCGTAGCAAATACTCCGGTTTGCCCGAAAGATACACTTATGGAGAGAACCAGCATGGCTACCGTCAAAAACTTAATTGTCCTGTTTCTTTTAATACTGCTCATTATTAATTCTTTAACTGCTTTCTTAATGTCTTGTATAATTTCTGGACATCTATGGGTTTGGAGAGATGTCCGTTCATTCCGTTTTGAATTGACTTCTTCATATCGTCGTCAAATGCATTGGCGGTCATGGCGTAGATAGGCACTGTCTGGGAATCCTTCTTGCCCATGTTACGTATGTAATTAGTGGCGTCAAGGCCATTCATAACAGGCATTCTTATGTCCATTAATATTACATCGTAATGGAATGGCTCCATCTCGGCAAATTTCATTACAGCCTTCTTGCCGTCTTGCGCCGTCTCTACGTTAAATCCCACTCTTTCAAGAAGCTCCGTTGCAATCTCGGCATTCAGCTCGTTATCCTCCACAAGAAGAACTGTCTTGCCTTCAAAGTTGAAGTCATCTTTTTCTTCCTTAACTTCGGATATATTCTCTTCTTCCTCCACATCGGGATCAGGGTTAATCTTGAAAGCCAGGTCAAAATAGAACTCTGCTCCCTCTCCCTCAACGGAATCCACCTTTAATATGCCACCCATAAACCTTACTAAGTTACTGCTTATTGAAAGGCCCAGACCGGAACCGCCGTACTTGTTGACGATATCGCTGTTGGCCTGTTCAAAGGCATCGAATATCTTATGCAGACTCTTGGTACTTATTCCGATTCCCGTATCCTTGACGGAGAAGTGGTATTTGGCTGTATCCGTCTCCTGCAATATCTGTTTTACGGTAAATGTCACATCGCCCCAGTCGGGAGTAAACTTAATGGCATTACCGATAAGATTCATTATTACCTGATTTAACTTGGTTACATCCCCGATAAGGTAGGTATCTTTAATGTCGATATTTACCTTATAGTTAATATGCTTCTCATCCGCCTGCATCGTAAAGAGGTTCTCCATGTCATTAATAACCTCTAACAGGTTCATGGGTTCCTCATTAATGGTTATCTTTCCGCTCTCTATCTTGGAAATGTCTAAGACGTCATTAACAAGAGACAGCAGATACTTGGTGGAGCTGTCGATTTTCTTCAGGCATTCCATAAGCTTTTCTTTATCGTCTGCCACATTCATGGCTATATTGGTCATACCGATAATGGCATTCATAGGTGTTCTTATGTCGTGGGACATCTTGGATATAAATGTCATCTTGGCTTCGTTGGCATTGTCAGAGCGAAGCTTTAAGAGGTTTATGGCCAAAATCTTGGATAAGGCCTTCAAGGTCCTTATCATCTCGTCGGTAAAGACGTAGTTTGGATCGTCGCATTCGTAGATGATACAACCCTTATAGATTCCTCCTTCGAAGATACCCTGATTTAAATATTTCTTCTTATAAGCCCTGGCAAATATGGCTTTTATCTCAGGGGTAAGATCCTTATTTTCAATATCCCTGTCTGAGAAAGATCCGTCTTCATTAAACAAAGACAGGAAGTTCTCCATGTCCTCCTTGGACTGAACATAATCCACCTTCTGGGGCTGATCCATTGAAGGGTCCTTATACCAGCTTAAGGTTACTGTGGTGGTCATGGCCTCTTCGCTCATAATTACCAGCTTAACACTGTCTAACTTATACTCTTTTCCGATACGTTCTATTATGATTTCAAGGCCTTTTTCAATATCCTTCACTCTCTCGCAGACATCAAACGCAAAAGATATTAAGTCTCTTTCCTTACCGCCTACGGAGGTGGGAATCTTTGATGTGTCCATTATCTCCGCATCATTGGTTCGTGTATCCTCTGTCTTTGTTTCCTCTGCAAACTTAACGTACCATGCCACGTTATTCTTGCCATACTTTTTAATATGCTGCAAGGTTTTGTCAGCGCACTGATACAGTTCTATATAATGACGGGCGCAGTCGGTTCCTGCGATACCTATACTGCACTCCACTTCGATTCCCAGTTCTTCTGATATATCACGCAACAACCTATAGAGGTCGTTTATTCTTTTGTTGGTATCGTCTACGGTTGTATCCGCAAGAAAGAGGATAAACTCGTCGCTACCGAAACGAACAAGAATATCCTTGGCATTGGATATCTCGGTTAAAGCATCAAGGAACTTTTCTAATACCCGATCTCCTGCCTGATATCCGTATTTGGAATTAATCTTTCTGAAGTCGTCCATGTCAATCAGGCAAAGGGCGCAGAATTCCTCAGACGGACACTCGTCTAAATACTGCATTATAAGGTCTGCACCTTCTTGATGTTCAACATACCGAAATCGATTATTCATAAGGCTTTAACTCCTCCCCATATAAAACCTCATTATCTATATTATTATAACGTATTACGTTCTAATTTTCCACTACAAATCTTAAACTATTCGAGAAATTATCAGATAATTTTAATCAGGTCCCTCTTTGTACCCCATGCTCAAATATCTAAAAAATAATGTGTTCATATACCCTCCTTTTTGTACGGCATACCCATATGTTACCTCCCGATGCAAGAGTATAGTTATATTATAGAAAATTGAATAAAAGGAGGTATATTCATGCTTACACCCGGTGAAAACTATTATTGCCTGTTTGAGGAGAAGGTACCGGAATATATACCCATCTTTATGATGATGCCCTTTCCGGGATATACTCCCTCACTGGTAATGTCTAATCCGTCGATTCACAGCTTTCACGGACCTCAAGGAGGTAAAGACCCGTGGGGAGTAGAGTATATTACGAAGGAAGAGGCCGGCAATGCGGCCATGCCCAAGACCTGGGACTATATCTTGGAGGATATAAATGACTGGGAAAAGGTTATTAAAAACCCTGACCTTAGTCTGGTGGACTGGAAGACCATGGCTGAAAAGGACAATGAATTCCTTACAAATGTCTTGAAAGTT
Organism: Lachnospiraceae bacterium; assembly: GCA_015058015.1. GTDB lineage: Bacteria > Bacillota > Clostridia > Lachnospirales > Lachnospiraceae > SIG280. The sequence continues at coordinate 35,749 of SVDM01000014.1, read as the reverse complement.
GACAGAAGCCAGTCTCTGGTTCTCTCAGCCGTAGACGGCCAGTTCTTCCAGAATCTTATGGCATTTATGGGATTCGAAGAAGGTCTTTGTACCATGATGGAGGAACCGGAGCAGGTTAAAAAGCTTAACGCTTACATGCTAGAGTATTATCTGGAATTCCAGCATAGGGTAATCGAGTATTACTCTCCGGATGTTATCTATCTGCTTGATGACACCGCAGCAAAGCTTAATCCCTTTGTAAATGAGGAAATGTTTGACGAGCTGCTGCTTCCCTTCTACACAGCCCTTATTGATGACGCAAGAGATCACGGACTTCCGGTGCAGTTCCACAACTGCGGACACTGTGACATGTTCATGATGAAGCTTTCAGAAGCAGGCGTCAGGGTATGGGATCCGGCACAGACCACCAATGACCTTCTTGCCGTTAAGGAAAAGATGGGAAGAAAGCTTGCAATAGCAGGCTGCTGGGATTGGAACCCCCCATCAACATATCCCGAAGTAGATGAGCAGGATATCAGAAAACAGGTACGAGACACAATTGATAAGTATGCCGCAGGAGGCGGATTTGCCGTATCAGGCGGAGGATCAATAGTCGCAAGAGTCGGTGACGAGACACCGAAGAAGATTAGGAATTGGATGCTTGATGAAGCTACAACCTATGGAGCTGACTATTACAAGTATCATCCCGTAACAGACAAACAAGCAGTTTAATAAAACGACAATGAGTCAGGAGAAAATCTCCTGACTCATTTCTTTAGGTAATTGTTTTATATTGCAAGGAAAAAACCTTAGCACGCAAACTTTTAAGCCTCTGCAGCTGCTGCTCCGGCTTTCTTTCCGCCAAGTACGGCGAGAAGGATAATACCGATTACAGCTCCGCCTGTAATAGCGAATGCAGATACATTCCACTGAGCTCTTGTTCCTGTGAATCCGAAGATTCCTACAAGGAAGTTGAGGATGTATGTACATAAGAACTGTCCGAGACCTGTTGCACATACATAGATTGAGATTGCTCTCGGTGTCTTGGAAGGATCTGTTACTCCACTGGCAGCAAGAAGTGTAAGTGAAGGATTGGAGAATCCGAATCCAAGACCGAAGATTGCTGATGCTACGAAGAATACGGGTACGCTCTGTGCAAACAATGCAACTAAGAATCCGATACCTACAAGTAATACTGCGATAGCCGGTGCAAATCTTCCTACATATTTACTAAACATAAAGTATACAAGTCCTGCTACAAAGGACAGCGCCGTAAACATTGAAAGAATGTTAGCTGCATCAAGTGCTGTTCCCATGGGATTAGTAGGATCTAAGATAACAAGTGTCATGTTCTGCATATATGCAAACTGGAATACGTTAAGTAAGAAACCTACCAAAACAGTAATCCATAACTTGCCTGTAAATTTACCTGATGAAGGTCCTTTTGCAGCCTGAACTCCTGTATCCGGCAGGAATGCCATAACAAGAAGAAGTACCGGTATGCAAAGGAAAATGCAAAGGAATACATATCTCCAGTTCATTGCAACAAGAACGCCGCCTAAAGTCTGGAATACAACACCTGCAAGAGCGCCGGCAGCTGATTTCCATCCCATCATACGATCCTTGGTCTGTCCTTCGAAAAGGTCTGTGATAACAGCTGATGCAAGAACGAATACCATACCATATCCTGCTCCGAAGAAGATACGACTTGCGATGATTACTTCGTATCCGCCGAAGATTCCGGGAAGTCCGCCTACAGCCATACATACAAGGGCTATAATGGTACATTTCTTAATTGAAAGTTTGGTTGTTAACCAACCACCTACAAGTGAGAAGAATACAAGCATAAGTGACGGTAATGAAGATACCAGCTTGATTGCTTCATAGTCAACACCTACGGATGTAGCTATAGCGCTAAGTGCAGGTGTTGTAACTGATGTGGTGTACATCATAAGAGCGATGGCGAGAGCTGTAATCTGCACCAGAGCTCCGTATTTGGGTTTAGTTTGTTCTGACATAATTCTTTCCTCCTTATACTATATAATAGTCTTTATTAACTACCCCTTTTCTCCGCAGAACATCTTACGACCGGTGACGTAGATGGTCTCGAAGGGACTTATCTTGGAATCGGGCTTTGTATTAACGAACCAACAGATATAGGTGCCGTTTTTACCCATCTTCTCAAGATTATTAACGATTCTTTTGTTGTACTCTTCATCGGTTCCTGAAGGATTCTCAACATATACGGAGATTTGTTTTAACCTGCTGCCGTATTCATCTAAGAGTGCCTTTTTGTCGTTGGCATTGTCCTGTCCTTCCCAGAAGTCGAAACCTGCTTCAATAAAGAGTGGTATAAGCTTACCAACATTGCCGCAACTATGGAAGTTGACGAATAATCCCATGTCATGGCAAGCCTTGTTAAAGCGTTTGTAATGAGGAAGAAGACATTCCTCAAATGTATCCGGTGAGATGAAGGGACTTCTCTGAGTTCCCATATCATCATGGATTGTGATAAGATCCGCACCGTATACTTCCTTGGCAATCTTCACTAATTCAATATGGAAATCAGTGAATTTCTCAAACAAAGCATTTACCTCATCCGGCTCCTCAAGGAGTGAACATAAGCAATCCTCAAAGCTGGTCATATCGGCAAGACGCTCCATCCATCCGTTTACGATACAGAAATTGGTGGCACGATCCGCATAAAGCTTATCACCGTATTCTTCTCTTCTGTTCTTCTCCCAGTCGATTTCAGATAAATCCGGAAATACCAGTTCCTCGCGCCAATTGGTGATATCAGATAATCTTCTGGTTCCGGGTTTTACCATGGCTGCGTTGGATTTTTGCTCGAATTCCCATTCAATTCCGAACCAGTCAAAACCGCCGTGGTTTCTTGCCTGGGCATCAGGCATACAAGAAGGCTGGATGTTGTTGAATTCCGAGCTTAGATTGGGAATCCACAAAGGCTTTTCCCCATGACATATTCTAAGAAAATTCTCTTTTGGTGTAATGGGTGTATTGAACTTTCTTGCGGGACTGCCGGGCATACCATATGGCTTTGGTGCGCCTTCATATATACCGCAATCAGCAAGTTCCACACCGGCATCAAATGCGTATTCTCCCATAATACTCCTCCTTTTACTCATCATTTTCTTGTTTATAGTTTGATTATAATTTAGGGGTGGGCGCAAAAAAATGGTGCCCACATACAAAAACTCTTTTTGCCAAAAAGGTGACTTAAGAAATTTTTGTACGCTAGCACCAAAAGTAAATTCTTATTTCTTGCCGAACTTCGCGCCGTACTTGATTTTGAAGAAGTTCAGCATCATGATTGATTGCTTGATATAGTCCCTGTTATATTGCTCATGCCAGTCATAATGCATTAAACTGTCTAACTTATTCAAACGATAGACCAAGGTATTACGATGTACAAAGAGGGCTTTGGCTGTATTAACCAAAGAACACTCATTATCAAAGAAGACCTTAAGAAGCTTTATCCACTCTGTATTCTCTGCCCTGTCGATCTTATCAAGGTGTCGCACATCCGGATGCATGGCATGGTAGATTTTATCCGGTTCATTATTCTCGAAGATATAGTACAAAGCATAGTCATAGAAATGATAAGTCTTTCGCTTCGGATCAATAAGACATCCATACTCTAAGGCTGCCAAGGCTTGAGCATAGTAGTACTTTAAGTCAAAGATTCCCTCCATGGGGCTTGAAAAACCGCAGCAATACTTTTCTTTATCAATAAGAACCGTCTTGATGGTCTCTGATAGCTGCTCTTTATTCATATACTTAAGATCATATATTACGAAGATATCGTCGTTATGTACTGAAACAAAGACATTAATGGAGTGTCTTCTTATAAGATTACCTATAAGATTAAGGCTGGACGAATCCCGAAATCCCTTGGGGAGTCTTAAGACACAAACCTGGAATATATCATCCGTAGCCCACTCCATATAGTCTGTCTGTGCCTTTATAATAGAAGGGCTTACATCTTTGCCGTTAATTAAGTCCCGAAATACCGGGCGGTGGTTCTCCTCATCGTCTTGATTCTCTATCATATACATAACGGGAGTAATGGTCTCAAGAAGATACCTGATAACCTGAATATCCCCGGGATTAATCTCTCTTTCCTTGGCCAGAATGGTTATTCGACCGCAGTAAAAATCCTGATGGTAGATGGCGGTGGATAAGGTATCGTAAGTAACCTCCACCATTCTAGAGTCAAGAAATACCGGCTTATTCTTCTGATAAATGTCAACCTTGTTGTAGGAATTACGCATCTTCCGGACAAAGTCAAAAGATGAAGAATGGTTGGCTGCCAAGTATTCCCACTCCTTGTCAACCTCCGTATCTTCGTACTGACTGCTCATGGCCAGACATCTGTTGGAGCAATCCGTCATGGTGATTGGATTGTTGAATAAGAACCAACAATCATCGATAATCTTTTGGAAGTCTGCGTTGGCAATGGCTTCCTGGACGGAATTGTTCCATTCATTGTAGAAATCAAAGATACTTTGTACTACATCAAATACATAATCGTATTCTATGTCATGAAGTACAAAATAGTCGTCTCCGGAACGACAGATTACATCATTGTTTTCCTTGTAAACTCTTACACAATTAGGCGCAACAGCGATTCGAGCACTAACTAAATTAGCCGGTGAGTTATCACTTATGTGCATCTCCGGCTCAAGTGCGTGAAGCCTGTTGGCTATCATCCACATGCTTAACTTCATACCTTGTTTTCCCCATACTATAATAATTTTCGCCCAATTATCTTTCGCAAATAGTATATCACATTAAATAAGGAAAAGCTTATTGACTGTATGTACGTTTCGTCCAAAAGATTTTATCTGATTTTAGACTTGATGTCATTTCTTTTGTATTTTTGACACATTCCTTTTTGCTATTGTCAAAATCTATAATTCTTGATAGAAGGAGGAGATGACTATGAAATGTTCAGACATTAAAGTGTCCGCAATTAAGCCTATATCGCCACCTTATTTGGGACTTGATCTTCCCATCAGTGAGCGCGAGAACTTCCTGCGGGTACTCAATCATGAAAAACCGGTATGGATGGGTAATCAATATCGTACAACACAATTTGGAATGTGCAAGGCAAACCAGGATATGCCCCGTTCCATGAATTCGGCAACGGACGACTGGTTCGGATGCCAATACATATACTCTGAGACATACGGAACACCTACACCGGAAGGGGTAATGTTCGATGATATCGCTGATTGGGAGAAGTATGTAAAGTGGCCGGATATGGATGCATATGTATGGGAGGCTACACCAAACTTCCAAAAGAAGCCTGATAAGGTTCTTGCTACACCTTACGGCAATGGAATCTTTGAGCGTATGCACATGTTTATGGGATTTGAGAATGCCCTTGTGGCACTTCTTGATGATCCGGAGGCTTGTAAATCTTTCTTTAGCGCTATGGCTGATTATAAGATAGAGATTTTTAATCGCATGGCTGATATTTACGATTTCGATTATGTAATCTACAACGACGACTGGGGAACAGCCAAATCAGGCTTCTTCTCAGTGGACACCATGGAAGACTTGCTTCTTGAGCCCACTAAGAGAATCTTTGATGCCATCCATGCAAGGGGCGTAAAGGTTGAGTTCCATAACTGCGGAAAGATCGAACAGTTTATCCCGGATATTATGAGCGAACTCAAGCCCGATATGCTGGAGATTCAGGTAATAAATGATATCAGAGCTATCATGGATAAGTACGGTAATCAGGTTACCTGCGAGTACGCACCTAATCCCTTTATTCTCTACGACCATGATTTGGAATACGATAAACTTCGCAAGTACGCAAGGGAAATCGTTGACGGATTCGGCGCTCACGTAACAGGAGGTTCGGGAGTTGTTCTTAACCTGAATTTTGATGATGCAGAGAGATATAAAGTATTTGAAACAGAAGTCATTGAGTATTCAATGAAGCAGTACGAAGGTTTATAAATTGAAGGTATTTACGGGGGAAAAGAGATGGAAAAAAAGAAATTTCACTATTGTTGGGTCATATTAATCGGTACATGTATTATGATGTCCGTCGGTTTCGGTATGTGTCTTAATTCAGTAGGTGTATTTCTGCCCTTTGTGGCTGATGCGCTTGGTGTAACAAAGGCGGCGGTATCCTTCTACATGACCATTCAAGGCTTTGGACTAATACTTGGCATGTATGTGGCAGGAAGGGTTATTCCCAAGGGCAATATCAAACTGCTGCTTTCCATTGCCACTGTGGTAATGGGCGTATGCTTTGTACTTATGTCCTTTGGAACAGACCTTATGCATTGGTATATCATTGCTGTTCCTTTGGGATTCTCCATTGCATTTATCGCACCGCTTCCCATATCAATTCTTATCAGCAATTGGTTTGAGAAAAAGAGAGGTTTTGCATCGGGAGTGGCATTTGCCTTCTCGGGAATCACAGGCGCAATCCTCTCACCTATCGCAACGGGAATCATCCAGTCTTACGGATGGCAGACAGCTTATCGTGTGTACGCCATCATAGCTTTAGTGCTTATGCTTCCCACGGCTATCTTCCTCTTGGTTAACAGACCCGAAGATATGGGGCTTCTTCCTTACGGCGTTGAGCTGGGCGAAAAAAAGGTGGAAGATATTTCCCATATGACAAATGTGGAGTACGGCACCAGTTTGAAGGCTGCCCTTCGCATGCCTGTTTTCTACACAACAATATTCGTAGCCTTCTTCCTCTCCATAGGAGGAGGTTTCAACCAGCAGTTCCCGAGCCACGCTGTTACCATGGGACTGGAACCCTCGGTAGGCTCACTGCTTGTTAGTATTTGCATGGTAATTCAGCTTATTGCTAATGTTCCCTTGGGAATTCTGTGTGATAAAATCGGTGTAAGACTTGCCGCTACAATCTACAGCTCCATCGGTGCTGCAGGGGCACTTATCTTGGCCTTTGCAGGCTCCGGCCCCCTTATGTATGTAGGTTGTGCCCTTTACGGAATGGGAATCTGCCAGACTATGGTAGTATCTCCCCAGGTGGCAAGAGAAATCTTCGGTAAGAAGGACTTCGCCCGCATCAATTCCATCGTAATGATTATGTTTGGTTTTGCAGGCGCTTTATGTCACACGGTTTATGCCGGAATCGCAGGTATCTTCGGCAGCTACAGTGTAAGTTTATTCTTAGCCTTTGTTTTCTATATAATCTCTGTAATTCTTGTAAACGTATCCTGTATAGGTGGCAAGAAGATGATGGAGGAAAACAAGAGGATGGAAGGAATGGTAGTCACAGAAGAAACTCCTGTTGGCGAACTTCAGGAAGCTGTATAATACTCCAAAACCAATACCAGAATTAAAAGAAATACCCCGGTACAACATACGGGGTATTTCTTTATGAATCGGCGAAAACCGCCGCATGTTATTCACTTTTCAAGTCTTTAATAACGTCCTTTAATCCTGCACTTTCTCTTTTTTGTTCTTTATCCCTGGAAACCTTCAGGTATCTTCTCATAAATACCAACAGGCAGATAGAAACCGCAGATATCAGTCCATCAATTGTAGATGCCATGGGGGCAATAATCATATGTCTTGCCACAACGAATATTATGGTTTCAAGGATATTATCGGAATTGGGCCTGCATAACATCTTTAAAAACTCTACTCCGATGACCAAGGCCATAACACGTTCCAAAAAGGCTGTGAAGGCTGATGTCTCCATTCTCTGATTCCAGTATTCCTCCACGGAGGGAACTAGTCTTATTATGGTTATTATTATTCCCACTAAGACGAATAAAGCCGCTATAAGCTCCAAAGCATAGCAGAGATTAGTTACTATCTTTTTAAACTTCTCATTTGCAAACATGGTTCTCTCCTTAAAAAAAATAAAAGGGGACCATATATGATCCCCTTTCATCATAGTTATAATGAATTATTAGATTCTAAACTGATATTATTTAAGTGCCTCAAGAATCTCGGGAATAACCTTATGAAGGTCACCTACGATACCGTAGTCAGCTACCTCGAAAATAGGAGCTGCTTCATTCTTGTTGATAGCAATGATGATATCAGAATTCTGCATACCTGCAACGTGCTGGATAGCACCTGAGATACCGCAAGCGAAGTAGATCTTCGGCTTAACTGTTGTACCTGTCTGACCTACCTGATATGCATGATCGATCCATCCTGCATCAACACAAGCTCTTGTTGCAGCGATTGTTCCGCCAAGCTTGTCAGCAAGCTTTTTAAGAAGCTTGAATCCGTCCTTGCTTCCGATTCCCAAACCACCTGCAACGATAACATCAGCATCTGTAAGGGATACTTTGTTGCCTTTGCTCTTAACGATTTCAAGAACCTTGGTTCTGATATCGTTCTTGCCGAATTTAACCTTAAGCTTGATAACTTCACCTTTGTGCTTCTTGTCATACTCAGCCTTAGCCATAACGCCAGGACGAACAGTTGACATCTGAGGTCTTGTCTTAGGACATACGATAGTAGCCATAAGGTTACCGCCGAATGCAGGACGTGTCTGCTTAATCTTCTTGTCCTCAGGATCAATCTCAAGAACTGTACAGTCAGCTGTAAGACCCGTAGCTGCCTTAACTGCAAGACAGGGAGCGAGGTCACGGCCGATATGTGTTGCACCGTATAATACAACCTCAGGTTTGTATTTGTCGATTGCATCATAGATTACTTTTGAATAAGCATCTGTGTTGTAATCCTTAAGCTCAGGAGCCTCAGCAAGGTAAACCTTATCTGCACCGTAAGCTATAAGATCTTTTGTAAGTTTTTCTACATCATCACCGCAAAGGATTGCGCAAAGCTCTGTTCCGATTGCATCGGCAAGCTTACGACCCTCTCCTAAGAGTTCGATAACTACAGGAGTGATAACGCCGGCACGCTGCTCAGCGAATACCCATACTCCCTTGTATGCACTAAGGTCAACCTTAGTCTCATCCTTATCCTGCTCAATAGCATCAAATTTACAGGACTCTACACACTGACCGCAATTAGTACATCCGTCACCGATGATTGCAATTTTATTCTCAATTGTTATGGCTTCAAATGGGCAAACTTTTTTACATTTACCGCAGCCTTTACATTTTTCTTTTATTACTCTAACTGCCATTATTACGTGAAGCTCCTTTCTATATTGCGTGTTTTTCTTTTAATTTTTCAACAAGCGTAGCTGCCATCTTAGCAGGTGTTCCTGATAACATCTCACCCTTGCCCTTTGGTGGCGGTGTGAAGGAACGGAATACCTGTGTAGGTGATGCATTAAGTCCGCAATCAGCAGGATCAAGCTTAACATCTTCATGATTCCATACTGTGATTGGTTTCTCATATGCATTAATAATTCCGGCAATTGTCATGTATCTCGGCTCATTAAGTTCTTTAATGGCTGTGAGAAGACATGGCATCTGAGCTTCGATCATCTCATATCCGTCTTCAAGCTGTCTCTTAACGATTGCTTTCTTGCCTTTGATCTCGATGTCTTCAACATAAGTTACAACCGGAAGACCTAGTCTGAATGCAACCTGAGGACCAACCTGAGCTGTATCACCGTCGATAGCCTGGCGACCTGCAAGAACAAGGTCTACCTTACCGATCTTCTTGATACCTGCTGCGATTGTTGTTGATGTAGCACATGTATCAGCTCCACCAAATGCTCTGTCGCTAAGTAAATAAGCTTCATCTGCTCCCATGGCAAGACACTCTCTTAACATGTCCTCTGCCTGTGGGGGTCCCATTGTAATAACTGCAACCTTAATTTTGTCATCTTTATCTTTTAACTGTAAAGCGGCCTCTAATGCGTTAGCATCTTCCGGGTTAAGGATACTGGGCACGCCATCTCTAATCAATGTTCCTTTAACAGGATCTATTCTTACCTCTGTAGTATCGGGTACCTGTTTTACACATACTGCTATTTTCATGTCTGAAATAGTCTCCTTTCTATGTTGTTACGATTAATATGTACACACCTTATGATTATTTTAAGAGATGTCCTGAAATAACCATCTGCTGTACCTGAGAAGTTCCTTCGTAAATTGTGAATACACGACAGTCTCTGTACATTCTCTCTACCTTGTAATCCTTTACGAAACCGTAACCACCATGAATCTGAACAGCCTTAGCTGCGATTTCATTACATGTCTCAGCTGCATAGAATTTAGCCATTGAAGAAGCCATTGATGCAGGCTGCTTTGTATCCATAAGCCATGCTGCCTTGTATACAAGAAGCTTAGCTGCCTCAAGCTTTGTAGCCATCTCTGCAAGCATGAAGCTGATAGCCTGGAATTTAGCGATAGGTCTACCGAACTGCTTTCTTTCCTTAGCGAATTTAACAGCCTCATCAAGACATCCCTGAGCTACACCGATTGACTGTGAAGCAACACCGAGACGTCCTACGTCAAGAGTCTTCATAGCATTGATGAATCCCTTGTTAACCTCACCTAAGATGTTCTCCTTGGGAACCTTAACATCCTCAAGGATAATATCAGATGTAGCACATCCGATAACACCCATCTTCTTCTCGTGTGAACCGGTGGATACACCCTTTGCCTTCATATCTACGATGAATGCAGAGATACCCTTTGTACCCTTTGTAACATCAGTCTTAGCATATACAACTGCGAAGTCTGCCAAAGGAGCGCCTGTGATAAAACATTTTCTACCGTTAAGTAACCAATATTTGCCCTTATCTTCTGCAATTGTCTGCATTCCGCCGGCATCAGAACCTGCACCGGGCTCTGTAAGAGCAAATGCCATAAATTTCTCACCTGTAATAACAGGCTTTAAGTATTTCTCAAGCTGCTCATCTGTTCCTGAAAGAAGTAATGGGCCACCGCCGAGTGAGTTAGGTGATGATACATAAACTGATGCAACACCGCTTACTCTTGCGATTTCTTCCATAACTAAAACGTATGAACGATGGTCTGCGCCTGAACCGCCGAGGCTCTGGGGAATCTTGATTCCGAAGAATCCGGCTGCTGCCATCTTGTCAAGGATTTCCTTAGGAAATTCGCCTGTTTCTTCAACCTTGTCCAAGATGTCATTTGTCAATTCTTTTTCAGCAAAATCTCTTGCCAATTTTCTGATCAAATCATGTTTTTTTTCAAAAAACATCACATATCCTCCTGTCAATCTTGTAGTTTGTTTATAACGACCTCTTTAAGATCGTTTAGTGAAATCTTCCCACTAGCATTCATGGGAAAATTACTTAGATACACATATTCCTCAGGTATCTTATATTTTGCCAGATTGTGACGAAGATAAGAGTCAAGATCCTCTGTATCAATCGTTACACCATCCTTGGGAATAATACACGCAACAATCTTTTCCTGAACGATGGCTGCAGGGATTCCGATAACCTTGACGGTCTCAACTCCCTTGTACTCCCTGATATAAGATTCTATCTCCCTTGGTGAAATATTCTCTCCGCCTCTGATGATAAGCTCCTTGATACGGCCTCTGAAATAGAGGTTACCCGCTTCATCAAGACAACCTAAATCTCCGGTATGGAGCCAACCTTCCGAATCAATGGTCTTGGCCGTTTCTTCAGGCATCTTATAGTAGCCCTTCATAACGTTATAACCGCGAATTCGAATCTCTCCCACCTCTCCGGTGGTAAGACGCTTGCCTGTTTCAAAATCGAATATGGCAAGTTCAATATCAGGTATGGCTACTCCCACAGATTTGGCTTTTAGCTCCGGATCATCATCATAATCAGAGAATGTAATACTGGGGGAACTCTCCGTCTGTCCGTAAGACATCTGGAGCTTGTCCATTCCGATTGCTTCACAAAGACTCTTATAATCCTCATAGCTGATGGCTGCACCTGCTATAAATCCACTACGCAGGGTAGTAATCTTCTGCGGATTGGTGCTTAGATTCCTTGCAAGAGCGAAGAACATGGTGGGCACTCCGTTAAGAATGGTGCAATCATACTTAAGGATTGTATCCAGTATCTGTTGACTTCTGGTTCCCTTACAGATAATCATTCTGCTGCCGCAAGCTATGGCAGACAAAAGTCCTGTGGATAGTCCGAAACAGTGAAACAAGGGTAATGCCATACAGTTAGTATCATCCTCACCCCAGTGCATGATTGCGGAAGCATCCTCCGCAACCTTCAGCATTCCGTTGTGACTTAACATAACTCCTTTGGCAAATGAAGTGGTTCCGGAAGTAAATAACATGGTAAATGTATCATCCGGCTTCACGTCCTGTTTCAGTCTATCAAGTTCCGGTGTAATCTCGACGCTTTGGACAAGTTCCAAAAATTCGTCGGCCAAATCGATTACATCCGAACCGCAATCAGGTGCCCCTCCTCCGGTATTGGAGGAGTAGCACATGAGTTTAATGTCAGCATATATAACTGTTCGTTTTAGTTCGTTGACCGTGTAGTGAGTGTTTATCAAGACAGGTATGGCGCCTATCTTGGCAAGTCCCGCAAAAGCCACTATCCACTGAATTGAGTTGGGAGCCCATATTCCAACGTTACAGCCCTTCTTAACATTCCTGTTAACGAAGTACTGTGCCGCATGGTCCGTAAGCACATCAATCTCTTTCCATGTATAACCTACGTCGTTATATACAATGGCTTCTTTGTCGGGGGTAAGCTCTACTCTCCGGCCAAGGATCTTGTTAAAAGTCCATAACATGTATACTACAGCTTTCTGTATTTATTCCAACATCACTTGGTGTCCACCTTGTGACATTAAGCAAAAATCTTATCCAGTCCGTTCCACTCTTCCTGGAAGATTTCCTCCGGCATAGACTTGCAATCTTTTGCAATCTCCGGTGTGTACTCCATAAGGTCGATGATGTCTTTCTGAACATCGATTCCGGGAGCAACCTCAACGATGGTCATCTTACCGTCGATAAGCTTGAATACGCATCTTTCTGTGATGTAGATAATATCCATGTTGTTCTCTGCTGCGAACTTACCTGAGAATGTAATCTGGTCAACATCCTTGAGCCATTTCTTCTTGCCGTTTGAAAGGTCCTCATCAATTACAAGCTTGCCGTTCTCGATGTGCTGTTTAGCCTTAACGCAGAAGTTAGCTGCAAATACAACCTTCTTAGCAGTCTGGCTGATATTGATGAATCCGCCGGGGCCTGCAAGTCTGGGTCCGAATTTGGAAGCGTTAACGTTACCGTACTGGTCACTTTCACCGAAACCAAGAACAGCAACGTCAACTCCGCCTCCATCATAGAAGTCGAACATGGCATTGTGTTCGATTGTTGCCTCAGGATTGTATGAAGAACCGAAGTTAGGTAATGCAGCGGGTACTCCACCGAAGTTACCGATCTCGGCTGTCATAATAAGATCATCTGTATATCCTGCCTCAGCTACGATACTTGCAACGTCAGCCGGGATACCAACACCAAGATTGATGATAGCGCCCTTCTTAAGCTCCATAGCTGCACGACGGCAGATAATCTTTCTGTCTGATAATGGAAGAACAGGGATACTGTCTGTAGGACATTTGATATTGCCAGCGAATGAAGGATTGTAATATGTTCCCTCTGTCTGCCAGCAAGCTTCGGGATATGTAGCAACTACTACGTAGTCTACCAATGCACCCGGGATCTTAACTTCCTTCGGATGTAATGTTCCCTTCTTAGCTTTATACTGAACCTGAACAATAACGATACCGCCTGAGTTCTTAGCAGCTTCCGCAACTGATAATCCCTCGATGATAGCACCGTCGTTGGTATAAGTGATATTACCGTTCTCATCTGCGATTGTTCCTCTAAGAAGAGCAACATCTAGTTTGAATGATTTATAGAATAAGTACTCCTCGCCCTGGAAGTTGATTACTTCTACAAGCTCGTCTGTTGTACAGTCGTTCATCTTACCGCCATTAACACGGGGGTCTACGAAAGTTCCGAGACCGATCTTGGTAATAAGTCCGGGACGGTGTGCTGCAATCTCTCTCCAAAGGTTAACGATAACACCCTGGGGAAGACAGTGACACTGAATCTTGTTGGCACGAACAAGGTCGTTAAGAGCGAATGCAGATCCGATATGAGCTGCAGACCACTTGGTAACAAGACCTTCTCCTGCTTCTCCGAGAACTGTGATACCTCTTGTCTTCCAGTCACCCATTGCACAACCCTGTTTCATATTAAGGTTGCAGGGATGTCCTGTTTCTTTGAAGCTATCTCTGATTGCGCAGCCGATTTCTTCCGGCCAGCCTGTAAGTCCCATACCTGCTACAGCACATGTAGCACCATCGGGAATAAGCTTGGCTGCTTCTTGAGCAGTAATAAATTTTGCCATGTTTTACTCCTTTCCGTCGAACGCCGGGTTAATAATTAGTACCGTAAAATGCGGTAAAACCGACGTCTGATGCCAAGTTTCGCGTGACTTGGCAGTCTAAACACAATATATTAAAATTCTAACATGTGAAAAAAATCATGTCAATAATTATATAGGCTGGAGAGTACGAAAAAACCCACGAAAATTGTACCCTCGTTTCATGATTTATTATCCTTGACCACCGTCACAAAATTGTGTAAAATATTACATAGTGCTTTTTAGCATTAGGGATATTTATGGTTTTTTTCTAGGAACTTAGGAGGCAATTTAATAATGAGAACTTTGAAGTACGCTTTACTCGGTCTTATTGACCGGGAGCCGATTACAGGGTACGACATCGTAAAAGAGTTCGAAAGCCGCGTCATGGCTAATTTCTGGTATGCCAAGCATTCTCAGGTTTATCCGGAACTTAAGCGACTTACGGACGAAGGATTTGTCGAATTCAAGGTGATCCTTCAGGGCGAGAAGATGGAGAAAAAGCTGTATTCCATCACCCCAAAGGGCCATGCTGAATTCGTCAACTGGATGAAGAAAGACGAGCCCATCGGCGTAACCCCAAAAGATTTATTCAGACTTCGCTCTTACTTTACAGACTTTCTTCCGGCTGAGGATTATCTTAAGCTTTTAAAGAGCCAGCTCCGTATGCATACGGAAAGAGGCAACACCTTAAAGCGCAGCCTGGAGTCCTACGCAGGTACCGTTCCGCCATACGGCACCAAAGAATACGGTGACTACAGTGTTTTGCTGGGAGCAGTTATGAGAGAGGATTACTATGTATCATGGCTGAATGTATGCATAGAGAATCTGAATAAACAAACAGGACTTGAATAAACTAAAGATTAATATTACAATTTAAGCACGTGTAGGGAACACGTGCTTATTTTTGTTTGGGGAGAGAGGATATGCAAAATAAAGAATCCAAACCATATCGGATTTACATATGGTCATTTGTTCTTCCGATTCTTATTATGTTCGGAGTATTTGTGGCAAGGGGTATATATCCCTTCGGCGACGAATGCTTTCTTCACTGCGACCTCTATCACCAATATCTTCCCTTTTTAAAGGAATTCGGTTCAATAATTAAGAGCGGAAACTCTCTGCTCTATTCCTGGCATGCAGGTCTGGGTACCAACTTTTTGGCTATTTTCGTATATTACCTGGCCACTCCTTCTAACTGGTTATCCCTCCTTGTCAGTCAGGATTTTCTCATTGAATTTATCTCATACATGGTTATCCTTAAGACGGGACTTGCGGGAATTACTTTCTCCCACTACTTAAAGTCCAGATTTAAGCTTAATGACCGTGTTATCATTCTTTTTTCCTTGGGATATACAATGTCTGCATTCTTTGCAGCTTACAACTGGAATGTTATGTGGATTGACTGTCTTGTGATGTTCCCTCTTATT
Source organism: Lachnospiraceae bacterium (assembly GCA_015058015.1). Lineage (GTDB taxonomy): Bacteria > Bacillota > Clostridia > Lachnospirales > Lachnospiraceae > SIG280. The sequence continues at coordinate 20,041 of SVDM01000014.1, read as the reverse complement.
ATTCTGGGACTGGAGCGTCTGGTAAATGAAGGACGTATGTCTCTCTACATCGTATCCTTAGGTTTTTGTATCTTTACCAATTATTATTTGTCTATTATGATCTGCATCTACCTGGTGCTTTATTTTATAGTGCTTTGGATTTCCGCCGAGCATAAATGGTCCGCTATATGGCGATTTGCGACCGGCTCCCTGTTATCGGGAGGTATCGCGTCGGTATTGTTGCTTCCGGAGATTTATGCTGTTTACGCATCGGAGTTTACCGGTGGCACTATTCCCAGGATTTTAAACAGCTATTTCAGCCTTTTCGAGGCATTTGCCAGAGGGCTTATGAATGTGGATGTGGAGATCGGACTTGACCACTGGCCCAATGTATACTGCGGTGTGGCTATTCTCTTCCTTATATTCCTGTACATGTTTACGGGAAAGATTAAGCTTAGGGAACGTATTCCCACTGTGATATTGGCTTTAGTGTTGCTGGCAAGCTTTTGCTTCAATATTCCCAACTACATCTGGCATGGCCTAAACTACCCCAACTCTCTCCCCGCAAGGCAGTCCTTTATCTATATCTTTTTACTGCTGACTATGGGATATGAGGCTTACATCCATATCCGGGAGACCAGCTGGTTCTGGGTGGTAATAAGCGGTATCATAGGCGGCGGAGTCGTGGCCTGTGCTTATATGTTCGTAAAAGACGACGCCTTCTCCATATGGAGCTTTGTATGTAGTGGCGGTGCCATCCTAATTTACTTTGTATTCATCTGTATCTTTAAGTTTAGCAAGTCGGCCAGACAAACTGTTTTATTTGTTCTTACGGGCCTGGTGCTTATTACGGAGCTTACCACCAATATGCTTTTTACCGGAGTGGCAACCGTTTCAAGAAGCTCTTACGTCCGCGCTTACGAAAAATACGAGTATCTTGCGAATTCCATTGAATCCAAGATTACTTCTTTCTATAGAATTGAGAAGTTATCAAGACTTACACAGAACGACTCCATGCTCTCGGACTTTTCTTCCGCTTCTCTCTTTTCTTCCGTATCCAATGCCCTGGTGAAGAAGTTCTATGAGAGAAACGGCCTTCGTTGCAGCAAGGTCTACTATGCCCATGATGGTTCAACTCCTCTTACTTCTGCTCTATTAAGCGTTAAGTATGTTATGGGGGAACGGAATGATAAGAACTATGAGAACGATCCTTTCTTCGTTAATACTGCGGTTCACGACAATGTGGCCCTTTATAAATGCAGATATTTCCTGCCTATGGGATTTAGCATAGAAAGCACTGATAACCAGCCGGATATCTCCTCTAAGGAGGCATTTGCCAATGCAGAAAAAAGAGGACGGGCCAACCTTACCGTCTTTGAACAGCAGAATCTCCTTGGCAAGTCTTTAGGCGCCAAAGGTGATATCTTTACTCCTTTTGATGTTATCAGTTCTTCGGGAAGTACTATTATTGATGTTCCCAAGAATGGGCGGGTTTATGCTTATACGTCCAATGGCGGAATCTCCAAGATTACCGCCCTTTGCGGTGGTTCAAGCAGGGCCTTTACCGGCTATACCGACAATTATATTATGGACTTGGGTTATCACTCTGCAGGTGATATCATTACCCTCTCCACCGACAATACCACAAGCATCCTCCACACAACCGCTGTTATGTTTGACGAGGATGTGATGAATGAGCTGATTACGGAACGTTCCAAGGAAACCTATAATATCAGCCAATACGATAACACTTATATAACCGGCAACATTACCGTAGGTAAGGATTGTGAGATGCTCACATCAATCCCTTACGATACCAACTGGGAAGTAACCGTAGACGGAGAAAAGGTCTCCTATAAGGCCTTTGAAGATGCCTTTATAAGCGTTCCCCTGACTGTCGGAAGTCACAGAGTGGAATTTACTTATACCAACAATCATTACCTGATTGGTCTTATTCTCTCTATAGTATGCATAGGAATATGGATGACCATTGCCATCTATGAGAAATACAAATATCCGGACGAAACGGTAGAATAAAGAGTCGCGGGGACATACCCCGCGGCTCTTATTTTTTAGACTTAGTCTCTTGTTCTTTTTCCATTACAACGTAGACCCGGTTAAACCTGCCTACACTTATCATAGTTGCCGATGTCTTGGCATCTTCAATTCGCTCGTTCTCCCTGGAGATGTGCTTTATAAGGCAATCCTTGCAAGGCTTCTTCAAGCCGAAGAGCTCCTCGTAACATTTTTTGCCCCAGGTTAGCATCTCTCCTTCTTCCCCTTTTTTCAAGAGTCTGTAGGAGTCATCTATTACATGAGTCTTGATACCGGGAATATCTATGACCTCTCCCAATATGCCTCTTAAAAACTTATTGTCCTTCTCTGATTTAACACGCAGGATATGGTCTCTTACCAGTTTTGTGGCAATACGAAATGCCTCAAGCATATCCGCACTGAATTCCACCTGCTCATGTTCCTTGATAAACAGCACCATTCCTGCTGCTCTTGAGCCTCGCATTATGGGTTCACAGACAAAAGACCCCACCTTATTGTCAAGGAGCATCTTCTTTAGCTCCTCTCCAAGAATCTTTACATCATCCACTACCCATTCCACGTCATCATTGTTTATCCTTATAATGTCCAAGAATTCTCTTAGATCCTCTCCCGTAATATAAGTGCTATCTATTACGGAACCGGCAGTCCATTTAAAGACTATGTCCGTGGAATCGTAGTCTACTATAAAAATATCGTTTAGATTGTATTCTCGTCCGATTGCATCCACAAGATTTGATATTCCGTCTATGGATACATCCGAAGAAAATCTTATATTGTAGAGAGATGTAAGAAAATCAAACTGTCTCCTGTTCCATCCCGCTCTATCAATAACCTCCGTTATCTTCTTTACAATCTTGGTATTTTCGTCGAATACCTTGTATCTGTTGCGGCCGTTTTTTCTGGCTGCTGCCAAGGCTGCATCAGACTTCTGATAGAGCCTTGCATAGGAGTCTCCGTGTCCCGGGTAGAATGAGATTCCGATGCTTACGGTAATGTTCTCATAAACCTTGGATTCTCTGGAGAGCTTACCTATGGAAGCGACTATGTTCTCCGCTTTTATGGTAAGGACATCAAAACTGGGCAGGTTTGTCATAAAGACTATAAACTCATCGCCCTTTCTTCTGCCCACTATATCGCAGTTTCGAAACTGTCTGTTTATAAGGATTGCAAAACGTTTCAGGGCATTATCACCCTCCATGTGACCGTATCTTTCGTTGATGCTCTTGAAGTTATCAATGTTAATAAGCATCATACCGTGTATTCCATCCGGGTATTCACGGAGGAGTTCTTCTATGGCCATAGCGGCGGCATTCTTATTATAAAGGTCTGTCAGCTTATCATACTGGGCCGAAGCTTTAAGCTTCTCGTTTTCATCCTTGTATTTCTTAATATCCCGCTCGATTCTCTTGGTCTTTGTGACCATTTTATTAATCTCGCTTTGGACATAGATCTCGCTATCCACATTCTTTATTACCAGCATTATCCGGTTGTTGGTGGTGGGGGAAGGAATCATTCCTATGGCTGATATGCGATACCACTGGTATGCGTTATGGAATGTGCTGTATATCTGGCAGGTTACACTCTCCGGTATAGTTGTACTCTTCTTCTTGCCGGATACAGCATTATAGAGAAATGCCAGTGTCTCGTTCCTGAACTCATCCTTAATATCCATATTGATTACGTCCATGAAGTCTTCCGTCAGATTACCTCTTTGAGGTATATCCGTAAAGTCCGAGAAGGTGGTATAGATTCTTCTAAACCTTCCGGTTACAATATCCACCTCGAATACAGTGGCATCCAAAAGTGACAGAAGTGAATTGTACTTTTCCGCTCCCGCCTTGGCATCTGCCACATCCTTAATATCGAATATATCTATAAGCCGGTTGGTTACTATATCGTAAGCATCTGAAGTATCGATGGCATTTATCTTGTCCTTCTCTTCCTTCATCTCTTCCAAGGAGGCCTCAAATGCTTCTATTACTTCTTCTTTGTACTTGCTGCCCTTGCCTGTTAATATACCTTCTATATTGTTGTCCGTAAACTCCCTGCCGCCGGCGGTTAGGAAATCAAGTTCCGTAGTCAATGCCACTGCCTGGGCGCAGATGGGTATGGAGTCCCCTGACACTCCCGTGGGATATCCTGTTCCGTCCCAATGCTCATGGTGGAACTTACAGATGTTATAGGTGTATTTTATGAATTCGTTCTTGTCGGATTGGTCAAAGATACTGATAATGTTACACCCTTGAATGCAGTGAGACTTCATAACAGACATTTCCTCCTCTGTCATGGGGCCTTTCTTGTTCAATATCTGGGGTGATATTACCAGCTTGCCTACGTCATGAATAAGGGCCGCTTCAGACATGTAGTTTATCTTCTCATCAGTAAGCTTAGCTTTCTTATCTATCTTTTTGTAGGCATTTAAGAATGCTCTTGTATAAGCACTTACCCTTAACATATGCAGAGGGTTTTCCATATTGGGATGCTTCATTATGGACATAACCGCATCCATGGTATCCTGACCCTTTGCAACCTGGGGTGATTCGTTTATCTTTACGTTGTTTTCTAACTTGTTGCGGTAATTCTTGCTTTCTATTACTTTGCTTACACTATCCCTTAATTTCTTGGGACTTACCGGCTTAAAGAGGACTTCAGATGCTCCCTTTCTAAGGAGTACATCCCTCTCCGCCTCATCTACCATTCCCGTTACGACAATAACCGGAATCTCAAATAAGAGATTCTGGTTCTTCATCTCCGATAGTACTTCATAGCCGTTCATTCTGGGCATTACAATATCAAGAAGTACCGCAGCCAGGGCCTTCCTGTGTCCTCTAAGTATCTTCATGGCCTGAACCCCATTCTCAGCCTGAAGAATAATGTAGTCATCTCCGAATACTTCCGCCATCATCTCTCGATTTACTTCCGCATCATCGACAATAAGAATAATGTTGCCTGAAGCCATCTTTCTCCCTCCATATTCTATTTTTATACCCTCGCAAGTTCCCTAATCTCTATCTTTTATCTAACCTAAACCTGGGAAACAGAAGCATTACAATCTCCTCTATAGTAATTACATCTGTTTCTATTCTGATGTGAGCGGCTTCTTTGTAATTGGGCTCTCTCTTAGCCTTCATCACCCCTATATACTCCGGTGTCATCTTGTTCTCAAGAAGGGGCCTGTTCTTAGTGTCCTTTATCCTCTCGTATATAGTCAACGGGTCAGCATCAAGCCATACCACCTTGCCGCTAGATTTCATAATTTCTATGTTTTCCTTGCGGAGTACAGATCCTCCTCCGCAGGATACTATAAGATTCTTCTTCCTTGCTATCTTCTTCAAAAAGGCTGTTTCATAATCTCTGAAAGCCTCTTCCCCTTCTTCTTTAAATATCTCCTTTATGGTTCTTCCCTGTTCCTTCTCAATTGCCTCATCCATCTCCACTAACTCAAGATTCTTCCCATCAGGGCTATTCTCCCTTAGATAATCCACGAGTTTCGCAGCAATGGTGGTCTTACCGGTTCCCATAAAGCCGATTAAATAGACATTCTCCATTGGTTGCTCCGTTTTACCCATTAAAGAGGGTAATCTCTTTCAATTACCCTCTATAATACGTATTAATTTAATTTTTTATTTCTTTTATTCTCAGTTCTACAAGTTTCTTAAGAAGCTGGACAGTTCCTTCTACACCCAGCAAAGAACTGTCAATCATTATGTCCTTAGTCTCTTTACTGTCCCACTTGTAGTCACTAAAATAATGATAATGGCTCTTTCTTATCTTGTCCATATGCTTTATAAGCTTTTTTGCCTGAGCCACCGTAAGATTGTACTTGTACCTTATGGTTCCAACCCTTACATCTAAAGGCGCATAGATAAATACCCTGATGCAGTTTGGATTATCCTTTAACACATAATCGGCCATACGCCCAACTATAACGCAATTCTCATTGGTGGACACCTTTCTTATGATATCCCGCTGGGCTATGTAGACTCTGTCGTTAGTATCGCCGAATATGGAATCTGTTAATGCATATGGATCAAGGAATCTGTTGATTAGTTTCTCGTCAGCATTGTCAAACCACTCCACATCAATTCCGCTTTCCTTGGCCGCCATAAGAATCAGATTCTTGTCATAAAAACGAAATCCAAGCTCTGCTGCCAGTTTCTCTCCTATTTCCCTTCCCTTACTTCCGAAATTTCTTCCTATTGTTATTGTAATGTTAGGTACCATTTATCATACCTCCCTTTGAATTGTTACATAATTTCATTAATTATATCATACTTATTTGAATAAAACAATTATCTATATGAATAAAGGGATAATATAAGTTTTTTCTTATCCTAATCAAAAAACTGCCCCATCTTACGATGGGGCAGAAGCCACACTATGTTAAATAATAGTTTCCGATTATTTTCGGTTCGTTTTATTCAAGAGCGTATTTCTTGGTGCAGTAAGCTGCTCCTGCAAGTGCAAGGAGGCAGATGATTCCCGCATATGAGAATACTTCTCCGGTCTTGTTAGCTTTAGCGCCTGTAACAATGGCAACAGGTGAAAGTGATTTAAACAATGCCGTAACCTTTCCTGCTTCTACTTTGGTTACCTTTACTGCTTCCCAGGTTCCGTCTGATTTCTGATGAAGAACAGTTACCTTTTGTCCTGCTTCTATTCCGGCAACCTCAATAGTAATAGGTGTTCCGTTCTTGGTATCAAGGGTTGTTCCTTCAGGAACCTTAAGATCAAATATCTTAAGAACTGTTGCCTTGGAATCAACCAAGGTCTTGGCTGCTTCTTTAGCAGATGTTAATACCTCTTCCTTAACCTCAGCAACAGTAACTGCTATACCGTCTTTAGTCTTAGCAGTAACATCCGTAACGTCAGTAACCTTAGCATCCCCATCAACATCTCCTGTGTCTGTTGATTCAGCTGCCAAAGCTGTCATAGAACATCCGAGAACCAATACTGTTACAGTAAGTAATGCTATTAATTTCTTCTTCATACGAAAAAATTCCCCCTTTATCGAACTTGTGTGGCATATCTGTCTTTATATTTATGCAATATCATAAAAGATATTCATAACCAACTCCTGTAAGGCCTCCTCATCCACATGGTACTCTTCAAACCCAGTCTCCTCATTATAGATGGTTTCTCCCGGTACCGAGTAGATATTATCAAAGTCAATATCATATCCCATGAATGTAGATACTAAGTAGGTCATCTTAGATGCATCAATATCTGTCACCAGATAGTCCGATACCGCATCCATAACCTTTAAGGGAAAAGTGATATCCTCTTTGGTATGGGCCAACATATCCCCCAGCAACCCCTTAAGGTACTGCTTCTGTCTGGCCATTCTATGGGAGTTACTGTCAAATACCTTCGTATCACGATACTTAACGTACTCATAGGCATCCTTGCCGCTTAGGGTGATGGTCTTCCCCTTTCCATAGGCCAGCTTGTTGGAACCTGAGGGTATATTCTCCAAGACCTCCACTTCCACTCCGCCTACGATGTCATTTAACCTGGCTATGGCTGGCAAATCCATGGCCATATAGCCGTGAATCGGTATGTTATAAATAAGATCTGATACTGCCTTTACCTGCCTCTCGCAGGAGTCTGCCAAGCCGGAACCGAATCCGTGCTGCAAGCATATCTGAAGCTTTTGGGTGTCTAAGTAATTGTTGTCTTTATCATATATATCCACAGCCGCCATGGAATTACGGTTTATGGACATAAGATTTATCTTACGTGTGTGAGGATTAACTATCACCAGAAATAATGTATCTGCCTGGCCTCCCTTGGTGTAATCCTTGTTTTTTTCAAGCTGGGATACGGTCTTATTTATATCCGTTCCCATAACCAGGAAGGTTAGGATATCCTTGTTGTATTTATATTTTTCCCCCTTGTATTCAACAAGATTGGCGGACTCAAGTTTGGGAGTCTCGTACTTTGTAGCGGCCTCATACAAGGTCTTTTTGCCGGTCTCCCGCATTATCAGATAAACAATAACCAGGATAATTATTATGGCAACAAGGGCTATAACTATCCCAAGGATAATCTTTTTGGCCTTGCCCTCTTTCTTTGGCTCTACGCCAAAGTCCTCTTTATCCGCCTTCCGGGGAGTTCTTGCATAATCATCGTCTTCTGTCTGCCGACTTACTATTTCTTTGTTTTCTTCAGGCGTCATCTAAGCAGCACTCCCTGTACCAGGTATCTCTTGTTAGGCGGGTTACTTACACAGGTAGAAAGGGTAAGGACCTTGCTGTCCTTGGTGAATTCGTAATCATTTATACCGTGGTCTGTACCCTTTGTTAGACCCAGCTTGCTCCTGCAGTACTCTACCCAAGTCTGGTCGTTCCACTCGAATCCTGCAATCAGATGGGTATCGCTGGCAGTATATGCCGCATATATCTGATATACAAATATATCATCCGGTGTATAGATGTATATATATCTGGTCTTATCAAAGACCTCACCGTTCTCCATCTTATGAAGAGGAGCAAATCCCGTGCCGTTTTTCATATTATGGCCGTATATGACAGTCATGCGGTCGGTAAAGTCTTTCTTATTGTATGTACCCTCGGTGAAGATTCCGCCGGGATAACCCTTTGATCCGTCTAAATTGTAATCCAAATAATATGAATCATCGCTTGGATGCTGCACTACCGGATATTCTATTCCGATTTCCGGAACATAGATCCATGCGTAGATATCTTTGTTAACTGTTTTATGCATATCCTCGAAGTCTAGGTTCTTGCGAGGTACTTCTATTCCGTATTTATCCTTGTAGAACTGGTATTTTTCTTCAAGAGTGTAGTCAGCCCAGTCCTTTTTTTCGTTGGCCTTGCTGACCATTTCCTCTACCGTATCTTCTGCTTTTTTTTGATTGGAACCGTTTATTAAAACTATGATTCCGCTTACTACTGCAATTATTATTAATACTATTGATGCTATGAACCAAATTAACTTCTTATTGTTTTTAGTTTCGTCCATGGGCCATTCTTCTCCTTCACCGAAATTATTATCTAAACAATTCCCGAATGTAGATAAAATTATACTACGATTGCCAAATCTGTGCAAGATGTTTTCTGACAAATAAGTCTGCAGATATGTAATTGTAGACACGTATTCAAGAGACATAAAAAGCCCGCAGAGTTTTCTGCGGGCAAATTCTTCTCTTATTTCTTAAGGAAATCAGGTACTTTGATATCCTTCTGAGCTACTGTTCTCTCAGGAACAGGTCTCTTGATTCCGGCCAAAATATCCTGAGCTGTCATAGGCTTAGCAGGTGTTGTTCCCTCTGCTGCCGCTGTACCCGGAGCCGGTGCAGGTGCTACTGCCGGTGCAGGTGCTGCTGCAGGCTTAGGTGCTGCAAGATTGTCCTTGCCGGGATATGAAAGCTTGGGTGTGGCAAATACAGGCATACCCGCTATCATATTGTTGTTCTCGAAACCTGTAGCGATAACGGTAAGAGTAACTTCGTCTCTTCTGTTCTCGTCATACATAGCACCAAAGATAATATTAGCATTATCTGTAGCCATCTCCTGAACATAGTCTGCTGCTTCGCTGACATCTGTAAGTGTGATATCACCGGAGATATTAATAAGGACATTGGCTGCACCGTTAATTGTGGTCTCAAGAAGGGGTGATGAAACTGCATGCTTAACAGCCTCCATGGCACGATCGTCGCCATGTCCCACACCGATACCGATGTGTGCGATTCCCTTGTCCTGCATAATTGTCTTAACATCGGCAAAGTCAAGGTTAATAAGTGCCGGAACATTAATAAGGTCCGTAATACCCTGTACCGCCTGCTGTAATACTTCGTCTGCCTTCTTCAAAGCATCCGGCATAGAAGTTCTTCTGTCTACTACTTCAAGAAGCTTATCGTTGGGAATAACAATAAGCGTATCTACATATTCCTTAAGTCTCTCAATTCCTGCAAGTGCATTCTTGGAACGGGTCTTGGCCTCGAACTTAAAGGGCTTGGTAACTACGCCAACCGTAAGTGCTCCCGCTTCTTTAGCTATTCTTGCAACTATGGGAGCTGCACCTGTACCGGTTCCGCCTCCCATACCACAGGTAACGAATACCATGTCGGCACCCGTCAAAAGTTCTGTAATCTCTTCTATATTCTCAGTAGCAGCCTGCTCTCCGATAACCGGATTAGCTCCTGCTCCCAGACCCTTTGTAATCTTCTCACCAATCTGAAGAAGTGTCTGTGCCTTGCACAATGTAAGCGCCTGTTTATCTGTATTAATACCTACGAACTCTACCCCTGCAATATTCTCATCAATCATTCTGTTGACAGCATTATTACCGCCGCCACCGACACCAACAACAATAATTTTGGCACCGCTTTCAGCCTCATTATTCCTTACCTCTATCAAGGTTTTACCTCCCTCTTTTATCCACAAGTGTTTCAATTAATATATGATAAAACATAGTGTATAATAATCTAATTTCTATAATACTTTTTTTCCATTCAATAATCAACATTTTTTTCAAAAGTTAAATCGTGGGTAAACCTTGCTCCAAAGGGCGGTTTTACGCCTCAATCTGACAGGTAAACTTATGGTTCTGTTGATGGTTCTTCCGTAGAAGATGCCTCCGTGGAAGATGCTTCCGTGGAAGGCTCTTCTGCGGTAAATGTCACGGAATCTTTATCCGCAGAATAGTTCTCCATGTGGAGGACACCCTTCTTACCGGAAAGCTTAGGCAGGATTTTTTCCAGGTCTGCCACTTTAAGCTTGGTGTTGGCTTCGTCTCCCAATTCCACGCGAACATCCCCGAAGTAGAGAGTGACATTTCCCTGATAGTCGAAGAAAATCTTGTTTGGATTTAGTTTATGGCGCATAAGCATGCCGGTAAGGGTAAGGATTCTATCGAATATCTTCTCGTCCTTAACGGGTAGCTTCTCATTTAGCACAAGGTGATCGAAGGCAAGCCCCGAGATAACTGCCGTTCCTTCGTAAAGGGTGGATGAGCTGTCCACCACGTATCCTTCGTTATCGAAGTACATATATGTACCCATATAGTCAACGCAGCCGGCTACAACCTTCTCAGACACCTCAATCTGCAGGTGTCCTGGATTAATCATTCGAACGGAAATCCCCTGGATATAGGGAATATCCGGCTTGGAAAATACGTTGTACTTAAGCATTACGTAAAGAGAGTTACCCGATAGTCCCTCAGACAGCAGCATATCCGTAAGCTCCTCATTTGAGTAGTAGCTGTTGCCGGAAAATGTAACTTCCTTTAAGTGAAATATGAAAAGAAAAGATGCCACGAGAATAAACAGTGCCAGCAAGATGCCCACCAGAATCTTCACCTTGGATCTTTTCTTCTTTTTTTCTTCATATACGGGATTAATCTTGTTAACCATAATCCACTATTCCTCTTCTAACATAATTCCTCTTGAGACCGAAAGGGCAATGCCCATCTCCGCAAGGAGGAAGCAGACCGCCGTACCTCCGTAGCTGATAAATGGCAGCGTAACTCCCGTGTTGGGAATTGAGTTGGTTACAACGGCGATATTTAATATAACCTGAAGGGCAATGTGTGCCATAATGCCCACCACCAAAAAGGACCCGAACAAATCATTTGCATTGGTGGCTATAACCATGAATCTCCAAAGCATAAGGGCAAAGAGAAGGATTACGCACAGGGCGCCGAAGATTCCAAGCTCCTCGCAGATAACGGAGAAGATCATGTCGTTCTGGGCCTCGGGAAGGCTTCCCATCTTCTGTATACTCTCTCCCAGTCCTTTTCCAAACCAACCGCCCGAGCCTATAGCATAGAGGCCTTGAATAGTCTGGCTGCCGGCATCAAGAAGTTCCGGGTGAAGCCAGAACTTTATACGTTCCATACGATATCCCTGTACAGCTACAAATGCCGCCGCTCCACCGATACCAATGACAAAGGGCACGGCAAAGTGTATATACTTAGGGCTTGATACGAATATAATTACAATACCTATTAACAGTATAATAATGGCACTACTTAAGTTACTTACCGCAACACATCCCACAACGGGCACCAGATAAGCAATGGTCTTTAGCACATTCTTTAATTTGGACATACTCTTGGGAGCATTGCAGATAAAAGCAGATATGAAAATAATTATTCCAATCTTGGCTATCTCCGAAGGCTGGAAGGAAAAGCTTCCTATGGATATCCATCTCTTGGAACCATTGAAATTGCTTCCTATTGCAATAACTGCAATAGATAACAGGATGGAAACCGCATACGCCGGGACAGCCATCTTACGCCAGAAAGTGTAGGGAATCATAGTGGTAATAAGCATCAGAACAAGGCCCACAACAGTGGACTTTATCTGATTCTTCAGATAGAAGGTTCCATCATTAAAATGAACTTCCGCATAGTGATAACTGGTGCTGTATAGCATTACCAGTCCAAAGGCCAATAAAAACAGCACCAGGAAAAGCAAGGTATAATCAAAATATGTCTTTTTATCCGATCTTCTTCCTTTTCTCATGTCTCACACATCCGTTATAAGGCCTGCTTTGACAAGCCCTTACACACACAACCTATTTTGTAACAAGCTCTTTAAAGAGCCTGCCTCGTTCTTCGTAATTCTTAAACATTCCCCAACTTGCACATGCAGGGGATAAGAGCACGGCATCGCCGGACTCCGCCTTTTCCATGCAGACCTTAACTGCCTCTTCAAAGGTTCCGCACAAAATGGTATTGGTAAATCCGTTCTCATGGGCGCATTTTTCTATATCGTGCTTGGTCTGTCCCACCAGAACCAAAAGCTTTACCTTATCTCCGAAGCTCTTAATCCAATCGGTGTAATCGGAATGCTTGTCATATCCGCCGCCGATAAGAATAGTTGGCCACTCCATAGCCTCAACAGCCTTGATGGCCGCGTCAGGATTGGTTCCCTTGGAATCGTTATAGTATCTTACACCGTTCTTCTCGATGACAAACTCGATACGGTGCTCAACCGCTGTGAATTCCTTAATAGTCTTAATTATGATATCCTCCGGGATACCTGCCTTATAAGCAATGGCAAAGGCTGCCATGATATTTTCATAATTATGACGTCCAAGAAGCTTTACCTCGTCAGTTCGACAGATCAGCCTGGGTCCATCTCCTTCATTCAGGTAAATGTCTTTGCCGTCTAAATATATTCCCTTATCCAGCTTAACCGAGCTTGAAAAGAACATAACCTGAGGCTTTATCTTTCCTGCAAAGTCTCTTAACAACTCGTCGTCGTAATTTAGAATACAGAAGTCATCTTCTGTCTGGTTCTTTACAATATCAAACTTTGCCTTGGCATAATTCTCAAAGGTTCTGTGACGATCCAAATGGTCAGGGGTGATATTTAATATACAGCTTACGTGAGGATGAAACTCTAATGTGGTCTCAAGCTGGAAGCTGCTTATCTCTAACACGGTAATTGAGTCGTCTCCCGTCTTGGGTGCACACTCGGTATAGGGGATTCCGATGTTACCTGTTATATAGGAATCCTCCTGCTTTGCCTTGGCAATAGCCCCTACTAATGATGTTGTGGTGGTCTTGCCGTTGGTTCCCGTAATGGCAAGAAGGTCGCCCTTGGTAAAACGATAAGCCAACTCAACCTCGCCCCAGATTTCCATTCCGGCATTCTTCATAGCCACTACCTCCGGCTTATCCACCGGAACACCGGGACTTAGAATTGCAATATCCGCCTTCTTAAGTATCTCGTCTGACAAAGCTCCAAGAGCGATCTCATAGGGAGTCTTTACTCCCACTCTCTCCATAAGCTCATCTACATCTATATTCTCATTGCCGTCGTATAATACTATCTTGTCGGTAATAGACGACAAAAGTCTTACTGCTCCTATTCCGCTGATACCCGCTCCGAATACCAGAAATCTCTTATCTTCAAACATCTCTTATTCCTCCCTGCCAGAATCTATACAACAAGGCCTAAATATGCCACCATGCACATCAAAATGGTGATAATGGTGAATATGGTTACAATCTTTGTCTCCGACCATCCGCACAACTCAAAGTGGTGATGAATGGGAGCCATCTTAAATATACGCTTACCGTGGGTAAGCTTAAAATATGAAACCTGCAGCGCAACTGACAACAGCTCCACCGCATAGATTAATCCAAATAAAAGAATAAACCAGGGCATGTTAAGCATAAATGCACAGGCCGCCACAAATCCACCTAAAGCCAGAGAACCCGTATCTCCCATAAATACCTTGGCAGGATATGCATTAAAGAGTAAGAATCCCATAAGGGCTCCGCAAACAGCTGACGTAATGGGTGCTATGTCATTACCGCTTGTTGCCGCCACAAATGTAAGGAATGCCGCAACCACAAAGGTGACGCAGGAAGCCAATCCGTCAAGGCCGTCAGTAAAGTTAACTCCATTAACTGTGGCAAGTACCACCACGATTACAAAGGGTACGGTAAGAAAGCTCATGCTTACCTGCATACCGTTTGTAAAAGGAATGATAACCATATTGTAATTTAAGTTTATCCCGAAAACATTGGCATCTAAGCAATAGATAAATGCCCCTGTTACAATAAATTCAAGTATAAGCTTCTGCCATGCAATAAGGCCGTCGGACCTTTTAAGTACTACTTTTAAAAAGTCATCTAAGAATCCGATTATTCCGAATCCCAATGTGAGTATCAAAACCGGGATAATCGCCGGATGATCCTTGGCAAAAATAAGGCTTGTAACAGTTATTCCAAGCAGTATCATTATTCCACCCATGGTGGGGGTTCCGGTCTTCTTTTGATGCGACTTTAGTTCCTCTCTCTCAGTCTGGCCGGCCTTAAGTCTCCTTAATACGGGTATTACCAAAGGTCCTAAAACCGCCACAACGGCAAAGGAAATGAAAACCGATAGAATAATGGTAAAATTCATAAACAAAACTCCAATCTAAAATCTCTACCCCTGTTCATCAGGATAGATATGCATAGCGGGAAGCAACTCTTCCATAATGGACTTGGCAAGTTCTGTAGCAAATACCGCCTGGTCCTGCTTCTCGTTATTTGGTTCATCAATTACTACATATATAAGAACCTGCGGATTCTCCGCCGGGGCATAACCGGCAAAGGATACGATGTAAGTTTCATCTTCACGGGGAAGCTTCTGCGCCGTACCGGTCTTGCCACCCATGGAATAGCCGGCAACCTTGGCAGTTTTAGCTGTTCCGCTATCAACAGTAGTCTTCATATACTGCATCAGTTTCTTCTGGGTACTCTGGGATATGGTCTGCTTCAGTACCGTAGGCTGGATGGTGGAAACCGTCTCCCCTGCAGGATTCACGATTCTGTTTACACAGTGAGGCCTGTAATAATAACCCCCGTTAATCAGTGAACAATAAGCTGCCGCCACCTGAATCATAGTGGCATTATAGCCCTGTCCGAAGGATGATGTAGCCAGGTTGATAGGCTTCATGTTGTCCTTGTTAAATACCAGGTCTGCGGTAGATGCCTCTCCCGGCAGGTCAATGGTGGTACGAAGCCCCAGATTAAATACGGACTGATATTTAAGGAAATTCTCCGTTCCGATTATTGCTGCCATCTGCATAAGGGCATCATTACAGGAATCAGAGATTGCCTTCTCCACAGTCTCAGTTCCGTGACCGCTTCTGTTAACACAGTGGATTGTTTTTCCGCCGTACTCCTCACCACCGTCGCACACAAAGGTCTCATTGCCCGTTAGTTTACCTGTTTCCAAACCTGCTGCCACAGTAAATAACTTGGTGGTAGAACCGGGCTCGAAGGTATTGGATATACAATAGTTATTCCACAGCTTATTTAACTCTTCAAGCTGCTGTTCTTCGTTCATGGCATTAATCTGTTCTTCCGTAAAGAAAGCGCTTAAGTCTCTCGGCTTATTTAAATCAAAGTTGGGATAGTCTGCCATAGCCAGTATCTCACCGTTATTGGGATTCATTACAATGACCGCAGTTGCTTTACTTCCGGCCCCTTCCCTTGCTACATTGGCATACTTTTTGTTAAACTCCTCAATCTTAGTGTCCACAATACGCTGAAGATTAACATCAATGGTGGATACAATGCTTTTGCCATCCTCGGGATTAATAACATCTTTTTGGAAGTTGTTGTCGGAATTAAGATAACCGAACATTCTTCCGTTAGACCCGTTCAAGGTCTCATTGTATTCTCCCTCAAGACCTACGGTTCCCGTATTGCCCCCCTGCGTAAAGCCAATCAAGGAGCTGGCTAATGTGCCGTTGGGGTACACTCTCTTGTAACTCTTCTCAAGCCATAAACCGCTGATGGTAGTATCCTTATCCAATAGGCTCTCCAAAGATTTAATATTATCATAATTCAACTCTTTTCGCAAAACCCCGTATCTTTTGTCCGGAGTCTCGGTAAGCATGGTATTTACCTCAGCCTCGGTCACATCGCTTAAATTGCCTGTTAAAGCGGCTATAACCTTGCTCTTATTAAGTTCATCCTTGTGATTAACCACATAGCAATCAACCACCACGTTGTAAATCTCTTCGCTGGTGGCTAATATATTGCCGTTCCTATCAAAAATGGAGCCCCTTTTAAACGCAAGGGTTGTGTCCGAGTAACTCTGTTGGGACAAAACCTTCTTGGAAAAATTGGCTCCGTCTGTTTGATTGATGTATATGATTCGTCCGAAAAGACCCACCAGTAACGATATTATTATAAAATACGTTACGGTGAGTTTTTTCTTCATCTTTCCTGTTAACTTTATTATTGCTGCTTTTGCTTCTCTTGTCATGTTACTTCGTTACTGCCTTATATATAGTCATATAGTCGTCCTCATTAGACTTATAATATTCTATCTGGTCCTTCTTCGCAGGCACCATACCATATCCTAATGCTTTTTCCCTGATTGTGTCAAGGTTAACCGAAGTAATAATTTTGTTGTATGCAGCATCATTCTTAGCCTTAAGGTCTACGATTTCTTCCTTAACGGCTGCCACCTTATTAGTCTCTGTCTGTACCTGGGCTTTAAGTCTTAAGAAATTAATGCAAATAAGCATAGTTGCTGCAACAGCAATGGTTAAGAACAACATAAATCCGGCGTCTATGGCCATCTGGCGCTGACGGTTACGGCTTACCACTTCCTTGCGGCGTTGCTTCTCCCTTCTCTCCTTGTCGCGCTGACGAGGAATGCTGTAGGGCTCAATCTCCCGCACGGTGTTACCGTATATGTATTCTGCTCTGACTTTTCTTCTTATTTCATCTGTGTTTCTTCTTGCCATAAGGCATCAACTCCTAACTGTAGATGCGTTCAAATACACGTAACTTTGAACTGGCGGATCTGGAGTTGTCCTCCATCTCCTCATCTGTTGGAACTATAGGTTTCTTGGTTATTACTTTTCCCTTGGATACCTTGCCGCATACACATACCGGAAAACTTGGTGGGCAGGTACAAGGGGATTCATTTTCTTTAAATATATTCTTTACAATCCTATCCTCTAAGGAATGGAAAGTAATAATGCATATTCTGCCGCCATCCGATAACAGGTCTATCATTGTGTTTAATGACTCTTTTAGGACGTCTAATTCATGATTTATCTCAATTCGCAATGCCTGGAATGTCTTCCTTGCAGGATGACCGCTTAAGTTCTTTCTAACCTTCATGGGAATAGCCGCATCAATGGCGTATTTCAAATCCCCGGCTGTAACAAAGGGCTTGTCCTCTCGAATCTTTACTATCATCTTGGCAATGTTCTTGGCGAATTTGTCTTCACCGTAATCTCTTATGATTCTGTATATCTCTGACTCCGAATAGGTGTTTAGAAGGTCTGCCGCCGTAAGGGTTCCCCTGTCATCCATTCTCATGTCAAGAGGTGATGAATCTTCCATATAACTAAAGCCTCTGGCGGGATCGTCTAACTGGTAAGACGAAACTCCCAGATCAAGGACTATTCCGTCTACCTTTTCAATCCCCAGACCTATAAGTTCTTCCTTCATATTGCAATAATTATTTCTTACTATGGTAACCTTGTCGCAAAACTCCGACAGGCGCTTTCCCGCCGCAGCAATGGCATCCCCATCCTGATCTATTCCAACGAAGCGGCCACCGGGTCCTAAGCGCTTACATACCTCGTATGCATGTCCGCCTCCACCCAGGGTTCCATCAACGTATATTCCGTCGGGTCTGATATTTAATTCATCCACTGTTTCCTTCAGTAAAACCGAAACGTGTTTAAATTCCATATATTCACCTAGAGCAATAATCCGAACTCTTCCATCTGCTCTGCTATATCTTCCATATCATCATAAACATTGGTATCGTTCCAACGTTCTCTGCTCCATATTTCGATGCGGTTCATGATTCCCACCATAACCACTTCTTTCTCTAATCCTGCAAACTCTCTTAACACTGCCGGAATAAGAACACGTCCCTGCTTATCAATCTCGCAGTCAGCCGCACCGGCGAAGAAGAATCTGGTCATCTTACGGGCATCTTTTCTGTTAAGGGGTAACTGATTGAGCTTCTCTTCGAATTTAATCCACTCTTCTTTGGGGTACACGTATAAACAGCCGTCAAGTCCTTTGGTTAAAACAGACTCTTCGCCCAATTTATCTCTAAACTTAGCAGGAACAATAACTCGTCCCTTGCTATCAATTGAATGACTGTACTCTCCCTTAAACATAGAAGCCACCCCATAAATCAACAGTTACTGTAACGTTATCCACAAAGTAATCCACTTATCCACCACTTTGCTCCCTTTTTGACCACTTTACACCACTTTTCTATTATAATATACCATAAATCCCCCCATTTCAAGTGTTATCTTGAAAAAACACCCCCGATAAGATATAATCTTATGGAATTAATACAACACAAAAAAGGCGGATTATTTATGGAATTATTGGAACAATGGCGTGAAAGCGCATACTCGGCAGAGGCAGACAGCAAGGAGCTTAACGCCCTGTGGAATGAATATTTTGAACTTGAGAAGGGTGTCTATGAGCAGCTCCTTTCCAACCCGGATGAAGTAGTGGAGGGAACTGTGGAGGAACTTGCCAAGAAGTACAATATGGAGCTTCTTAAGTTCGTAGGATTCTTAGACGGTATCAATGACAGTTTAAAGACACCCAATCCTATAGAGACTATGAAAGCAGACACCAAGGTAAGCCTTGCTTTTGATAAAGAATCTCTCTACAAAAACATGGTGGGTGCCAAGGCTGATTGGTTATACAATCTTCCCCAGTGGGACGCCATCTTCGATGAAGCTAAGAGAAAAGAACTTTACTTAGAGCAGAAGAAATCAGGAACCATTGTAAAAGACCACAAGGTGGGACGTAACGATCCCTGCCCCTGTGGAAGTGGTAAGAAATATAAGAAATGCTGCGGTAAGAACGTATGATGAAGTTTAAGAAAGTATTCGCAATTATAGCGGTAATACTATTAGCAGGACTGTATGTATCTGCACTGGTATTTGCCCTTATTGATAACCCGGTGGCATCGGATTTACTCAGACTGTCCTTTGCCCTCACTCTTGTTCTTCCCATCTTCTTATACATCTATATGTGGATATATAAGAAGAGCAAGGATAGAAGGGACAATAGGGAAACGGGTCTTATTGATGAAAAGCGCCTTGATGAGGCGGAGAAGGAGAAAGACAATGACTGATAAAAGAAGAAGCGAGAGGCTTCCCATTAATCTCAGTTTGAACATTTCAGACCTGTTTAAACAGGATAACAAGCTGGTTATATCCGATTTGGATTCCCCTATCGAAGTAGTGGATATCTCCAAGCACGGAATAGGATTTGTATCGGAATGTATCCTTCCTGACGGATATTTCTTCAATGCCAAGATTGAGCTTGGCTCTGAGGACTCTTCCATCTTTACGGTGGTTAAGATTGTTCGAAGCGATGCCCTAAGCCGTGACCAATATATGTACGGCGCAACATTTGAAGGAATCTCCGATACTATATCGGATTTGATTGACGAATACGCAAAGAAGATAAAGAAATAGTTTTATTGCATTATAAAAGCCGTAAGTTTCAATTGAAACTTACGGCT
>SVDM01000013.1 GCA_015058015.1 Lachnospiraceae bacterium | reverse complement strand
GGATAAGCGTATCACTCCTAGTGGAATCCTACATTTTTATTTTCCACTAAACCGACATTTTTATTTTACACTTTACACAGGATTCAACGCTGATGCTTTTTTAAAGTATTCTTCGCTTGTGTACCTTCTATTTTCAGAAGATTTTTTAATATAGCACTTTCGGCATCCATACCCATGTAGTAGATCTTTAGGCGTTATCATCCATATATTACCGCAAATTAGACATTGGGTTTTTATCTTTGTATGGCTATTAACATATTGTTCAAGCGGTCTGACATTAGGATTTAATAAGTACAATTCTGATACAAAGTCTTCATTGGTCTTCTTTCTCGAATCTGAGAACTTCTTTATTCTGCACTGCCGGCATCCTTTCCCACTTAGAAGGTCTCCTGCTGTAGGGCTCCACCTTTTTCCACAGTTCCTGCACATTACCTCAATAGATTCATGACGTCCATTATACTTCCCAATAATCATTATGTCGGGAGCAATACTTTTCATTTCATTCACAAATTCCTCATGTGTCTTCTTAGCTGGCATACATTACTCCTCACTTGAACATATTACAATTATAATCATTATTATTGGTGGTTACCTATGATGGGATTTCTTCTTAATCCACCAGATACTCTCGTTATGCAATAAAAAGACGTTTTTTCACAAGCGTAAATGTCAAACAGAGTCTCATCTTATCATCTTCCATAATTCTTTAGAACAATAAGCGGGCTTATTTTTTAGTATTATACTCTTGGTTACGACCATCTTGAAATCATCTGTCCAGTCAGGAAAAGGAATATGTGATACTGTTTCAATAATTCTCTTATTATTCAAATTTAATCCCGAAAACATTTCTTCTAAATTCTGTTTTGAAATCAGTCGTAACGGATAATACTTAATTATTTCGAAGCCTAAAAGATAGTAGAAATCATCAAAACACTCCTCAAGAACCGATTCATGAATATGATTTATATACTCTCGTATCTCTTCGTCTGAAATACGATTTTGAGGTATATATCTGCCATATTTTTTTCGGGCATCTAAGAACGGAAATGGTGAACGTCTATTTCGCATCAAAGCACACTTAACAAGAGAAACATCCGCAACATTGGAGTCATAAAGCATTAGATTCTTCCAATGCTTCTGCACCATCTGATAAGGTGAAAGATATTTTTGTTTTGGCCTGTACTTCTCACGAATCTCAACTAGATTTGGCTCATCTAACAAATCATCATTCCATTCTCGTAAAACACCTGATGTAAATAGCCGTTGTAGTTGATTTATTATTCTTGAATATGCATATACGCTATCTCCTATTTGAATTCTCTGTAATTCTTTATCCTTTTCGCGTACTTCGCCAAACGATTTCCGAATCACACTGTTTACAGGTAAATTATCCGCCTTCTTTGCTAGAGCAATCTTTCCCTTGTTCTGTCTTAAACACCCGTTCGTTTCTATGGAGCCTATCAGGTCATTTAAAGAATCTATTTTCTGAACCAGTCCGAACGCAGGTGAGTAATAAACGGAAATCGTTCCATCTATAGGATTAATCATTACATGATGATAAAAATCGAAATCAACTATCGCACCATGTATTCTTCCTGAACAATACTCCGGCAAATTCAGTTGCTTAATCTCTGAAGCAATCTTCTCTTGCAACTTACGATATGGCTTCAAAATTCTTAAATAAGTGTTGACCATCTCATTAAACGTTTCATAAAAATACTCTATTTCTATTATATCGCTTATTTTCTTCACTGCTCCTCCGGAACAAATCTTAGTGCAAAACTTATCAATAAAAAAGAAACCGTAGAATCCATTCTTCTTGATTAGATAAAACTGAGCTTCCTTTTGAATTTGCTTTTCAATAATTTCTATTCCAATATACTCTCCCTCATACTTCTTATAATCAATATATTGATCCATCGTTATTTTATAATACCCATCATCATAGTTGTAAAATGGATTATAGCTGGTTCCAAGCAGAGCTCTCTTAAGATGAATTCTATTTGCACGGTATCCAATCTGGTTGTCGGCAAAAATATGACAATCATCCTCTTTTACAATTTCATTCTGATGATTGTGGCCAGAGAAGTAATAGCAGTTTCCATCTGTTCTTCCATTTATCCAATCTTTTACAGGATAGTGTGTCAGAACAATTAAAGGCTTCTTTTTTTTCCTTGCTCTTATTAACGCATCCTCATAACATTGATTAAACTTATCACTTTCAATTGCTTCCAGTTCCCTATTATTTCTCATGCATCCCGGCCCTATTAGCGTATTAGCGTTATAAGACTCATTATGCTTAGCAAAACCAGTTCCTCCAACTACAATACAATTACCAAACTCAACCAAGCTGTTATTTAGCAAAATCACATTATAATTTGAAAGAAATTTATTATATTTATAATAAGCTTCTTCTAATGAATAAAAATTAGAATACTCATGATTTCCTAATACTAAAAAGACAGCACAATGTTTGGTTTTCCTCCTTATTCTAGAGAAAAGCCTTTCAAAAAACAGCTTAAACAAATCTATATCTGATGAAATGTCTCCCGCAATTAGCAGACAATGCTTTATTGACGGCTCAACGGGTTTATTGTTCTTCCCAGAATATAGGTTCCCTGCCCATTCGGATAATTCCTTCTTGGACAGCTTATAATTCAATGCTTCAAACAACTCATAATCATATAGTAAAAGATCTTTTTCGTTATCAGGTGTTAGTCCACATGAAGCAATTGTGCTTTTGTTACTTGAGTTTATCAACATTGAAACAATCTCATCTATATATTCAATAACTTTAACCTTATCATCCAGTGCTATCCCTTTATTCATCAAATGCTCTGGCAAATGTAAATCAGAGATATAAAACGCATTAATTGCAACGCTGGTGTTGTTTACACCAAATAGTTCCGGTGGAGTCAATCTCTCAACATTCATAATTTGAGAAGACTCTTCATTCAAAGAAATAATACTATTATCGCTCCCCACAACAGCACCTCCGATCTATAACCCATTTTAGCATTATTCATGCCACTATACTAGTAACGTTGCTTAATGCGATTTTTTAGATTATGCGCTTTACAGGCCCGGGGGCCCTCTAGCCATATCTGCCACGTTTTCACAAGGAGGATAGAATCTCCCGAATCCCGTCTGCATACAGCAATCACGCGCCATGGATGGCGCGGAAGGCATCTAGGTACATGGATGTACCATAGATGCCGGTTGCGTCCCTAACGCCGGAATAAACCCGGGATTAGTTGGAGATTCATGCTCCGAAGTGCGACGTGGCAGATATGGCTAGAGGGCCCCCGGGCCGGTTAGTGCATAACTAAAAATGACATAAAAAAGCCCTTGTCCATCACTGAACAAGGGCGCATATTTAATATCCTTTCTTCCCAATATCCCGGAAGTGCTCCTTAATCTGCCTCTCATATCCTTCATCCCCGGGTTCATAAAACCTATGTCCCACCAGCTCATCCGGCAGGTACTGCTGGTCTACCCAGTGGTGCTCAAAATCATGGGCATACTTATACCCGATACCACGTCCCAGCTCCTTAGCCCCCTTATAGTGGGCATCCCGTAGATAAGGCGGAATAGGAGCTGTAGGAGTCCTCCTCACAGTTTCAAGAGCTTCATCAATGGCATTGATAGCCGCATTACTCTTGGGGGCGCAAGCCACATAAGTAGCCGCCTGAGCCAGGGTAATTCTGGCTTCAGGAAGTCCCAGCATCTCCACAGCCTTGGCTGCATTAACTGCAACCACCAAAGCATTGGGATCCGCATTACCTACGTCCTCTGAAGCGCAAATCATAATACGACGGGCGATAAACTTAACATCCTCCCCGGCATAAATCATCCGGGCAAGGTAATAGACCGCAGCGTCCGGGTCGGAACCCCGCATACTTTTTATAAAGGCAGAGATAACATCATAGTGGTTGTCCCCGTCTTTGTCGTATTTAAGAACACGTCTCTGGATACATTCCGAAGCCGTATCAATATCGATGTGAATCCGTCCGTCCGGATCCGGTTTCGTGGTAAGTACACCCAGTTCAATGGCATTAAGGGCGGTCCTTGCATCTCCATTGGCCATATCGGCGATAAATTCTTTGGCATCGTCGTCAATGTATGCATTGTAGACTCCCAGGCCCTTCTCAGAATCAGAGAAAGCTCTGTCAATAAGCTGACATATCTCCTCCTTGGTGAGGGCATATAATTCAAAGACGATGGACCGGGAGATAAGAGCGCTGTTCACCTCGAAATAAGGGTTCTCTGTGGTGGCCCCGATAAGGATAACCGTGCCATCCTCAACGAAGGGCAGGAGGAAATCCTGCTGGGCCTTGTTAAACCTGTGAATCTCATCGATAAAGAGGATAGTCTTCCTTCCGTACATCCCCATGGTCTTCTGGGCCGCATCCACAGCCTCTGCCATATCCTTCTTGCCGGAAGTAGTGGCATTGAGCTGTACAAACTCAGAACTGGTGGTAGCTGCAATAACCTTGGCCAGGGTAGTCTTACCCGTTCCCGGAGGACCGTAGAAGATAACCGAAGATATCTTGTCCGCTTTAATGGCGCGATAAAGAAGCTTATCTTCTCCTAAGATATGCTTCTGTCCTATAACATCCTCAATCCTCTCAGGCCGGAGCCTGGAGGCTAGAGGTGATTCTTTTTTCTGGGTCTGCTTACGCATATAATCAAATAAATCCATAATAATCCTTATTCTGCTGCCAACTCGCCGTCACGTACACCAATCACAATGTCCTTGCCGGGTTCGGCCTTATCACTAAGTATAAGCTTGGCAACCAAAGTCTCAACATTCTTCTGGAGATAACGCTTCAGTGGTCTTGCGCCGAAGGCCGGGTCATAACCCCGTTCGGCAATCAACCTCTTGGCTTCATCGGTAAGCACCACACGAAGGTCCCTGTCAGCGATTCTCTCATTCAGCTCATTTACCAGAAGATCTAATATATTGCCGATATCCGCCTGGGTTAAGGGCTTAAACATAATAATCTCATCAAGACGGTTTAGGAACTCAGGTCTAAAGCTGCCCTTTAGCTGGTCCATAACCAGTTTCTCGCACTCAGGTCTGATATTTCCCTCATCATCAATTCCTTCAAGCAGGAACTGGGAACCGATATTGGAGGTCATAATAAGAATAGTATTCTTAAAGTCCACCGTCCGTCCCTGAGAATCGGTAATACGTCCGTCATCTAAAACCTGTAGCAGGGTATTGAACACATCGGGGTGAGCTTTTTCAATCTCATCAAAGAGGATAACCGAGTAGGGCTTTCTTCTGACAGCCTCCGTCAGTTGTCCCCCTTCCTCGTATCCTACGTATCCGGGAGGCGCTCCTATCAGACGGGATACAGAGAACTTCTCCATATACTCACTCATATCAATACGAATCATGTTCTGTTCATCATCAAAGAGGCTGTAAGCCAATGCCTTGGCCAGCTCCGTCTTACCTACACCCGTAGGTCCCATAAAGAGGAAGGAACCAATGGGCTTCTCCGGATCCTTGATACCGGCCTTGGAACGAATAATAGCCTCCGTCACCTTGGTAACGCCCTCGTCCTGGCCGATAACCCGTTTATGTAATTCCTCATCCAAATGAAGAGTCTTGTTCCTCTCGGATTCCGTCAACTTGGAGATGGGGATTCCCGTCCACTTGGAGATAATCTTGCTTATCTCCTCCTCGCTGACATTTTCATGTACAAGGGACATCTCCCGTTTTCCCGCTGCTTCTTCCGCCTGCTCTAACTCCTTGGTAAGGGCCGGCAGTCTGCCGTACTGCAGCTCCGCAGCACGATTAAGGTCATAATCCCTCTCGGCCTTGGCGATTTCTTTATTAACGCTTTCTATCTCTTCACGAATCTTGCTGACCTTATCAACAGAGGACTTCTCGTTGTCCCACTGAGCCTTCTTGGCCGCAAATTCGTCTTTTATCTCAGCCAGCTCCTTCTGGAGGGCACCCAGTCTCTCAGCCGAGAGCTTGTCCGTCTCTTTTTTCAGAGCCGCTTCCTCGATCTCAAGCTGCATGCGTTTACGACGAAGCTCATCCAGTTCCGCCGGCATGGAATTAAGCTCCGTCTTAATGAGAGCGCAAGCCTCATCCACCACGTCTATTGCCTTGTCAGGCAGGAACCTGTCGGAAATGTACCGATCCGCCAATGTTGCTGCGGATACCAGCGCACCATCCGTAATCTTAACACCATGGAACACCTCATAACGTTCTTTCAGTCCACGAAGGATGGAGATGGTATCCTCAACTGTAGGCTCATCCACCATAACCGGCTGGAAACGACGTTCTAAGGCCGCATCCTTCTCAATGTATTGTCTGTATTCATCCAGAGTTGTAGCGCCGATACAGTGAAGCTCGCCACGGGCCAACATAGGCTTTAGCATGTTGCCTGCATCCATGGCACCTTCCGTCTTACCGGCACCCACAATTGTATGTAACTCATCGATGAAAAGAATAATCTCTCCATCGCTTTTCTTAATCTCTTCCAGAACGGCTTTAAGACGCTCCTCAAACTCGCCCCGGTACTTGGCTCCTGCCACAAGAGACCCCATATCCAGAGCAAAAAGTTTCTTATCCTTCAACGTCTCCGGCACATCCCCTGCCACAATACGCTGAGCTAAGGCCTCTACCACCGCCGTCTTACCAACACCGGGCTCACCGATAAGCACCGGATTGTTCTTGGTCTTACGGGATAGAATCTGAACCACGCTTCGAATCTCCGAATCCCTTCCGATAACGGGATCCAGCTTCTGGTCTCTGGCCCTTGCCACCATATCGTAGCCGTATTTTTCAAGGGTGTCGTAGGTAGCTTCAGGATTGTCTGAGGTAACTCTGACATTTCCACGTACCTCTGATAAAGCCTTTAAAAACCTCTCCACGGTAAATCCGTATTCCTTAAAGAGCTCTCCTATAGCCTTGTTGGGATGTCTTATCATGGCCAGCATCAAATGCTCCACCGATACATACTCATCCCCCATATTGCGGGCTTCGTCCTCGGCGCTGATAAGAACCCTGTTAAGGTCACGTCCCACGGTAAGGTCCACATTGCCGGATACCTTTACCCTGGCTTCAAGCTTTCGAAGGACGTTGTTCTTAAAATGGTCTGTGTCAATCTCCATCTTCTCCACAAGACGAAGGATTAAGCTGTCCTCCTGGGTCAGCAGGCTATAGAGCAAATGCTCCTGCTCCATCTCCTGATTGCCGTATTCGTAGGCCAATTTCTCACAACCGTTAATTGCCTCAATTGACTTCTGTGTAAACTTGTTAATGTTCATGTTCTTCACCTTCTCATCTTTTAATCTAAAGAACATTTAGGAAACGACAGATGCCGTTTCCTTAAATTTGTATCTCTTCACCTTAAGTTATAGTCTTTTTTTCGGTAAAATCAAGCCCTTTTTTTGAAAAAATTATTATGCTCTCGTTGCCTTATATTTCTCCGACAGGCGATTAAGTTCCTGCACGTAGACTTCCTTCTGTTTGGTCCTCATAAGACGATTATGAATCATCTCCTGTGCCTCTTCAAATGTAATGGCACGTACCGGACGCTTATCGTTTACCAAAACCAGATGCCATCCAAACTGGGTAGCCACCGGGTCTGTCACAACTCCTACTTCTGCTGCAAAAGCCACGTTCTCAAACTCAGGAACCATCTGTCCTCTCTGGAAATATCCCAGATCCCCTCCACGCTCCTTGGAAGGGCAGGAAGAATGCTTCCTGGCTGCCTCCTCAAAGGTAATGCTGCCTGATTCAATCTCCTTCTTAATATCAAGAGCCTTGTCCTCAGAATCAACTAAAATATGCTTGGCGGATACATCGGGCTCCGTCACAAACTGGTCCTTATTCTTCTCGTAGAACTCACGCTCTTCAGCCTCAGAGATCTTCAGATCCTTCACAATCTCTGTTACCATCATCTGTCCTAAGACCTCATCCTTAAGCTTTTCTAAGAGGTCTTCAAACTCCTCTGTCTCATCCAGCTTCTTCTCCCTTGCCTCCATGGCAAAAAGTCTGGTGGAGATTAGCTGTTCCATTATCTTATTCCTAACGGTGGGATTCTGCATCTTAGCCTGATCTTCCGCCGGATACCCCGCGATTACATTGTCGATGTCCTTCTCGGTTATATCTCTTCCGGCTACCGTTGCAAGTACTTTATTCTCTGCCATAATTACTCCTTAAAATCTTGATATTTTCTTTAAGTCACTCTGTTATGAATTATACCATATACAAAGGCCTCAACACAAAAGCTATTTAACCCCCGAGGAAATTATGCTATACTACTGTGTATAAAGATTTCAAATGATATTGGGGGCGTCGTCAATGGGTCTTTATCCTAAAGCTTCGGGCAAAGAATTACAGAAATATCTTAATACACCGCTGCAGTGTATTCACTGTCATCGTATGCTTAACCGTCGTCGCGACGGGTATTATCAGTGTCCTTCCTGCAACACCATCTACAAGGACAATTTAACCATTGCCAAGGAATACCTCTATGACAATCCCGACGCCACTTTTGAAGATATCCTCGAAGGCACCAGACTATCCGAGGAGACCCTTCTGTACTTTATAGACAACAAGATGCTTATCATTCCCAATACCAACAAGAACTTTCATTCTTGTAAGACCTGCGGAAGGATGATTATAAACGGACGCTATTGCAACAACTGCGCCATACTTACCTTTAACCAAATACAAGGAGCATTTGACGAAAACCAGAACTAATGACTACACAACAACAATCAGATAATAACGTATTAACAAAATGGCAGGCTACCCCGGAAGACAAGAAGCTATTCCTCCAGTTTACACAGGAACTGACTGACTGGCACACATCCGGCAAGGAGCCTGTTTCTGCTGACCGGGACTTGCAATATAGCTTAGACCTTCAGGAGAAAAGATTTAAAAAACA
The DNA here is from genome assembly GCA_015058015.1 of Lachnospiraceae bacterium. Taxonomy (GTDB): domain Bacteria; phylum Bacillota; class Clostridia; order Lachnospirales; family Lachnospiraceae; genus SIG280. The sequence continues at coordinate 63,764 of SVDM01000013.1, read as the reverse complement.
TAATATCCGCAAAGAGATTCATTTTAAGAAGTTGGAGGATAACATTACCAGCCGTGCAAAGGTATTCCCCGGAGATAAGTACAATCGGGGAATGAATGTATGTCAGGCAGTAGAGCAGGATGATTATATCAGGACCACTAATAATGAGAAGCTCTATAGCCGCCTTAGATACGGTAATTTCTACCAGACCATAATTCACGGCCCTAATGAAAATGTGGGCGAGATGCTTTACAACTGCCCCAACTGCGGTTCGGTATCCAAGATTGGCACCCTTTTAGAGGGCTGCCCCTATTGCAATACCCACTTTAAGATGAGTGACCTCTTTCCAAAAGTTTTTACTTCATATTTCCTTGAGAATACCATTCATGAGGATAAAATGAAGAAAGAGATGTGGATTGTCAGGATTATTTTAGGCATTGGAATGCTGATATACGGCCTCATAAAAGATTTCGGACCACTTAACGCCGGTGATATAAGCCCCTTATTCTACGTCTTAGCCTCCCTTATAACGGCAGTTCTTATAGGCTTTATAGGGGGCTCTTTCCTGTGGGCTGTCTGGACTTTTTATTCCACACTGGTTAAGGCCATAATGGTTCTTCCCCTTTTCTTCAGCACCTTTGGTACCAAGAAGAAGGCCAATGTAGCAATGAAAAGAATCGACCCGAGCCTAAATTACGAATACTTAGAAAGTAAAGCTCTTTCCCTGGCTCGAAGCATCATCTTTTCCGAAGACGAGACTGCGCTTATTCAGTATTCCGGCCCAAAGCTTGATGAAAGTATCAAGAACATAGTGGATATTCAATACGAGGGTATCATCGGTGTCAGCGAATACAGAATTGTTCCGGGACCTGACGGCTCCGCTCCCATAATCTCTGTGGATGTAAATATCTACGCAAGGAACTTCTACGACAAGGGACATACCCTTCGTTCCAAGAAGGAAAAGATAAGAATAACCATAGCTCATAAATTGACCGGTAACATCAATACCTCATTTTCAATATGCCGTATAGAGTGTAAGAGTTGCGGCGGAAGCTTCGATGCCACCAAGCAAAGAAACTGCCCCTACTGCGGCAGTGAATACCATCTTGAGGAAGATGACTTTGTAGTAACTAAACTCGAAATAAGATAAAAAGTGCAAAATGGTGCTATTATTACCCTTCTGTTCCAAGAAGGCCAATTTCTTCTGCATGAGGACGCATACCTTCAATGCAGATTTCAGCCACTTCTCTTACTTCCATGCCAAGCATTTCGCATCCTTTTTGGATGATCTCGCGGTTGCACTTGGCAGCGAATTTTTTATCTTTGAATTTCTTCATAAAGCTCTTTACTTCAAGATCAGTAATTCCCTTAGGGCGCATCCTTGCACAGGCCTGGATAATACCTGTTAGCTCATCTACGGTAAAGAGACTTTTCTCCAAATTATTAACCGGCTCAACATCATTTACAATACCAAAACCGTGACTAAGTATTGCATGGGCATCTTCCTCGGATACTCCAGCCTCAAGAAGCGGTTCCCTGGTATGTTGAAGATGCTCATCCGGATACTCTTGATAATCAAAATCATGTAAGTATCCGATTGCCTCCCAGTACTCTTTGTCTTCACCAAAATGCTCTGCCATAGCTCCCATAGCATAGCTTACATTCAGGGAATGAATAATAAGTGACTCCTCTGTAATATGGTTCTTGTTAATCTCCTTAGCTCTTTCCAAACTTAAACTCATGCTTTTTATCCCTTTCTTATACGCTTGATTTCTTTTCAATGATAACACATAACATCCCATTTAATAAACCCCTTGACAAAATCGACACTCGTGTCTATAATCATAATCGACACTGGTGTCGAAAAGGAGATGTGCCCATGACTACTAAGAAAGAACGTACGAGAGAGATGATACTTGATGCTTCATATCCCCTGTTTGCGGAGCGAGGTTTTAATGCTATTACCATGAAGGATATATGCGAAGCGACGGGCCTTTCAAGAGGCGGCTTATACAGTCACTTCGGGAGTACAGGAGAATTATTTGAAGCTATACTTGCCAAGCTAAACGAGAAGGATGAGATGGACTTCTACTCTGAGATGGAGGCAGGAATGTCGGCGGTGACGATTCTTGACCGGGCACTGAAGCTTATGGAGGATGAGATGAAGCATCCGGAAGACTCTTTGTCTCTAGCCATGTATGAGTATGCAGGCACGGTTTCCAAGGAAATGATGGAAGGCTTTAATAAGATTGGCGAGAAGAAATGGACGGATCTTATTGAGTACGGCATCCGACGGGGTGAGTTCAACGAGGTGGATGTGTATGAAATTGTCAATGTAATTCTCTATGTTTATCAAGGCATTCGAATGTGGAGCCGAATCGTACCCTTGAAGCCAAAGATGTACAAGGCTGTTATAGGTCATATTAGAAAACAATTAGTGAAAGAGTAGGCGTTTAAAAGAAGGAGTGACCGATATGACATTTGAAACAGAGAGATTAATACTTCGGCCGTGGAAAGAGTCGGACGCAGAAAGCTTATATGAATATGCAAAGAACCCGGAAGTTGGCCCTATTGCCGGCTGGCCGGTTCACACCAGCGTTGAAAACAGCAAAGCGATAATAAGGGATGTATTATCTGGCGAAGAGGTATACGCTGTCTGCCTGAAGGAGGATAATCGTGCTATCGGAAGCATCAGTCTTATCAAACCGGAGCAGTCCCATACAAAGGCAGAGCCGGATGAGATTGAAGTGGGCTACTGGATAGGTGTGCCTTTCTGGGGACAGGGCTTGATTCCCGAGGCTTTGCGCCGAATACAGGAACACGTCTTCTGCGATCTGGGATGCAGTGCTATGTGGTGCGGATATTATGACGGTAATGAGAAGTCCCGCCGCTGTCAGGAAAAGTGCGGTTTTACCTTCCACCATACAGAAGAGAACAAACCCTGTGTATTAATGGGTGATGTTAGAACAGAGCACTTTACCAAACTTACAAAAGAAGAATGGGAGAGAAAAAAGTGAAAGAATTAGTTATATATGTACACGGCAAAGGAGGAAATATAAGCGAAGCAGACCACTTCAAAAAGTTCTTTCCGGATGCCGACATGTACGGCTTTGATTACAAGTCCGAGAATCCATGGGATGCAAAGAAAGAGTTTGCTGCCATGATTGAAGAAAAATACAAGAGCTATGAGAAGATAACACTTGTGGCTCAAAGCATAGGGGCCTACTTCTCCATGTGCGCCGGACCGGACCGTTACATAAACCGGGCCTTCTTTATATCCCCTATAGTAAGCATGGAAGCTCTTATTATGGACATGATAAGATGGGCCGGAACCGATGAAGCTACCCTTAAAGAAAAAGGAATTATCCCCGTAGATTTCGGTGATGATCTATCCTGGGAGTACCTTCAGTATGTGCGGAGCAATCCTATAATCTGGAATACCCCCACAGAAATCCTCTACGGTAGCCTTGATAACCTGCAGTCACGAGATACAATTGACGACTTTGTACAGGCGCAGGGCGCGGGTCTGACGGTGATGGAAGGTGGGGAGCACTGGTTCCATACTGACGAGCAAATGGAATTCCTTGACAGGTGGATAGTATCAGTTCTGTAAACCTAATTATAATTAGTTCAATAGTACTTGAAGGACAATCCTCTAGAAGCTATACTAGAAAAGAATGATTCACACTAAGGAGGATTGAATATGAGTTCAATTGAAGTAAGAAAAATGGGCATCACTAAGTTGGACACTGACGCAGTTGTAAATGCGGCAAACAGCGGGCTCTTAGAGGGCGGCGGTGTATGTGGGTACATATTTGCGGATGCCGGTCGCACTGAAATGACAAAGGCTTGCAGAGAAATTGGTCACTGTGACGAGGGCTCGGCGGTCATCACTCCGGGATTTAAGCTTCCTGCGAAGTACGTAATCCATGCGGTTGGACCACGTTGGTCCTTCGGCAATAATAATGAAGCACAAACACTCTACAGTGCTTATACCCAGTCTTTGACACTGGCCAAATCCAATGGACTTCATTCTATAGGTTTTCCCCTTATCTCGGCAGGAATCTTCGGATATCCCAAGGATCAGGCATGGCAGGTAGCCATTAGAGCTTGCAAGAACTTCCTGAAAGAGAATTCCGATTATGAGATGAACATCGTATTTGCAGTCTTAGAAGACGATATTAAAGAGATGGGCGAGAAGACTTTAAAAGAGATGTAATTATTAAAGAGAGAGTCACATGACTCTCTCTTTTTAATCGCTGCAAAGGGAATCCATCAACTCCCATATCTCTTCTCTTCCCTGCTTGGTCTCGGCAGAAAAAGGAATCAGTACCGAATCCTTCTCCAGCCCCAGCCCTACACGTATGGCTTTGAGTTGCTTTTGAACCTGGCTGCGCTTAATCTTATCCAGCTTCGTGGCAATGATAATAGGCTTGTATCCGTTATAGGTAATCCACTCATACATCTGCTTATCATTAGCCCCGGGGTCATGGCGAATATCCACCAGGAGGAACACAGCCTTCAGATTCCCGGAATTCTTAAGGTAACGCTCAATAAGCTTCCCCCATTTCTCTTTCTCAGACTGAGACACCTTGGCATAACCATATCCCGGCAAATCCACCAGGTACATTGCGTCATTGATATTGTAGAAATTAATAGTCTGGGTCTTACCCGGCTGAGCGGAGGTTCTGGCCAGAGATTTACGGTTCATCAGGGCATTGATAAGGGACGACTTCCCTACATTAGATTTCCCTGCAAATGCCACCTCCGGCTTGTCCGTCTCCGGTATTGTGCTGGTAACACCGCATACTATTTCCAAGTTAACATTCTTAATAACCATAACTATCTACCCTTTACAAAAGCGGTCTTAATTACATCATCCATGGTTTCAGCGTAAACAATCTCTAAACCGTCGGTGATCTCCTTAGACATCTCTTCAATATCTCTTCGATTCTTCACTGGTACAATGATAGTCTTAATACCTGCTGACTTGGCAGCTAAGGTCTTCTCTTTAAGACCTCCTATGGGAAGAACCCTTCCTCTAAGGGTAATCTCTCCTGTCATAGCCACATCGCTACGTACCTTCTTGCCTGTTATGGCAGAAAGCATAGCCGTAGCCATAGTGATACCCGCAGAAGGACCATCTTTTGGCACAGCTCCCTCTGGAATATGAATATGAATATCGTTCTCTTTAAAGAACTCTTTCTTAATCTTATACTTATCAGCCACGGAACGGATAAAGCTGATACCCGCCTGGGCAGACTCCTTCATTACATCGCCAAGCTGGCCTGTAAGGAGGAACTCACCCTTTCCGGGAAGAATATTTACTTCAATCTCAAGTGTATCTCCACCTACACTTGTCCATGCAAGACCTCTTACAACACCCACATCCGGCTTCTCATTGGCTTCATTAAGGGTGTATCTGGGCTTTCCTAAGTATTGCTCAAGATTACTTGCTGTAATCTTAATAACCTTCTTCTTGTCTTCCCATACAGCCTTGGCAGCCTTACGGCATATTGCGGCAATCTTTCTCTCAAGATTACGAACACCGGCCTCTCTGGTATAACCCCGGATAATCATCTCCAAAGCATTATTGCTTATATAGAGCTGCTTCTCCTTTAAGCCGTTCTTCTCCATCTGTTTTCTGATGAGATGCTCTTTGGCAATATGCACTTTCTCATTTTCTGTATAAGAACTAACCTCGATAATCTCCATACGGTCAAGAAGGGGTGCCGGAATGCCCTGCATAGAGTTGGCAGTAGCAATAAACAATACCTCTGAGAGATCGATGGGAATCTCGATATAATGGTCTCTAAACTTACTGTTTTGCTCGGAATCAAGAACCTCAAGCAAGGCAGATGCCGTATCTCCTTTATGGTCACCGCTGGATTTATCAATCTCATCAAGCAAAATCAACGGATTCTTGTATCCCGCGCTCTTTAGGGCGTATACAATACGACCCGGCATAGCACCCACGTAAGTCTTTCTGTGACCGCGGATTTCTGCCTCGTCCCTTACACCGCCCAAGGAGATTCTTGCGTACTTCTTACCCAAGGCCCTGGCAACAGACTTGGCTATGGAAGTCTTACCGGTTCCCGGAGGTCCGACAAGACAGATAATGGGGCCATCTCCCTTCTTGGTAAGGTTACGAACAGCCAGGAATTCAACCACACGCTCCTTAACCTTCTCAAGACCGTAGTGGTCCTCATCCAATATCTTCATGGCATTCTTGGTATCCTTGTTGTCCTTGGATGCCTTATCCCAGGGAAGTTCAATCAAGGTCTCAATATAATTACGTAAAACCGCGAACTCGGAAGAATTAGGGGATAAGGACTTCAACCTGGTGATTTCCTTGGTAATCTTGTCCTTAACTTCCTTGCCGGCTTTAATCTTCTTTACTTCTTCAAGAAATGTATCCGCATCAGAGAACCTATCGTCCTCACCCAGCTCTTCCCTTATTACTTTGAGCTGCTCACGAAGTACATATTCCTTCTGGTTCTTATCAACCCGGTCTTTAACCTCTTTTTGAAGATTGGTAACTATACCGGATATATTAATCTCACGGCTTAGCATATCGCTTAGCAGAGTGTATCTCTCCCGCAGATCCACAGCCTCAAGAAGCTGCTGCTTCTCGGCATAGAAGAGGGGTATATTGTTGATGATGTAATCAATCAAAGCTCCCAGATGAAGGATATCCCCCGCCTGTCTCACAACTTCCTTGGACAGTTTTGGATTAACCTTGGCATACTGATAGAGAAGCTCACGAATAATTCTGGCCATGGCAGAAAGCTCATCTTCCGTCAACTCCAGTTCATCCGCAAAGGCATCAATGGGCTCAATACGGGCCTTTAGATAATCATCCTCCTCTAAGAGTTCTTCAAGTCTGGCTCTGTCTTCACCCTTAACGTAAACTCTTATAATATTGTTGGGGAGTCTCATAATCTGCTTAATCTCTGCAATGACTCCTATATCATATAATCCGTCTCTTCCCGGATCCTCAACCTCTATGTCTTTCTGGGTGACCATAAATATCATCTGGTCTCCCTTCATAGCTTCCTCCACAGCGTGGATGGACTTGGGTCTGCTGATATCAAAATGCAATACCATATCGGGCAATATGGTAATTCCGCGTAATGCAACTGTAGGAATAAATCTATCGTTCTTCACTTAGTATCCTCCTTAAAAACATATGACCGGAGCCGCTTACACGACCCCGGCCCCGCTTATGCACTTTCGCCTCTTGTTGATTTGGGTACAATCTTACGTTTCGAGCTCATCTTCTTAATAGGTCCGTCGGTGTTGTATACGATAACAGGTTCGTTATCGCCTTCTACGGAAGCCTTAGTGATGATACATTCTGTAATAGTATCATCTGAAGGAACCCGATACATAAGGTCCATCATAACTTCTTCAATTATTGAACGAAGTCCTCTTGCTCCGGTCTTACGATCCAGTGCCTTGTCAGCTATGGCATCTAAGGCATCGTCCTCAAATTTGAGTCTTACACCGTCAAGCTCGAACAACTTCTTATACTGCTTAACAAGGGAGTTCTTAGGCTCTTTAAGGATGCGAACCAGGGCCTCCTTGTCAAGTTCATTCAGTGAAGCCGTAACAGGAACACGTCCGATAAACTCCGGTATAAGTCCGAACTTAACGAAGTCCTTAGGCAATGCCTGGTCTAATACTTCACCTACATTAGTCTCGCTCTTACCTGCAATCTCGGCATTAAATCCGATGGACTTCTGGTCCATTCTTGCCTCAATAATCTTATCCAATCCTTCAAATGCACCACCGCAGATGAAGAGGATATTGGTTGTATCTATCTGGATAAGCTCCTGATGGGGGTGCTTTCTTCCACCCTGAGGCGGAACTGATGCAACGGTACCTTCTAAGATCTTCAGAAGGGCCTGCTGAACACCCTCACCGGATACGTCTCTTGTAATTGATACATTCTCTGACTTACGAGTAATCTTATCAATCTCGTCGATGTATATGATTCCGTACTCAGCTCGCTGAACATCATAGTCAGCTGCCTGAATAACCTTAAGCAGGATATTCTCAACGTCTTCACCTACATAACCTGCTTCTGTAAGAGCAGTAGCGTCGGCAATGGCAAAGGGAACATTCAAAATTCTGGCTAAGGTCTGAGCAAGTAATGTCTTACCTGAACCCGTGGGTCCCAAAAGAAGGATATTACTCTTTTGGAGTTCCACATCCAGATCGTTCTCCGCGGTTATTCTCTTGTAATGATTGTATACTGCAACGGATAAAGTCTTCTTGGCTTTTTCCTGTCCGATAACATAATCGTCAAGGAATGCTTTAATCTCTTCAGGCTTGAGAAGGTTAATCTCCATATCGGAGACAGGCATATCCTCATACTCTTCTTCAATTATCTCTGAACAAATCTCAATGCACTCATCGCAGATATATGCTCCGTTGGGGCCGGCAATCAGTTTCTTAACCTGGTCCTGTGTCTTGTTGCAAAAGGAGCATCTTACTTTATCGTCTGATCTTCCTGCCATGTCCTATCACTCCTGTCTAACATCGTAGGGTGGGATAATTACTGTCTACTGGAGATAACGCTGTCAATAAGGCCGTATGCCTTAGCTTCTTCTGCGCTCATGTAATTATCTCTTTCTGTATCAACCTCTATTGTCTCAAGGGGCTGACCTGTATTGGCTGCGAGAATCTCGTTTAATCTCTTCTTGGTCTTTAAGATATTATCTGCAACAATCTTAATATCGGTTGCCTGACCCTTAGCGCCGCCGGAGGGCTGATGAATCATAATCTCCGCATTGGGAAGAGCAAATCTCTTACCCTTGGCACCACCTGCAAGAAGGAATGCTCCCATACTTGCGGCAAGTCCGATACAAATTGTGGAAACATCACACTTGATGTAGTTCATGGTATCGTAAATAGCAAGTCCCGCAGATACCACACCACCCGGGCTGTTGATATATAAATGAATATCCTTACCGGGATCTTCCGACTCAAGGAAAAGTAACTGTGCAACAATTAAGCTGGCAGTTGTCTCATTAACCTCTTCTCCGAGGAAAATGATACGCTCCTTTAAAAGTCTTGAATAAATGTCGTATGAACGTTCTCCCCTGCTGGTTTGCTCAATGACGTAAGGTACTAAACTCATTTTATCCCCTCCATAACGTATATTGATTGACTACTCCTCTTCTTTAGCCTTCTTGGTTGTAGTCTTCTTGGTTGTGGTCTTCTTGGCTGTAGTCTTCTTCTCGGCCTTCTCTTCTTTGTCCTCTGCAGCTTTCTTGGTTGTCTTCTTAGCTGTAGTCTTCTTCTCGGCCTTCTCTTCTTTATCTTCTGCAGCCTTCTTGGTTGTGGTCTTCTTAGCTGTAGTCTTCTTAGCTGTGGTCTTCTTCTCAGCCTTCTCTTCCTTATCAGCTGCCTTCTTAGTAGTCTTCTTAGGAGCTACTTCCTTAGCATTCTCCAACAGGAAAGCTGTAGCCTTCTCAACAGCAAGATCCATCTTAATCTCTTTTACTTCCTCAGGTGTAACCTGTGCTTTGAGATCCTCGATCTTCATGCCGTAGTTGGTAGCCATCTTCTCAAGTTCTTCCTCGAACTGCTCATCTGATACTTCAATCTTCTCAGCCTCAACGATAGCTTCAAGAGTAAGTCTGCTTCTGATATTCTTAACTGCCTCAGGCTTCATCTGATCTCTCATAGCTTCCTGAGTAAGTCCTGTAAACTGCATGTACTGCTCGATGGAAAGTCCCTGCTGCATAAGTCTTCTTGAGAAGTTGTCGATAAGGTATGTAACCTGTGTATCGATCATGGGTTCCGGAATATCCATCTCTGCATTGTCAGCTGCTGCTGCAACTGCTTCTCTTTCTTTAATATATCTTGCGTCTTTTTCAGCCTGCTCGTCTAATTTTTTCTTAACGTCGGCCTCATATTCCTTGAATGTATCAAACTCTGATACATCCTGTGCGAATTCATCATCAAGCTCGGGAAGTTCCTTAACCTGAATTGCATTAATCTTAACTTTGAAAAGTGCAGGCTTGCCGGCAAGGTCCTCAGCGTGATATTCCTTGGGGAATGTAACATTAACTTCTACGTCATCACCGATCTTCTTGCCAATAAGCTGATCTTCGAATGTATCAATAAATGTATGTGATCCGATAGTAAGCTGATGACCTGTTGCAGCACCGCCGTCAAAAGGTACACCGTCAATGGATCCTTCATAATCGATGTTTACGATATCGCCGTCCTTAACTGCTCTGTCGTCAACATCAATGATTCTTGCATTGCTTTCTCTTTCTTTATTAATAGCCTCGGCAACTGCTTCCTTGGTTGCCTTACCGTCACGCTTCTCAATCTCTACGCCCTTATACTTACCAAGCTTTACAGGAGGCTTGGTTGCTACTGTTGCTGTAAAGATGAAAGGTTTATTCTTTTCAACCTGAACAATCTCAATCTCCGGCTGTGAAGTAATGGGAAGGTCCAGCTCCTTGGTCTCTTCAAAATATGCCTTGTTGATGCAGTCGTTGGCAGCATCTTCATAGAATACTCCCTCACCGTACATCTTCTCAATCATCTTACGGGGTGCTTTACCCTTTCTGAATCCGGGAAGAGTAATTCTGCTCTTCTGCTTCTGGTATACTTTCTCAACTGCCTTATCAAATTCATCGAAAGGAACTTCGATGGTAAGTTTCGCCATGCTGTTCTCTAACTTCTCAACATTAACACTCATTTTAAAATTATCCTCCTTAAAAGTAACGCACGTAAAACCTGCGGATACAGGCTCTTCCTTATAAATAAAGCCATAAACCCACAGTCATTAAGATAGTATAGCACAGAGCACGTCAAATATCCAGTACAAAATATGATATCATATTTTACTACGAATCCGGGAAACTGTCAAACTTTTCTGACAATTTGAGATTTAAAATCAGCATCCCGTTTAATTACCGAGATGCTGATATAGATTCCTTATTTATTCTGCTACTTCTTTGTTAGCTGCTACATATTCAAATTCTTCTACAATCTCCTGTGATGGTGCCTTAGTAGCAAGACTTACAATCACAATAAAGATAAGACTTACAAAGAATCCGATAAGCAATGAATAGATGCCGGTTGCAACTCCAAGGGTCTGTCCGCTTACAAGGGGAATGTAATCCCATAAGATAACCGTCAAAGCTCCGGAGATCATTCCTGCAATAGCGCCTGCCTTGTTGGTTCTCTTCCAGAAGAGAGAGCATACAACCAAGGGACCGAAGGCCGAACCGAATCCTGACCATGCATTGGATACAAGACCCATAATGGAGCTATCGGGATCTAAGGCAATTACGTAAGCTACAATGGCAATTACCACAACGCTTACACGGCTGATAACAAGAACTCTTTTATCGTCAGCTTTCTTATTGATAATACCCTTATAGATATCCTCGGCAACAGAAGATGACGCAACCAAAAGCTGTGAGTCAGCCGTTGACATAATCGCTGCCAGGATACCACAGAGGAAGATTCCTCCGATAAAAGGAATAGCTATATCTGAAGTAAAGATTCTCTCAATCATTACGATGAAGACATTCTCTACTGATGTAGTCTCAGGTGTGCCGAGAATTGTGGGCGCTAAGTATCCTCTTCCCACTACTCCGATTACAATTCCACCGAAGAAAAGTGAAAGTGCAACCCATACGATAGCGATAACTCTTGACTTACGAAGTTCCTTATCATTCTTAACTGCCATAAAACGAACCAGGATATGGGGCATACCGCAATAACCAAGGCCCCATGCCAGCTGGGATAATATATCCACAAATGTCAGAGGCTTGCCTGCATTGCCGAACACATCAAGAAATGCGGATACACCGCCTTGAGGATTGGTTGATGCAATGGCATTGATAAGATTGTCGGGGCCTACAATAAACAATGCAATAATGGGAACCGTAAGAAGTCCCACCAGCATAAGTAGTCCCTGTACAAAGTCTGTTGTACATACTGCCATGAATCCACCCATAAAGGTATATGCAAGGATTACAACGGCACCGATTGTAAGAGCCACACGATAATCAACTCCAAGTACTATGTTAAAAAGCTTACCGCCTGATGCCAGGGCAGATGCCGTATATACTACGAAGAAGATAACGATAACGACTGATGATATTCCAAGTAACACTTTCTTATCATCTTTGAATCTGTTCTCAAAAAACTCCGGTAAGGTAAGAGAGTTATTGGCCTTGATGGTATATCTTCTCAGACGTCCCGAGATACATACCCAGTTAAGAACCGTTCCGATGAAAAGTCCTACCGCAATCCATATTTGTCCTGTTCCGAAAGCGTATACGGAACCGGGAAGTCCCATAAGAAGCCATCCGCTCATATCAGAAGCCTGCGCTGAAAGAGCAGCAACCCATCCGTTAAGTCCTCTTCCTCCAAGGAAGTAATCCGAAGAGTTCTTAGTTTTCTTCATATATAGTGCTCCGATGGCAATCATTAAAGCAAGATATACCACGAATGCAAACAATACTGAACCCAGACTCATATCATTCATATTATCTTTCCTCCGTTATAACCTCTTTTGCAACACTAATTTCGTCGCTTTATCAATTCATTGTCCTAAAGTGCCCATTGGCACTGACTGCCTTCAATTATGCACCATACCCCGCTTTACGTCAAGGTTAAAATCTGCTATATTGATAGCAATACAATGAAGCAAAGAGGTGCAATATGTGGATTGCAGACAAGTGGAAGGACTATGAGGTCCTTGATACAAGTAAAGGTGAAAAGTTGGAACGTTGGGGAGACTACATCCTCCTTCGCCCCGATCCTCAGGTAATATGGCAGACTGAGAGAAAGATTCCCTCATGGAAGAATATCAATGCCATCTACCACAGAAGCAGTAAGGGAGGCGGAGAATGGGAATTTATTGACCTGCCTAAGGAATGGGAGATATCCTATCCCCTGGGGGAGGCTGCAAGCCTCGCACCTGAAGGTAACCTTCACTTCAGACTTCAGCCCTTTTCGTTTAAACATACAGGTCTTTTCCCTGAACAGGCCGTTAACTGGTCCTGGTTCGCAGGGATAATACATAAAGCTAAGGTGAATGACCCGGCAAGGGAGATTAAAGTTCTTAATCTCTTTGCCTATACCGGTGGTGCCACTTTGGCCGCTGCTGCAGCAGGGGCGCAGGTCACCCACGTGGACGCATCAAAGGGCATGGTTACCTGGGCCAAGGAGAACGCCAAGCTTACCGGATTGCCGGAGACCTCAGTCCGCTGGCTTACTGACGACTGCAAGAAGTTTGTGGAACGAGAGATTCGCCGAGGCAACAAGTACGATGCCATAATTATGGACCCGCCCTCTTATGGAAGAGGACCTAAAGGCGAGATATGGAAGATGGAGGATTCAATCTATGAGTTCATAGGACTCTGTGAGAAGATCTTAAATGATGACCCCCTATTCTTCCTTATCAACTCATATACCACCGGACTTCAACCCGGGGTTATAAAGTATCTTATGGAAGATATAATAGGAACGCATCATAAAGGGAACTTTGAGGCAGAGGAAATCGGCCTTCCCGTCACATCAACAGGACTGGTTCTTCCCTGTGGTTGCAGCGGACGCTTCTATCGTTAACGAGCATAATAAAAGAGTGGATACTGATTGATACTCAGTTATCCACTCTTATTTTAATCCTTTAACACTTTAGCCGTTCTTGGCTTCTAATGCATAATTGTCTGATGAGAAATGCTGTATGGGCTTCCACTCAACCTTCTTAACAAGAGCAACTACTGAAATAGGAATATATGTTGCCATAAAGATCGGGAACAGAGCCACATAGATAAGCTTCTTAGCCTTGGTTGCTTTAATCATATCCCACTCAGAGAATACAGTGATAAGACCGTATACAAAGAGACCTAAATAGAAAGCAAACAATGTGTCTATAATAAACTTGCCGGCACGCTTAATTACTACGTTAGCGATGTAGTATGGCTGTGTTACACAAGCAAATATCATTACTGCATTAAACAGTATTATGAACAATGTAAGAAGCATTCCCGGCGCTGTAGTCATGAACATATCATAGCATGAGAATTTTAACTTTGACTTACCGAAGCTTCCCTTGATAAGGGATACAAGGTAGTTGGCATTAACCTGGTAGAAACCTTTTGACCAACGCATTCTCTGTGTCCATGACTGAGCAAATGTAACCGGCTGCTCATCATATACCATAGCCTTGTCACAGTATCCGATTCTGTTACCTTCGATAGCACAGTTAACAGAAAACTGGATATCCTCTGTAAGGAGGTGGAATGGCCATCCGCCGTTCTTCTCTACGATACGGTCTGAGATACAGAATCCTGTACCGGAGATATGGCAGTTTGTATTGAGAAGCATTCTCGGGAAGTTTAAGAATCTTGCTTCTCTTAAGAACCAAATTGAATATGCTGCTGAAATCCAGTTAGTACCGAAGTTCTTGGAATTCCTATAGGAAGTAATTGCATCATATCCTTTGTTAAATGTCTTGTTCATCTCGTAGATGAAGTTCTCATCTACTACATTATCTGCATCGAATACAAAGTATCCGTCGTATTTCTCATAATCCTTCTTGATTTCTTTAATAAGGTAATCAAGAGCATATCCTTTACCGACTAACTGTGCGTTCCATCTCTCGTATACGATGGCTCCTGCTTTCTTGGCACAAACTGCTGTGTTGTCTGTGCAGTTATCGGCTAATACGAAGATGTCATACATATTACGTGGGTATTTCTGTTTCTTAAGGCTCTCTACCAGCTCTCCGATAACGGATTCCTCATTACGTGCGGAGATAAGTACCGCAAATCTGTGGAAGGGAGCTTCCTCCTCGTTATTCTTTTTGTTCTTGTAAATCAGTCCAACGATAAGGTACAGAATCTGATAAAGATAAGCAAGTGTCATTACTATAATTACGATTCTGTTAAGATTAGTTACCGCTTCAATCATAACCGTTCTCCTTCTTAATTGATATGTATGTCAATAAGTTTTTTGCAAAAAAAATTTGTCTTCTTCAAAAAGACACCGTCTAATATAATAGTCCTTTTTACACAAATTACAAGTCCTATTTTGCTAAAAAATAAGGGAGAAATCGTGTATAAATTGTTAAGATTTTCTTAATATGCCCCCCATTAATTCCCTTTTTCCAAGCAAAGCCTTCTGCCACAAGACAAGGCGACTTCCCACATGGAAAATCGCCTTATATATCAAGGATTTATGCAAACAATGATGCGTCGGTGTGGGGCAGGAAACATGCTGCCACGAACTCATCCATGTAGCCGGGAGTTGTTGAAAGTTCAATGTAGGTCATAGATCTGCCCAGCTCGTAAACCTTCTCCTCAGCCTCTGTACTAAAGAGGGCTGTATATGCTCCTGATAATGAAGAGTTACCGATGTACTCGTACTTCTCTAATGGAATCTTGGGGAACATACCGATATTGATGGCATTGGCCATATTTATACCGCTTCCGATTCCGCCGGCAACCACAAGCTTGTCAATCATATCAACATCAAAGTCTAATGAAGCAAGAAGGGTTCTGATACCGGAGAAGATAGCTCCCTTTGCACGAATAAAGTTATCTATATCTACTTCGTTAAGCTCTACGTCTTTAATTGTACCGCTTTCTTCCTGAAAGGCTATAACATAGCTTCCCATTCCATCTTCGTCATGGCGTATTCTCTTGCCTTCACGGATGAATTTACCCTTAGGATTAATAGCTCCTACCCTAAAGAGCTCACTGATAATATCAATGATACCTGAACCGCAGATACCAACCGGCTTCTCACCGGGGTCACCGATTACATTGTATGTAGGCTCTAATGTCTCTTCATCGATTGTAATTGATTCGATGGCTCCATCCATAGCTCTCATACCACAGCTGATGTCTCCACCCTCGAAAGCAGGGCCTGCAGAACAAGCACAAGACATAAGGAAGTCAGAGTTACCGAATACAATCTCACCATTGGTTCCAAGGTCAACGAAAAGGGTCATCTCAGGGTTGGCCCACATTGTGTTGGCAAGTACACCTGCGGTAATATCGCCACCAACGTAACTTCCGATGTTGGGGCACATAATAATCTCGGCATCGGGATTAATAGCTACACCCACGTCTCCTGCACGAAGTCTCTCTGTCTGGAAGAACTCGGGGATGTAGGGCTCCATCCTGATGGGCTCGGCATATATACCTGCGAATAAGTGATTCATGGTAGTATTGCCGGCTACGCACATTCTATAGATAAAGTCTCGGCTGATTCCTGCCGAAGCACACATCTCTCTGATAAGAGGATTAATGGTCTCTTTCAAAACCGCATCCTTAAGTCTCTTGCTGCCGCCTTCTTTGGTAGCTTCGATAATACGGTTAATAACATCGGCGCCGTAACGAATCTGTCCGTTACCCATAGCACCTCTTGCCAGGAATGAACCGTCCATCATATCGAAGATAACCGCTGATACGGTTGTGGTTCCTATATCTACCGCAAGGCCTGCTACGTGAAGCCACTGATCTGATGGTATAACATCATTAACGATAATGTGGTCATACACATCACTTATAAGAACCTTAACATGCCAATTGCTCTCACGAAGAACCTGTGGCAGTTTACGCATAATATTGTAAGATATCTTGATCTTGTCGCATCCGGACTCAGCCTGAATAGCTCTTGACAGCCTTTCATTATCCGGCATGGTGTCGTCTATAGTCGGCTCGGCAAGTTCCAACTCAATAATTCTAAAGTCGTTCTCATATTTGATACCTGCAGCGGCAATACGCTCCTGGGTATTCTTGAATATCTTAATCTCCTCGGGGGAGCTTAAATCGGATATCTTCATCTTCTTCTTGAAAGCTGAAGCAATATCCGGAACCTTAACAGTAACGTCTTCTGTTACCTTACTGTTGCAGGCAAGGCGGAAACCGTTACGGTACTCTGTTTCCGTCATATGACGTGTCTGGGATGATTCCACAGTACCCTTTACTACCTTTACGATACATTTACCGCAGGAACCGTTACCGGAACATGGTGCATCAATAACAACATTAGCCTTCTTCGCTACGTCTAGCAGTTTCTCTCCGTCATTGGCAAATGCCTCTACATCAGGAGCATTGTCAAACTTAAATGTTACCTTATTCATGTCTTAAATCCTTTCAATTGTTCTAGCCCAAGTGACATTTAGAATTATACCATTTTAAGACTTTAATGTAAACGAAGTAATTACTTATGACCTTCACGATTTATCCCCGGACGCAGTTCAGGCAGGGAACCAAATAACCCTGCCTGAATAAAATGGCTACAAGTTAATCTCACAGCACTAATAACCCCACACATTTGCTATAAATGAGATATCAATTGTTGCCTTACTGCTATATCTGATAAAACCCGGATTATAAGTCCGAAGCTTTGTCATCTTTTGGATAGATGCTTCAAGCACTGCCGGCGCGGGAGTGTGCGCGGCAGTGTTGAAAGTCATCCTTGGATAGAAAATATAAACCTTTATTTTAATCTTACTTCTTATAACCTATTAATTAACCCTTGAAGTCAATGCTTTGTCCAACCTGGAGCTCCTGCTCTGTCTGAACTGCATCGCTTCTGTCTGTAAAGTTGTATTCACTAACCTTCTGCATCAATTCTTCGATGCTGTCAGCCTGAATGAATACCGTATCTTCCGGCCTTAGCCGTTCTTCTGCGGCTTCCTTTTCTGCCTTCTTGGCAGCGGCCTTTTTCTCTGCCTGATGTTTTTCTACTACCTTTTCAATATGCTCTTTCTGAGCTTCGGCAGATTTTCTTAAAACTGCGAAGTAGCTGATCTCGCCGTCGTCTTTAAGCTGAAGACCATAGCCTAAGATATTGGAACTCTGTCCCGAGTTATCCATAGAGGTCTTAAGCTGGGTAAGATTAGCTGCGGCCTTTTCGATAAGGCCTTCGTACTGTGCACGGAAGGTTTCATCTGTTGCCATCTTCTCTATCTTTTCTTCATCAATGAGGACTACCATCTTGCTTGGATTAGCGAAAGCACCGGCATTGGCCTGAGCCTTTTCCTTCATGTCTGCACTAACCAGGATGAAGTCCATGTTACCGAATTTCTTCTTTAATTCTTCATAATATTTAGCGCCTTCTTTAGAGAGTTTGGCGTTGCCGATGGTCTTGCCGTAATTGCCGGCCTTCTTGGTCTGCTCATTCTTCTCGGCAGACTTGGTTTCTTTAACGTCCTTTCTCTCATCTTCCTTCTTCACCTTATTATCAGGCTTCAGAGTATTCTTATATGCGTTAAATGCGTTGTTAATACCGTTAATGTTGTTGGTTGTGTTAATCGACATAATACTTCCTCCCTTGTATGCATATGCTTAAAAAAGCTACTGATGTAACTGCTATAATGAGCTATGAATCTGCAATAGGGGTATTATAAAGATATAAAATACAAGAGCAGATATAAGTTACCCTATATCTGTCAGAGATATCCATCCTTGACATTCTAATTGCAAATCCATTTGCACATATTTCTATTATGTCTTTTACATCGGCATGTTTTTAGTTTTACTTAACCCCTTTTTGAAAATTTTTTTAAAAAATTTTTCAAATGTCTCTAACGCAGGTCAACAGTGCTTCCTATGGCTTTGGCCATCTCCTGCCAGTGGGCCATTCTTCGTGCCAGCTCGGCTTTGCTTTCTTCATCTTCCCTAAATGCTATAAGGGTCCAGTCCATCTCCTCTAAGGCCTGGAAGAACTCCGGCATCTTCTGATAAGGAACGGAGATCATACGAAGCCCCGCCGGGTAAGCCTTGCGACGCTTAAGGCCGTGATAGAAGCCTGTGGTGATATGGTTAACCTTGCCGGAGATTATTGGGTAGGCGTACATCCAGCTGCAGCTTATAACCGGTGAAGACTTAGACTCCCACAGATCCCCCGATATATAGGAAGTTGCCCTCATTAAAATGTCTGCCTGGGGAAAATCCGCCACAAAAAAGAGAAGCTCCGGGTCAAAGTCACAGGTTGCCACCGGGGAAAACTCCACGAAATTAATTGTCCCCGGCTCCAAAATGGGAAGCTGCTGGTATAGCATTCTGTTGCCCATGGGTGTTTTGAAACAACCGAAGTCGTAGCCCGCCTGGCCACTGGCTGTAACGGGAGGCTTGTCAATCATGCCCATGGCCAGCTTGCCGTAACAGGCATCGTCATTTACATCGATATAGAAGGTCTTCCCCGTATCCTGCGCATACTTAACGTACTGGCAGAAAGCCACCTTCTCCCCGTCATAGTGCATACAATCAGGCTTTTCAAAGCAGAATCTGATGGCAATTGCCGGGTACTCCAAATCCAATTTTTTGATTAATTCTTTGTCTTTTTCTCTAAGCATTCTTATCCCCCTACCATGACACTAGGTATTATGTACAACTAAACAGTCTAATACCTTAATATATATGTTAATTATACCACTTGTATATTATGTTCGACACTTATATAATCAGGAAAAAAGTTCATAATGGGAAATGCTTCCCGGAAAGGCTGGATTATGAATACCAAAAAAATCGTATCTGTACAAGACATCTCATGCTACGGACAGTGCTCTCTTACGGTGGCACAACCGGTGCTTTCGGCGTACGGCTTTGAAACAGCCATTTTGCCTTCAGCGATTTTAAGTACCCACACCGGAGGGTTTACCGGTTTTACCGTACTTGATCTTACGGATGAGATGCCGAAGATTGTCAACCATTGGAGATCTGAAAAGATTAAATTCGACGCTATTTATACGGGATATATAGGAGACACCCGTCAGTTTGCTCTTATTAAGGAAATGAGAGATCTGCTTAACCCCGGCGGACTTCTCATCTGCGACCCCGCAATGGCAGACCACGGCAAACTATACGTTGCTTTAAACGAGAACATTGTTGCCGGCATGAGAGAACTGGTCCGCGAGTCTGACATCATCATGCCCAACATTACCGAGGCTTGCTTCCTTCTTGACATTCCTTATAAGGAAGCTCCCACAAGAGATGAGATAAATTCGATGCTTAAGGACCTGGCGGCTATGGGTCCGGATACCGTTATTATCACAGGCGTATCCTACGAAGAAGGCAAGCTTGGCGCTGTAGCCTACACCAAGGCAGACAGCAAGATTACCGAATACTTCGCCACCAGAATGGAGAAAAGCTACCACGGCACAGGAGATATCTTCTCAAGTGTGCTTATCGCCAATCTTCTTGACGGCAAGACACTCTACGACAGCCTGGCCGATGCCTGCGAATTTATTGTAGAGTGTATTAAAGAGACCATGCCTGACGAAAGCCATGTATATGGAGTTAAGTTTGAGCAGGTACTGGCAAAGAGACATAAATAAGAATTGCTTTAAATGAGATTTGCTTTAAATGAGCCACAGGCGTGGCTCATTTTTTTGTGGGGTGTTTTGGCAGGCGCTACCCCCAACAAGAAAGAAATATGTTTTGACAGTCAGGAAATAATCAACGATAATACACGCAATAATTTGGTGAAAATGCACATTGCTTTTTACAGTGTTAGTAAATACTATTATATGTAGTTATCAATACTACGTTAAGGGAAGAAGATAACTACATAAGTATTATCTAGGGCTGGGCGCGAAAGCGTCATTGTAAAAAGGAGTGTTTGATATGATAAAGATTATTGCGGATTCATCAAGCAACATTGAAGACATTGAAGGCGTAGTTTTTGAGTCGGTTCCAATGACAATTTATACCGACGAAGTCAGCTACAAGGACGACAAGAAGTTAAACTTAAGGAGAATGCTGGACTACCTTAAGAACTACAAAGGAAGATCATATACATCTTGCCCCAACATTGCCGAATGGCTTGAGGCACTTGAGGGCGGAGATGAAATCTATATTGTAACTGTTACAAGTACATTATCCGGAACATACAACGGCGCCATGGCTGCCAAGAAGATGTATCTGGAGAATCACCCGGATGCCAAAATCGAGGTGTTCGATTCTAAAAGTACAGGACCGGAGATGCATCTTATTGTGGAAAAACTTGCAGAGCTCATAAAGATGGGCTGTAGTTTCGATGAGGTTTGCAAGAAGACCAAAGAATACATGAAGAAGACGAGCCTCTACTTTGCACTGGGCTCTCTTCATAATCTTGTTGAGAACGGAAGAGTCAGCAAGCTTGTGGCTTCAGCACTTGATGTACTGGGCATCAGCATTATTGCCAAGGCAAGCGCAATCGGCGATATCAAGGCCATTGCCAAAGCAAGAGGTGCCAAGAAAACAGTGGAGAAGATGTACCAGGAAATTAGGAATGCCGGATATCATGGCGGCAAAATCCGAATCTGCCACGTGGAGAATGAATCAATTGCTCTGGCATTTATCAACAGAGTAAAGAAAGATTTTGCAAATGCCGACATTAAGTATTACCTATCAAGAGGCTTATGCGGTTTCTACGCTGAGCAGGGTGGCCTCATGATCGGCGCGGAATTATAAATGTCCTAGTATAACACATGTTATACCCTGTGGATGCAATATAAAGAGTATTAGAAAATATAGAGTATAGTTAAAGGGCTGCGCACAGTGCAGCCCTTTGCTTATATTAAATATGCTACTTTAATATGAAGTAGGTGTCGGCATCCATGAGTCCGAATCCGCCTTCTTTAAAGATTCCCGTCCATTCTATTTCAGGGTCAACCACGAAGGTGAACTTGTTGGAGGGGAGAACCTGTCTTACTGAATCCGGCAGAGTTACGTGGCATACGTAGTCATCATACTCATACTGGCGTTTGTCCGTGGTGTAGACACCACTAACGGTTATAGTATCTCCTGCGCCCATATCAAATGTACAGTTAACTGAGCCGTCTCCCTTAAAAGTGATAACGGTTTGTCCGCTTACTGTCTGAGGTCCGTACCAGGTGCCGCTTAGCTTCTGGTTAGCTCCGCCTGCTACGGTTCCCGGGTTACTGCCTGCGTTGCCTGTGTTGCCTGCATTGCCGGTGCTATTCTTGGACTTGTTCTTGATTGCTTCAACTTGCTCTCGTTGTTTCTTGGAAGCAGCATCCCATTGTTCCTTTAACTTGGCATAGTCCTCGTTATTCTTCTGCTTGCGAGCAGCTTCCTCTGCTTCCTGGGAAGCCTTTCTGGAAGCTTCTTCTTCCGCTTCTCGTGACCATCTTGCAATGACTTCATCGTATTCAGCTGATTCTTTACGACCATCATTATTCCCAAACCAGCCTAAATTGAAGTATCCGTATGCACATATGCCGCCTGCAATAAGCACAACGGCGATTATGATTATAGCCACAATCAGGCCTGTTTTTTTCTTCTTGGGCGGTTTCCCCCCATAATATGCGTTATTGTTCCACTGGCCGTTTTGTGGTGGTATTCCTTGCGGTGGTTGCTGCCACTGACCCTGCTGTGGTTGTTGCGGCATACCTTGTTGCGGTTGCTGCCACTGACCCTGCTGTGGTTGTTGCGGCATACCTTGTTGCGGAGGTTGCTGCCACTGACCTTGCTGTGGTTGCTGTGGTACACCTTGCTGCGGTGGTTGCTGCCACTGACCGTTTTGCGGCCCCATATTATTGTCCATACTCCCTAATTCCTTTCTATAGTTTATCCCCATGTTACATATATCGGCAGAAAAATACGCCGATGTTTGTATCCCCTTCTCATTAAAAATAACATAACAAAGCCGACATAGCAACGAAGAAAACTTGCTTGTCGGGTGGTAGCACCGGCGCCCGGGGGCCTACCCCCGACGGACCGCTTCCTTCATGGACTTTACGTACTCGCCCACATACTTTGGGGCATCCTTGCCGTATTTTTCAAGCAGCTTAACAATAGCAGATCCTACGATGGCCCCATCAGAGATACCCGCCATCTTGGCTGCCTGTTCGGGCTTAGAGATTCCGAATCCTATGGCACAAGGCACATCCGTATTCTCACGAATCACTTTAACGATAGAGTCGAGATCAGTGGTTATCTCGCTTCGGACTCCCGTTACACCCAGGCTGGATACCAGATATATAAATCCCTTGGCTTCCCTGGCAATCATGGAGATTCGGTTCTCGGAGGTGGGGGCTATAAGAGATATCAAGTCCACTCCGTACTTTTCACAGATGGGCTCAAACTCCCCTTTCTCCTCAAAGGGCAAATCCGGCAGGATGAGACCATCTATCCCCACCCGCTGGCATTTCCCGATAAAATCTTCTGACCCATAGGAATACACCACATTGGCATAGGTCATGAAAACCATGGGAATACTAACGGTCTTTCTGATGTCTTCTACGAAGTCAAATACCTTATCAGTGGTAATGCCTCCGTTAAGGGCTCTAAGGTTGGCGCTTGATATTACAGGGCCTTCTGCTGTAGGGTCCGAAAAGGGAATCCCCAGCTCTATTAGGTCCGCCCCGTTTTCTACCGCCTCTATAACTGCTGCCTTGGTGGTCTCCACATCCGGGTCACCTACGGTAATAAAGGCTATAAAAGCTTTTTCTTTGAAAGCATCTTTTATTCTACTCATAAATCTCTTCACCTCGATATCTCGCGATGGCCGCGCAGTCCTTATCTCCTCGTCCGGAGATGGTTATTACAATAATCTTGTCCCCATCCATCTTGGGCGCAATCTTCATGGCGTGAGCCACCGCATGGGCTGACTCAATAGCCGGAATGATACCTTCTGTTTTAGCCAGGTACTCAAAGGCATTGACCGCCTCATCATCTGTAACCGGTACGTACTGTGCTCTACCTGAATCATGAAGAGCCGCATGCTCCGGCCCGATGCCCGGGTAGTCAAGACCTGCAGAGATGGAATATACCGGCGCAATCTGACCGTATTTGTCCTGGCAGAAGTAGGACTTCATGCCGTGGAAAATTCCCAGCCTTCCCGTAGCAATGGTAGCCGCAGTTTCAAATGTATCCACTCCACGTCCTGCTGCCTCACAACCGATTAAAGCCACGTCCTCATCTTCAATAAAGTGATAGAAGCTTCCGATGGCATTGGAGCCACCACCCACACAGGCTAACACCGCATCCGGCAGTCTGCCCTCCTTTTCCATCATCTGCTCCTTAATCTCTTTGGAGATAACCGCCTGAAAGTCACGAACTATAGTGGGGAAGGGATGGGGTCCCATAACAGAACCCAGGCAATAGTGGGTATCGTCTATTCTGGAAGTCCACTCTCTCATGGCCTCGGATACCGCATCTTTTAAAGTAGCAGTACCTGTGGTCACGGGAATCACCTCAGAACCAAGGAGCTTCATGCGGTACACATTAAGGGCCTGTCTCTTGGTGTCTTCTTCTCCCATAAATACCACGCACTCCATACCCATCAAAGCAGCCGCCGTAGCTGTGGCCACACCATGCTGTCCTGCCCCGGTCTCTGCAATAAGGCGGGTCTTGCCCATCTTCTTGGCAAGTAAGGCCTGACCAAGCACATTGTTAATCTTGTGGGCTCCCGTGTGATTTAGGTCTTCACGTTTGAGATAAATCTTAGCTCCTCTAAGATCTCTGGTCATCTTCTCGGCATAGTATAGCCTTGAAGGTCTTCCGGCATATTCGTTAAAAAGAGTTTTTAACTCCTCGTTAAACTCCGGATCGTTTTTATATTTTTCATAAGCTGCCTCCAGCTCAATAACAGCGTTCATCAAGGTTTCCGGAATATACTGCCCGCCGTGTATTCCGAAACGTCCCTTCGGATTCGTCATCTTAATTCCTCCTTACGGCATCTGCAAATGCCACCATTTTATTCTTATCTTTCTGCCCACCGGATTCGATTCCGGAGCTTACATCAACGCAATAAGGATGCAGCTTTGTCACCGCTTCCCTTACATTGTCCGGATTTAACCCACCGGCCAGAAAGTAAGGCCTGTCTATTCCTTTTAACAAGTTCCAGTCAAAGGTCCTTCCGCTTCCTGCTCCCGAATCAATAAGGAAATAATCAGATCCGGGATACTCGGCCATTTCCTCAGTAAGGGTTCGCCCCTTTCTAAACATAGCCTCCATCCTGATGACCTTGATTACCTGCTTGCCGGTCTCTTCCTTTACCCTGGCAATATATTCCACATCTTCACTACCGTGAAGCTGGGCTATGTCTATTACCTCTCTTTTTAGAAGGTCTATTACATTGGACACCGGTTCATCCACAAAGACTCCCACCACCTCTATATCAGGGGATAGGGCCTTACGAAAAACCTCCGCATCCTCCGGCTCCACATATCTCTTACTGGTCTTAGCAAACACGAAGCCTGCATACTCCGGTTGTATCTCGTTAACATGCAGAATATCCGTCATTCTCTTTAATCCGCACATCTTAATCTTTGTCATTACATACCTCGCAGTTTACGTAACTTCTCTTTCTTATCGACGGCCCTCATTAGCGCTTCTCCTACCAGCACCGCATCTGCGCCCATATCTCTTGCCACAGCCACATCCGCAGGGGAGCTTACTCCGCTTTCCGATACAAAGAGCACGCCCTCCGGCACCATATCCCTTAGCCTTTTTGCATTATCCATATCCACGGAAAAGTCCTTTAAGTTACGGTTGTTAACCCCTATAACCCTTGCGCCTGCGTATAGAGCATCCTTTATCTCCTCTTCGTTGTGGGCCTCCACCAGGGCAGTCAACTCCAGCTTCTCGCATATTCCTACGTACCTCTTTAGGTCCTCCTTCTTAGTTATGGAACAAATAAGCAGAACCGCCGAAGCCCCAAGAGTTGCCGCCTCATATATCATGTATTCATCCACCGTGAAGTCCTTACGAAGACAGGGAATCTTTACGGCAGCCGCAATCTCCCGGAGGTACTCAGCGCTTCCTAAGAACCACTTGGGCTCCGTCAGCACCGATATGGCTTCCGCCCCCGCCGCTTCATATTCCCCGGCAATCTCCAGATAGGGGAAGTCTTTTGCAATTAACCCCTTTGAGGGAGAAGCTTTTTTGCACTCACAGATAAATGCCACGTCACTTACCTTAAGGGCCTCTTCAAAGGCAAATCCCCTCGCCGGTGTAGACTTAGCAAGCGCCTTAATCTCCTCAAGGGAAATCTTCTCTTTTGCCATGGCTACACGCTCTCTTGCGTGGGCAGCCAGTTCATCTAATATCGTCATGTAATCACCTTTATTCTTTGCTGAGTTCAATAAGCTTTTGCAGTGTTTCATAGGCCTTGCCGGAGTCAATAATCTCAGCTGCCAATTTCACGCCATCTACAAATGTATCGGCCTTGCCTCCCAGGTAAAGAGCTGCGCCGGCATTTAACAGTACGGCATTACGTTTGTGACCCTTTGCTCCTTTTAAGATGTCAATAGTGATTTGTGCGTTCTCCTCAGGAGTGCCTCCCTTTAAATCCTCCTTGGTACATCTCTCAAAACCGAAGTCCTCAGGCTTGATGGTAGTCTGTTTAAACCATCCGTCTCTGATCTCGCAGATGGCTGTTTCACTGCTAAGGGAGATCTCGTCCAGCTTGTCCTTGCCGTATACTACCATTCCCCTTTTTACCCCCAGGCTTACGAGAACCTGCGCTAAGGGGGTTACCAGGTATTCATCATATACCCCCAGAAGCTGCATTGTGGGTGAACCCGGATTGGTTAAGGGGCCTAAGATGTTAAACACGGTTCTAAATCCCAGCTCTTTTCTGATGGCTCCCACATACTTCATGGATGTGTGGTACTTCTGAGCGAAGAAGAAGCACATACCCACTTCTTTCAAAAGCTCCACGCATTTGTCAGGGCTCTGGTTGATATTTACCCCAAGGGCCTCAAGGCAATCAGCGGTTCCGCAATTGGAAGAAGCCGCCCTGTTGCCGTGTTTTGCAACCTTTACTCCCCCTGCTGCCGCCACCAGGGCCGAAGTGGTGGAGATGTTAAAACTGTGGGCGTTATCGCCGCCGGTTCCTACGATTTCCAATACATCCATGCCTGTATCCACCTTGGTGGCATGGTCTCTCATGGCTGCGGCACATCCCGCAATCTCATCGGTGGTCTCTGCTCTGGCGCTTTTCGTTGAAAGAGCTGAGAGGAAGGCAGCGTTTTGTGTTGCCGTGGTCTCACCGCTCATTATCTCGTTCATTACCCCATATGCCTCATCATATGTCAGGTCTTCCTTGTTAACTATCTTTACTATTGCTTCTTTAATCATGATATTCTCCTTACGCTATATTCTTAATGAAATTCTTAATCATCTGTTTTCCCTCAGGGGTCATTATGGATTCCGGATGGAACTGAACTCCGTATACGGGATATTCAGTATGGGATACAGCCATTATTTCTCCGGAAATGTCAGTGCCTTCCGCCACTCTGGCCGTTACCTTAAGTACCTCCGGCATAGTATCTTCATCCACCGCCAGAGAGTGGTATCTTGCCACCGGGGTGATCTCGTCACACCCCTCAAACAAAGGATTGGCTATATCAAGCCGTACGTCTGACTGCTTACCGTGCATCAGCTGCCTTGCGTATGTAATGGTGGCACCATAAGCTTCACATATTGCCTGATGTCCAAGGCAAACCCCGAGAATTGGTATCTCAGGCCCCAGTTGCTGCACCACTTCAATGATATTGCCCGCATCCTTCGGTCTTCCGGGACCCGGGGATATGATGATGCAGGAAGGATTCATCTCGCGAATCTCCTCCACCGTCATCTCATCATTTCTGATTGTTTTTATATTCTGGTCGATTTCCCCTATGTACTGATAAAGGTTGTAGGAAAAACTATCATAGTTGTCTATCAGAAGAATCATACATAATCCTCCTTTCCGTTAAGCTCTAAAGCCTTTAAGGATGATCCCGCCTTATTCAGGCATTCCTGATATTCCTTCTCCGGTACCGAATCTGCCACGATGCCCGCTCCGCTTCGTACGAAAACCTTGCCGTTTTTCTTGTAGGCAATGCGGATGGCGATGCAGGTATCCATATCTCCGTTAAATGCCACGTAACCGATAGCTCCGCCGTATATGCCCCGCTTGTTGTTCTCCAACTCGCCTATAAGCTGACAGGCACGAATCTTGGGAGCTCCGCTAAGTGTCCCCGCCGGGAGCACTGCTTCTATAGCATCCAATGCATCAAAGTTACTTCCAATCCGGCCTCTTACCGTGGAACCTATATGCATTACATGGGAGAATCTCTCAATGGTATGAAAGCTTTCTACCTCCACGGAGCCGAACTTGCTTATCTTGCCTAAGTCATTTCTTCCAAGGTCCACCAGCATATTGTGCTCTGCAAGCTCCTTCTCATCTGCCAAAAGCTCTGCCTCCAATGCTTTATCCTCAGCCGGCGACTTGCCTCTTGGCCTGGTTCCCGCTAAGGGGAAAGTATGAAGCACTCCCTTTTCCAGCTTAACTAAGGTCTCCGGTGATGCTCCCGCTACTTCCACGTCTGTTCCGGAGAAGTAGAACATATAGGGCGAGGGATTGATGGTCCGAAGGATTCTGTATGTATTAAGCAGGCTTCCACTAAAGGGAGCGGAAAGTCTGTTGGATAATACTATCTGGAAGATATCCCCCTCTTTTATATAATTCTTGGCTTTTTCCACCATGGCACAGAATTCTTTCTTCTCAAAGAGGGCTGTAACAGGGCCTTCAATCTTTCCTATTGGCTCTTTCTTCTTTTTTCCTTTTCGCAGCAGATCCCTTAATTGGCCCAGCACCATTAATGCCTTGTTGTAGCCTACTTCCACATCGTCAGTGGTGACATTTGCAATAAGGATTATCTTCTGCTTTAGGTTGTCAAAGGCTATCACCTTATCAAAAAGCATCAGGTCTACATCTTTGAAATTCTCCCCGTCCTCCACGTCACATTTGACTCTCGGTTCCGAATAGGTCAGATACTCATATGAGAAATATCCAACCAGACCGCCGGTAAAGGGGGGTAGATAGTCAAATCTCGGGCTCTTATAATTGGATAAGACCTGTCTGATTACGGCGGAAGGGTCATCAGTCTTAACCTTCAAATCCCCCACACTCATCTCCCCGTCTACACAAGTGATGTCCATTATGGGATCGAATCCTAGGAAGGTGTAGCGTCCCCAGCTTTCATTGGCCTTGGCGGACTCCAACATATAAGCGTGGGATGAGACTAATTTCAACTTCTTTATAGCCTCAATGGGGGTGATAAAGTCCGAGAGGATCTCGCAGCTTATGGGAATAACGTTATATTGCCCCGAAGCGGCTTCTTTTTTTACTTCTTCCAAACTAAGTGATACTTCCATATTTCCTCCTAACTTCTGCCGGGGAACTGCAAGCACGCACGATACGTGCTTGGGATACTTTTGCAACAAAGTTGCAACCCGAGTTAACTCGGGAATATCATTCCGCACTATCGTGCTCCATGATCTTGCGTATCCCAAATACGTATCTTGCTGTGCAAGCACGCACGATACGTGCTTGGGATACTTTTGCAACAAAAAACGCCCCTGACAGAATATACTTTCTGTCAAGGACGAATAAATACACTATCCGCGGTGCCACCTTGAATTCACGAGTGTTCTCGTGCTCTTAGCGAGATACTATCATATCCCCGGCAATTAACGCCTGCCTCACGTCGCAGAATACTAACACGGTTCGTGGTTTCACTGCGCCCTCCGCGGTCCATTTGACAACTTGTTTCTCATCTGCATCTCAGCATCGCAGACTCTCTGTAAAGGCATGATTGCCGTTATCTCCGCTTCAACGGTTTAAATATTTAATTAAAAAGGATTATATGGTAAAAACTGCCACATGTCAACATGACATTTTTATCCTATTATTGAATTTTTTTAATGACTTGCCCTTGAATTTGAAAATCGTTCCCAAATTACTTGACAAGAAGTATAATGGGTTTATAATTGGGAATGGTTCTCATATTGGATATTTATTATGCGGGGAGGATATAAATATGGAACAGAGATCTAAGTATAAGACTAAACAAAGAGAAGTTCTTCTGCAGTACTTTCAGGAGAATTCCGGAGTTCACTTAACTGCCGGGGATGCTTGCGAGTATCTGAAATCACAAGGGGCATCCATAGGCCAGTCCACGGTGTACCGCCAGCTTGAGAGTCTTGTGGATGAAGGTATCCTTAACAAATACATTATTAACAGCAACAGCCCTGCCTGTTTTGAGTACGTAGGGGCTGACAGTCACCACGATGAGGGATGCTGTTTCCACTGCAAGTGTGAGAAGTGCGGCAAGCTTATCCATCTTCACTGCCACGAGCTTGAAGAGATACAGCAGCATATATTAAGCGATCACGATTTTAAGATTAACCCTATGCGAACCGTCTTCTACGGTCTCTGCGAAGAGTGCAAATAACCTCACATTGTCTCCTGGCGCGCGAGAGACATGTGCGGATTATTATATAAAAAAGAATACTAAGGAGAAGACTATGAAGAAAATATTATCTATACTAATGGCAGGCCTTATGGGCTTAAGCTGCCTGGCAGGCTGCGGCGGTAATAACAACAAGACCTCTGCTGCCGGCAAAAAACTTAAGATTGTTGCAACCATTTTCCCGGAATATGACTGGGTGATGAATGTGTTAGGTGATAAAGCCTCCGACGCGGAGGTTACCATGCTCCTTGACAAGGGAGTGGACCTTCACAGCTTCCAGCCTTCTGCACAGGATATTATGAAGATATCCTCCTGTGACCTCTTTATCTACGTAGGCGGTGAATCCGACGAATGGGTCAAGGATGCCCTTAAAGAGGCTACCAACAAGGATATGATTACCATTAACCTTATGGAAGTCTTAGGAGATAAGGTTAAAGAAGAGGAAGTTATTGAAGGAATGCAGGCTGAAGAGCATGAGCACGAGCATGAAAGTGAAAGCGAGCATGAGCATGAAAGCGAAAGTGAACATGAGCACGAAGAAGAAGTGGAATACGACGAGCACGTATGGCTCTCCCTTCGTCATGCCGAAACCATAACAGGCAAGATTTCAGAAGCCCTTGCTAAGCTTGATTCTGCCAACGGCGACATTTACAAGAAGAATGCTTCCGCTTATACTGATAAGTTGAAAGCTCTGGATGAACAGTACAAGGAAGCAGTTAAGGGTAAGACCAATCCCACCCTGCTCTTCGGTGACCGTTTCCCCTTCCGTTACATGACAGAGGACTACAGCCTTAAATACTATGCGGCATTCGTAGGCTGCTCTGCCGAGACGGAGGCAAGCTTTGAGACTATTAAGTTCTTATCCGGCAAGGTTGATGAGTTGTCTCTCAAATCCGTAATGACCATCGAGGGAAATAACCACAAGATTGCCGAAACCATAATTCAGAATACAAAAACAAAAGACCAAAAGATTCTTACCCTTGACTCCATGCAGTCCACCACTTCAGAAGATGTGAAAAATGGCGCTACATATTTAAGCATAATGGAGAAGAATCTTAAGGTATTAAAGGAAGCACTTTAGGAGGAAATATCTATGGCGTTACTTACCGCCCGGAATCTCTGTTTGGGATACGAATCCCATGCAATAATCGATAATTTAAATTTCAGCGTAAATGAAGGGGACTACCTTTGCATCGTAGGTGAAAACGGCTCAGGTAAATCCACCCTTATGCGGACACTTCTCGGTCTGCAGGCCCCTATCTCGGGAGAGATAATTATGGGAGACGGACTAAAGCTAAATGAAATCGGCTATCTTCCCCAGCAGACCATTGTCCAGAAAGACTTCCCTGCCTCCGTAAGAGAAATTGTTCTCTCCGGATGCCAGGGCAGACGTGGCCTTCGTCCCTTCTATAGCAAGGAAGACAAGGCTCTTGCCGAAGAGAATATGGAGCGAATGAGTATTACCGATCTCTCCGGACGCTGTTACAGAGAATTATCCGGCGGTCAGCAACAACGTGTTCTTCTCGCCAGAGCTCTTTGCGCTACAGGCAAGATTCTCCTCTTGGATGAACCTGTATCGGGCCTTGACCCCAAAGTAACAGCGGAGATGTATGCCCTTATCAAAGAATTAAACTCTGACGGCATCACCATAATCATGATTAGTCATGATGTATCCGCTGCTCTTAAGTATGCAAGTCATATACTTCATATAGGAGATAGGGTATTCTTCGGAAACAAGGAAGAATACCTTACGTCTCCTGCAGGCGAGTTCTTCAGACTTCAGCAAACCGGGGAAGGTGGTGAGGCAGATGCTTGAGACATTATCCCGTTATATGGAATTCCCCTTTGTAAGATATGCCATAATCGTAGGAGTGCTTATAGCATTGTGTTCATCCCTTTTGGGAGTTCCCCTAGTGCTTAAACGCTTTTCGTTTATCGGCGACGGCTTATCCCACGTGGCCTTCGGTGCCATGGCTATAGCCACAGTACTGAAAGTGTCCAACAACATGCTCCTTATTCTTCCCATTACTGTCCTAAGTGCAATATTATTGCTTCGTACGGGAACCAATACAAAGATTAAGGGGGATGCCGCCATTGCCATGATATCTGTGGGTGCACTGGCATTTGGCTACTTACTGATGAATATATTCTCCACTTCGTCTAATATATCCGGCGATGTGTGCAGTACCCTCTTTGGTTCAACCTCTATTCTTACTTTGAGGAAAGAAGAGGTGTGGCTGTGTGCCATCCTTTCTGTTATAGTTGTGGTAGCTTATATCTTCCTGTACAACAAGATATTTGCGGTAACCTTCGACGAGGATTTTGCCAAGGCCACCGGAACCAACGCAGGATTCTATAACCTGCTTATTGCCATTGTTATAGCTGTTATCATCGTTCTTGCCATGAATCTGGTAGGATCCCTGTTGATTTCCGCCCTGGTTATATTCCCGGCACTATCAAGTATGCGGGTGTTCAAGACTTTTAAAAGTGTAACCATATGCTCAGCCATACTTTCCGTAATATGCGCCCTTGCGGGCATCTTAGTGTCCATTCTGGCAGGAACCCCCGTAGGTTCTACCATTGTTGCGGTGGATGTGGCGGCATTTTTCATATTCTATATCGTGGGTAAATTCAGGTAGATACATAATGTGAAAGGAACGTACTATGAAAAAAGCACGTGTTTTATTAATAGGATTAATCATGATATTGCTTGTGGCCGGATGTAGTAACTCATCTTCATCCGCGCCCTCTAATGGAGCCTCTTCTGCAAGCGGAAGTAGCCCTTCGTCGGCTACCGCCCCGATTTCATCAAGTGTAGCAGATAACGGCCTTCCAGACAAGGCGCCCACCCCCTCTAAAGCTTCAGGAGGTATCGACGTAGACCTGACGGTGCTTTCTTCTACCATGGTTTATTCCGAAGTGTATAATATGATGATGCAGCCTAAAGATTACGTGGGCAAGACCGTAAAGATGGCAGGCAAGTTCTCCTACTACAAGGACGAGAACACCAAGAGGGTTTATTATGCCTGCATCATTCAGGATGCAACGGCTTGCTGCTCACAGGGCATCGAGTTTGAAACTACGGCTGATTTTTCCTACCCTGCCGACTTCCCCAAGGTGGATGGGCAGATTTGTGTCTCAGGAGTGTTTGACACTTATGAGGAGGGCGGCCAGAAGTATTGTACATTGCGTAATGCACAGATTTTGTCGTGAATTGCTTGATTGCTAATTTGGCGGGTATGAAAGGCCGAGCATCTACTATAACATTCCGCGACCCACTCGCGTTCTTAATGGGTACCCCTTGCGGTACTAAGCTCTCGAGGCACCCCTTTTCGGTGTACCTCGAATCGCTAAGTGCCGAGACCCATTACGGTCCCGGAATATTATAGTAGCTGCTCGGCCATTTACATCAGCGCCAAGGGAAGCTGAGGAGCTGGTTTCAGCGACCCAAAACCCGGGTCATAAGCGAAACATTATGGCTTTTTTCTTATGATTAGATCAATTCTAAAAAATATTTCAAGGCAAATTATTGCCTTGTAAACCCTCTATTTATCTGCATCCCAAGAATCTGATAGCAATTTCTTTTTTTCTAAAAACCATGTCAAAATGGGTTCTCCCCATAAGCAAAACCTTTGCCAAATCGATGAAAAAAACGCTGTAATGCCTGAAAATAGTGGATTTTATTTTCAAAAAACCCATAAGCAAAAACTAATTTTATTAAATTATTTGGCAATGCTAAGATAGGGGCGGAGCGTGTTGACGGGCAATCCGTCAATTGAACATTGAAAACTATATATGGAGGAAAAGAGAATGAGAAAACGTATTTTATCTTTTGCGTTAACCATTATAATGGCTCTGGGTTTGGTGCAATCCAGCGTACTGGCTGCAGATACATCAACCGGGGGTAGCGTTCCATCTCAGGATTCAGAAGGAACGTATCTTATAGAGAATGCAGAGCAATTAGTATGGTTTTCAGCAGAGACAACAGCAGGCCGTTTGTTGGACGCAAAAGTTAAGCTTTTAGCCGACATTGATTTAAGCAATGTCACTTGGGATAGAATCGCTTCTAGTACTAAGCTTGACTTTTGCGGAACATTCGATGGAAATGGGAAAAAAATCATCATAGCAAACGACAGTATTTTTAATAATGTCAATACTGGAGCTGTAATAAAAAACCTTACTGTTGAAGGAACGCGTGAAACTACTGCTAAAAGCGGGTCACTCGTTGCAACGTTTAAAGATGGCTTAATCGAAAACTGTATATCCAGAGTTACATTTAACGGAAAGAAGACATTTGCCAGTGTTGGCGGTTTTGTTGGAGAGATGCAGGGAGGAACCATCAAAAACTGTACTAACTATGGTTCATTTGCCACAATTGAAACCTCAGCTGGCACAAACCTTTATGGTGGAATAGTAGGAAAAGTTGCCGTCAAAAATAATTCCGTCACAATATCCGGATGTGCTAATTATGGCGATATAAAAACTAATCAATGCGGAGGAGGAATTGTCGGAAGTGCTTCGGGACTTATCATAATATCCGAATGTGTTAATCACGGAAGTATTACAGGAAAGAGTTCCGGTGGTATATTAGGCAATTTAGGAAAAAGTAATGACGAGAGCAAATGCTCAGCTATTCAAGGCTGTGAGAATTACGGAAAAATTATGTC
Source organism: Lachnospiraceae bacterium (assembly GCA_015058015.1). GTDB lineage: Bacteria > Bacillota > Clostridia > Lachnospirales > Lachnospiraceae > SIG280. Next base: position 28,865 of record SVDM01000013.1, on the reverse strand, counting down.
ATATACTGAAGATGCTAATGTAGGCGGAATAGTTGGACACTCATATGAAGTATTGCTTGAGAACGTGGTTAATAACGGAGTTGTTGAGGGAAATAGAAAGGATGCCTTCATTGGCACCATGTATGACAAAGCCAAGGCGGCAACTTATTCTGATTGTTATTACTTAGATGATGGCTCTAATAATCCTAACGGAACCGCTCTTTCCGGCAAAGCATCTCTGAAAGAGATTGCTGCAGCAAAGGATGTATCAGCTGCAATCGATAAGCTTGGAACAATCACACTTGAATCAGAGAGCGCAATTAACGAGGTTTCTACAGCATACAATGCACTTAACGATGTACAAAAGGCTCTCGTTAAGAACGCAGACGTTATTGAAACCGCAAAAGCAACTCTTGAAGAGCTTAAGAAGAGTCAGGTTAAGGAACCCGATCCCCAACCTGAACCGGGAAAGCCTGAGGCTAACCCAGAACCTGAGAAACCTGCAGAAGGTGTTGCTCCGTCTGCAGAAGCAGTTCAGGAGGCTTTGAATAATGCCAAGGAAGCCGTTGCCGGTGTAGATGAAGCTGCAAGTCTTGGCCTGGCTAAAGAGACACCCAAGGTTAAAGTACCTATGGTATCAGAAGCAGGTGAAACTGCTACAGTTATTCCGGCTGAAGTGTTAGAGACAGTTAAGGGTAAGAACGTTGATGTTGTCTTTGAGATGGGCGCTTATACATGGACTGTAAACGGTACAAGCGTTACAGCAGAAGAAGTTAAAGCACTTAACCTTGGTGTTGAGAAAGTATCCGGTGTTGTACCTGAAAGTGTTGTAGAAGAACTCGCACAGGGTAATCCGACAGTTCAGCTTAGATTGTCGCATGAAGGAGACTTTGGCTTTAAGGCAACATTAAGATACAATTTCGGTAGCGAGTTTGCAGGTAAGTATGCCAACGTTTATTGGTGTAAAGAGGATGGCTCCACTCAGATCACCACATCAGGTCTTATTGACAGCGAAGGCTTCGCAGAACTCGCATTTACACATGCGTCAGATTATGTTGTTGTATTGAGCAATGACAACAAAGCTGCAGAGACTGTGCTTGATGCAGAAATCAGCAACAACAATACTAACGTTACAGCTTCACCCAAGACAGGTGATTCATCAAACATTTCTCTTATACTTTCACTCTTCGCTTTATGCATTGTTGCAGCCGGCGCTGTGAAAGCAAAAAGAGAAGCAAACTAAATAATTAAAACCATATAATTAAAACGCAAGAGATTCTTATTCGACTGGAGGGCAGTTTATACTGCCCTCTTTTTCTTTATTTATGCATGTTTATAATTATTAGTCAGATAATATAAGGTAAAGGTCATAAGTAAATAGTTATCAGCTTTTGACGGGGTGGGTGTCAGAATATAGTAGAATTTTTCTGACAGTAAATTGGGGCTCAACCTCAGTATTCGTAAGGGTTTTAGCGATAACAGAAGAACAAGCAGTATTGCGTTCAATTGTAATAAAATGTAAAAAAACAAGCTTCTGCCATAAGGTAAACCTTTGGCAAATCGATTAAAAAAAGTTTCAAAGTACTGCTAATACGGGTTTTTGTAGCCAAAAACTCATAAGGAAAGACTTAGTGTTTTTATAATTAACGTGGTGGTAGAATTCTAAGTGTGACCTAAAGGTCTGTTTTCTCAAAATATTAAACCAGAGGAGGAAAAGAGAATGAGAAAGCGTATTTTATCATTACTGTTAACTGTGTTAATGGTAATAGGCTTAATGCCGTCTGCTGTTTTTGCAGCAACAAGTGATCCGCACCAGAATCAGGTGCATGTAATTATCGAGAACACCACTTTCCATGAAGGTATGGAAGGATGGGAAGAAGCGGGCCAGTTTTGGGATGATGTCCATGTGGATACCTGGGTTACCCTTGGTGAGGACTCCTCAATGATGTCTTGTATAGAAGAGGCTTGTGGCAGAGACGTAGAAATTGAAATTGTCGGGGACTACTACATCTCACGCATCGATGGCTTAGGCGAATTCGACGGTGGCCCCATGTCCGGTTGGATGGGTACTTTAAACGACTGGTTCGTTAATGATAGCTTTGCTGCATTTACAGTAGAAAATGGCAAGTTATCAGCCGGTGACGAAATCCGTGTTATGTATACAGTAAACGGCTACGGTGAAGACCTTGGCGGTTTCTGGGGTGATATTAACACTACCCTTAAAGCCATTGAGTTTAGCGAAGGAACTCTTAATGAGGAGTTTGATCCGGACACATTAAACTATGTTTTAACGGTTCCTTCAGATACTGAAGATATACAGATTACACCTACTGCAGCCAATAAGAACTTCCAGGTGTTCATGGAAGTAGGTTCTGTTATGTACAAGCGTTCACAAAGAATACCTGTAGTTGATGGTACGGAAATATTTATCACCGTTGGTGCCGGAGAAACCATGAACCAAGGAGCTACACCTACGATTTATTCCTTCACGATTCAAAAAGAAGGATCAGCGACCGTAGATCCTAACCCTGATCCCGGCCCTAATCCTAATCCTAATCCGAATCCTGAAGAGCAGATTCCTGAGGAATTAAGTGCTCTTAATACAAAGATTCTTGCAAATTATAACACAACTAAGGCATATCTTACAAACCAAACTGCTACAAACGATGCAACTGTAGGTTTTGTAGGCGGAGAATGGTTGGTTATCGGACTTGCTCGTTCAGAAGCAACCCCTGCAAACGCTGCATTCTACAAGAATTACTATAAGAACGTAGAAGCTTATGTAAGAGCAAACATCAATGCTGATGAGAGACTTCACAAATCAAAGGCTACAGACAATGAAAGAGTTATCCTTGCTTTAACAGCCATCGGCAAAGATCCTACAAATGTTGCAGGACATAACCTCCTTAACGGCCTTAACAGCATGAAGTATCTTAAGAAACAGGGAATTAACGGAGTTATCTGGGCACTTCTTGCTTTTGATTCTCATAACTATGCAATACCTAATAATAGTAATTCTGCAGATGCTGTAACAAGAGATAAGCTTATTGACCATATACTTTCCGTTCAAACTCCCGAAAGAGGATGGACACTCAGCGGAAAGAAGGCAGATCCTGATATGACAGGTATGGCTATCCAGGCACTTGCTCCTTATTACAATAAGAGAGCAGACGTTAAGGAAGCTGTAGATGCTGCACTTAACAAGATGGCTGAGTTTGTAAATGATAGAGGCGGACTCTCATCCTATGGTATAGAAAACAGTGAGTCAGTTTCACAGATAGTAGTTGCATTGACTTCTTTGGGAATAAATCCTCTTACTGATGCACGTTTTATAAAGAATGGACATTCTATCATGGAGACCTTTGACAGATTCTTTGTTGAGGGTGGCGGTTATAAGCACATCCTTAACGGAAACCGTGATGGAATGGCTACAGAGCAGGCATTCTATGCACTTGCTTCATATAGCAGACTCTTAAATGGTAAAACATCTCTTTATAACATGAGCGATGTTCAGACACCGTAAGGCGCTGTATTTGATACCAGATTCAAGAAAAACGGGCGGAATTCGCCCGTTTTTCTTGATTTCATACCTAATTTGGCGCTGATGTAAATGGCCGAGCATTTACTATAATATTCCGGGACCGTAATGGGTCTCGGCACTTAGCGATTCGAGGTACACCGAAAAGGGGTGCCTCGAGAGCTTAGTACCGCTAGGGGTACCCATTAAGAACGCGAGTGGGTCGCGGAATGTTATAGTAGCTGCTCGGTCTTATATACCCGCCAAACAATCAATTCTTCTATATAGCCACCAGCTTCTTCTCCCCGTTTAGCCTGTATATCTTCCTGCATCCCGTAAGGGTCGACTTCCTATGGGACACAATAATAATCGTCTTATCCTTGTACTCATCATCCAGAGTCTTAAGGATTCCCTTCTCATTGAAGATGTCCAAGCTGCTGGTGGGCTCATCCATAACGATAACATCCGGGTCGGTAAGCATAATTCTTGCAATGCCTATTCGCTGCTTCTCACCGCCGGAGAGGCCGTTACCCAGCTCACCTAAGACAGTATCATAGCCATCCGGGAGGGTCTCAATAAGCCTGTCAATTCCGGCTCTTCTTGCCGCTTCCCTAATCTCATCCATGGAAGCATCCGGCTTACCCAGGGCAATATTGGCCGCCACGGTATCGTTATATATAAAGGTGTGCTGCTCTAAGAGAGCAATACGATTTCTAAGATCTCTTAAACTGTAGTCTCTTATATTGGTATCATTAAGCTTGATGGCACCTTCCCCGGTCTCCCAGAATCTCATAAGGAGACGCAAGATGGTGGATTTACCTGCGCCGGACTCTCCGATGATACCTATCTTATCCCCGGGTTTAATGGAAAGGTCCACACCGTCAAGCACAATCTTGTTGCGGCTCTTATAGGCGAATACCACACCACATAAGTCAATCTCATCAATTCTCTCCAGCCTTTTTGGCTTATCAGCTTCAATAACCTCCGGTATAGAGTCTTCTATTTCAAAAAGCCTCTCAGCTGCCGCATAGGTCTCTAAGAGATTGGATACTACGGACACCAAGGACTGAGTAGAGGAAAATGACGCCGATACAACCAAGGATAATACGATAACCCCATTCAACATATCCTGATTGGTGATAGCAAGGTATGAAGAGATAGCGATAATCATAATCCTTGAAAGATAGATGAAAAATGTAGGCATAGCCGTAACCAACTGCTTGTGAATGGTTTTCCTGTGGGTAATAGAGTTAACAATCTTACTCTTTTCCCTTACCATATCCATACGTTTACCGCCCTGGCCGAAGATTTGTACATCCTTTAGACCGTAAACGGACTCCAATACCAGGGATTTAAGCTCCGCCACCTGCACTCTATACTCCATGCCTATTCTACGCCCACTTCTCATGGCAAGAAGAGGGATAATAATACTGATTATCAGATAAAGAGGAATCAGACATACAGCATAGAGCCAGTGGACATTAGCAGCGGTAATAAGCGCAATAAGCGGTAATAATATAACGGTAAAGGTTGGTCCAACCGTATGAGCGAAGAAGTTTTCAATGGTCTCGATATCCGCTATCGCTATAGAAATAATATCTCCCTTTTGTCTGTCCACAAGACAAGCTGGAGCAAGTCTGCGTAAATCGGAAAAGAGCTTGGTTCTCATCTCCGCCAGGAGCATATAAGCCCCTACGTGAGAGTACTCTCCTTCAAAATATCTCATAATGGGAATAAGCAGGGCACAGACAGCTGTAAGGGCTATCCATAAAGCGTTACTTCCCATGGTGGTCTTACCCGTTAATGATAAAATCATCATGGCGCCAAAGCCCATAAGTCCCATCTGAGCTACATTTCCAATGATGCTGGCCACAGTAGATAGAATAATATTTCCCGCCTGGGGCGCTGAAAGCTTTATAAGACGACGGGTGAGCTCGCCGATGCTATATATATATTTCTTCTTAGCCATGTGCAAGACTCCTTTCTCCCATCATCTCCAGGATATTCTGCTGCTCTACCAGACGGCTGTATAGTCCATTTTTTGCCATAAGCTCATCATGACTTCCGTGCTCGCAGATCTTTCCCTTTTCCAGGACATAGATATTATCCGCATTACGTATAGTCGATAATCTGTGGGATATTATAATTAAAGTTCTGGTAAGTGCCAGACCGTTAATACATCTCCAAATCTCCTGCTCGCTGCTTTCGTCAACACTTGAAGTAGATTCGTCAAATACTATATATTCTGCCTTGGACAGAAGCGCCCTTGCGATACCAATCTTCTGTCGCTGGCCTCCGGAGAGAATACTTCCCGCATCTCCCAAAGGAGTATCCAGACCCTGTGGCAGAGTATCAGCCCAGTCAAGAAGCTTTACCTGGAAGAGGGCATCTCTCATATCCTCTTCGGTGGCCTGCTCATTGGCTATCAGGAGATTCTCCCTAAGGGTTCCGGAGAATATATATACAAACTGTGGCACCATAATAATGTGCTTTCTAAGCTCTTCCGGAGTGTAGGATATGTTATTCTTGCCCCGGAAGTAGATATTGCCTTCCTGTGCATCATAGAAGCGAAGAAGCATATTAGCCACCGTACTCTTACCACTTCCGGATTCCCCTACTATGGCAGTGGTCTCACCCTTCCTAATCTTCATATTCACACCGGTAAGGACGCTGTCTCTTCCCTTGTATGAGAAGGATACATTATCAAGTTTAATCCCTTCAAATCCCTCCGGGTCCTCCGGACAATCAGGGTCAACCTTGATGCTTGTATCAATATCCAGGATTCTTGAAATGTTTTGGGCTGCGGCGATACCCATCAAAGCGGAATGGGATATCCAATGAAGCTTCCTGAAAGCCGAGAAGAATCCGTAGGATAAGAGCAATACAATAAGGGCTGATGTAAGGGGCAGTTCCCCTTTCATAGCCTGTATGGAAACAATAAGTGTGGATGTAAATATTCCTGCATTAATAAAGAATTCGTTTCCTCCGACACCTAAGAAATTCACCTTCATTATGTTAATTACAACCAGGCCCAAATGCTTAGCCTTACCAAAAAGAGTAGCTTCCCTGTCTTCACCTCTGTTAAAAAGCTCTGTGGTTACAAGTCCGTTAATGCTCTCAAGATAATAGGATGTAAGGTCGCTAAGGCCGTCCCAGTATTCCTGTTTTAAGACGAAGATCTTACGGCTTATGAGGGCATTTACCGGCATTATGACGATGGAAAATACCAGCAGTACAAGGGCTGCAAGAGAGCTCTTGTTCCATAGATTAAAAAAGAGATATATAGGCGCTATAAAACTATAGACTATTCCCGGAAGGTATTGATTATAGTAAACCTGCATTGTCTCAATACCATCTACTGCCGCATTAATAGCGTCCGAGGCACCTATAGCGTCCACATCTCTTACATCCAGTTCCATAACCTTACCGAGAATCCTCTCCCGAAGAGTTAATCTCGATTTAGCTGTACAATAGTATTCAGCCTCTCCCACAAGGAGTTCGCCCACAAGCATCAACACCGAAGCGATAAGTGCCTGAATTATATTGGCGGACAATTCCTCATTGGTGATACTTAAATCATTAATCCTGCCAAGTATTGCTCCTATGGAGTTAGCAAACATGGTGATACCCACAAGTATCACCATCTTTAATACAACCATAAGAGCTATCCACCCACGAAATCCTTTGGAAAGGGCCAAAAGAGTCTTGTTAATCAGTATCATAATAATCTCCTAATCAGATGGTTTATCCCCCTGAATGCACATGAATACTCTTCCCTTATTCAGAAATGCCAACTTCTCATTATAGTTGGTCTTATCGTTAACATCCTCCCATTTAACATTAACATAACCAACTCTCTTCATGGCATCAATATCCCATTCCGGGCGAGCCACATATGTCAGAGGAAGTTCTCTCTTCCAGCCTCTTGCTATCTCCCACTGATTCTTCTCAAAGGAAATGGGCATAGGCTCACCAAATAATCTCTTGTACTCCTCTTCTCTGTCCAAGCCATGGTCCGGAACGAATTCTTCCTTGCTTCTTGCAGGATGTCCTCCGTCGAATACAACCACGCGACCGCCGGGCTTTAAGATTCTAAGCCAGTTGGCATAGGTCTTCTCCGGCTCTTCCATAATCCACATAACATTTCTGCTTACAATCATGTCAAAGGACTCATCTTCAAAGGTAATATTCTGTGAATCCATAATGGTAAAGGTGGGGTTCGCTCCGCATCTTGCGGCATTCTCCCTTGCTTCCTTAAGCATCTCTTCCGAGATATCAATTCCCGTTACATTATGACCTGCCAGGGAAAGAAGGGTTGCAAATACCCCCGGGCCTGTTCCCACATCAAGGATATCCTGTTTTCCTTCTCGTGGTGCCAGAGATGTAAGAATCTCTGTCCAGGTGTCCTTTCCCGGTGATACAAAATCATCAATAACGCATTTTTTACTATATCCTTTGGCCGACATATCCCAGGCCTTTACTATTTTCTCTGCTAAAACCATTATCCTACTTCCTCCACTAAAACGGATGGTGCCATACAGGGCCTGCTTGCATTTAAAAACTCAGGCTTTGATGGGGTAGGGCCGTATGCTATCAGATGCCTATCCCCTTTTTCATCCGTATATATCTCCGAATCTATCTTATATATTTCCCTAAACATCCTCTTTGTCATAACCTCTTCCGGAGTTCCGCAGGCATATAATCCGCCGTTTCCAATTACAACAATACGGTCCGCATATTTCATGGCCATATCAAGATGATGAAGGGTAATAAGGGTTGTTAAGTTTCTTTTCTTTACGATTTTTTTCATAAGCTCCATCAGATTAAACTGCTTGTTTAAATCCAAGGCGCTGGTGGGCTCATCTAAGATAAGAATCTTGGGATTCTTAATAAGAGTCTGCGCTATGAATACCATCTGTCTCTGACCGCCTGAAAGTTCGCTTATCTTACGGTCTGCAAACTGTGATATAGACAGAAGGTCCATAATCTCCTCTACTTTTGCCCGGTCCTCGTCATTTACCCTAAAGCCCAGTTTTTGAACCCGTCCAAGGAGAATTACTTCATAGACATTAAGTTCCGCATCGCAGTCTGTATTCTGATTAAGGAAGCTTATTACCTCCGCCTGCTTAATTCTGGGCATATGCTTCCTGTTTTCTCCGCAGATGTAGATATCTCCGGATGCCTTCTCTAAGCCGGAGACACATTTAAGGAGGGTTGATTTACCTGCTCCGTTAGCTCCTATTACCGCTGTTATCTCGCCCGGCCTGGCCTCAAAGCTTATATCAGTAAACACTTTTTGCTTGGAATAACCGAAAGACAAATTCTTAATCTCTAACATAATATCAACCTCTCTTTCTTAAGATAAGTGCGAAGAAGAATGGAACACCTATTATTGCCGTTAAGATACCAATGGGGAACACAGCTCCCGGAACGATTATCTTGGTGGCAACGGAAGCCAGTGACAGTATGGCCGCACCGCATACAGCGGACATGGGCAGGTAAAATCTCTGGTCTTCTCCTATAACAATTCTTGCAATGTGGGGTCCCACGATACCTATAAATCCTATACTTCCTACAAATGCCACCGCTGTAGCCGTAAGCAGCGACATTAGTATAAACATCATCATACGAAGTCTTTCAACATCGATTCCCAAAACCTTGGCTCTCTCATCTCCCAGCTTCAGGGCCGTAAGCTTCCAGGACTGTGAGTATATTGCGATAAATACTACCACGAATACCACCGTCAGAATGGGAATATTGGTCCAATCCGCCTTGGTCAGACTTCCAAAGGTCCAGAACACTATGGCCTGCAGGGCTTCAGATGAGGCTATGTACTGCAAAAAGGACTGGATAGCCTGAAAGAAGAATACCATTCCGATTCCCGTAAGCACCATAATCTCTGATGTAAATCCCTTGGTGCGACTTATAAAATAGATTCCTAAGCAAGCCAGAAGCGCAAAGGCAAAGGCGGATAAAGGAACGGCGATTCCGCCAATTACCGCAAGTCCACCAAGTCCCGTTAACATGGCTATGGATGCTCCCACTCCTGCCCCTGCCGATATACCCAGGGTATAGGGACTTGCCAGTGGGTTATTAAGTATGGTCTGCATGGTAGCTCCCGCAAGTCCCAGGGACGCCCCCACAAGAATGCTCATAAGGGATGTGGGAATACGTATGGTCCATGCTATAGTAGCTGTCAATTTGCTAACTCCCGCCGGATTAACAATGGCTGTTAATATCTCCGGGATGGAGGCGGAAGATGAACCGATTATTATATTTAACACAAAATTAATCAGGCAAACTGCTATGCCCAGGATGAGCATAGCAGTCTTTCTGCCTGAGTAGGTTTTATATTCAAACTTTGTAACACTTTCTTCAGTCATTCATTATTCTCCATAATGTAAGAACCAGAGTCCTCCGTATGTGAATGGAAGGAACTTCTCATAATAACCCTTTAATGTTGCCTCCGGGTCAAGATCCTTGAAGTCTTCCGGCCAGATGAACTTAGCCAGTGCTTCAAAGCTTGCACAGTCATAGATCTCACGCCCAAGACCGTGGTGGATGCTGTATACTCTGTTATTCTTTACAGCCTTAAGGTTATCCCAACCGTCTCTTGTAAGAATCTTCTTCAATCTCTCGTTGGAGTCTTCCTTGGTTGCAGCAAATCCCATACGAGCGTAATCCGTCTGTCCTTCCCAGATAGAGCCGGTAAAGATTATTACATCCGGGTCTGTCGATAAGATGAATTCCTTCTCAAGGGGTGAATACTTGGTAACCTTACCGTCTGCGATACTTGTTCCGCCTACGTTATATACCATAGCGCCCCACATATAGTTGTTGCCGTAGCTGTTACCGATTTCATCTCTACCCTTCTGTGCACACTCGATGTATACCTTGGGGCGTCCGTTCTTCTCAACAACAGTCTTTATCTTTTCATTTAAGGGATCCATATGTGATTTGTACCAGTCAACGATTTCCTTAGCTCGATCCTCTTTACCGAAGAGCTTTCCAAGAAGCTTGGTTGAAGCAATATGGTTCTCCATGGTCTCTGCATGATAGTCCATGTAGATAACAGGGATTCCTGCTTTCTCAATCTTCTCCTGAAGACCTTCTTTTAAGGTTGCCTGGATACCCAACGGTACTACAAATGCTTCTGCACCGCTGGAGATAAGCTTCTCAAGGTTAAATCCATCGTTTTCAACAGAACCTATAATGTTGATATTGGCAATCTCGGGTACATCCTTTACATACTGGTCATACATATCCTTACGGTTTTTTACGAGACCGTCATCCATTGCCGCAATATGATTAACAAAATCCTTGCCGTATAATGCCGCCATAATCATGAAAGGTCCACCTGAACCTGACCACTGAATGGCAACCTTATCTAGAGGCTTGTCAAATGTAAACTCTTTTCCTGTAAGATCTTTTACGGTAATCTTGCCCCCTGCAGCAGAACTTCCTGCAGCTGAGCTTCCCTGCTGCTGTGTATTACCGCAGCCTGCAAAAGTGCCCACAACAAAAGCCGCTGATAATACCAGAGCCAATACTCTTTTTGATAGTTTCATCCCAGTTCCTCCTGAAGTCATACTCGTATTATGTCTGACGTTTTTCACATCTGTACTTCATAATATATGCTGTAAAATCTTTCCACAAGCCCCCCCGGGGGTTATTTTTATAAAAAAAATAAGTCACGGAAGAACCAATTGTCTCCGTGACTCATATAACTGTCATTCTGCGGTGCGCATTGTTGCAGGTGCAGTTTTATAATCTTTCGGAACCCGCAATGCCTCAATAAGAGCAAAGACATTGAGCAGGTTAAATACAATTAAACTCGTGGTAAGACCTGTGGCATGGTCTGCGAAGAATCCCGTTATGATTCCTCCTGCCACCGGAACGATAAATCCCATTAAGAATCCACAGGAATTGCATAGCGAGAAACTGGCTGCCACCAAACTTCCGTTCATTCCCGGAAGCTCAGTGGGGATACCGTAAAAGGATGGCATCCAGAAGCTGTTACCAAGACCGAATAGTACAGTTCCGACTATAAGGGATGCCGGACCCATATACCCTAAGAGAGTCATGGTTGATATACCTGCAAGCTTTAATATCTGTCCTGTAATAAGGGGAAACCTCTTAGATCCCATTGCCGTGTTTACGATACCAGCCGTAAAGCACCCAAGGATGCCCGCCGCCGGAAATGCGATGGCAGACCACAAAGATGCTGCGGCTTCATCCATATGCCCAACCTCCATAAGGTATGTGGGCAGTACGGTTGCCATATAGGAGTAACAGGCAAAGTCACATACAAATGTTATGGACAAAAGCCTGAGAGTCCTCACCTTTAATAAATCCAAATAAATTGAGAAGTCAATCTTTGCTTCTTCCGGAGCCTCTTCCTCTTTCCTGTCCTTTACAAAAACAATCCAAAGAATGGTTAGTATAATCATAAGGATTCCCCAGACTCCGAAGGTAATTCTTACATTATCGGAAAACAGGTGAAAGAGACGAGCCATAAACAAATAGCTGGTTACGGTTCCTACAAAGGGAAAGAGGGAGTTAACGGTTGTCATGGCCTCTCTGCCTTTTCCCGAATACCACTTCATAAGGGATGACCCCATAAAGGGGATACCAAGACCGAATCCCAATCCGTATATCGCTCTTCCAATGAGGAAAATCACATAATCAAATGCAACAAAATTAATTAAAAGCCCTATAGATGAGAAGATTCCCGTCAAAGTAAGAAGTGACTTGGTACCTATCTTCTTCTCTATCACGCCCCCCATAAGGCAGCCCACAATAAGAGTGGGGAATATTATGGATATGGCAAGATTCATTAATGCATCATTCCCTGCTATACCATACTCCGCTCCTATATACATCAATATGGGGGAGGGAGACATCTGTTGGATGCACCCCGCCAGCATTATGGATATAATTAAACTAGTTGTTCCTATCATAAATACACACGCCTTCTTTATATGTCTGAAGTACCTGAATGCTTCCGATTTCATCCACAGGCACTCTGTAAATGTCCTTGTCAAGAACCTGGAAATCTGCGAATTTACCGATTTCCACAGATCCCAAATCTTTTTCCATATGCTCCTGATAAACCGCATCAATGGTAAAGAGTCTGATGGCCTCTGTTATTGTAAGAGCCAGTTCTCTATGGTACTGAATTCCCGTAATATGAGAACGTCTCGTTACTGCTGACTGTACTGACTGACGCCAATTCTGGAACTCACCGATTATTCCGTCGGAACCGCCGCAGCATTTAACTCCCTGACTAAGGAATGTCCTTATCTGCTGGCCCGACTTAACCTTTTCTCCTGTAAGAGCTATAGCCGGCTCAATAATATGATCGATAAGACCCGGCTGTACTGAGTAGAGGATTCCGTACTTAGCGGCTTTAGCTGCCATCTCCTCTGTACCCATGCTGTCCGGATGAAGCACATAATGTCTTGCATCAGATCTGGGATTCTCCTCAATAGCCTGTGCTATGCAATCTATAGAGGTTCTTACCGCTCTGTCTCCTATTGCGTGGATACCAATCTGGAAGCCCTTGTCATGGCACACTTTGATGATTTTTCTTAAAGCTTCTGCCTGTTCCTCATCAGATGCATTCTCATCCAAGAAGCAGGAATGTCCGTGGTTCCCCGGCTGATCCAAGTAATCATCGTACATCCAGGCTGTATGTCCCATGGGTGTTCCGTCACAGAAAAGCTTAATCAGTCCTACTTTGAGAATCTCCGGATTCTCGTTATATTTATCAAAATCGAATTCGTCAATGGTCTCGGCTACATTCTCAGCTGTCTGAACACCGTCACGTCCGGCATAGAGACCTAAGGATACTCTTGCCTTTAGCTTGCCTTCTTTGGCCATCTTTCTGTATACGTCAAATGCCCTGGAATCCGAGATACCCGAGTTTCTGTTGTCACAGGGTCCCAGTGTGGCATTGGTATAGCCTGTGTAACCGTTGCTTACTACCGTATTCTGGAAGTTGGTAATGGCCTGTTCCACCTCTTCTTCGGTAAACAGCGGTACAACACGGTCAATCAGGTTGACACCGCCGCCCTCGTGGAGCAGTCCCGTTGCGTGACCGTCTTTGTCACGAACGATTACTCCCGACACGGGGTTTGGAGTGTTGTCATCCACACCTGCTTTTTCCAAACCAAGGGCATTAACAAATACGCTGTGGCCCGTCCAAAGAGAAATCTTTAAGGGATGGTCGGGACAACAATCGTCAAAGTCTTTATGATGGATGATTCTGCCTGTCTCCGGCAGGTATTCTTTTATGAGCGTTTCGTTTAAGCCATAACCTCTTATCCACTCTCCCTTAGGAGTATGGGCAGCCGCTTCCTTTATTCTGCGACGCATCTCTTCTACTGTATCGCAGCCCGGGAATGAAAAATCTACCATCATACTTGCCGAACCCATGGATGTACAATGCACATGGGCATCATATGCTGCCGGTAGCATCATCTTCCTTTCAAGGTCAATAACCTGTGTATCCTCCCCAATGTACGGCTTAATATCCGCCGTTGTACCTGTACTGATAATCCTTCCGCATTTTACAGCCACTGCCTCACATATGGAATTCTTGTCATCTAATGTGAGTATGGTTCCGTTGATAAACACCGTGTCTGCTTTTGTCATCGTGTTTCCTCCTCCTTGTATATTATTACAATTCATTGCCCCGCCTTATCTCGGGGCGCTATATGTTGATAATAGCAATATGGTATGCTATTATCCATATAAGTATATACAAGTTATTGAATTGATTTTTGTAATTTTTTATAAATGTATATTGGCCACATGCATGTATAATAGAAACGTATCCATTGGTTTTTCTCTTCGGGAGGTTAACATGAACAGAAACGATATTATCGATACCGATAATTTTCACAAAAAGAGCCATCAGCTCTACGATATAATCTACAAGCATCAGGATATTGATTCAATTATCGATGCAGCATCTCTTGTATTCGAGAATTCACTTATCCTTAGCGACAATTCCTTCAGCGTCATTGCCTGTACATCCTTTGTGGACACCTACAATCCCAATCCTGATGATGCCTTGTGGGAATTTATCTCCCTTAATCGTTACTACCCTTCCGAGTACACAGATTATGCCCTTGATAACCGACTGCATACAAGGCTTATTAATCCTGAACCAGAGATTTCCAAGGACGAGGGCTTTAAGGCCCGGTATTATTCCCGCAAGATATACGTGGATGAGAAGAATATAGGCTTCGTCACCCTTGTTGAGCACAGAAGGCCAATAACCGAAGACGACACCTACCTTCTTAAGGAGTTTACCCATGTATTGAAAGTAGCCTTAGAACGTATCAAGATGAAGAAAGAAAGCTCCGACGACAAGTACAGCTACGTCATCTCGGAACTTCTAACCTCTAAGCCCGATTCCAGCCGCCTTCGTAACAGGCTAAACTATTCCGGCTTGAATCCTTTGACGTATTTGAATGTCCTTATATTTAAGAAGATGTCGCTAGAACGGGATATTCCTGTGGAATACCTTCTAAGATCCACCGAAGGCTTCGTCTCCGGCGGCAAGGGAGTGGTATACAGTGAAGACAGTGTGGCCTTTATCGCTATGCGAAGCAATCTTGAGGATGACTGTATTACAGACAGAGATGCCCTGTCAGACTTCCTGAAAAAGAGGAATATAGCTCTGGGTATTAGCTATACATATAAGAATATAGGTAATTCATCCCTTCATGTAAAAGATGCAGAATACGCAATTGAGGCAGGACGCAGGCTTCACCCCCGGAATCTTATATATGACTACGAGAAATACTGTGTCTATTCAGCCATAAGCAAGAACCTGTCTCCCGATGACTGCTTGTCCTTAGTAAACCCCCGCATCGGCATGATTAGAGAGTATGACCGAATGCATGGAACGGATTACTACGAAACCCTACGTGCCTACTTAGAGTCCAATCTGAAGATGAATGCCACCGCCAAGGCCCTGAATCTGCACCGCAATACAGTAGATTACCGTATTACCAAGCTTAAAGAATCCTTTGGAATAGACCCGGAGGATGGCATATTAGCCTTAGGCTATCGCGTAAGCTTTTATCTCTTTGATATTTTAACTTAAAAAAAGTGATGCCACTCCAGCTTCCCTAAAGGGAGGGAGCTTAAGTGGCATCTATTATTATAGTATGGTTTACTCGCCGTATTGTGTTTAGTCTGTAATGTTCTTTGTCAGAGCAAATGCCGCCTTCTGCAAGGGTCCCATAACTATAACCATAAGAACGTATGCTGCAAGCAACAGAATGGGATAGTTAGTCCACCATGCAATAAGTGTTGTGAAGCTGAATGTTCCCGCATCCACCGCAATAAAAGTACAGATAAGACTGCAGATGGTTCCGATTATAAATGCATGAATAGCTATTGTTATAAAATAGCTTGGAACTTTACCCATATTATTCTTGGCGCAGAATGCGGTACCCCAACTGTAACTTGGAACCAGATCTCCTATTGTATAACTTACAAAGAAGGCCTGAATAACCGAGAAAGCCACCATCTTCACATTAAGCAGGGTTCCTGCCGGCAACCCTGTCATCTGCTCATTCCTGAACAATACTATAATGGACATAACCAGACAGAATAATAATCCGCATGTTATGTTCATAAAAACTCCTATAGCTCTTCCTCTTCTCATTAAACCTTTCCCCTTTCATACTGTTTCGTAGTTCAGTGTGAACCTTCTCTTTACATGCCCGATATAAAGATACAAAAATTATAAAATGAGAAAAGGGAGCTAATCTATATATGACATTCTAAAAAAATAAAGGGCATTTTGTATGGAATTACAAAATGCCCCCATAAGGTTAATAATAGTATTCTTCTGAATAGATTCGCAGGTCTTCTTTTGTTACTTCTTTTCCTTCGATATGAAAGGAATTAAGAACCGGATATTTTGCCATAAGTGACAGAATAAGATAGCTTGATTTGGAATCGTATGCAAGCTTGATATCCTCTTCGGATGGTCTGGAAGGGGACTCAGGGTGAGAATGCCAGTTGCCAAAGACCTTATATCCCAAAGCCCTGGCATCCTTTATGGCAGCCATCTGGTCTGCCGGATCTAGGGTAAAATGCTCCGAAGAGTGGTCCTTATTCTCAAGGAAATACACCTTTTTTATCTCTCTGCCTTCTTCATTTTCCTCTCCGGCAATTAGTCCGCAGGCTTCCTCCGGGAGATGCTTTGCGGCATATTCCACTATATCATCGTATAATTGGTATTCCATCCTGATAATCATAATCTCTCATCCTTAATAGTCTTACTGCTGTTCGTCTCTTGTGGCAAATCTTCCCGCCGTCTCTTCGCACACTTCCTGCTCATAGTCTATTGGCTCTAAGATAGTGGGGTTCTCGCCGCATACCGGACAATTTTTCGTCTCTTTCGGCAGTTTAATCTTTCTAAATTCCATCTTCAAAGCATCATAGGTAAGGAGCCATCCTGTAAGAAGTTCTCCCTTTCCGATTATGTACTTAATGGCTTCCATGGCCTGCAATGTTCCTATGGTTCCTGCCATTGCTCCTATGACTCCCGCCTGCTTACATGTGGGAACGGCGTCCTTTGGCGGGGGATTTTTAAATACACAACGATAGCAGGGACCCTCTCCCGGAACATAGGTCATCAGCTGTCCCTGGAATCTGATTATTCCCGCATGGGAGAAGGGCTTCTTCTCAATAACACAGGCATCGTTAATAAGAAACTTTGCAGGGAAATTGTCCGTACCGTCAATAATAAAATCATATTCTCTTATAAGTTCACGTATATTGGAGGCATCCACAAACATGCGGTATGTGGTAACTTCCACGTCAGGATTGATGGCTGTCATGGTTTCCTTGGCGGATTTAACCTTGGCCTTACCGAGATCTGCCGTTGTGTGAATAACCTGCCTCTGGAGGTTGGAGAGATCTACTTCGTCTGCATCCACGATGCCGATATGACCTACACCTGCTGCCGCTAAGTACATAGCAGCCGGGGCACCCAGTCCGCCGGCACCGATAATCAGCACCTTGGCGTTTAGAAGTTTCTTCTGTCCCTTTACTCCAACCTCTTTTAAGATAATATGACGTGAATAACGTTCGATTTGTTCATCCGTCATTGCCATACTAGCGTCCTCCTCCCATGAAGTAGAGGAACTCGATTGTATCACCGTCTTTTATTACGGTGGAGTCTTTGGCATCGGATGCAACAAATTCATCATTAATTGAAACTGTTACGTATTCCGGATTCTCTACATCCTCTTCTACAATTAATTCTGCAAGGGTTATACCCTCTATATACTCTTTCTTTTCACCTGCAACTGTTATTGTCATTGCCTCTTCTTCCTTTCTAAAACCATTCTTTCTTTAAAGGTAGCTTTCTACCCTGCTTGTTATTTCTTCGGCTTTTCTTGTACCTATGAGACGGTCCTTTTCTTCGCCGCCTGATATAAACAGCAGAGTTGGGGCTGCGGTGATATCATATCTTACCACCAGGTCGGGATCAAAATTGGTATTAACCTTATAGAAATGTACACGACCTTCATATGTATCCTCTATATCTCCCAGAACCGGCGCCAGCTTTTTGCAGGCGACGCATCCGTCGTTATAGAATTCCACTACTACAGGCTCTGTGGCCTTGATAACCCTTTCTTCAAAATCTTTCTCCGATATTCTTGCTGCCATTAGCCTTCCTCTACTTTCCGAACATAAAGATTATATGTTCCGTCTTCATTATCAAGAAGTTTTAGTACCTTGTGTCCGTCCTCCTTCAGACTTCTGGGAACGTTTTGTACCGGCTCCCCGTCATTAAGACGGATTGAAAGCACTTCGCCATCGTCTAATTCTTCCAATGCAACCTTTGCAGTAACAAAGGTTAAGGGGCACACCTTGTCGGTAATATCCACTTCTGAATCTACTTTAAAATCAAGCTCAGCCATAATTTAATCCTCATCTTTTCTATTTGTTCTCTATTGCGGCTGTCAAGCGCTTACGAAGTTCTGCGTCTCCCAGTCTTTCTAAGGTCTTTCTGAAACGCTCACTCTTGTTGGCATTTTCCTCAAAGTATTCTATAGCCGCATCCGTTACTCTAAAGAGAGTGTCCTTGTCTTCGATAAAGGGAACAAGCTCCTCTCCCTTGTATATAAAGTTACCGAAGGTTCCGCCGAAGGATACGATATATCCCGGTGTACCCTCCCAGGCATCTGTGGGGCAACTCTTAACACATCTTCCGCAGTTGTTGCACTTGTCCGCATCCAGCACAATCTTGCCGTCCTTCTCGGACAAAGCGCCTTTGATGCAGGCCTTTACGCATACACCGCAGTCAATGCAGTCGTCTTCTTTGTAATTAATCTTCAAACCGCCCTTTATTCCGATGTCATTCTCCTCAGCCTTCAAGCAGTTGTTCTGGCACCCCGTAACACCGAATTTAAACTTATGGGGAAGCTCGCGTCCGAAGTATCTTGCGTCAAGCTCTTTAGCCAAGGTATATGTATCAATACATCCTGAGGGGCAAATCTCCGATCCCTGGCAGGCTGTAACCGTTCTTACTCTGGGGCCGCACACACCGGCTTCTACTCCTCCAGCTTTAAGGGCCTTCTTAACCTCTTCAAGCTCTGATGCCTTGATAAAGGGAATCTCGATTCCCTGACGGGAAGTCATATGTACATAACCCTTGCCGTATTTATCTGCAACCTCCGCTACTGTTTTAATATTATCTGCAGTAAGATTACCTCCGATAACCCGTAGTCTGAGTGAACCGTAACCCTTCTGCTTTTGTACCATGAAACCGCCTTTTTTTAGTTCAGCATAATCAATTTTAATCTCTGCCATATAATTCCTCCGTTCCGGGAATGATGATTCCTCCTATTAATCAAACACACCCAGTTATTATTGTAATGTTTATTCACCCCTATGAATTGGAGATTAGCTTTACGGCATTAGCAAAGTCTTCTTTCAAATCCTCCACATCCTCTATTCCAACGCTAATTCTTACCAAATCATCATATACCCCCGCGTCCTCTCTTTCCTTGTCAGTGCTGTGAAGACTAATGGTGGATGCCGGATGAATAACCAGTGTCTTAGTGTCACCTACATTAGATAATTTGTAAGGAATTGTCAAGGAATTTATTAAGGAATATGCCGATATTTTACTTCCGGTCCTTACTGTTACAATTGCTCCGTATTTTTCTCCAAACTGTTTCTTCGCAATCTCATGGGAAGTACTGCTATTAAGCCCCGGGTAATTTACAACCAAATCAGGAAACTCTTTTTGCAAAAAGCGGGCCAAATCCAGTGCATTAGAGCACTGCCGCTCCATTCTAAGTCCCAGAGTTTCAAGTCCCAGAAGGTTTAAAAAAGCATTCTGCGGGGACAGGCAGGCTCCCATATCACGAAAGAGACTGTTTCTAAGCCTTGCAATATAGGCAAAAGGTCCAAACTTCTTATATTCAGCCAGCGCCGGATACTTTTCGATGTCCCATTTAAACTTTCCTCCAAGGGTCAGTATTCCACTTATGGAATTGCTGCTGCCGTTGATGTATTTGGAGGATGAGTTAACAACCACATCTGCTCCGTGTTCCAATCCTTTGAATAGATATGCCGTTGCGGTGGTATTGTCAAGAATTAAAGGAACATCATGTTTATGAGCGATTTCGCTTAATACTTCCACATCCGTTACCACCAGTCCGGGATTGGATATTGTCTCAGCAAATACAAGTCTGGTCCTTTCTGTAAAGGCAGCTTCTATAGCCCCTGTATTGTTAGGCTCTATAAATGTTGACTTTATTCCGAAAGCCTCTAAGTCATGAAAAAGGTCTATAGTTCCTCCGTATAATCCGGCGCAGGAGATTATCTCGTCTCCACTTTGAACTATACCCATAATGGCGTTAAATATCGCCGCCATTCCCGAGGCGCAGGCAATGCTGCCAACTCCTCCTTCAAGCCTTGTTATTCTGTTTTCAAAAGCAGTTATGGTGGGATTGCCCACCCTGGTGTAGCAATACCCCGGAGCAGTACCTTCGAATATCTTCTCCAGTCCTTCGGCACTTTCCTGATCGAAGGCACTGGACTGACAAATGGGAGGAAGGGTTGCTCCGTGATATTCTTTACGATTGACACCATCATGCAGTAAGCCGGTATTAAATCTCATGTATAAAACCCCTAACCGATTTTCTCCAAATCTTTCTTTTTAACGGATACGACGCAGAAGTCAACTTTCTCGTCTTCTTCTTTCTCATCGCTTCCCACACCGGTAATGGTGGTTTTGTTGGGATCTACTCCTGCAACAGTTGTCACCTTTCCGGTTCCTTCACCCTTTGATGCTCCCGGTACTCTGAAAGTCTCCGGAAGAAGGGGCTTAATTGATACTTCCTCAGCATGGGTTGCCTGAGGAACCCACTCGTAGGGAACTCTGTATGCACGGTAGATCATGTTCATGGAGAACTTACCTGCAACACCCTTTGAATATGGATTAATGTATTCCCATACAATCTCATGGTCAGGAGTAACCTCTATAAGTCTTCCGTCAGAGCCTTCAGTAATAAAGGTATTACCGTTTGGAAGTCTCTGTGCCGAGCTGATGTATGAGCTGTAGAACTTAGAGGCATCGGAGAAAAGTAAGAATCCGGCCTCAAGGGGTGTGTACTGCCATACTATCTCAAGGGTTAAGGGGTTGAACTCCAATACTCTTGAATAATCTCTTCTGGCATTATTGTTGCCTGTAGCGGATGCAGGATTGGGTACTCCATATCCCCCTTCGCCGCCGTTATCGAATACCAGAAGATTTCCTTCTCCGGGAAGTCCCTTTGGAATCATATGAAAATGATGCTGCCCGATTATCCATCCCAGCTTTCTAAGCTCCGGAGTCTTGCTGAAATCAGGACCGATCTGCCATACGATTTCTCCCGTCTTCTTACTTATAATTGCAAGAATGTTGGCATTTCTTGAATCAAATATCAGGTTATCGGGATGGAATCTTTCATCTCCCGCATCGTACCACTTATTCTTTCCTAAGACGGACACGCAGTTAATATGTAACCAGTCACCGCCGGCTTCCTCGTGGATGCTTGGGTTTCTTGCCAAAGTGTTCTTGGCTGCTTCATCAAAATCAAACTCCTCGAAGTGGTCTGAAGCTCGCCAGCTCCAGAGGATATTGCCTTCCCAATCAACTTCAATAATCTTGTCATCTATAAGTTTCTTGTCTGATATAGCGTGATTGATGACATTTTCATGGGTAAGTAAGATTGTATTACCGCTGTCTGTCTTGGGCTCTCCACCGGGGTAATAATATCCTACCGTGTTGCCCTCACGCTGGAAGTCATGGTGCTGTCTGGCCTGCCACTGAGGCTCTTTGCCCGGGTCTTCCACCAGTTCCGTATGGTCGAACTTCCATACTATGTTGCCCTCCCAGTCTACCTGCACCAAGTCAAGCTGGTCCTGGTATGCATTCTTGCCGGCTCTTGCTCCTGTGGTTCCAAGAACATATCCACCGGGAAGAATCTTGTTGGGGAAGCCTCCAAGACCGGCCCAAAGATTAACCTCATTGCCGTTCATGTCAATAAGAAGGGCTCCTTTTGCTGAAGGATAGATTGTATAACCGTTATATGTTTTGTCTTTGTTATATAATGTAACCCCTGTGGGGTAAACGCTTGGATATCCCATTCTCTTTTCCTCCTACTATTTCTTTAATGTAACCTTGTCCGGAAAAGCAATCTCTATTGCTTCTGTGTTAATAAAGTCTCTTATGTTGTAGTCTTTTTTGAATCTGCCTGCACCAAAGGCCCACTTCTCAATCTCCTCAAGGTGCTTAGCTGCATCCTCTGAGAATCCGCTTCTAAGCTCATATCCCTTCCACTGAAGTTTGAAATC
Source organism: Lachnospiraceae bacterium (assembly GCA_015058015.1). Taxonomy (GTDB): domain Bacteria; phylum Bacillota; class Clostridia; order Lachnospirales; family Lachnospiraceae; genus SIG280. Next base: position 6,484 of record SVDM01000013.1, on the reverse strand, counting down.
TTCTTCCTTTACTCCAAGCTTGTCTGCAAGGTATTTGGCTGACTCATCAAAGTGTTCATCGATATACTTAACTGATTCTGCGATAGCTGTAAGATAATCTGCCAAAAGCTGCTTGTTCTCCTTGATGTATCCCTCTTTTGCAAGATAGTAAGCACCTGTTGTAATCTTTAACTCATCTACTGTTGCAACCAGCTTCCAACCGTACTCTTCCACGTATTTTGCCTGAGAACCTACCGCAAAGATTGCTGATGCCTGATTGTTCTTTACAAGGGCAAGCTGAGTCTGGGTTGAGTCTGCATTAAGAAGTTTCTGCTTGTTATAATCAAGGCCGATATACTCGATAATGCGTGCTGCATAATAATCTGAAACTGTTCCGGTATGGGTTACAAAACCTTCTGATCCATCTAATGACTTAAGGTCCTTTGCATACTTCTCGGGAACATATAATCCGCCTGATCTGATGCCGCCACCGCTAAGCTCTGAGAAAATACGAAGGTCTGTATTATCCTGTGTGTTACCGATTCTGTTAACTGCTGCATAATCTGCCATCATTCCCACATCGGCCTGTCCATTTACAATAGCATCGATAGTATTGATACCTGCTACGAATTCATTGGTCTTTAAGTCTATTCCATGTTTCTTGAAAATACCCTGCCACAGGCCTACTTCTGTAGCGTACTGATCAAGCTGACCTGTCATTACTGCGTTTCTTAATACTTTAAGTCCGCCCTCGCCTGTTGCTGCTGTGCTTGAAGCCTGGTTCTTATTACCGCCGCATCCGGCTAAGGCTCCTGCAATTACTGATATGGTAAGTAATACTCCTAATAATCTCTTTTTCATTTTCTAATCCTCAACTTTCTCAATTATTAATTTCAATTTATGCTTTTCTTACACCGTAATGCTTCAAAAATACTATTCCTAAGTGCTGCAATAATCTGTCTGCTACAAATCCTATAAGGGCCAAGGTTACTATTCCTGCAAATGCCCAGGATGTTTTGTAATACATTCGTGAACTTTGGATTAAGTATCCCAGTCCGTTGTTGCCTACCAGCATCTCTGCTGCAACAACACAGATAATTGCACTTCCAAGTCCCAATCTGATTCCCGTAAAGATGTTTGGAACCGCTGAAGGGACAACCACCGTGAAGAATACTCGTATCTTCGAAGCGCCCATACAGCCTGCTGCCTCCACCAAAGAAGAATCTGTTGATACAACTCCTGCTATGGTGTTGACAAATATGGGGAAGAAAGCCGCATATATAATAAGAGCTATCTTCGATTCGTCCTCTACTCCGAACCACATTAGAAACAGTGAAGTAAGGGCTATGGCGGGAACGAATCTGAATAAACTAAGGATTGGTTCCACCAACCATCTGGCAATCTTGAAATGTCCCACGATAAGTCCTAAGGGTACAGCAAACACTATTGCAATAATCCAGCCCTGAAGTACTCTTGCTACAGAAGCTACAATATCTTCCCACAGCTTTCCTTCATCTATAAGGGCTTTCAGTGCGCTTGCCGTTTCCCCGGGACTCGGGAGGAATATTTCATCATATGATAATGATGCCAGTCCCCATATCAGCAAAACTATAATCCAGGAGATGATGCCAATCTTCAGTATTCTTTGGGGAATTGAAATTTTTTCTGTTGTCATCTTTCCATCCTCCTTAAATGTAATACCAGGTTGAATCATCAAGTCCTGCGTTGGTAACTGTTGTTGTCGTATCCTCATCGAATACATATATCTGATTTATAAGAATGTTTATCTTATCTCCTGCCTTTAAGGGGCCGTTGGATAAGGGAGCGTTGGCTCTTAGTCTTATTTCATTCACATTAAGCAAGGTCTCAAAATAGTTTCCTCTGAATATGCTTTGCTCAACTAAGGCCTCTTCATAGATGGATTTTTCATCTCCCTTTATTATCTCTACGAACTCCGGTCTTATTATGGCTTTGGTGTTATCTCCCAGAGAATCGAATCCCTTTAATCTGCCATAATCTTCTATCACCGAGCTCTTTCCAATAAACTGAGCCACGAAAGGTGTCTGGGGATTTAAGTATATGTCTGCAGGATTACCTACCTGCTCCACTCTTCCCTCATTTGTAATGATTATTTCATCTGCCACCTCTATGGCCTCGTCTTGATCGTGTGTAACAAATACGCTTGTAATACCGATCTTATCTATGGTTTCTCTAAGCCAGGTTCTTAGTTCCTGTCTTATCTTCGCATCTATTGCTGCGAAGGGTTCGTCAAGGAGGAGAACTTCCGGCTCCGGAGCCAATGCTCTTGCAAGAGCAATTCTTTGTTTCTGTCCGCCGGATAGCTGATCGGGATATCGCTTCTCCAGCCCGGGTAATCCCACCAGATCCAGAAGTTCTTTTACTCTATTAGTAATGAATTCTTTACTCTTTTTTTGTATCTTCAAACCGTAGGCTATGTTGTCATATACGGTAAGGTAAGGAAACAATGCGTAATTCTGGAATACGAAGCCTACACCTCTTTTGCTTGCAGGAAGGTCATTGACCAACTTGCCGTTGATGTAGATATCTCCGGAGTCTTGCTTTTCGAGACCGGCCAACATTCGAAGTATAGTGGTCTTGCCGCTTCCTGACGGTCCAAGGAGTCCTATAAGCTTTCCTTTTTCTATCTCAAAGCTCACATCTTTGGATGCTTTGAAATCTCCAAAACTCTTGCTTACGTTTTTTACTTGAATATACATCTCTCTCACCTTGATTCTTATCTTCTTGTGATAAATGTCTCTCACAAGTTGTATGATTTATGTTGTTAATAATAACAGCACTTCCGGCATTTGAAAATTCGTTTGAATTTGTAACCAGTGATAAGTTATGCTTATCACTGATATTTTGCCATAAAAAAAGAGAAAGCCTTGATAATTCAAGGCTTTCCCCCTCTGGGATTTATATTTCTTTATATTCATTTAATTCATCTACATATGCCTTAGCAAAAGAGGACAGCTTATGACCCTTTCTGGTGATATATCCTATTGTTAATGGGTCCTCTTCTTTTAGCTTAACGGATATCAGACCCTTTAAGACCTGTCCCTGGCCGGATAGCATTCCGGAACCTATAGAATAGCCTCCCAGCTCCGCTATAATCTCCATGGATGTGGCACGGTCGTCTGACTTTATCATCTTCTTAAAGTGATAATTACCCAAAGCTTCTTCATTAAGATAGAAGTCATTCTCAGATCCCTGTTCAAATGAGACACAAGGGTATTCCCCAAGTTCTTCTATGGAAACCGAGTCTCTGTTTGCTAAGGGGTGATTTTTCCAGAAGTATACGTAGGTCTCTCTTGTCATAAGGGGTACAAACTCAAGCTGATACTCCTTAATAAGCTTTTTTAATATCTTCTCAGTATCGCCGGTAAAGGACACAACCCCTACTTCGCTTTTTAAGTCCCTGACATTTTCAAGAACTTCTCCCGTCCTGGTTTCGTGGATATTAAACTCATAAGTCTCGGGATCAAATGCCTTAACTACCTTGGTAAAGCACTTTATAGCGAAGGTGTAATGCTGAGTTGATACAAAGAATCTCTCCTTATGCTTGTCTTCGGACAGATACCGCTCCTCTAATACGGAATACTGACCGATTACCTTCTTGGCATACTCAAGAAAATCTTTTCCTTCAGGTGTAATCCTGACTCCCTTGTTGGTTCTTTCAAAGAGTACCATTCCAAGCTCAGCCTCTAATTCCGCGATGGATGCCGAAAGGGCCGGCTGTGATACAAACAGGCTTCCGGCAGCTTCTCGCATGGATGATGATTTTGAAATTGTGATAACGTATTTTAATTGATTGATTGTCAATTTGTTTTCCTCCAAAACTAAAGCCTTAATGCGAAAAACGGGAAAGAGCATTTATCACTCTTCCCCGTTATTATATTTGTTTTAGTACCCATTTAGCAATATTTATTATGCTTTCTTTCGCTTAATTGTCCAAGCGGCTGTTATTCCTGACAGAAGCGCAATTGCAAGAAGAAGAGCAAGGGGATTATTATCTCCTGTGCTGCCATATGCTGCACCAAGTACTGCACTTGTATCTTTTCCTTCATTCTCTAAGGCCGGTAGATTCTTGGCAATTGCCACCGAAGCCTCTGTCGTATTATTATCGTTATTTACAAATTCCTCTCCTAATACCTCAGGCTTTTCTTCGAGATTTGTGTTTTCGCTCTCTTCCTTAACCTCTTCTGCGGGCTCCTCTTTGGGAAGTTCCTGCTGCTTTGTTTCAAAGGATACCACTACATTTCCGGTTACGCTTTCAAGTACTACGAATCCAACTTCTTTACTGTATCTTACCTCTTTCACATAATTTGGCTTGTTTACCCTTACGCCTGTAATCTCAATGCCTTCCTTTGCCTGTGCATAGAGGTAAACAGTTCCTCCCGGATTGGTTATCTGCTCTTTTCCATAAGCAAACTCAATGTTTTCGGAAGTCTCCTCATCTGCTGCTACAATCCATGCTCCTCTTGGCACCGTAAAGTCCCTTGCGTTAGAGGCAAAATAGAAGGTACCTGTTTCGACATCTATTCTTTCACCGAATCTAAGGAGCTGCTCTCCTGATGACAATCCGTTGAACTCTCCGTTTTCCGGTCTTATCCATTCTCCGCTTCCTACCACAAGGGCTCCGTCATGTACATCTCCCGACCATATCTCATAATTATCCGGGACCTTAATCACTCTTCCGTCTTTACTGTTCGGCGCTGTTCCAAAGATCTGATTGGTGTAGAGTACCAGGTCATCAGCCTTCTGTTTTACAAAATGAAGCTCCTTTGTAGTCGTAACGTCCTCTTCTGTAAATTTGCTTGAAGTGGCAAATACCGCTTTATAGTCTGCCTTGTCTTCGCTTCTTCCTATTCCATAACTATACTTAAACTCTGCTATTCCCTCGTCATTTGTCTTTCTGCTCAGGGTATATGAACGTTCACTCTCATCTTCTTTATAGTAAAGCTTGGCTCCCGAAAAGGGATTATTGTTCTGATCTTTTGCCAAAACCGATATGGTAACCTGAATTGACGGGGTAAATTCATTGTATTTTCCGTTTTCGTTATAACTAACCTTAACCACTTCAAGAGAAGTTATTACTGGTTGTTCTTCTTCCGCCTGTACAAAGCCGATAGGACTTATGCTAAGTGCCACAAGCAAAGCCAGACCAAAAGCTGCTGCTTTCTTTATTAATGAATGTTCTTTTCTCATCCGGGTCTCCTCCATCATTCTATATAAATAAACTCATATCCGATTGCTCTCCGGAACCAAGGAATGTTGATACACCACCAAGTTCCACTCCGTCAATCAATTCTTCTTTGTGAATTCCCATTATATCCATGGACATCTGACATGCTACAAGGTGAACTCCATGGGCCTTAGCCGATTCTACCAGTTCCTCTAAGGAGCTCACACCTTTGCTCTTCATGATACTCCTTATCATCTTGGCACCCATTCCTGCCATGTTCATTCTTGAAAGCCCAAGCTTTCTCGTTCCTCTTGGCATCATAAATCCAAACATCTTCTCTATAAACTTCTTCTTTACCTTTACTTTGTCAGGCCTTCTTAATATATTCAGACCCCAAAAGGTGAAGAATATTGTAACGTTTCTGCCCATTGCAGCGGCACCATTTGCCATTATAAAGGCTGCTATGGTTTTATCCAGATCTCCTGAAAATACCACGAAAGTCTTATCATTTCCTGCAGAAACTAATGTCTTTTCTGCTGGCCTTTCACTCTTTGTAATGTCTGCTCGGATAATACCTTCTTCAAAGGAGATATTCTCTAATGTATTGCCTGTTCTTTCACACCAGATGCGAATGTCTGAGTAGAATGCATCCTCTGTGGCTTCAACATGAATCTTTGTTCCGTCTGGTTTTTCCCTTAAGTAGTCTGCTACTTTCACTATAGGCCCGGGACACTTTAGTCCCTTTGCATCTATAAATTCTCTGGAAGCTTTATTGTTCTTTGTCGGCTTAACTGTGTCGCCTTCCGTCAGCTTCCGATAAGCCGCATAGCCTCCCTCCACGTGAGACACATCATAGCCACGTTCATAAAGGAGTTCTGCTATCTCTTCACTTAAATCTCCGGAATGACAGTAGAGTATTACCGGTTTATCCTTCGGTATCTTGCTTAAACCGCCTGATATCTTGGAGAAAGGAATATTAATAGCTCCCTCTATGCTACTGATAAGTAGTTCATCAGGCTCTCGTAAGTCCACCAAGGTGTATAAACTAAAGTCTAGTCCGGCAAATTCTTCTGGGGTGATTGTCTTGAATCCTGCCTCTTCCATGTGGGTACTCCTCTCCTTAGGTCCTCAATTTGATGAGTACAATATTATCATTATTCACTTGTTTCGAAAATTATGGGATTTTGATAGCCGGTGATAAGAAGTGCTTATTGCAGAATGGGGGTAAGCGCCTAGTTTTAGGGCGTGGCGCTAAAATACATCGCACCTAAATGCTAGATGCGAGTATTTTACTCCTCT
>SVDM01000012.1 GCA_015058015.1 Lachnospiraceae bacterium | reverse complement strand
GGATAAGCGTATCACTCCTAGTGGAATCCTACATTTTTATTTTCCACTAAACCGACATTTTTATTTTACACTTTACAGATGGTAGCGCCAAATTCAAATAAAAAAGTATGGTGGCTTGGAAAATGTGGTCATGAATGGCAGGCGGTAATTGCTAGTAGGATTTCTGGTAACGGTTGTCCATTTTGTAATGGAAAAAATGTGTTAATTGGCGAAAATGACCTTCTAACGATTAATCCTATTTTAGGAAGAGAATGGCATCCAACAAAGAATGGAGAACTCTCACCTGATATGGTAACACCAAATTCTCACCGAAAGGTATGGTGGCTTGGAAAATGTGGTCATGAATGGGAAGATACAATTGCGCATCGTAGCAACGGTAGAAACTGTCCTTTTTGCTCAAGACGTAAAATTTTAGAGGGATTCAATGATTTAAAAACTACGAATCCTTTGATGGCAGCTGAATGGCATCCAACAAAAAATGGAGCTTTACAGCCAACGATGGTATCTGCATATTCAAAAAAAAGGGTATGGTGGAAGTGTAAAAAAGGTCATGAATGGGAGACTATTATAAAAAGTAGAAGCATTCGAAACACAAGGTGTCCTTATTGTTCAGGAAAAAAGATTTATAAGCCTGAATAGATATATTCTTTTATACCTGTATAAGGTATCACTGCATCAACTAAATAAACAGCTGCTTATTGCTGTGAGAAGATTACTTCTGGTCCAATGGACCAGAAGTTCTTTTTTGTCCGGAATTGTTTTAACTTTTGCTCCGCTGGAGTACAAGTGGAGGTAAAATTTAAGAATACGCCATTAACAATTCAGGTTGTAGGTTCTCCTACGGCAGGCGACATAGGAGCATGGTTTCGGCATAAAGATACTACGTTTGTCGTAGGTAACTTTATGCGTATCCTGTTACTTACTTTTTTAGTGAAGTAACGGATTATCCGCACATTGTTGGCAATTCGCAGATTTTTGACAGAATGCTGTATTTATGGGGCTTCAGAGTTACGAAGCTTCGTTTCGGAATATCCGTGAAGGGGTGTTTTGTGAACATTATGAAATGAAGTGGTCCAACGAGTGGTCGCCAAGTGGTGGTCAAGGTCGTTGAATTGCTGCGGAATGCTGATTTTACAAGGGATTCAGGTTCTACGAAGCCTCGTAATGAACCAAGATTTGGACATGGACCTGTAAGTGCGAAATAGATTGGTTAGAGGCTCGATGATATGTTTATTTGTGATTAATGTAGTTGCAAATGCTATAATAAAAATATGAATTGAAGGGAGAAGATTATGACATACACAGAAGTATATGAATATAATTTAAAATTATATGATTTTGTAACATCAGAATATGAAAATTCTGAGCAAGCATGGTGCTATTATAAAGAATCGTACATTGATCCGGATGGATATCCATTTAATGGAGATGATAAAAAGGACGGTATAATAAAATGCTCATCGGATGCTTTATTGTCAATAAGAAGAATAAAAGAATATGAGGGATTTGGAAGTGAAAGTGATTTCAGAAAGACATATGAAGTGTCAAGAAAGAAGCCTTTATTATACTTTCCAAAAGAAGCTGGTGGAATAAATCAATCTAGAGCATTATTGCTTGAGGACAGAATCGACCACACGTTATATGATTTAAAGAGACACTGTTACGGACAGGAGTGTATATTGAGAGATTCGTATGAAAAAGAAAAAACTAAAAAATGGTTAGATTCATTCGATTGTGATTTTCATAAAATTATTGATTGGATGGGTGTGAGAGGAATACTGACGGATGAAAATTATAATGTTTATGATTTACAATGTTCATCAAAAACAGAATTTATGAATGTTAAAAAGATGAAATTGAAATATCTTCATCCAAGGAACAAAGAGTATATGGCGTCATGGGGATTAGAATACTATAAAAACGTTAAAGCTCTTTTTGATAAATAGAATAGAGAGTAACTTTTGGTCCACTGGACCAGAAGTGATGTAAGACAGGAAATCAATCTTGTCTTATTTTTTGCGCAAATTTCTGCCGATTCATGTTGAATCCGTCCCATGTGTATTTTGATTGGGTGGGAATAAAAATTTTCAACCTGATTTAGTAATGGGCGATTTTCCAACCCAAATGTAAGTTGAGAGAAAAAAATTGAGCTCGGTTTAGTAATGGGCGAAAAATCACCCCAAATGTAATATGAGAAGAAGGAGGAGTCTATAATGAAAAAAACAAACAACAATATGAATGATGAACTGGACAAACTCAGCGAAAAAGAAATGGACGATGTATCAGGCGGGATTTTTTGGCTTGGGAAAGACTATGATGACGGATTTGAGAAGAGTTGTACGTTAGCCTGGCATCACGAAAACGAGTGCAAGAAAAGTGCTGACGGCTATCACTATTGGGTAGAAGGGAAAGGGTGCGCACGTCAATGTAAACACTGTAATACGCCTGGAATGTGGTAAGTCTTCTAAATATTGAGCCTCCGGTCTGGCTCAATGTCTATAATGGATTCTCTCTTATTAAAGAAGAGACAAAGTGCGCATAATCAAAAAAATATGGCAAATTCTATTGCGCATAATCAAAACAAGTGATAAAATGTGCGCATAATCAAAAGAAGCATTGCTCTGGAATGTGCGCATAGTCATAATGGCATGATTGAAAGCGGGGTTATGACTATCAGGGAGAAGTATCATGATTTTAAAAAGAAAAATCTATAGCAAATTGCTGAATTGGAAAAATGAATGTCAGGGAACAAAAGCGGTAATGGTGGAAGGCGCAAGACGTATTGGTAAATCTACAATCGTGGAGGAATTTGCCAAGCAGGAATATGAATCATATATCCTAATAGATTTTGCGAAAAAGGATAAGGTTGTAGAAGAATACTTTAATCAATACCTTAATAAGCTGGACGACTTATTCATGCTACTTAGTACCTATTATGGAGTCAATCTTGTTAAGAGAAAGTCTGTGCTGATTTTTGATGAAGTGCAGATGTTTCCGCAGGCCAGAGCTGCAATTAAGTATCTTGTTGCAGATGGAAGATACGATTATATAGAAACTGGATCGTTGATATCAATCAAGGAAAATGTAAAGGATATCGTAATTCCTTCAGAGGAAAGAAGTATTACGATGTATCCGCTTGATTTTGAGGAATTTGCCTGGGCACTTGGAGAAAATCAGTTAATAGGTTATATAAGGAACTGTTTTGAAAAGAGAGAACCACTGGAAAGAGGAATGCATAATAAGGCAATGATGCTATTTAAGCAGTATATGCTGGTAGGTGGTATGCCCAAACCGGTTATTCTTTACATTGAAAATGAGAAAAACTTTAGTTTAGCAGATGCTGAAAAGCGAGATATCTTGAAATTGTATCGTAATGACATTATGAAGATCAAGGCTCAGTATCGTAGTAAGGTTTTGGCTATTTTTGACCAGATTCCGGGTTTGTTGTCACAGCATGAGAAGAGGGTTGTGTTCAAAGATATACAAGAAGGTAGTTATGCGGATCAATACAGCGATACATTCTTTTGGCTGGCTGATTCTATGATTTCAAACGAATGCTTCCTGTGTAATGATCCAAATGTAGGTCTTTCAATAAATGAAGAGCGTACTTACGTGAAATGCTATCTGGGGGATACCGGACTTTTGCTCAGCCATGCTTTTGATGAGAATGAATTGCTTGAGAGTGAGGTGTATGCGCAGATACTTAATGACAAGCTTTCTGTTAATGAGGGAATGTTATATGAGAACGTAATTGCACAGATGCTTGTGGCGAATGGACACAAATTGTATTTTTATACTCATTACTCAACAGAAAAGCATCGGAATGATATAGAAATTGATTTCATTATTTCTAATAATAGCAAGCTAAAATATAAGATGTATCCGATTGAAGTTAAGTCGGGAAAAAAATATACTACAACTTCATTAAGCAGATTTAGGGAAAAATACAAAACAAGAATCGGTGAGAGTTATATTATTCATCCGAGAAACCTGATAATAAAAGATAATATAGTGTGCATTCCCGCGTATATGACGTTTTGCTTGTAACAAAATATGCCAAAATATGCATATATTATGCCGACAAATGAAAATGAAAAAGGTGTCTAAGCACTGATAAAGCAAGGAGAAACGATATGATAAAGGTACTTTTCATCTGCCACGGCAGGATTTAATGTCAAAGCAAAGAATGGCGGAAATAAGCCATTTGTGGGCTGAGTGATATCTTATCTACACCTTGTTTACACCTTTTGATTTGGGAAGGAACACACCTCTGAAAGAGAGAACCAAAGATATGATAAAAATACTGTTCGTCTGCTGGGGCAAAGGATTTCATTAGAGCGAAAAGCCTTGAAAATAAGGCATTTTGAAGATTTATTAAACGGATTTACACCCCGTTTACACCTTTTGAAGGTGGACTACCCGATGAATGATGAGAGCACTCTGTGTGATGCAGGGTGCTTTTTCTATGGATAAGTAGCAATTAAGGTAGCAAATAAAGTAGCAAATAAAGTAGCAAAAAGAGTAGCAAAAAAGAAACGAATAGAGTATAATCCATAGTGGCAGGGAGAAACTATGATTAATAGAAAAACTGTTACCAAGAGAACAATACATTTGGGAGGCGTGAAGCTATGAATATAGGAGTAGAAACAGAAAAGATAGAATTCAAGAAGACAACCGGTGAACTCCGGGAAGGAATAACTTCATTGGCTTCTATGCTCAATAAGAATGGCTATGGAGTTCTGTATTTTGGAGTTAAGGATAATGGGGATGTAGTTGGTCAGCAAATGGGCGACAGAACACTTAGAGAAATATCTCAAGCGATAGCAAATTTCCTTAAGCCACAAGTTATACCGACCATAGAACATGAACTAATCGATGACAAAAACGTAATAAAAATCGAAGTACGCGGTTCAGAAAAGCCATATTCAGCATATGGACGTTACTATATGCGATCGGCTGATGAAGATAGAGAATTGAGCCCAACAGCTCTTAAGGAGTTGATGGATAGACAAACTTCATCGGATATTTTGACATTGATTCCCGCGCCGGTTCAGACGCTAACATTTAATAAACTTAAAATTGCATATGTAACAGCTGGACTGACAGTTGATCAGACAACCTTTGAAGATAATGCAGGGTTGAAAAACAGCGATGGAAAATATAATATGATGGCTTTTTTGCTTGCTGATGAGAATGATATTTCGATAAAAGTTGTTACATTTGCGGGAAAAGATAAAACGGATCTTATAAAGAGAAATGAGTATGGGGGAACTTGTCTGGTTACCGCCATCGATAAAGTGTTGGATTATATGGAATCCATTAATGAAACTATGGTTACGATGGGAAACCATAGGCGTACGGAAGAAAAGCTATTTGACATGGCAAGCTTTAAAGAAGCTTGGCAAAATGCATGTATTCATACGAAATGGGACAAAGGAAATCCACCAGCAGTTTATATTTTTTCTGACAGAATAGAAATAATCTCTACAGGGGGATTACCAGTAGATTTAAATAGAGAAGAATTTTACAAAGGAATCAGTAAGCCAGTAAACTCCAAGCTCCAAAAAATATTTGGGCAGTTGGGGTACGTGGAGCAGACAGGTCATGGCATTCCTCTTATAATAAGCAACTATGGAAAACAGGCTTTTGATATTATGGAAAATTTCGTTAATGTTACTATTCCATTTAATTATGAGAAAAAGAATAGTGATGGAACGGGCACTGATAATAATGTCAGCATTAATGAGGCTGAGCAGCGTGTTATCGATTTTATAAGTCAAAATTCTAGTATCACGATAAAAGAATTAGTTGCTGTAAGTGGATATTCTGATGGATATATAAGAAAAATACTCGCCTCATTGAAAGAAAAAAAGGTTATTGAGCGTCAGGGTGGAAATAAAACTGGAAAATGGGTAATTCTATGATAAAGATATGAGAAGCAAGGAATAATGGGCAGCATATAGGCAATATGATAAAGGAGCAATAATTGTTTAATGAAAAAGAGTGATTTAGAAAAAATGCTTTTTAAACTGGCTAGAAGTACATGTAATTATAAAGATGAAGAAACTCAAAGCTGTATTAAAGCTATACTATCAAGTGATATTGATCAAATGTATAAGGATTTGATCATTGCGTCTTATAAGTCTGATAAGAAGCCAATGCAAATAGTTACAGACTTTGATGAACGGACAGAAAGCAAAATTGAAGTTACTCCGTTTAAAGTTGCGTGCGGAAAAGATATTCCTATTTTTACAATAAAAGACATGCGAGATTTAATACAGTTTGTCGGCTATTGCAAATATACTAATGCAGATGGATATAATGTGTATATGCGTGGTCAGACAGACCTCTATAACGGGAAGATGATTCCGTCACTATATAGAGGACAAAAGAACTTAACTTTGACAGGTTTGAATTTTAGAAAAAGACTGAACCAGTCGATTAACAAACTTGATATACTGAAGAATTACGACAAACGCATTGTAGAACCGATGATACAGCACTATGGAATAAAAACAACTAATATTGACTTGGTAGATAATGTGTGGGTAGCACTGTGGTTCGGATTGCATACAGCAAAATCTGTTATATCTGGTGGAAGAGAAAATTTATATTATTCAAACAGCAATGAAGAGTATGCATATCTGATTTTGATGGCTACAGATGCATTGAGCGAAAAAACAAAAGGAATATATGAGGGCGAGCGAACTCGCTTAGTTGATTTAAGAAAAGCAGTTCCTTCTTATTTCGTTCGAACACATGCGCAGCATGCCCTAATGTTAAAGAAGAAAGAAAAAAACATTGATTTCATGACTGATGAGGATGTGGATTATAGTGATCTGATTGTCGGGATAGCAAGAATACCAGTGAAAATTGGATTAGATTGGATTGGCAATAATAAATTACTATCCGTAGGTAGCCTGTTTCCGTCAGCGTTTTTTGATTATGGATATAGAAAGATGATGGATCAATACCCGTTGTATGATAAATCTTGTTCATTAAACTGGGGGACGATACAGGTTATTAATGACTGAATTGTCAGTATGAGTAGTAATCAAGAGAGTTATGGAATATACAAATAAGAACGCGGTAGTGTTTGGGAGGAGAAATGCGAGTCAATAATATAAGTAACTGGGAATATTCGGAATCGTTGAATACAATGCTTTTCTTTGCACAGCGACTAGATGAGTTACTATTTCATCATAGTACTGATTCATATAGATATCCAGTTTTGTCCATAATAGGTTTATGTGACGAGTTTATTCGGGTATATGAAGACGTTGAAAATAAGATTATTCATGAGAAAAACATAAATCATATTCTCGATGAAATATTGTCAAGATTAAAAGAAGATACTGTTGCAATAAGTATTATTACTCCCGAGTTTAAGGAAAGAATCATTAAAGAATCGAAGGCTTGGAATAAAAGAGAAAAGTATGACAATATTCTGTATATAAGGAGAAAATTAGGTGCTGGCAAATATTATAAGAAAGTTATTGAGTTACTAAAAAACTGTATTTCAAATAATAAGGATAAGAGGCTTGTAGACAGGTATTCTGGAATTCTAGTGAGAGTGCTGATTGATGCAGGGTATAGTGAAAATTATATTTACAACTGTGTCCATGATTGTTTCTTTCATCAAAAAGTTATGGGAATAGATAGTTTTGAGAATTTTGTGAAAGGATTCTCATTTAATGAAAAGGAATATGATGTATTTATTGGCTTTTCTCAAGATTTTTCTACCCTTATGCCATTGTTTAATAGGATTAAAGCTGGGGAGTCTGACATTACGTTAATGGATGTAAACTCATTACCTACGGGAGTGAAAGCAAGAGGGCAAAAAACAATACTAAAATTTGAGAAGGTAAAGGCACTGGATGTTTTTTCGGCATATGAAATTGTTCGAGAAATATCTTCTGTGATTATTAATGCATTTGCTTACTACAGTCATATAAGGAATAAAGTTAAAGTATATGGTCAGGTAATCGATGAGAAAAAAAGAATAACTTCTATAGCAGATCAAGATTTATTAAAATACAGAGTTTCATCGTTGTCCTATGAAGAATCTACTCATAATGCAGAGAATATGCTGAATATTACGTTCTCGACTATTTTCAATATGAGAGAAATAAGTAAGGTTACAGAGATACATAATTCGGCTGTATATTCTGAAAACACAAGTGATTCATTGCTGGGATTATGGTCTATTGCGGAAACACTAAGCGGCGAGGAGGAAACTGATAAGATACAAAAAGTTAAAAATCGTATGATTCCTTTTCTGGTGAGTACATATATAGAAAAAATCGTAACTACATGTATGATGGACATTAAGAGATGGGATAATGATTTTTTTACAAAGAATATACATAATTGTATCGATGTGGATAACGATTTGGAATCCACCTTTGCTTTTTTAACTTTTGATGAATTTGATGCGATCAGAAAAGAATTATATGGATTAACCGAAATGTACCCATTATTAAGATATAGAGTATACTTTCTTAATGCTCAATTAAAGAATACTAAAGGTTTATTTTCGATGATAACTAGTCATAGAAACAGAGTTGAATGGCAGTTGCATCGAATATATCGAGCAAGGAACTATATCATTCATGATGGACGGAGACAAGAAAAAATGAACCGTGATCTCGTGATAAATCTACACTCTTACATTGATATTATGTTTTCAAAGATTATTGATTTGCTGTCTTCTTCACCATACAGTCATGATTCAATAGATGATGTAGTTACGGAATATCAACTTAAGGTTACTATAATGGGCGAAAAAGTGGTAAAAACTGAAAAAGAAATAATAACAAAAGAGAATTATAGACAGTTACTATATTACGATTATGAACAATAAATAATAGTTTTACTTTGTGCCGGTATCAATGAATAAGTGATTAAATACATCCATGAGTTTGTTTAGTGTCTCCCCAAAATCAACAGATTCTGCAGAAGATGTAAAGAATGTCATGAAAAATGCCGATAACATTTTATGCA
Organism: Lachnospiraceae bacterium; assembly: GCA_015058015.1. GTDB lineage: Bacteria > Bacillota > Clostridia > Lachnospirales > Lachnospiraceae > SIG280. Next base: position 65,006 of record SVDM01000012.1, on the reverse strand, counting down.
AGGATGGCACATGGTTTCAACGGAGTGAATATGAAATCGTGTGCTATTTCGATTTACAGGAGGATTGGTTATGAGCATCAGTACTTTGCAGAATATCAATTATTTGATTTCTAATACTAATTCCGTAACGAATAAAAGCACACCGCAAGTGAAGGAAGACGCGGGTGTTACCTCTTTTTCTGAAATACTGTCTGCAGCATGTGGGAACAGTACTGATATAAGCGGGATGTTCCAATCTACTTTTTCTAACTACAATGTCCAGACAAAGGTTGGAAATTGTACTGTTCCTTGGAAATACTGGGATCGTAATGATTTTCCGATTTGGGAATATTTTAAGAAAGATACATCAGCGGATTGCTTAAATAATTGGAGACCTACTGGAGCGGAACTGCCACAGACTGATAAGAATGTTCAAAAAGGACTAAGTCAGATTGATTATGGACAGATGGTTATCTTAATGCCAGAAAGTCTTCAAAGAAAAATGGAGGAAAATCCTGTATTTGCCGAAGGGGTGTTGAAGAAAGTTCAAAAATGGAAAGAGGATTACGACTTTGAGGATAATGCAATTGCTGCTTCACTTGGGTATAATCCGGAGTTAAACCAACTGTCCAAAAGCTACTGTATCCAGTTAGATGAAGACGGAAATGTCGGAGATCATACAGTTACCGGTGGTGGGTTTGATGATCCACATGATTCAAGCGTTACCACAATAAGTAGAGATGATCACCTAATAATCAGAAAAACTGTACATCAGGAATCGAATGCGCCGGTGTCGAATACATTAACAACAATGAATTCCGAAATTAATTATGAAAGCGTCGCTCCGATATTAGCAGATATTCGAATCAAGAAGAATCCGGTATCATGAAAGGTGGTAGGGTGCTAGGCAAAAATATTTCTTGACAAATCCGAACATACATTCTATATTATTGGTGTGTTTCTTATACCCTTAAATCGGGAAAACGATAATTTTATAAATGCAGAATAAAGCTCAAACTCCTTGTAGTTTGGGCTTTTTTTGATGCATAGAAAAATGGGACGGGAATTGTAAAACGGAAAATGTGTGAAATCATGACTACAAAAAGTACTCGATTTTTGCTGTGATATTTCACAAAAGTAACTGTGCAGTATTAACAAAAATTAAATAAGAAAGGCGGTGATACAGAATGATGAAACTTTTGATTTGTGACTCGGGATGTGGATAACTCGGTTTCGTGTGTCCAAATCATACTACATGATCCCATTTTGGACATGCGGGAAGTATGAAAATCATACCTCAGGAAATGTCTTATGGAAATGTACAGAAATGTCAAAAGGACAAAGTAATAAGACTGAGAGAAATAAAACTGACTTTAGTAATACTAATCGTATCCTATCCGTAGTGTGTCAAAACTACACTACGGTGGATTGGAAGGGATAAGGATAAGAATAAGGAGGTGATCACCTTGAGAGGATCATAGAAAAGAATACCGGTAACTATTAACGCAGGCATCCTTAGGGATGTCTTTTTCATTTTATGAAGGAGAAAGAAAAATGTTTAATCAAGAATATCTTCCGTGTAACAGACAGATCCATATCAAACTTTCGGACAAGGAATTGGATATGATCCGGGACAGAATGGAACAAATGGGTTTCAAGAACATGAGTGCCTACATCAGAAAAATGGCAATCGACGGATATTGCATCAATGTAGATTTTACTGCAATTCATGAGCTTGCCAAGATGATGTGCATCGACAGCAGAAACATTAATCAGATAGCAAAAGTAGCCAATACCTATGGCTGGGTTGATGAAAAAATCATCGCTGACATGAAAGCCGAGCATGAGAAAGTTCTGGAAACGGTAAAAGAGTATTTTGATAAATTGCTTGAAATCATGTAGTTCCGGAAAAGAGTTTTTAGCCTGCTTGCAGGCGTAGCTTGCCGATGAAAAATCGGCAATCGGGGGGATTGGGGCATACTCCCCAACAAGCAAAATCGCATCAGGTGTACACCGATGCACTGCTTGCCAGTTTATAAACAACAAAATTTTCGATATGGAAAAAGAAAGGAATAAAGAAAAATGACTATGACAGAATATGATGAATTAATGAATGACACAAGATTGTTTTACAGGCTTCCGAAGAGGTTGTTTGAGGATCCTGCATTCGAAGAAATGTCGATTGATGCAAAAATGCTATACATGATTTTGCTTGATCGCAGATGTCTCTCGGAGATCAATGGAAGTGATTGGAGAGATGATCACGGGTGTGTGTTTATCTATTTTACCATCGAAGAGATGATGAGACTTATGAACTGTGGGAACAAAAAGATCAATGAGCTTTTGAAGGAATTGGAGAAATATGATCTTGTTCAGAGGAAGCACAGAGGGCTGGGAAAGCCGAACAGGATTTATGTGTATGATCTTCTTTCGCCATACAATCCAAATTGGAAGCCCGGAGTAAAGAAAACTATGGAAGGAGAGGAAAAATATGCTTAATACAGATCTTGGATGCAACAATGCAAATGGAATAACTCTGATACATGAGATTACAGAGCGTCCCGCAAAAGTTCCGACGATGGTTCCGCTTGCTTATGGAATTCTTTGTGAGCTGAAGAAGACTATGAAAGAAGCGGTTCCGGTAAAAGAGGTGAAAGATAGCCCTGCTGTTTCTATTGCGGATAAGTATTCTCTATCGATACAGGAAGCTGCTGAGTATTACGGGATTGGAGAAAAAAGACTTAGAAGTATTATATCAGAGCACTATAATGAACCGTTCATTCTTGAAATAGGATCGCATCAGCGTATCAAAAGAAGACTCTTCGAAAAGTTTCTTGATCAGGCAACGGCGGTATGAATAAGCACATCAAATAATGAAAACACAACAAAAAATACGTGGCAGGCGAACAGTCCGATTGATATAATGTCAATATCGGGTAGTTCGCCTTTTTATTTTGACAAGGAGGACTACTAATATGAGCGAAAAAAGAAAGGATAACAGAGGAAGAGTTTTACACAACGGAGAGATCCAGCGTAAGGACGGAAGGTATCAGTTCAAGTATATAGATGCCAACGGAAAAGAAAAATTCGTTTACAGTTGGAGGCTTGATCATAATGATGCTACGCCACAGGGAAAAGTCAGAACTTTATCACTAAGGGAAATGGAACGTCAGATTCAGGCTGATCTGTTTGATAACATCGTTTCGAACGGGGGCAATATGACGGTGCTGGAACTTGTGGAGAAATACATTTCTACGAAGACCGGTGTGAGACCTACAACAAAGGCGGGTTATAAGACGGTGATCAATTTTCTGAGTAAGGATCCCTTTGGCAGAAAACGCATTGATACAGTGCGCCTCTCAGATGCAAAATGCTGGCTTATCAAGCTTCAGGCAGATGGAAAGAGTTACAGCTCAATTCATTCTTTAAGAGGCGTCTTAAGACCGGCTTTTAAGATGGCTGTGGATGATGATCTGATTCGCAAGAGTCCGTTTGATTTCGAATTGGCATCCGTGATTGTAAATGACAGCCATACAAGGCTTTCGATAACCAGGGACGAAGAGAGAAAATTCCTTAAGTTTGTGAAAGAGGATCCTCATTTTTGCAAATACTATGAAGGGATTTATATTCTTTTCCATACGGGGCTTCGCATCTCGGAGTTTTGCGGACTGACTCTTGGGGATATCGATTTTGAGAATCACAAGATCAATGTGGACCATCAGCTTCAGAAGCGTGCGCATATCGGATACTACATCGAGAGCACAAAGACTACTTGCGGAACCAGAGTGTTGCCTATGACAGAAGATGTTGAGGTTTGCTTTAGGAAAATCATCTCTGAACGCAACGCGCCCAAGGTTGAGCCGATAGTAGACGGGTATACCGGATTTCTGTACTACGACAAGGATGGAAGCATTACATACTCGCTTCACTGGGACCATTACTTTAAGCATATAGTGGACAAGTATAATTCCATTTACAAGCTTCAGATGCCCGAGATTACACCTCATGTATGCCGCCATACCTACTGTTCCAACATGGCGAAGTCCGGGATGAATCCGAAAACGCTTCAGTATCTTATGGGACATGCAGACATCGGAACCACGCTGAATGTCTATACTCACGTGAATTTTGAGGATGCAAAAGCAGAGATCGAGAAGCTGAATGTTGTGTAAAAATCTTAAGGTGTAAATGAAAAATAATTACACCTTACTTTACACCTTTTGCCGGTGTAAATATGCCAAAATATGCATATATTATGCCGGCAAATGGAAATTCAAAAGGTGTTTAAGCCCTGATAAAACAAGGAAAAATGATATGATTAAGATACTATTTATCTGCCACGGCAATATCTGCAGATCGCCCATGTCTGAGTTTGTTTTGAAGGACATGGTTGAAAAGCGTGGCATTAAAGACCAATTTTACATAGCCTCCGCTGCCACCAGCAGGGAGGAAATATGGGGAGATGTGGGCAATCCTGTCTATCCTCCGGCCAAGGCCGAATTAAAGAAACACGGTATAGGTGCTACTCCCTATACCGATTTTAGCGGAAAGAGGGCAGTCCAGGTCACCAAGGCCGACTATGATAAGTATGATTATATACTTTGCGCTGATTCTGCCAACATTAGGAATACATTAAGGATAGTGGGCGCTGACCCCGAGGGGAAGATAAAGCTTCTCTTAGAATATGCTGGCAGGCCGGGAGAGTCCATCGCAGACCCCTGGTATACCGGAAATTTTGAAATAACCTATAAGGATATCGAGGAGGGCCTTGAAGGCTTCCTTAAGTATCTGGGAAAATAAAGACTAGTGTGAGGAATTACTATGAGATTTGTTATACAAAGAGTTAAGGAATCAAGTGTTACGGTTGACGGTAACGTGTTGGGAAGCATAGGAAAAGGATTTATGGTTCTTATCGGAGTGAGTGAAGATGACACCAAAGAAGTAGCTGACAAGATGATAAAAAAGCTTATTGGCATGCGTATATTCCAGGATGAGAATGACAAGACGAATCTGTCCCTGGCGGATGTAGGGGGAGAGCTCCTTCTCATATCCCAGTTTACACTGTATGCCGATTGCAGAAAGGGAAACCGTCCTTCCTTTATCCACGCAGGAGGGCCCGATATGGCAAATGAACTGTATGAATATATAATTGCTGAATGCAAAAAGCATGTTCCAAAAGTCGAGAGGGGAGAGTTTGGGGCTGATATGAAGGTAAGCCTCGTAAACGACGGACCCTTTACTGTAATTCTTGATTCTGCGGATTTGTAGATTTATTTTAAAATTTAGTAAACACAAAAAGAGAGCCGGTAGCATTGTACCGGCTCATAGTTTTGTCCCCAAAATGCTATAGGCTGAATTCGGCCACAAAATTCTGAAGCTCCTGGGCATTCTCTGCTAGCTTGCTTGAGGCTTCTGCAACCTCGCTTGAGGATGCGGTCTGCTCCTGTGATGCTGCGGAAACATTCTGGGTTTCATCCGCAACGCTGGAACTCATATCTTCAATCTTTTCGATATTTGCAACAATTGTATCGGTTCCGTCAGAGAGCTGACCCACGATAATGCTCATCTTATTCGATTGCTCGGAAATAGAATGTACCATCTCAACAATATTGCTAAAGGTGGTGCCTGCCTCGTTAACGGTTTCCGAACCGGCGACAACATTCTGAGCGCCTTCTCTCATGGAATTAACAGCTTCTTCGGACTTAAGGTTAATCTCTGATATCAGAGCTGTAATGTTAAGGGCAGCTTTATTGGACTCATCCGCAAGCTTACTGATTTCACTTGCAACAACTGCGAAGCCTTTGCCTGCCTCACCTGCTCTGGCTGCTTCAATGGAAGCGTTAAGAGATAAGAGGTTTGTCTGGCTTGCTATCTCTGATATAGTATCAACAAAGCTTTCAATGTCTTTAAGCTGAATACCCAGGCTTTCTACTACTTCTGCAGTGCTCTCAACAGATGACTTAATAGTCTGCATCATATTGGTAGCGGTAGTCATGTCTTCGGCACCTCTTGATGCTGCCTGGTTGGTGCTGTCAATCATCGAGGAAGATTGATTAATTGCATCTTTAAATTCGTTCATATTAATTACGAAGTTCTTGGTTTCATCACTTGCAGTTTCTACAGCTCTAATCTGAGTGCTACAGGAACCGGCAACAGATGTACATGAAGTTGCTACCATTTCACTGGCTTCGGCAGATTGAGATGCGCTGGCGGTAAGTTCCTGTGCTGCTGATGCAACATAGGATGTTGTATCGCAGATTCGAAGCATCAGCTCCCTGATATTCTTATGGAGAAGAACCATCGCCGTAGAAATTTGACCAATCTCATTGCGCTGATTCTGCAAGGCAACTACCTGCTCCATTTCCGGAGTGTTGCTGAAGTCACGGTCAGACATATGTCCCATCTGCTTGGTTATAAGAATAATAGGTTTGGTTATTCGTCTTCCCATATAGATGGCGATTATTACACCGATTATAATAAGTACAACAACGGCTATAACAGACAATATGATGCTATTGTTCAGCGCAGCCTGTGCCGTGGATTCATGCTCAGCTACCAAACCGTCAATGTAGTCTACCCATACACCGGTACCCATAACCCAATCAAAAGGTTGGTAATACGCTGTATAGTTAATCTTTGGCAAAGGCTCCGTCTCGTTTGGTTTAGCAAACATAAGCTCAGTATAGCCTCCGCCTTCCTGCATACCGTTTTTTATCATTTCTTGAATAAAGTAGGTTCCGTTGGGGTCGACAGATTCCCATCTGGATTTTCCTTCAGTGTCTCGACCGAGAAGTACTACGTTAACACCTTTAGAAGTATCAACCCAGAAATATCCGTCTCCATCATTGTATTTTAGTTCTCTAATATGATCCGCAGCGGTTTTTTTAGCATCTTCAAGAGAAATCTTTCCCGCCTCATATTGAGCATTCATCGTTTTACAGATGCTCATTGCAACTTGTGTTTCATTCTTCAATTCGGACTTTATGTCTTCTAACAGTCTTTCCTTATATGAAGCAGACTGTGTATTGTTATTATTAACGGTGGTTATAACCGAGAATAATTCAATAGATACGGCTGTCAGTATTACTGCCAATAGGATAGAACATACAATTGCCGTCATTAGCGAGCCTTTTTTCTTTTCCATGCTTTTTACCTCCTGCAAGTTTTTTCATCACGTGCGCTATAATTTTACAATAATTCCAACAAAAATGATATACTTTTCGGTAATCTGTTTCAAAAATTGCAAATATTGCATATTTATATCAAAATAAAAGGGCGATTATCAGACTATAACCCGGCTCGAATATATTATAATCCTTCCTATGAGATATGACAATATAATTCAGGCAAAGTTCATAAAGCGCCCTAACCGGTTCATAGCAGAAGTAGAGATAGGAAACGTACGAGAAATAGTTCATGTGAAGAATACCGGACGTTGCAAGGAACTCCTTATTCCCGGTTGTGAAGTATATCTGACAGCGCCGGGAACTCCCGGCCGTAAGACTAGGTATGACCTTGTGGCAGTTAAGAAAAGTACGGGAGTGCTCTTTAACATAGACAGCCAGGCCCCCAATAAAGTGGTAAAGGAATGGCTGATGGAACAGGATTACGATGTAATTCAACCTGAATACACCTATGGGGATTCAAGAATAGACTTCTATATGGAAAAGGGCCATGAGAAATATCTTATGGAAGTAAAGGGTTGTACCCTTGAAAGAGATGGCGTGGGGTATTTTCCTGATGCACCCACAACCCGCGGAATAAAGCATATTAATGAACTTATAAAGGCAAAAAAGCAAGGATTTCACTCAATCCTTGCCTTTGTTATACAGATGGAGGGGGTAAACAAAGTTTTCCCCAATACTGACACTCACCCGGAATTCGGTGTGGCTATGGAAGCCGCAAGAGATGCCGGAGTTGAAGTGTGGTTTTTTACCTGTAGGGTTACACCACAGGAATTATTTATACTATCATCACAAAAATAAAAAAATCTATGAACATAAGACTATTACTAATAATACCTACAAAAATAACGAAGTGAAAGAGAGGAAATCAGGTGAAAGTATATTCAAGGATAAACGAGTTGCCTACAGGCAGGGCATCAGAAAAGATTACAAAAGGATGTCTGGTACTGGAGGGAGGAGCATTCAGAGGGTTGTATACCCAGGGTTTCTTAGATGCCATGATGTTAAATGACATTAATCTCTCCTGTGTAATAGGAGTATCCGCCGGAGCACTTTCCGGAGTAAACTATGTATCAGGACAGATCGGACGTTCCGGAAGGATTAATCTTACATACAGGCATGACAGCAGGTATGTGGGACCCAAGGCCCTTCTTCACTCCCGCAGCTTCCTTGATATAAGCTTTCTTACAGAGGATAGGGGAATACTTGAGCCCTTTGATTCTTACAGATTCTTTACCAGCAAGCAGAGGTTTATTGCAGTGGCTACAAACTGCCTAACCGGTAATGCCACATGTTTTGAAAAGGGAAAGAGCAACAACATCTTTGCAGGCATAAGAGCTTCCGCCACTATGCCTTATATTTCCCCCATGGTTAATATAAACGGAACCCCTTATCTTGATGGGGGATGCTCATGCAAGATTCCCTATAGCTGGGCTTTGCAGAATGATTTCGAGAAGATAGTGGTAATCCGTACCAGAGACATAGAATACAGAAAGCCTGAGAAGTTTTCAATGGCTGCCCTTCGTCGATACAGGAAGTACAAGGCATTTGCCAGAAAGCTTTCCAGGGACAATTTTATATACAATCATCAGTGCGATGAAATAGAGAGTTTCCATGAAGAAGGAAGACTCCTTCGTATGGCGCCCTCCAAGGAAGTTACCGTCTCCAGGGTTGAAGGAGATATGGAGAAGCTGGGAGATCTGTATTGGCTTGGATACAATGACTGTATTGACAGGCTGGAGGAAATAAAAAACTACTTAGAAAAGTAAATTGAGAGGATAAAATATGAAAATATGATAAAAAGAGTAGAAAAACCCGAGGGCAGTGATGCTCTCGGGCTTGTTATTGTAGATAATCTCATTTAGTCTAGGGGAGTCTCAGTTAACTCCTGATTCTTCATTGTTCTGAATTCAAAGATAATCATAATAAGTGCACACAGGAAGGATAATGCGTCTGCAATAGGTCCTGCAAACAACAGCCCGTCAAGTCCCCATATGAGGGGGAATACAATAATAAGGGGCAAGAGGAATAGTATCTGTCTTGTAAGGGACATGAATATTCCTTTGTAAGGCTTGCCGATGGATGTAAAAAATGTAGAAGTTATGGGCTGCATAAAAAGTACACACATTCCAAAGAGGAATATTCTAAAGAATCTCTCACCGAATTCAAAGTAGGCTTCAGACCCCTGGTCGAATATTGCAAGCATGGGTCGCGGAGCAAACTGGGCCAAAAGGAAAGCGATTATTGATACGACAGCTGCACTTGTAATGGCCACGGCATAGGCTTTTCGCACTCTCTTATAGTTTCTTGCTCCGTAATTGTATCCGAAGATGGGCTGTGAACCCTGGGAGATACCGATTACGATTGAGAAGAATACCTGATTAATCTTCATAATAATTCCGGCTGCGGCAATGGGAATCTCCGAACCGTAAGGAGATAAGGCACCGTAAACCTTCAATGTATTATTGAGGGCAATTTGGGTAACCATCATGGCAATCTGATTAATCATGGAGGCTGCACCTAAAGAACAGATCTTTGCGGTGTATTTCCACTTAATCTTAAGATGATTCAAACCTAAATGAACAGTTTTATATCTTGTAAGATAAACTGTAACAATAATAGCTGATAGAATCTGTCCGATGATGGTGGCAAGGGCTGCACCGGTCATTCCCATACCGAATACAGCAACGAACAGGGCATCTAAGCCGACATTTAATACAGCACCGCTGGCATTGCTGAGCATGGCAATACGAGGGCTTCCGTCAGCTCTTATAATATGTCCGCCTGATGTGGTAAGAATAAGAAAGGGGAATCCAATGGATACCACCCTTACATAGTCCGTGGCATAGGGAAGTACATCCGCTGTGGAACCAAAGCCCATAAGAAGGGGATCTGTAAATAACTGACTAATAATAAGAAGAAGGGTACCCAATGCTACTGCAAGGGTAACACCGTTTCCGATGTAGTATGCCGCATCAGAGGACTCACGACGTCCCATGGCCAGGTTGAAGTTACTTGCTGCACCGATGCCGCATAAGAGGGATATGGCAATGCAGGATGTGGTAAGGGGGAAACATATATTGGTTGCCGCATTACCAAGGGTTCCAACGAACTGGCCGATGAATATCTGATCTACAATATTATATACAGCGCCTACCAGCATAGCCACGATACTGGGCAGGGCATATTTTCTTACTAAACTGCCTATGGGGGCGGTACCTAAGGGGTTCTTGACTGCAGTTGCTTCTGACATTATTTCACACTCTTTCCTGATAATATATATAAACTCCTACATACTATATCATAGAAGCAAGTCTTCAATCAAGACATGTTGACTTTTGGGGAGTTATTTTGTAATATCATGATATCGGTAGTGTGACTGGCGGAAGTGGGAGTACCCACAGGGAGCACTACATAGTTTGACAGCCGACCGCCTGGGCAGACCGTTATGGATGACCAGGGCGGTTTTTTATTTTCTTTAAAATAGGAGGTTCTAAATGAACAAGATTAGCATTTTTGAGGATGTAGCAGGCAACGCATATCCGGGACGCGGAATCGTTGTTGGAAAGAGTAAGGACGGCAAGTCTGCCGTAACTGCATACTTTATCATGGGACGAAGCAACAACAGCCGTAACCGTATCTTTGTACCGGATGGGGAAGGCATCAGAACACAGGCATTTGACGAATCAAAGTTAGAAGACCCCAGTCTTATCATCTATGCACCGGTAAGAGTTCTTGGTAACAAGACCATCGTAACCAACGGTGACCAGACTGACACAATCTACGAGATGATGGATAAGCAGTTTACCTTTGAGCAGGCTTTAAGAACCAGAGAATTTGAGCCGGATGCTCCTAACTACACACCTCGTATTTCTGCTGTTCTTCATGTTGAGAGCGGAGAGTACAACTATGCAATGTCAATCTTAAAGAGTGCAAACGGTAACCCGGAAAGCTGCAGCAGATATACCTTCGCCTATGCTAATCCGGTAAATGGCGAAGGCCGTTTCATCCACACTTATATGTGCGACGGCAATCCCCTTCCAAGCTTTGAGGGCGAGCCCAAGCTTGTGGAGATAGACGGAAGTATTGATGATTTCACAGATAAGCTGTGGAACAGTTTAAATGAGGATAACAAGGTGTCTCTCTTTGTTCGTTATATCACCATTGCAACCGGTGAGTATGAGACCAGAATCGTTAACAAGAATAAATAAGAGCAGAAAGCAAAATTGAAAGGATTATCACAATGAAAGAACTCGAATTAAAATACGGCTGTAACCCTAACCAGAAGCCTTCCAGAATCTTTATGCAAGAGGGAGAACTTCCCATTGAAATCTTAAACGGTAAGCCGGGATACATTAACCTGCTTGATGCATTTAACGGATTCCAGCTTGTTAAAGAGCTTAAGAACGCCACAGGAGTAGCTGCGGCAACATCCTTCAAGCATGTATCACCGGCAGGCGCAGCTATCGGACTTCCTTTATCGGAGGTGGAGAGAAAGATTTACTGGATTGAGGATGATATGGAACTTACTCCTATGGCCAATGCCTACGCAAGAGCAAGAGGAGCCGATCGTATGTCTTCCTTCGGCGATTTCATCTCACTTTCAGATACCTGCGATGTGGCAACAGCCAAGCTTATTGAACATGAAGTATCAGACGGTATTATAGCTCCTTCTTATGAGGATGCCGCATTAGAGATATTGAAGAAGAAGAAAAAGGGCAATTACTGCATTATCAAGATGAATCCGGATTACAAGCCGGCACCTGTTGAGCGTAAGGATGTATACGGTGTAACTTTCGAGCAGGGAAGAAACGAGCTTGTTATTAATGAAGAACTCTTTAGCAAGGTAGTGACAGAGAATAAGAACCTTCCCAAAGAGGCTAAGGATGATCTGGCTATAGCCATGATCACCTTGAAATATACCCAGTCTAATTCAGTTTGCTACGTAAAGGGCGGTCAGGCCATAGGTATAGGCGCCGGTCAGCAGTCAAGAATCCACTGTACAAGACTTGCAGGTTCTAAGGCTGACAACTGGTTCTTAAGACAGAGTCCTCAGGTACTTAATCTTCCTTTTAAGGCAGACCTTGCAAGAGCTGAAAGAGACAATGCCATTGATGTATACATGGGCGATGAGTGCATGGACGTAATCGGTGAGGGAAACTGGCAGCATTACTTTACAGAACAGCCTAAGGAATTTACCAGAGAAGAAAAGAGAGCATGGCTTGATAAGATGAGCGGTGTGGCTCTTGGATCAGATGCATTCTTCCCATTTGGTGATAATATTGAGAGAGCTCACAAGAGCGGTGTAGAGTATATTGCACAGCCCGGCGGATCTGTAAGAGACGATGCGGTAATAGAGACCTGCAACAAATACGGAATGGCTATGTGCTTTACGGGAATCAGATTATTCCATCACTAATATCATACACTTGTATTTTTAGTCATTTTCCTTTATAATCATTCCTGTAGACAGTTGGTTTGTTATGTCGAGTTTGGAGAACGATTTGGCATAAGAGTTATGGAGGGTTATTATGGACTTTGGAACTTTGGTGTTCTTCTTTGTTGTTGAGGCGCTTTCTATGGCGGGAATTATCTATATTACTAACAAGAATAACAGAGATAACAACAATAAGAAAAAATAATACAAGATGATTTACGGGCAGGTTAATACCTGCCCGTTTTTTGTGTCTTCATCTTTTATTCGTTGCTGTCTCCAAGAACTTCTTTTAAAACCTTTGATATCACATCGTAGGAATAGCCCTTACGCCCCAGAAAGCCCGATAGCTTGCGGTACCTGGAGCGGTAATCATCACCGGACATGGAAGATACCTTCTTTTCTGCCTGGGATAATGCCATAGGGTATTCGTCTGTAGTGTCGGAATACTCGGCAATGCACCTATCTATTATATCCCTGGCAATTCCCATGCCCCCCAGCTGATATCTTATTCGGTTAAAGCCATACTTATTAATATCGATCTTGCTTTCAATATACAGGCGGGTAAACTCTTCGTCATTTAGAAAATTGTAGTTTATAAGATAATCAATGGTTTCGTCTATGATTTCCGGGGCATAGCCCTTTTCGGCCATCTTGCGTCTTACTTCCGATTGGCATCTGGGTCTGTAATTAACAAGCTTCAGAGCATAGAGGTGGGCCTGTTTGGTCTCTTCTTTGGCGAGAATTGTACTTTTAAAATCCTCGTCTATCTCCATTCCCTTTTTCAGGCCTAAGTCGTATACAACATTTACATGCAGGCCGAAGGCAAATTCTTCGTCTATATATATGGAGGCCCGGTCCTTATTTCTTTTTTGGAGCTCGATTTTTGTAATTACCAATGCACTTATCCTTTCTTGACATGCGAGGGTATTTTTCCTATAATCATACCGTCAGAAAGACAAATTTGCAAGCAGTCCGGCAAGGGGCGAAGGGCCGGATTAGTTATAAATAGGGAGATTCACAAACGAAAGGAGTAGCACTATGGTAGTTGCAGCAACTTATAAAGACGGTAAGGTATATCAGCATTTCGGTACCACACCACAGTTTAAGATATACACAGTTGAAGAGGGAACCATCTCTCAGGAGATTATTGATACAACCGATAAGGGACACGAGGCTATGGCCAAAGTGCTTCTTGATAAGCATGTTAATGCTCTTATCTGTGATGATATAGGACTTGGAGCCTTTAAGATATTAGAAGAGAATAATATTGAGATCTACGCCGGATACTCAGACATGGCTGATGTCTGCATGGTGGCATATATGCACGGTAATCTGCGTAAAGCTACAGAAGCTGTATGCGAAGGCCACAGTGATGATGAGGAGTGCATGGGAGAGTGCGGAAACTGCCACTGCGGCGGGGATTGCGGTGATTGTCACTTCTAAGTAATAACAAAATAATAATATTCTTATAAGTCAAGCAAATAAGTGCTTGACTTTTTTGTCTATATACTGTATATATGTGTATATACAGTATATGAACAAGGAGAAGAACAATGTTAAAACTTGAGAATGTAGAAAAAAGCTTTCCTGAATTTAGCATAAAGAATATGTCCTTTGAATTGCCTAAAGGGTACATAATGGGCCTTATCGGAAGAAACGGCGCAGGTAAGTCAACCCTTCTTCGTATGATTTTAGGACTTATGACTCCGGATGCGGGGCACATAGAATTTATTGATCGGGATATAAGAGAGAACGAGAAATGGACTAAGGACAATCTGGGTTTTGTATTAACGGAGGATGTCTTCGAAAAGCATAATACTTTGGCACAAAACGGTGAGAAATACGGAAGGTTTTACAGCCGATATGAGCCGGAAAAACTAGACTTCTATTGTGAAAAATTTAATCTTGATATGAAAAGAACCTACGGCAGACAATCAAGAGGCGAGAAGATGAAGTTCCAGTTGGCATTTGCCTTATCCCACAATCCGAGACTTCTTGTCTTAGATGAGCCCCTTGGAAGCTTCGATCCGGAATTTGCCGAAAGTTTTACCGGGATTCTTACGGATTTCATAAGTAAGGGCGAGAACAGTGTAATACTTGCAACCCACATCACTTCGGGCCTTGATAAATTCGGAGATTATATAACCTATATAGATAAGGGACGACTGGTATTGTCGGAAGATAAAGAGACTTTAACCGACAGGTACAGGCTGGTAACAGCCGAGGATTACCTGATTAACCTTATTCCAAAGGATAAGGTGGTATACAAGGAAAAGGGAAGCTCTTATTCCAAGGCCTTGGTTGAAGATTATGGCCGTATTGCCAATGACAAAGAGTACAGGGTGGATACTCCTACCATAGAAGATTTAATGTATTTTATGGACAAAGGTGGAAACAGAAAGTTTGGAGGTGTTTTATGATGATGGGAATGGTACTAAACAATTTCAAGAACGACTTTGGAGCAAATGTGAAGAGAATTAAGGATATAAAGACCTTTAACACAGTGTGGTTTATAGTGTATTTTCTATTTATTGCCCCTATGATTTTTTTCAGACACAGCGGTGCAAGGGCTTTTTTTCCGGTGTATTATGCACAGGCCATACCCATTGTTCTTTTGGCATTCTTCGGAGTGGCCTTTAACATGGGTATAACTAAGACTATGATGCTTGTGCCTATGGATGAGGCAGACAGAAGGAAATATGTAAGAGATGCTTTTATTCTGAAATGTATCGTTTGCATTATTCCCATGATAATAGGCGGGATTGTAATTGCCTTTATCTATCCCGGTGTTACGCCGGCTATGCTGCTTGCAATACTCCCTTATGCGTCTTTTGTTATAGAGTTTAATATGGTACCGGATTATACACGGAGCGCCGGTGTTCGGTCTACAAGTCTTCCTGTTTTAAAAATAATGGTTACCGCAATCATTGTGATTATTACAGCTGTTGACATGGCCTTTGTATATGAGCCCATATATATAGGGTGTGTAGCAATAAACACTGTTTTGTCAGTATGGTTTATCATTGTAAACTATCCCAGGATGATTCGGGATTTCTCCATATATGAGTATTCATACAAGAAAAGGGAGAGGGCAAAGAGATAATGAAGATAATAATTAAACCCCAGGGGACACTTGCTATATATGAGCAGATAGTTATGCAACTAAAGAATGCCATCGTTACCGGCGAGCTGGTTGCAGATGAAGCCCTGCCATCAATCCGTGCTCTTGCGGCGGAATTGGAGGTAAGTGTTATTACCACCAAGAGAGCCTATGAGGAGTTGGAGAAGGAAGGCTTAATCCGGTCTGTGGCAGGCAAGGGCTTCTACGTATGCAAATACAACAAGGATTATCTTAAAGAAAAGCAGCTTATTATGCTTGAAGAGAGGCTTGGTGAACTTATTGACGACTGCAAGCAGGCTGATCTTAAGCTGTCAGATATTCTGGAAATGGTAGAAGCATTATATACATCAAAATAGGAGAAATTAACTTATGATTTTAGAATTCAAAGGTGTAACCGGCCAGAATAAAGGCTTTAACCTGCAGGACATAACCTTTTCGCTGGAAGAAGGATTTGTTATGGGAGTCATAGGCCGTAATGGTGCGGGCAAAACTACACTGCTTAGATACATTTATGATGAAGATATTAAATACACAGGAGAGATTCTTTTTCGTGGCAGTAATATACAGTCTTTGGGCAAGGCTGTCTTTAATGAAATAGGCGTAGTATCCGATGATTTCAGTTGTTTTCCGGGTCTTAGCGCCATGGAGAATGCAAAACTCCTGTCAGTCTTCTATTCTGACTGGAGTCAGGATAGATTTACGGAAATGATGAGGGAGATGCAGGTTCCCCCATCTACCCCCTTAGCCAATGTTTCCAGGGGAGAGTGGCTTAAATACCAGGTCTGTCTGGCTTATGCCCATAATACAAGACTCTATCTCATGGATGAAGTAACTTCAGGTATGGATCCTGTATTTAGAAGAGATTTTTTTAAGTTTCTTCATAATCTCATGCTGGATGAAAGTGTGGGAATAATCATTACCGACCACAACAAAGAAGAAGTGGATATCCACATGGATTATTGTTTGACTATAGATAAGGGCAGGGTTGAGTCAATGGCAGAGACCCTGCCGGAATAGGATGGATTTAGTATGGACGAGAAAACTATTAAAGAATTTGATAAGACCCTTTTAGATACAGCATCTAAAGAAATCTATATTGATAAGCTTTTGTGCAAAATATTTGCGGGAATAGCCCTTATAATGACTGCCTGCGTCTGTGATGATGCGGTAGAATCTCCTGCTGCTGCAGCGGCGGTAAGTATATGTCTTACGGCATTTTTGGCGGCTAAGGTGTATTGGGATAATATGAGATACCTTTATGTGAAATCAGGACGACCGGGGGTTTCGGTGGTTCACACCTCAATATATTACGTGCTAAGGCTTGTTCCCTGCGATAAAAGCGCGTTTATAAGGAACAGGCTTAAGCGCTTTACAAGATCTCATGGCATATTCATTCTGCTGTCTGTGGCAGTAAAGCTTTTTCAGCAGTTTGTCTTCGGCTTTGTAAGTCCGATTGTCTATCTGTCTCTTGCATTCATTTGGCTTAGTTCCTTTGTTTACGGGGTCCTTATCATATATCAATCAGTCTCCTGGAAATGGGATAAGCAGGGATAAGGCATCTTGAGGGTGTAAAGGAACAAAAATATATAAAAATATGTTATACTGTTGGAAACGGGGGATGAAAGCCCCAAATACGTGAAACGGAGGATTTATATGAGCGTACCGACACCGCATAATACAGCGAAAAAAGAAGATATAGCCGCCAAGGTATATATGCCGGGCGACCCTTTAAGAGCCAAGTATATTGCAGAGAATTTTTTGGAGAATGCAAGATGCGTTAACGAAGTGCGAGGTATGTATGCCTTCACCGGGACATATAAAGGAGAGCCTGTAACAATTATGGGCTCGGGAATGGGTATGCCTTCAATTGGTATTTACTCATACGAATTATTCAATTTCTATGATGTGGAAAGCATCATCCGTATCGGCTCTGCCGGTGCTTATGCAGATAATCTGAATCTGGGAGATATAGTTGTAGCCCAGGGCGCATGCACCGATTCCAACTTTATGAGACAGTACGAGCTGCCGGGGACATTTGCTCCTATAGCAGACTTTGGACTGTTGGAAAGTGCTGTTGCCTCATCGAGAAATGCGGGCATTCCCGTTCATGTAGGTAACGTAGTATCCTCAGATATATTCTACGATGCTCAGCCGGATGCCAATGACAAATGGAAGAGGATGGGAGTTTTGGCAGTGGAGATGGAGACTGCAGCTTTATATGCCAATGCCATCTACGCAGGCAAGAAAGCCTTGGGACTCTTTACAATCTCCGACCATCTCTACAAGGGAGAGAAGCTTTCTGCAGAGGAAAGACAGACCGGATTCAATAACATGATAAAAGTTGCATTAGACATTCACGCATAAAAGAGAAGTGATTATTATGGGAAAGTATAAAAGAATATTTCTTATTGTTTTGGATTCCCTTGGCGTAGGGGCCATGCCGGATTCCGAAGAATACGGTGATAAGGACGTAGACACCTTAGGACATATATCCGAATCGGTGGACAGGCTGGACATCCCCAACCTGGCAAGGCTTGGAATCGGGAATCTTCATCCATTAAGACAGGTTCCACCTGCAGATAAGCCCCTTGGTTATTACGGGGTTCTAAGGGAAATGTCAAAGGGCAAGGATACCATGACAGGCCATTGGGAAATGATGGGCGTTCATACCACTAAACCCTTTGTAACATTTACGGATACGGGATTCCCCAAAGAGCTTATTGATGAACTGTCCCGCCGCACCGGAAGGACCATAATCGGCAATAAAAGTGCCAGTGGTACCGCTATCTTAGATGAACTTGCGGAAGAAGAAATCGCCACAGGCCACATGATAGTATATACTTCTGCGGACTCTGTGCTGCAGATTTGTGGAAATGAGGAAACCTTCGGACTTGACGAGCTGTACCGCTGCTGCGAGATAGCAAGAGAGATTACCATGAAGGATGAGTGGAAGGTTGGCAGGGTTATTGCAAGGCCCTATGTGGGTAAGAAAAAGGGCGAGTTTGTACGTACCGCCAACCGCCATGACTATGCCTTAAAGCCTCCGGTGGAAACAGTGCTTAACGCCATGAAAGACGCCGGATTTGATGTAATCTCAGTGGGAAAGATTAATGATATCTTCGTAAAAGAGGGAATCACCGAGGCTTTCAAGTCTCAGTCTTCTGTTCACGGAATGGAGCAGACCTTAGAGATTGCAGATAAAGACTTTAGAGGCCTTTGCTTTGTAAACCTGGTGGATTTTGACGCTTTGTGGGGACACAGAAGAAATCCGAAGGGTTATGCAGAAGAGATAGAAAAGTTCGACAAGAACTTAGGACCTTTAATGGATAAATTAAAGGACGATGACCTGCTTATTCTTACGGCGGACCACGGTAACGATCCTACCTATACGGGAACGGATCACACAAGAGAGAAGGTGCCGTTTGTAGCTTATTCCCCCTCTATGATAGGAAGCGGACAGATAGCAGAACAGGACACCTTTGCAGTTATAGGAGAGACTATAGCTGACAACTTCGGCATCAAGGTGCCGGAGCATCTGATAAAGTGCAAGTCATTGCTGAGTGACATGCAGTAGCGTAATTTTATTAAAATGAGGATTAATTAATCTAAGGGAACAATCGGAGGTAACATGACTGAGAATGATGCAATAATTGAGGAGTTTATCTATAACTATCCTGTGTGTGAATTCTATTCTATTAAGCACAGTGATCTGGTATTCTCCGAGAAGGTCAGATACATATGTGAACATGAATGTGACCATTACAACAAATCCTGGGCCTGCCCGCCGGCTATTCCTTCAATTGAGGAATGCATAAAGGAATGCGATGAGTATGATAACGTATTCTTATTTACAACGGTGGCGGAGGTGGCCGATCCCCTTAACTTAACGGAGACTTTGGCAGCCAGAAAAGACCATGAGAGAATGGTGAGGGAGATTAGGGGAGAATTCCGCAAACGTTTCTCCAAGGTAATGGCTTTATCCAGCGGTTGCTTAAACTGTGAGGTGTGTGCTTATCCGGATGAGCCCTGTCGCCATCCAAAGGAGCGGACATCAACCATAGAAAGCCATGGAATACTTATTATCCAGACGGCAGAAGCTATGGGGATAAGTTATGATTGCGGTAACAATATGGTTACATATTTTGCATTAATATTCTATTCATAAATAATTAAAGCCGGGAGCGTTACGCACCCGGCTTATCTAATCATAAAATCTTAGAATCCTAAATTTTCATTTACTATAATTACATGATATCTATCAGCATGTCTGGAATATCTGGTGGTTAAAAACTGACAGCAGATGGTATCCGGTGATTTACAGTCGGCACACTTACCTGTCTTAGAGCAGGGGGTGTTTAGACCGAAGCGCTGAGCGTTAATGGTTGCAGCGTCATTTCTCGCTCTTTTCATAGCTGAATCCAGGTCACCGCATATCTTGTTAACCCCTACAATCAATAGAACCTTGGAAGGACCATATGCATAAGCTGATACACGATTGGAGTTACCGTCGATATTTACTAAGATACCGTCACTTGTCATGGCGTTGGTGCTTCCCAGGAAAAAGTCTGCAGTATAGCCGAATACGGCGGCTTCATGCTCATCCTTGAAGGTTTCTCTGGGACGGAAATCGTAATCCCCTTCGGTAAGGGCATCTCTAAGGCCTATCTCCGATACAGATACGGAGCCTCCCATGGTAATGGTGGCTTTTTTGGGGATGATATCAAGGGCAATCTTTAATGCCTCTTCCTTGTTGGCAGCATAGTATCCCTTCATGTTCCGGGATTCCAAGCCTTTTATAACATCTTTTACGAGTTTCTCGTTTCTTACTGTAACAACATCGTTCATACAAATACCTCCTGCGAATTGTTATTTTCCAATCTGCCCCCGATTTTACATCGGGGGAGCCATGCGGCTTTGAGCTATCAAAAGAATGCGTAAGCATTCTTTCCTTTTCTAAGTATGGCTTGTATGGGGATATTTGTCAATGCTGCATAATGATGTTATAGACGTCTTCTGCTGTTTCGGCAAAGGTATCAGCTCCCAAAGCCTCCAGCATGTCACGGTCACGGAAGCCCCAGAGAACAGTAATCATGGGCAGTTTTGAATTAACCGCCGTCTTATAATCCACATCGGAATCTCCCACATAGACCATCTCGGAGGGAGTTACTCCCAGTTCTTTCATGGCGATTTCGGGAAGGTCCGGAGCGGGCTTATTGGGTACGCCGGGGCGTGATCCTACTACCACATCAAAGAGTCCGCCATAGAACTTGTCTGCCAGGGCAATTACGTCTACTTCCTGCTTGTTGGATACAACAGCAAGGCGGATGCCTTCGGCTTTAAGCTTTTCAAGAAGCTCTTTTATGCCGGGATAGGGCGCTGTATGATCGGAGCTGTGTGCGTTGTAGTATTCTTCATAAACACGAAGCACTTCCGCTTCCTTCTCGGAAGATGTGCCCTCGGGAAGGCTTTTGTGTATTAATACGTTTTTTCCGTTGCCGGTAAATATTCGGACTTCGTTGGCGGTTCGTTCAGGTAAACCGCAGGTTCGCAGGGCATAATTAACACTTATTGTAAGGTCGTCCAAGGTGTTTAGAATTGTGCCATCCATATCAAATAAAGCTGCTTTTATCATTATATTTCCTCCATTTGCTCTTATGGTATCCATAGTAGCCCTTTCGTTTTCTTTTGTCAAAAAAAGGTTTCCGTGATATAATCTTGAAATTAATAGGATAAAACGGATGGAGGACTATTATGCCAAAGATTAATGAGAACTACCAAAACCTTAAAGAAAGCTATCTTTTCTCTGAGATAGCCCACAGAGTTGACACTTACAAGAAGAATAATCCTGACAAAGAAGTAATACGTCTCGGAATCGGCGATGTAACCAAGCCCCTTAGCCCTGCTGTAGTAAAAGCTTTGCATGATGCGGCAGATCAGATGGGCAAGGCAGAGACATTTAAAGGCTATGGCCCTGAGAAGGGTTACGACTTCCTTCGTAACGCTATCTCGGATTATTATAAGAGAAACGGAGTGGATGTAGACCCTGATGAAATCTTCATCTCCGACGGTGCAAAGAGCGACACCGGCAATATCACGGATATGTTCGAATCCGGCAATGTAATTATGGTTCCTGACCCGGTATACCCGGTTTATGTGGATTCCAACATCATGTGCGGAAGAGACCTTACTTACATCGATGCCAATGCAGATAACGATTTTCTTCCCATGCCTGATGAAAATGTCCATGCGGATGTAATATATATCTGCTCCCCTAACAACCCTACAGGAGCAGTATACAATCACGAGCAGTTAAAGGTTTGGGTAGATTATGCCATTAAGAATGAAGCGGTAATCCTCTTTGATTCCGCATATGAGGCATTTATCTCAGACCCCACACTTCCCAGAAGTATTTTTGCAATTGAGGGCGCTAAAAAATGTGCCATCGAGTTTTGCTCACTGTCTAAGACGGCCGGATTCACCGGAACAAGATGCGGTTATACAGTAGTTCCCAAGGAGTTGGTATTTAAGGCTTCCAACGGCAAGGAGATGTCAATCAATGCCATGTGGAACCGTCGCCAGTCCACTAAGTTTAACGGCACAAGTTATATAGTTCAGTATGCGGCTGCGGAAGTCTTCACCGAAGAAGGAGAGAAGCAGTGCAAGGCCAACATCGATTATTATAAAGAAAATGCCAAGATAATTGCTGATACCATGACACGTAAGGGCATCAGATTCTTCGGAGGAGTAAACTCACCATACATCTGGTTTGAGTGTCCGAATGGTATGGATTCCTGGGAGTTATTCGATTATATGCTGGAGAAGATTCAGGTTGTAGGAACTCCCGGAGCAGGATTCGGTGATAACGGAAAGAATTATTTCAGACTTACTTCCTTCGGAGACAGAGAGAGTACTATTGAAGCAATGAAGAGATTCGAAAGTCTCTTTTAAAATCGGGGGCAGACAGAAAAGACACGGGGTGCTGAAGCCCGTGTCTTTCTTTATAAATAGGGAACTAAAAGGAGGTGGGGCTTTTTCATTGCTCTTATGAATAGAGCTGTGATGCAATGATTTACGTCAGGATCATTACATCTTGAAAAAGTCACCCTAAACTAATTTGCGACAAAAAAATGAACCGAGCAATCGGTTCAACAGTAATGGAATATATATTAATTCCTTTCCCACCGAAAGCAATCTGTCCGGACCTTCAATAAAACACGATATATCGCCATCAATCGTGGATATAGAATTTACCGAACATGGACCATAAAGGCCCGTCAAAAAATAATGGCAGTTCTTCTGGCTTAACATCATCCTACCGACCTAACCTTCCCAAGTCGAAACTCAGTGGTATATCTAGGCTTTCGTCCGTCTTACAGTAGCGGGGGCTGCTCCGGATTCACACCGGATTCTCTATTAAGACTGATAAACAGTCACCGATTATTTTGAAAGTATTCAGTTTTGATACTTTTTGTCACATCAGTATGATAGCATTACCTAACTCATAAATCAAGAGTTTTTTAAAAAATAAGTACGTATTTATCGAAAACCGTGTCTAAACCCCTGTATTTTATAGTGGTTTCGGCCTCAAAAGTAAATCCCAGTTTCTTTGCCAAATTAACGGAAGCCGTATTTTCTCGCCGGGTCAGGCAGTTAATTTTCGGATAATCAGTTTCATTTTTTGCATAGTCAATTACAGCCTTGCAGGCTTCGAAGGCGTAGCCGTATCCCCAATATTTGCGACCGAATACGTAACCAATCTCTATCTCATACTCGCCGTCAATCTCCCGCAATTCGATACCGGCTCTGCCGATTATCTTCCCGGTGTCCTTAAGAATAATGGCCCATAATCCGAAATTATACATCCCGTACATATACTTAATGTATGAAATCTGGAAGAGAAGCTCTTCTGACCTATCCTCGTACAAGGGTTCCACAAACTCGGTTACCTCAGGAGAGGAGTAGACTTCATATAAAGCATCTAGGTCTTCGACGGTTAATTCTCTGGCAAGAAGCCTTTCTGTCTCGAAGATCTTCACGGGTAAATTGTGATATCTCTTATAAATCGTGTCAAAATACTTATGATTAATGTCCTCAAAGCCTAAGAGTTCGAACCTTCCCCGGCCTGTCTTAAATCCGGCCATGGCAGTATGGTCTGTTTCATCACCCGGCAGGTCCAATTCCTGGTCCTGATATGAAAGCATCTCTCTTGCCGTGGCAAACAGAATAAAACCGTCTTCAGGCATATCCTTCATCTTGGGAATCTCAGGGATAGAACGTATTCCCATGGATGAAAAAGACGAAAGAAGCCTATGAAAGTACTCCAATTCCTGTGGAGGTAACTTGGCTTCTAATTTTGGGGAATAAAAGAAGGAATGAAATGTATCGGACATTTGGCAGCTCCTATAATCGTAAGTAATTGCACTGGTTTTCTATATGTGTTAAAATCTAATTCAGAATGCGACAATGTGTAAGCCTTGTTGTATTCCAAACAAGATTTTAACATATTTGGAGGATAATTAGAATGGCTAATCCTATAGTAACATTTGAGATGTCTGATGGTACGGTTTTTAAGGCAGAATTGTATCCGGAGACAGCTCCCAACACAGTTAACAATTTCATCTCGTTAGTTAATTCGGGATTTTATAACGGACTTACTTTTCACCGTGTTATCTATGGTTTCATGATTCAGGGAGGAGACCCGGAAGGCACAGGTATGGGTGGCCCGGGTTATTCCATCAAGGGAGAATTTGCACAAAACGGTGTAAAGAACGACCTTATTCATGAAAGAGGAGTTCTTTCCATGGCTAGAAGCGGCAACCCCAATTCTGCCGGTTCACAGTTTTTTATTATGCATCAGAATGCACCACACCTTGACGGGGCATATGCTGCATTCGGTAAGATTATTGAGGGAATCGAGAATGTGGATTCCATTGCAAGTGTAGAAACAGACTACATGGATATGCCTATGCAGCCACAGGTAATGGCTAAGGTTACGGTTGATACTTTTGGAGAAGAATATCCGGAGCCGGTGCATTTTTAAGAAGTAACTATTGAATTGACAGGCGTCGGCACTTTTGATGCAGACGCCTTATCTTATGTCTATAATCAGTCCAAAATGGGGGGCTAGCATGTTTACAACCAGGGAATCTAAGAGGCATATATATCTATTGCTTATGCTCATGGGCATAAACATAGTTTTGCGCGCCCTTCTTGTGGAAAATGTCTGGGCTGGCGCCCTTCGCTCGGAGCTGGTGGGACTATGGCTGTGTTTCTGGATACAATCCATAAAAAGAAGAGTTGTATACCGGAATATGCGTCGATATTTCTACGTTGTGGCCACACTTCTTATCATCATGGTTGGATCTCAGGCATTAAAATACAGCTTTCTTGACGGAGGGGATACGGCGAGACGTTATGCTTGGTATCTGTACTATATTGCCTTTATATTTGTTCCTATGTTCTGCTTTCGAATATCCATTGCCATAGGCGAGGAACAAGAGCATAGAATAAAAAAGAGGTATCTTTTGTGGATTCCTGCGACCTCATTTTTTGTCGGTGTTATGACCAACGATTTTCATCAGGAGTGCTTTTTCTTCAAAAAAGGCATCGAGAATTGGGACGGACCATATTCCTACGGTTGGTTATATTATCTTATATTTATATGGATGCTGGTTATATTTACGGCATCGCTTATTCTTGTGACTAAAAGATGCATGGTTATTGAGAACAGAAAGTTTATCTGGTTGCCCATTGTGCCCCTGGCGTTGATGTTGTTCTTTTTGGTTGGAAGCACCGTTTCAGGCGAAATGCTAAAAATCAACAACTTCCAGATATTCTCTGTCACGGAGCTTTTCTGCTACCTGGTGCCATTATATCTGGAATGCGTCATAAGGGCAGGACTTTTGCCGGTAAATGACGGATACGAGGCATTTTTCAGGGAGTCCCATATATCAGCAAAGATATTGGATAATACGGGACATACGGTTTATGCCACCACGAACCAGTTTGACAAGAACAAGAAATCTCTGGCATTTCGTTCCAAGGATATTCCCGGAGGGCGAATTATTTGGGCAGAAGATTTAAGCGAGATAGAGAAGAATAAAGCCACTTTATCTGATATCAGAGAGCATTTGACCAACGAAGAGGTGGTCTTAAATGAAGAGGTGGAATTAAAGAAGAACCAGGCTATTCTTGAAGTATATAACCGAATCTATGATGCAATCCCCAAGTCTGTTGATAAACAGATGAATGAGTTGAAGGATATTCTGGACAGACAATATGATTCTGAAGAAGAGTTCAGACAGGGCCTTTATAAGGCTTGTATCCTCAATGCATATATAAAGAGGCGGAGCAATCTGATGATTATATCTGATGGCGTAAAAGATATTCCTGTTGAAGAGTTGTACCTCTCTATCAGAGAGCTCATGGAGAATCTAAAGATAAGGGGAATACGCTGTGAGATATTCTTTAAGGCTGATTTTGTATGGAATGCAAGGGACATATTAATTATCTGGGATTATGTTGAATTCCTGGCGGAGGAGACCTTTGATTCATTAAAGACCATGCTGGTTTCCCTTGACGGTGATGAGAACAATCTGAAACTCCGAATAATGATGAACGGAGAATTCGAGATATATAAAGGACCGGATGCATCTTGCAGATTCAGATGCGAAAAAGAGGCGGACGAGACCAATATCAGTATTGTGTTCGGGAAGGGAGGCGCTTATGCACCTGCTTAATCCCATTAATACACAACCTCAGTGGATACTTACAGTTTTACTGGTAATCTTTTTGGTGGAGGTATGGGAGTACCTTACCCTTGCTTACAGATCGTATGTCCTTAAAGCAAAACCCGCTACCGTGGGCTTTTGCATTGTTATGGCTGCGGCGAATCATTTCGTCATGAACTGCGTAATATGGGCTCAGCCGGGGGATTATCCGGGACGTCCGGGAGAGGAGATAAAGGTGGCATTTAACAATCTGCCTTTACTGTCTATTATTATCGGAACGGCATTAAGCCTTATGATAATGGCCTATTTACTGTCAAGAAGCGCCTATTTGGCTAAAAACTCCATCTTTGCCGGATCCATAAAACGAAGTCTTGACACCTTGCCAAGCGGCATATGCTTCTATTACGATAACGGACTTATAAAGCTTATTAACTCCACCATGCTTGATATTTTGGAAAAAGGAATGGGCGGTGTGACCCCTAAAAATGGCAACAAATTAAAAGATGAGTTAATAATAGGCAAGGCGGGACCGGAGCCCTTATCATTGGGAAAGTTCCCGGTATATAAGTTGTCTGACGGACGACTCTTTGCATTTACCTTCTCTGATATAGAAGTAGAGGGTAATATGGCTCATGAGATAATTGCCGTTGATGTATCTGAGATATATAGTATAAACATGAAGATAGAAGAGGAAAATGCTGCACGGGCTGAGGCCAACAAGAAGCTTCGCAATCTGGATGAAACCATAACCAATGTTACAATCCAAAGGGAGGAACTTGAAGCAAAGATAAGAATTCACGATAACCTCGGTCAGGCGGGCCTGATGGCGAGAAGGTGTCTGGAGAAGGGTTACAACGAGACGGAGAAGGCCAATCTGCTGGCTTTATGGAGAGATAATATCAACTTTCTTAAAGCTGAGAAGGCACCGGATTCTGCCAGGGTTACTAAGATATCAAGGATAATCAAGACTGCAGAAGATGTAGGGGTTATCCTTGAGATAGAGGGAGAGCTTCCGGAAGGGGAAGCAGAGAACAATATTTTGGCGGATGCAATGCACGAGTGTCTTACCAACACTATTCGCCACGGAGGCGGAGACCGCATGAAGGTTATTATTGCGGGTGACAGACGAAGGGTGCGATTTGTAATTACCAACAACGGAACACCTCCCAAAGAGGAGATTAAGGAAACAGGAGGTCTGGGAAATCTCCGGCGTGAGGTGGAAGGCGCAAAGGGTAGTATGAAGATAATAAGCAGTCCCGGATTCAAGCTTATTATTGAACTAAATCTTATGAGAAGGGCGGAGAGAACATGAAAAACGTTATAGTAATTGATGACCAGGTAATGTCCAGACAGTTATTCGAGAGCATTATTAAAGGCGCAGAGGGCTACAATCTGCTGTTTGCCTTAGACAGTGCGGATTTGCTGGACGTATATCTTACCAAATATACGGTGGATCTTATTATTATGGATGTGGTAATGCAGACGGGGATAGACGGCCTTACGGCATCCGAGAAGGTTAAAAAGATTAACCCGGATATAAAGATTATTATTGTAACTTCCATGCCGGAAGTAGGCTACATAAAAAGAGCCAGGGAGATAGGGGTTGAAAGCTTTTGGTACAAGGAGGTTCAGGAAGCTCCTTTGCTTGAGGTAATAGAGCGAACCATGAAGGGGGAGAGCATTTATCCGGGAGTTATTCCCAAGATTCAAATCGGTGATATTTTCAGTGATGATTTTACGGATGCTGAGCTTTTGGTTCTTCGGGAGCTTACCACCGGTGCATCCAATCAGGAAATTGCTGATAAGCTGTTTATCTCTGTCAACACGGTGCGAACCCATGTTACTCATATGCTTGAAAAGACCGGTTTTGCCAACAGAACGGAGCTGGCTATTGAAGCAAGGCTGTCAGGAATTGTAATAGGTGACAGAAAAGTTGTAAATGATATCTAAAGATGATATACTATAGAATTATTAGTGTGATGTGATATGTTGAGGTGATGGCATGAATCCCGAGGATTTGTATGCTCAGTTGATTGAAATGATTCGTCAATATCACCCTTCGGCAGATATTTCCATGGTAGAGAAGGCATATAAGCTTGCTGTGGAAGCGCATGAAGGTCAAGTTCGTAAATCGGGTGAACCATATATAATTCACCCTCTTTGTGTTGCCATCATTTTGGCTGAACTCGAGCTTGATAAAGAGACCATAGTGGCGGGTATCCTTCACGATGTGGTAGAAGATACGGACTACACGTCAGAAGACATAGAAAGAGAGTTCGGCCCCGATGTTGCACAGCTTGTAGACGGTGTAACCAAGTTGGGACAGCTTAATTATTCTTCAGACAAGATAGAACTTCAGGCAGAGAACCTTCGTAAGATGTTTCTTGCCATGGCCAAGGATATCAGAGTTATATTGATTAAGTTGGCAGACCGTCTTCACAACATGCGAACCCTGAAATACATGATTCCCGAAAAGCAGCAGGAGAAGGCCAGGGAAACCATGGACATTTACGCCCCCATTGCACAAAGGCTTGGTATATCCAAGATTAAGATAGAACTTGATGACCTGTCTTTAAAATATCTTGAGCCAGACATTTATTACGAGTTGGTAGAAAAGATTGCGCTCCGTAAGGGAGAGAGACAGGAATTTGTAGCAGAGATTTGCAAGGAGCTTCAGGAAGCCCTTGAAAAAGCAAGTATTGAAGCAAACATCTACGGTCGTGCAAAGCATTTCTTCAGTATATACAAGAAGATGGTTAATCAGAACAAGACCTTAGATCAGATATATGACCTTTTTGCCATAAGAATTGTGGTAAAAGACGTTAAGGACTGTTATGCAGCCCTTGGTACCATTCATGAGATGTACAAGCCTATACCGGGCCGTTTTAAAGACTACATCGCCATGCCAAAGCCCAACATGTACCAGTCACTTCACACCACACTTATGAGCGGACAGGGTAAGCCTTTCGAGATTCAGATTCGTACCGAGGAGATGCATAAGACTGCCGAGTATGGTATCGCAGCTCATTGGAAGTACAAGGATGCATCAGACGGCAGGAATCCGGAGAATCAGGAAGAAGAGAAGTTATCCTGGTTGCGCCAGATACTGGAGTGGCAGCAGGACATGTCGGATAACAGGGAGTTTATGAACCTCTTAAAGAGTGACTTAGACCTCTTTTCCGACAACGTTTATTGTTTCACCCCCAATGGTGATGTTAAGAACCTTCCCAAGGGTTCCAATCCCATTGATTTTGCATACAGTATTCACAGTGCCGTAGGAAACCGTATGACGGGAGCCAAGGTAAACGGCAAGCTTGTACCCATTGATTATGTGCTTCAAAACGGTGACCGTGTTGAGATTCTTACTTCTCAGAACACCAAGGGACCCAGCAGAGACTGGCTTAAGATTGTTAAAAGTCCTCAGGCCAAGTCCAAGATTAATCAGTGGTTTAGGAATGAATTCAAAGAAGAAAACATTGACAAGGGTAAGGAGATGCTTATTGCCTACTGTAAGGCCAAGGCAGTTCCGTATACAGATATAATAAAACCTGAGTATACCCAGAAAGTCATGAAGAAATTCGGCTTTCGTGATTGGGAATCAGTCCTTGCTGCTGTCGGTCACGGCGGATTAAAGGAAGGCCAGGTTATCAACAAGGTTATAGAAGAATACAAGGACAAGAACGCCAAACCGGCCACAGATGAGGATATCCTTCAAGAGGTGGCAGAGGCTAAGGACCATCACGGACGTGTTAAGCATAATGCTATAACCGTCAAGGGCATTCATGATGTGGATGTTCGTTTTTCCAAGTGTTGTAATCCGGTACCGGGTGATGAGATAATCGGTTTTGTTACCAGAGGCCGTGGAGTATCCATTCACAGGACGGATTGTGTAAATGTCATCAATATGTCTGACTATGACAGAAGCCGTCTTATTGAGGCGGAATGGGATGATACACCTGATTCAGAAGCTGAGCTGTTCTTAACCGAGATTAATATATACGGTAATAACCGAATGGGTCTTATTGTTGATATAACCAAGATATTTACAGAACAAAAGATAGATATAAGCTCCATCAACTCCAGAACCAGCAAACAGGGCATTGCCACCATTTCTATTTCCTTTAGAATCGGTAGCAAAGAGAGCCTTTCCAAGCTGGTTGACAAGATAAGACAGGTAGAGAGCATCATCGATATAGAAAGGACTATGGGCTAAATGGGCAAGATAAAACTTGAGGTACATCATGTAGGACAATTGTCAACCAATTGTTACTTCATAATTAACACAGAAACCAAAGAATGTTTGGTGGCGGATCCCGGTGAGAATGCAGAAGGGTTATATGCCAGAATCAAACAGGAAGGATACAAGCCGGTGGCTATTATATTAACTCACGGACATTTTGATCATATTATGGGAGTTAATGAGCTTAGAAAGCTGGCAAATATTCCGGTTTTTGCTTTCCGCGAAGAGGAAG
This sequence comes from Lachnospiraceae bacterium, assembly GCA_015058015.1. Classification (GTDB taxonomy): domain Bacteria; phylum Bacillota; class Clostridia; order Lachnospirales; family Lachnospiraceae; genus SIG280. Next base: position 34,083 of record SVDM01000012.1, on the reverse strand, counting down.
AGCTTTTGCTTGATACCAAGGAGAGACTCTTTGGAATGGTTGCGGATGAAAGCGCCCTGGTGGTTAAAGCTGACCGTCTTCTTCGTGACGGACATGAGCTTGACCTGGGGGGAATGCATATTAAGGTTATTCACACCCCCGGCCACTCAAAGGGAAGCTGCTGCTATTACATAGAAGATGAGAAGATATTAATCAGTGGGGATACCCTTTTTGAGGGTTCTGTGGGAAGAACGGATTTCCCCACAGGTAGTATGAAGGAGATGGATCATTCCATCAATGAGATTCTGATGAAATTGCCGGATGATGTGGAGGTCTTTCCTGGACACGGAGGCTCTACAACAATAGGAATGGAGCGAATTCACAATCCATATGTCAGATAAGATTGTAATAAGGATTACACCCAACAATTTTGAATATGACATTCATTCTCTGGTTAAAGCCTTCTATCCTTACGCCAATGTGGCTATTTTGAAGGAAAAAGAAGAACCTGGTGCGGGAGATAGTTTAATCGACATTTTATTCTCTGATTATAAGTTAAAGATAACCCTTACTACTACAGAAGGACGTTTTGAACAGGAGGAATTTATTGATTACTCCGACCGCAAGGCAACCAAGAATGCATTAAAACGCACTCTTTACAAGGTGCTTAAAGAAAGCGTAGGACACGACCTGCCCTGGGGTACCCTTACGGGAATACGCCCCGTTCGCATGCCTCTTTCCATGTTGGAAAAGGGCAACTCGGAGGAAGACATAAGAAAGAATCTGAAAGATACTTATTATATCTCCGAAGAGAAGATGAATCTGAGTTTAAGCATTGCCCGCAAGGAGTATAATATCCTGCGGAAATTTGACTATAAAAAGGGCTACAGCCTGTATATCCATATTCCATTTTGTCCCAGCATCTGTCTGTATTGTTCTTTTGCGTCCAATCTTGCGGATAAGTGGGATGGGGCAATGGATGATTACCTTACGGTTCTTGAAAAAGAACTGGAGTTTTTTGCGCATTTTTACGGATTCGGTCCTGACAGTATCTACATCGGAGGAGGAACCCCTACGGTTTTATCCCCTGCCAGACTTGACCGTCTTCTTACCAAAGTTGAGAAGACATTTGATATTTCCAAGGTTAGGGAGTACACTGTTGAGGCGGGCAGACCGGATTCTATAGACGAAGAAAAGCTTCAGGTTTTAAGAAGCCATGATATAAGCAGGATAAGCATTAATCCTCAGACCATGAACAACAAGACCTTGGAGCTTATAGGCAGGAAGCATTCCGTAAGGGATATTATTGAGAAGTTTGAGCTGGCCAGAAGGCTGGGATTTAAGAATATAAATATGGATCTGATTGTGGGACTTCCCGGGGAAGGCATATCCGATGTTGAAGAAACACTTAGAAGAGTATGTGCTTTGCGGCCTGAGAATATTACAGTCCACAGTCTTGCCATAAAAAGGGCTACCAGACTTAACCTTATGAAAGAGGAGTATGAAAGAATCGGTATTGTTAACAATACTGAGATTATGAATCTTACTTCCAGGTATATCACTGAAGCGGGGCTTGAACCCTACTACCTGTACCGTCAGAAGAACATGGCGGGTAACATGGAGAATGTAGGCTACGCGCTACCCGGATGTGAAGGCCTTTATAACATCCTTATTATGGAGGAGAAGCAGACAATAGCTGCATGCGGTGCCGGATCATCCACAAAAAGGGTGTGGCCGGATGGAGAGAGGATTGAACGAATCGTTAATCCCAAAGATATTAAGACATATCTTGAGAACATAGATACTATACTTGCCAAGAAGAGGCAGTTGTTGGAGGAATAAACATGACATTGAAGAAGAAACCCGTTACGGGCATGAAGGATATTCTGCCCGAGGAGATGCAAATCAGAGATTATGTAATACGGGTAATTAAAGAGACTTATGGAAGCTTTGGATTCTCATCAATTGAGACACCTTGCGTGGAGCATATCGAGAACCTGTCCAGCAAACAGGGCGGTGAAAATGAGAAGCTCATCTTTAAGATTATGAAGCGAGGAGAGAAGCTGAATCTAGAGACAGCCAAGACGGAGAGCGACCTGGTGGATTCCGGACTTCGCTACGATTTAACGGTGCCCCTTTCAAGATATTATTCAAATAATGCTAATGAGTTGCCCACTCCCTTTAAGGCTTTGCAGATGGGTAATGTATGGAGAGCCGACAGACCCCAGAGAGGGCGTTTTAGACAGTTTATGCAGTGTGACATTGATATCCTGGGCGATCCTACCTGTATGGCGGAGATAGATCTTATCCTTGCCATGTCAACACTCCTTAACAAGTTGGAGTTTACAGGCTATGTAATCCGAATCAATGACAGAAAGCTGCTTAAAGCAATGGCGGCTTATAGCGGATTTGAAGAAAAAGATTATGATACAGTATTTATTATTCTGGATAAGATGGACAAAATCGGAATCGAAGGCGTAGCTGCTGAACTTGAAGAAGCAGGTTTTGCAAAGGATTCCGTTGATAAATATTTAAACTTGTTTAAAGAAATCACAAGAGACACGGCAGGAGTACGTAAATGCGCAGACCTGCTGGGTGATTTCCTTGATAAAGAATCTGCAGAGAATCTTCTATCCATTATGGAAAGTGTCGAGGCTACTGCGGAAGGTGACTTTAAGATTGAGTTTGATCCCACACTGGTAAGGGGAATGTCATACTACACCGGACCTATCTTTGAGATTGCAATGGAAGAGTATGGCGGATCTGTAGGCGGTGGCGGCAGATATGACAAAATGATTGGACGTTTTACGGGCAATGATACCTGCGCCTGTGGTTTTTCTGTAGGATTTGAGCGTATTGTTATGCTTCTTATGGAAAAGGGCTTTAAAGTGCCGGGAGATGCGCGTAAGGCGGCTTACCTCATTGAAAAGGGAGTATCCGGCGCTCGGCGGGCAGAGATACTTAAAGAGGCTGCCGAGGAAAGAACAAAGGGCGTAACGGTTTCGGTTATGCAGATGAACAAGAATAAGAAGTTCCAGAAACAGCAGCTTACTGAAAAAGGATTTACGGAATTCAAAGAATTCTTTAACAATTAACGGATAAACGGAGGATTAGTTTTAAATGGCTGAATCAATGAAGGGCTTAAAAAGAAGCCATAGATGTACGGAAGTATCGAATAAGAATATAGGAGAAGAGGTTACAGTTATGGGATGGGTGCAGAAGCGCCGTAACCTTGGAAGCCTGATATTTATAGACTTAAGAGACAGAAGCGGTATATTGCAGCTCCTCTTTAATGAGGATGAGATAGGAGCTGAAGGTTACAAGAAGGCAGGACTCCTTCGTAGTGAATTTGTTATAGCCGCAACAGGAATAGTTAACAAAAGGGGCGGAGAGGTTAATGAGAGCCTTAAGACGGGAGATATCGAAGTGGTTGTTAAATCACTGCGTATTCTTTCAGAGTCAGAGACACCTCCATTCCCCATTGAGGAGAATTCACAGACCAAGGATGAACTCAGACTTAAATACAGATATTTAGACCTTAGAAGACCGGACCTTCAGAGGAACTTAATCTTAAGAAGTCAGACCACGACTCTTATAAGACAGTTCTTGACAGAAGAAGGATTCCTTGAGATTGAGACACCTATGCTTGGAAAGAGCACTCCTGAAGGAGCCAGAACATACCTTGTACCAAGCCGTGTTCATCCCGGCAACTTTTATGCACTGCCCCAATCACCCCAGCTTTATAAGCAGCTGCTTATGTGTTCGGGATACGACAGATATTTTCAGATTGCAAGATGCTTTAGAGATGAAGACCTTAGAGCGGACAGACAGCCGGAGTTTACCCAGGTGGATATGGAACTTTCCTTTGTTGATATTGATGACGTAATTGATGTTAATGAACGCCTTCTTGCAAGAATATTTAAAGAACTGGTGGGAGTAGATGTACCCCTTCCCATTCAGAGGATGACCTGGCAGGAAGCTATGGACAGATTCGGTTCCGACAAGCCGGATACCAGATTCGGTATGGAACTTGTAGATGTAACTGAAGTGGTTAAAGGATGCGGTTTTGGTGTCTTTACCGGTGCTATAGAAGCAGGGGGTTCTGTAAGGGGACTTAATGTTAAAGGCCAGGCAGCTATGCCTCGTAAGAAGATTGACGCTCTTGTTGAATTTGCAAAGGGCATCGGTGCAAAGGGTCTTGCATACCTCTGCATTAATGATGACGGCACATACAAATCATCCTTTGCTAAGTTTATGACAGATGATGAACTTAAGGCTCTGGTTGAGAAGATGCAGGGTCAGCCGGGAGATTTGCTTCTCTTTGCAGCAGATAAAACCCTTATGGTATACACTGTTCTCGGCGGTCTGCGTATTGAAATTGCCAACAAGTTAGACTTGATTGATAAAAGCAAATTTAATTTCCTGTGGGTAACGGAATTCCCGCTTTTAGAGTATTCCGAGGAGGAAGGAAGATATGTGGCTATGCACCACCCCTTTACCATGCCAATGGATGAGGATTTAGAGCTTCTTGACTCCAATCCTGGAGCTGTTCGTGCCAAGGCTTATGATATTGTACTTAACGGCACAGAGCTTGGTGGAGGAAGTATCAGAATCCACCAGAACGATGTACAGGAAAAAATGTTTGAAGTATTGGGATTTACCAAGGAAGATGCTTACGAGCGATTCGGATTCCTTCTTAATGCTTTCAAATACGGTGTTCCGCCCCATGCGGGACTTGCATACGGCTTAGACCGTCTGGTTATGCTTATGGTACAGGCTGAAAGCATTAGAGACGTAATTGCCTTCCCCAAGGTAAAAGACGCATCCTGTCTTATGACAGATGCACCTAATGTTGTAGAGCAGACACAACTTGATGAACTTGGAATCCGAATTGAGAAGATGGAGGAGACTAATGAGTAAAGTCGCAATAATGACTGACAGTAACAGTGGAATCACTCAGGCTCAGGCAAAAGAGATGGGAGTATTTGTACTTCCCATGCCATTTTATATAAACGGTGATTTGTTTTTTGAAGACATAAGCTTAAATCATGAGCAGTTCTATCAAAAACTGGCTGAGAACGCTGATATTTCCACATCACAGCCGGGACCTTCCGACGTGCTTGCTGCATGGGATGAGGTCTTGAAAGACTATGACGAAATCGTTCATATCCCAATGTCCAGCGGACTTAGCGGTTCCTGCAGTTCGGCCCATGCCATGTCTCTTGATTATGACGGCAGGGTTCAGGTAGTGGATAACCAGCGTATTTCCGTTACACAGAAACAATCGGTTCGCACGGCGTTTGAGCTTGCAAAGCAGGGTAAATCAGCTGCGGAGATTAAGGAATATCTCCTTAATGAGAAGATGCAGTCAAGTATCTATATCATGGTAGATACATTGAAATACCTTAAGAAGGGCGGCCGTGTAACTCCGGCTGCAGCTCTTATCGGAGAAGTGTTAAACATTAAGCCTGTATTGCAGATTCAGGGTGAGAAGCTGGATGCATATTCCAAGTGCCGCGGTAATAAGCAGGCCAAGAAGATTATGCTTAATGCGATGAAGGATGATATTGAAGGACGCTTCAAAGACATCTATGAAGCAGGTAAGCTGAAGTTATTTGCTGTTCATTCACAGAGTGAGGAAGAGGCTAAGGAATTTGCAAAAGAAGCGGAGACTATGTTCCCCAAGGCAGGACCTATCGAAACAGATGCATTGTCACTTAGTGTATCCTGTCATATAGGACCGGGATCGCTTGCACTTGCTTGTTCAATTACTCTATAAATGATATAATTACATTAATTTACGAGTCATTATATTCAGGGGGGATATTATGGAGATAAAGAAAGTTTCTTTGATCGGAATGGGAGCCGCGGGAGCTTTTTTCGCGCCAAGACTCTACAACTGGCTGGATAAGGGGGATTTTCGTATTATTTGCGATGGTTTTCGTAAGGAGCGCATAGCGAAATACGGCATAACCGTTAACGGCATTAAGTACGACTTTCCCATTATAACTCCTAACAAGAAGGGAGATCCGGCAGACCTTATTATTATTGCCACCAAGATTACCGATCTTGATCAGGCGATTAAGGATATTAAGAATCAGGTTGGTGAGCATACTATTATACTTGGTATCCAGAACGGCCTTGATACAGAGGAGCGTATTGCGAAGGTATACGGATGGGATCATATGCTCTATTCTTATGTCAGAATGTCAATTGATATGGTTAACGGTCATACGGACTACAATCCTTCCAAGGGATGTATCTATTTCGGAGAGAAGGAGAATTATACTTATTCCGAGAAAGTTTTAGCCGTTAAGGCCCTGTTTGACGAGTGCCATATCGCATATCAGATTAACGATGATATGATTCATGGTCTTTGGTATAAGTTCCTTGCAAATGTCAGCGAGAGTGTCCCCTGCGCTCTGGTGCGTGTTCCCTACGGAGCATACAGAGAGAGCGAGCACTTGAATGCTATCAGACTTGCGGCCATGGAAGAAGTAATTGCCATTGCCAAGGCCAAGGGCATAGAGTTTTCAGAACATGAGATTGAAGAAGAGAACAATCTGGTAATGACTATCAGATATGATTATCAATCATCTCTTCATCATGATTTAAAGGCTAAGCACCATACGGAGATAGAATCCTTCTCGGGAACTGTGGTGAGATTCGGAAAGGAGATGGGTATTCCGACCCCGGTTAATTCCGTTATCTATCATGCCATCAAAGCCATTGAAGAACATAACGATGGTTTAATCTAGAATAAATTAATGCTAATAAGGAATCCCTTTTTTCAAGGGGTTCCTTTTGTGGCATATAAAGAAAGGATAACTGCTATGGCAGGAATGCTGGATTATGTAAGAAAATGCGGGGGCTCATCTTTTGATGAACTTCCCTTTAACGAAATAGATAATTTGATATTTGCAACCATAGGTTATATGTATTTTGAAGACTTGCTTGACGAGTCTTTTGATAATTACAAAACTATTGAGGACCTGGCATCGGTACTTGAGGAAAAGGCCGATATAGTAGAGATGCTTAAGGAAACCGTATTTATGAAAGAGACTATTCTTCTTTTTCATATTATGGCAGGATGCAGGAGATATAAGGATATCCGTATTGAAGGGTATGTAGCGGAGATTGACTTTGATGCGGAGAAGCAGTTTGCGGCCATGACATTTATATGTGAGGGCTTTTTGTATGTGTGCTTTAGGGGAACGGACAATATTCTTATAAGCTGGAAGGAAGATTTTAATATAGGCTATATGAATCCTATACCGGCCCAGGTTGATGCATTACACTATCTTGAAGACGTAGCAGGGAGATTTAAGGGAAAGATATATGTGGGAGGCCACAGCAAAGGGGGCAATCTGGCGGTTTACGCTGCTCTTAATTGCAGCGAGGCGGTAAGAAGTCGTATTGCCACAGTCTTTAATAATGACGGCCCGGGCTTTGCCACAGACTGTATCTGGAAGGAAAACGGAGATTTTGTCAAACGTCACGTAAGGACATTTGTACCTCAGACATCTATCGTGGGAGTCTTGATGGAAACGGGAGGTCCCACCTTTGTAGTAAAGAGTAACGGGATAGGAATCCTTCAGCATAATCCCTTCACATGGCAGACTATTGAGGACGGTTTTGTACTTTTGGCGAAGAGAAGCAAGGTGAGTTACGATTTTGAGGAGGCATTTCTCGCCTGGTTTAGGAACCTTAATTCGGAGGAGAAGAAGACATTTATCGATACCTTATATAATGTTTTGATATCCACGGGAGCCACCACCATTAACCAGCTGACCCTGCCTACCCTGGTGGAATCCCTTAGAAATTATAATGATTTTGATGATGAGAAGAAGGAAGAGTTTATTAATATTCTAGCCCCGCTTCTTGAACCGATTTTTGATTTAAGAAAATTTCAATAAAAAAAGGAAAATCCTTTATCGATACAGAATATTACTTTTGAAGGGTATTTAGGAGAGTGATTCGTTTTGAATATTCGAGAGACAATGGAACAGTTTGAGAAGGAACATCTGAGTCCTTATGCATCCCTTAGCTGCAATTCTAAGGGAAGGGAGATTCCGGAGGAAGAATGCGACATAAGACCGGTCTACCAAAGAGACAGAGACAGAATCTTACATTGCAAGTCTTTTCGAAGGATGAAGCATAAGACCCAGGTTTTTTTGGCTCCTGAAGGAGACCATTACAGAACAAGACTGACACATACCCTGGAAGTTTCACAGAATGCCCGTACAATTGCCAAGGCTCTCCGGTTAAACGAAGATTTGGTGGAGGCTATTGCTCTTGGTCACGACCTTGGCCACACACCTTTCGGACACTGTGGCGAAAGCGCTCTTAACGAAGTCTGCCCCGAAGGTTTTGAACATAATATCCAGTCTGTAAGGGTGGTTCGCTACCTGGAAAAACAGGGCCAGGGACTCAATCTTACCTGGGAGGTAAGAGACGGTATTGAGAATCACCAGATTAAGAGTACACCGGCCACATTGGAAGGCAAGATTGTACGTTTGTCTGATAAGATAGCCTATATTAATCATGATATTGATGATGCCATAAGGGCGCAGGTTATTGCTGAGGAGGATATCCCCAGGGAATACAGAGAGATTCTGGGAGATACCACAAGAAAACGTCTGGATACTCTGATTCACAGCATTATAATCGAGAGTATGGATAAGGATGATATATTAATGGACCCGGAAGTGGAGGAAGCCATGAAGGGTTTAAGACGCTTTATGTTTGATAATGTCTACACCAATCCCAATGCCAAGGCCCAGGAGAAGAAGGCCAGGGATTTGATTGTGGAGTTGTATGAGTATTACAATAAGCATTTTGAACTGCTCTCCCCCAAATATTCTTATGTTATGGAGCATTACAACCAGTCCAAGGAACGGGTGGTATGTGACTATATAGCGGGAATGACAGATCAGTATGCTATCTTAAGATTCCAGGAGCTTAGAGTACCGATTTCCTGGAAGATAAAGTAAGGAATAAAAAGAGTAACTATGGAGAGACAGGAGGCACATAAATGGCCCTTTATCCTGACGAACTGATACAGGAGATTTGTGAGCGTAATGATATTGTGGACGTTATCGGCCAATACGTTAAGCTCACAAGAAAAGGTAGTTCTTTATTCGGACTGTGTCCGTTTCACAATGAAAAGACCGGCTCTTTTTCCGTGTCACCCGATAAGCAGATGTATTATTGTTTTGGCTGTCATGCGGGAGGAACGGTTCTGACATTCATAAGAGAATATGAGAAATATTCCTTCAGGGAAGCGGTGGAGTACTTAGCCGACAGAGCGGGTATAGCCCTTCCGACGGTGGAGCAGAGCCCGGAGGAGAAGCACAAGGCGGACCTTCGGTCAAGGCTTCTTGAGATTAACAAGGAAGCTGCCAAGTATTACTACTTTCTGCTTCGCAATTCCAAGGACCAAAAAGGATATGAATACTTAAAACGCAGGGGACTGTCGGATGAAACCATTAACGGTTTCGGTCTGGGTTACGCTGGTATTTCCCGTAATAATCTTTATGCATATCTGAAGAATAAAGGGTTCAAGGATGAAGAGTTAAATGGCGCAGGCTTGTTTCACTATGATGAGAGAAAGGGCTTTGGAGACAAGTTCTGGAACAGAGTAATGTTTCCCATTATGGATGTGAATAAGCATGTTATAGGCTTTGGCGGAAGAGTTATGGGAGATGGAGAACCCAAGTACCTAAACTCTCCCGAGACCATGGTATTTGACAAGGGTAGGAATCTTTTCGGACTGCATATTGCCAAGTCCTCAAGAAAAGATTATCTGATACTTTGCGAAGGCTATATGGACGTTATATCTTTGCATCAGGCAGGTTTTGATTGCGCTGTGGCATCCCTTGGAACGGCTTTTACTCAAGGTCAGGCCTTCTTGCTTAAGAAATATACGAGTAATGTGTATCTGTCCTATGACAGTGATGATGCGGGAGTAAATGCGGCCCTTAGGGCGCTGCCTATTCTAAAGAGCGTGGGAATACAGGGAAGAATCATTGATATGAGGCCCTACAAGGATCCGGATGAGTTCATTAAGAATCTGGGAGCCGAGGAGTATGAGAAGCGCATTAAGGAAGCCAAGAACGGATTCTTATTTAGCATAGAGGTGTTAGAACGGCAATACGATCTGACAGATCCTGATGGGAAGACCAGATTCTTTAATGAGGTTGGTAAAAAGCTCCTTAGTTTTGAAGATGAGATGGAGCGGAACAACTACATAGAAGCTGTTGCCGAGAAGTATATGGTATCGGCTGAAAGCCTAAAGAGTAAGGTGGCAGGCTTTGCCTTAAGCGGTATAAAACCGGAAGAAGAAAGGGTTCCAATTAAATCAGGAATTAATCGCAAGAAGAAAGACGGTCTTGTGGAATCCCAGAAGCTCCTGCTTACATGGCTGGTTGAAGAAAAGGGATTGTATAAACAATTAAAGGATTATATCGCACCGGAGGATTTTACCTCCACCCTGTATAAGCAGGTGGCTGTGCTTTTATTCGGTCAGCTTGAAGAAGGTAGCGTTAATCCGGGAAGAATAGCCAACCAGTTTGAGAATGAAGAAGATCAAAGAGAGATTGCGGGAATCTTCAATGCCAGATTGGAGAATGTGGATTCCCGGGATGATAAGATAAAGGCTATTAAGGAAACCCTATACAAACTTAAAGAAAACAGAATCAATACGGCAGAAGAGGATATGGAGACTACAGATGTGGCCTGCCTTCAGAAGCTGATTGAAGATAAAAAAAATCTTGAAAAATATAAGGATATAAGAATATATCTGGAATAGAATCGGAGGATAATCATGGAATTTAATGAAGAGAAGTTTGAGGAGAAACTCAAAGAGTTGCTTGCGATGGCTAAGAAGAAAAAAGGTATCATTGAGTATGCTGATGTAAGCGACTTCTTTAAGGACATGGAGCTTTCATCAGAGCATATCGAAAAAGTCCTGGCATATCTTGAATCCAATGGAATCGAAGTATTCCGTATGGTGGATGATGAGCCTGATGATGAGGATCTCCTTATTGAAGACAAGGAGGAAGTTGATATTGAGAATATCGACCTCAGTGTACCGGACGGTGTCAACATTGAAGACCCGGTAAGGATGTATTTAAAGGAGATCGGTAAGGTTCCCCTTCTTAGCGCTGAGGAAGAAATCGAGCTTGCTAAGCGTATGGAGGAAGGAGATATCGAGGCTAAGAAGAAATTATCAGAGGCCAACCTTCGTCTTGTTGTAAGTATTGCCAAGAGATATGTAGGTCGTGGAATGCTCTTCCTTGACCTTATTCAGGAGGGTAACTTAGGACTTATCAAGGCAGTTGAGAAGTTCGATTATCGTAAAGGATATAAGTTTTCTACCTATGCAACATGGTGGATTCGTCAGGCTATCACAAGAGCTATTGCCGACCAGGCAAGAACAATTCGTATCCCCGTTCATATGGTTGAAACTATTAACAAGCTTATCAGAGTATCAAGACAGCTCTTACAGGAGTTGGGACGTGAGCCCTCTCCTGAGGAGATCGCTGAAGAGATGGGTATGCCGGTAGAGAGGGTTCGAGAGATTTTAAAGATTTCTCAGGAACCGGTATCCTTAGAGACTCCCATCGGTGAGGAGGAGGATTCTCACCTTGGAGACTTCATTCAGGATGATAATGTACCTGTTCCGGCGGAAGCGGCGGCATTTACCCTTCTTAAAGAGCAGTTGGCAGAAGTGCTGGAGACACTTACTGATAGAGAGCAGAAGGTTCTTCGTCTTCGTTTCGGTTTGGATGACGGACGTGCAAGAACCCTTGAAGAGGTTGGTAAAGAGTTTAATGTTACAAGAGAGCGTATTCGTCAGATTGAGGCTAAGGCTCTCCGTAAGCTTCGCCATCCCAGCAGAAGCCGTAAGTTAAAGGACTATTTGGAATAAATGATTACTTTATCAAAGCGCTTGGAAGCGGTGGCTTCCATGGTCAGTCCCGGCAAGAGAGTAGTGGATGTGGGCACAGATCACGCCTATATCCCCATGTATCTGGTGGAGGAAGGTGTGGCAGAATGTGCCGTGGCCGGTGATGTGAATGCCGGACCCTGCGATATAGCAAGGACACATATTTCAAGTAAGGGACTTGATTCCAAGATAACTGTTTGCTTATCAAACGGGCTGGAGGATATAGCTGTAACAAAAGAAGATTCCGTGGTAATTGCCGGTATGGGAGGACTCCTTATGAAGGAGATTCTGACCCGGAGTAGAGATAAGATTCTTGGTGTCAGAGAGCTTATATTACAGCCGCAATCTGAGATAGGAGAACTGCGGAGATATCTGTGGAATCAGGGACTTTTTATAGCAGACGAAGACGCAGTCTTTGAAGACGGCAAGTTCTACTTCATCATGAAGGTCTATCCCGGACAAAAAAGCCCTGTATCCTATTCGGATATTCAACTGGAGTATGGCCCGGTGCTGCTTGATAAGCGCCATCCGGTACTTAAAGAGTACTTGATACGGCAAAAGGGCATTAACGAAGAAATTATATCGGGATTAAAGAAGAGACCTTCGGGGCCTAACATTGAAAGGCGTCTTTTGGAGGTCGGCGGATTGTTATCACGCATAGATAAAGCATTGGGGGATTATTATGAAATGTAAGGATGTAATAGGTATTCTGGAAGGACTTGCTCCTGTTTCGGCAGCTCTTGACTGGGACAACCCGGGACTTTTGGCAGGAAGAATGGATAAGGAAGTAAGGACAGTCTATCTTTGTGTCGATGCCACTGATGAGGTGGTTAGAGATGCCATAGCTGCGGGAGCGGATATGCTTATATCCCACCATCCGTTGATATTCGGGTCTGTAAGGAAGATTAATTCCGAGACATTTGTGGGAAGAAGGCTTATAGACCTTATTGGCCATGATATTTCCTATTATGCTATGCATACTAATTTTGATGTCTGCGGAATGGCACAGTATTCCGCGGAGATTCTGGGCTTGCAGGATTGCACCGTACTTGAAGTTACCACAGAGATTGAAGGGCGACCGGAAGGTATCGGCCGTATCGGTGGTCTGGGACGTGTAATGAGCCTTGAAGAATGTGCCATGTTGGTTAAGGAGCGCTTTGACATCGACAATGTTAAGGTGTTCGGAGCTTTAAACAGTCCCATAGAGACTGTAGCCATAAGTCCCGGAGCAGGAAAGTCCATGATTGATGCGGCCCTGTCCGGAGACGTGGACCTGCTTATTACAGGGGATATTGATCATCATACCGGCATAGATGCGGTTGCATCGGGGATAACGGTTATAGATGCGGGTCATTATGGAATAGAGAAGATTTTTATTCCCTTCATGGAGAAGTACTTAAAGGAGAAGTCTGACTTAAACGTAATTTGCGACAAGCCAAGACAGCCTTTTGTTATTCTTTAGCAGGGAACTTATAGATGGGAGGAGTTTATATGAAACAAAGATTTTTTACCGTAAATGTAGAGGGGGAGAAGAAGCAATATGCCAATACCGTAAGTTACGGCGATATTGCCAAGGAATATCAGCATAAGTATTCTGCACCCATTATGCTTTGCAAGGTAGACGGTAAATTAAGAGAATTATACAAAACAGTAAGAGCTAATTGTTTTCTGGAATTCATTACATTCTCAGAAAGAATCGGATATGAGACATACAGACGTAGTGTTGTTATGATGTTTCTTGAGGCTTGCTACCACATCTTGGGAGTCGAAAACCTTAAGGATGTTATGGTATTAAATGCCATAGGTGACGGCTATTATTGTGAGACCGACTCAACCAAGCCTCTTACCAAGACTCAGGTTTCCAAGATAAAAGATCACATGATGAAGATGGTGGAGGATGATATTCCCTTTTATAAGAGAACCGTAGCCATGGATGAGGCAAAAGAGGTCTTTGACAGATGCGGTATGCCGGATAAGAAGGAATTGTTCTTCTATCGCCGTGTAAGTCATGTTAACATCTATACACTGAACGGCTTCGAGGATTACTTTTACGGATATATGGCGCCCTCTACCGGATGCCTGAAACATTTTGATGTATTTAAGTTTGGTAAGGGTGTTATGCTTCAGTTCCCCAAACGTCAGGAGCCGGAGCTTGTAAGGGAATTCATTCCCCAGAGGAAGTTCTCGGAAGCTTGTAACGAGAACCGTGCCATGGCCAAGTCCTTAAAGATGGATACTGTTGCGGGACTTAATGAGCAGATATGTAGCGGAAGAGTAGAAGAGATGATTCTTGTGGCAGAAGCATGGCAGGAGAAGAAGATTGCAGATATTGCATCCATGATTGTAAAGCAGCCTTCCAAGAAGTTTATCATGATTGCGGGACCCTCTTCTTCCGGGAAGACTACATTTTCCCACAGGTTGTCAATTCAGCTTATAGCACAGGGCAAACAGCCCCACGCCATTGCTCTTGATAACTACTTCTTAGACAGAGAGCATACACCCCGTGATGTAAACGGTGATTATAACTTTGAATGTCTGGAAGCTATTGATGTTGAGCAGTTTAACGAAGACATGCAGGCTCTCCTTCGGGGAGAAAGGGTTGAACTTCCTACATTTAACTTTAAGCTTGGAAGAAGAGAATACAGGGGAGATTTCCTCCAGCTTGGACCGGATGATATTCTTGTTATTGAGGGAATCCACGGTTTGAATGATAAGCTGTCATACACTCTTTCCGCCGAGAACAAATTTAGGATTTATATCAGTGCTTTGACACAGATTAATATAGATACACATAACCGTATTGCCACCACGGATGGTCGTTTAATAAGACGTATTGTTCGTGATGCAAGAACAAGAGGTACAACGGCCAGAGAAACCATTAACCGTTGGGAGTCCGTTCGTGCGGGAGAGGAGCAAAACATCTTCCCCTTCCAGGAGCAAGCAGATGTAATGTTTAACTCTTCATTGCTCTTTGAACTGTCGGTTATGAAGACATATGTTGAACCTCAACTGTTTGCCATAAGGCAGGGGGACCCGGCATATTTTGAAGCCAAGAGACTTTTGAAGTTTTTAGACTACTTTGTGCCCATCCCCAGTGATATAATCAGTAAGAACTCCATTATTCGAGAATTCATTGGAGGTTCATGCTTTAACGTGTGAGATATCAGGTTTCACGGAGCAATTCGGTAGCTCACAAAAGATTACATTGATAAGACGCTAAGTAAAATGAATAATCGCTCTACACAAGTGCCGAAAGGCCGTGGGAGAGGAAAGTCCGGGCTTCATAGGGCAGGATGCCGGATAACGTCCGGTGGAGGTGACTCCAAGGAAAGTGCAACAGAAATGTACCGCGTTTGCAATGAGAAGCAGTTCGACAAGCTGTTGAGCGGTAATACAAGCTTGCTTGTAGGAGCTCAACGTATTGTCGGAATGCGGCGAATGCCGCGTACTGACAAATGAGTAGCATTTGTCAGTAAAGCTTCTCATTGTAAGCGTAAGGGTGGAAGGGCAGTGTAAGAGACTACCGCCCTCCCGGTAACGGGAGGGGCATATGTAAACCCCATCCGAAGCAAGACCGAAACAAAGCATAAGGCGGCCCGTCTGCTTTAGGTAGGTTGCGTGAGGTGTCTGGCGACAGACATCCAAGACAGATGATTATTCACGACATAACCCGGCTTACAGTTTTGCTTAGCGTTTTTGAAAGGAAAGCTTATGGAAGAAGGCGTACGTATTAACAAATACCTCTCCGAATGCGGATTCTGTTCAAGAAGGGAAGCCGACAGGCTTCTTGATGCCGGCAGAATAACCGTAGAGGGTGAGGTGGCCACAAAGGGCAGCAAAGTTAAGCCATCTCAAAGGATTGAAGTTGACGGGAAACCGGTTGTAAAAAAAGACAGACCGGTTATTATTGCTGTCAATAAACCCAAGGGAATAGTATGCACTACCGCCAAAGTTGAAAAAGACAATATAGTGGACTTCGTTGACTATAAGAGCAGAATCTATCCGGTGGGAAGATTGGATAAGTCTTCCGAAGGATTGATTCTTATGACCAACATGGGAGAGCTGGTTAATAAGATAATGCGTGCCGGCAACTACCATGAAAAAGAGTATCTGGTATCTGTTAACAAGGATATAACCGAGGATTTCCTGGAGAATATGAGAAAGGGTGTTCCGGTACTTGATACGGTAACGAGACCCTGTGAAGTAGAAAAGATAGGAAGAAGGAAGTTTCGTATAATACTGACGCAAGGCCTTAACAGGCAGATTCGTCGAATGTGCGAGAATCTGGGCTATAGGGTTGTGTACCTTAAGCGTATCAGGATAATGAATATCAGGCTGGGTGATTTGAAAACAGGAGAATACAGAGAACTGACCCGGGAAGAAATAGAAGAAATAATGAGGGAGACAGCGCACTCCTCCAACGAGACGGTGCGAGACAATAATGGACACAAAAAAGATAAGGATTAAAGAACTTGTTGAAAAATTAAATGAGGCCTCAAGAACCTACTATCAGGGAACTGATGAAATCATGAGCAATTATGAGTATGATAAGCTTTATGATGAACTTGTGGCTTTGGAACAGGAAACAGGTATAGTTTTGGCAGACAGCCCCACCATGCATGTGGGTTATGAGGTTGTCAGCAATCTGGAAAAAGAAAGACACGAGAAGCGAATGCTTTCTCTTGATAAGACGAAGGACGTAGAAGTCCTTCGTGAATTTATAAAGGGGCAAAAAAGCATCCTATCATGGAAGATGGATGGTCTTACGGTTGTCTTAACCTATAGAGATGGAGAACTCTTTAAGGCTGTAACCAGAGGTAACGGCGAAGTGGGAGAGGTTATTACTCCCAATGCTAAGGCCTTTAAAAATGTGCCATTAAAGATTCCTTATAAGGGAGAATTGATTATCCGAGGTGAGGCCATTATCACTTATGAGGATTTTAAACGTATCAATGATGAGATCCCGGAGGAATCTGATAAATACAAGAATCCCAGAAACCTTTGCAGCGGTTCCGTAAGGCAGCTAAACAGCGAGATAACGGCAAAAAGAAGTGTACGAATGTACGTCTTTTCTCTTGTGAAGGCGGAGGGAGTTGATTTTGCCAATTCAAGGAGTGCCCAGTTTGACTGGTTAAAGACCCAGGGCTTTGATGTGGTGGAACATAAATATACGGATTATGACCATTTGGCAGAGGATATAGCAGAGTTTGAAGAAAGAATACCCTCCAATGCATTTCCAACAGACGGTCTGGTAGTGTTATTTGATGATATAGCCTATGGTGAGTCCCTTGGAACCACTGCCAAGTATCCCAAGGATTCCATGGCATTTAAATGGGCAGACGAGATAAAAGAAACGAAGCTTAGAGAGGTAATCTGGAGCGCATCAAGAACCGGACTTCTTAACCCCATAGCAGTCTTTGACACAGTGGATCTGGAGGGAACCAATGTAAGTCGTGCCTCTGTTCACAATGTAAGTATTGTAAAGGAATTGGCTCTTGGAATAGGCGATACTATTACAGTTTACAAGGCCAATATGATAATACCCCAGATTGCTGAGAATCTTACAAGAAGCGGTAGTCTGGAATTCCCGAAGATTTGCCCGGTGTGCGGCGGGACGGCGGAGATTAAAGCGATTAACGAGGTGGAATCCCTATATTGCACTAATCCGGAGTGCCCTGCCAAGCAGATAAAGAGCTTTTCTTTGATGGTAAGCCGTGATGCCCTTAACATTGAAGGATTGAGTGAGGCTACCCTAGAGAAGTTTATTGATGCCGGAATCGTAAAGGACTTACCGGATCTTTTTGATCTTCAAAGTCACAGAGATGCCATTGTAAACATGGAAGGCTTTGGAGAAAAATCATATGATAATTTAATAAGAGAAACTAACAAGGCTAAGAAGACCACCCTTCCCAAGTTGATATACGGGCTGGGAATAGCCAATGTGGGCCTTTCCACTGCGAAGCTTATCTGCAGAGAGTATCAGGGTGATGGTCAGGCTTTACTTGACGCGGATATTGAGAGATTATCATCAATTGATAAGGTGGGCCCCGTAATTGCCGGATCTTTCGTGGACTATTTTAAAGATGAACACAACAGGCAACGCTTTGAGAAGCTTTTGTCTCTTTTAGAGATTGAAGAGGAGGTAAGAGAGGGTAACGGATTCGAGGGAATGACCTTTGTAATAACAGGAAATATGGAGCATTTCGATAACCGTAATGCCTTGAAGGATTATATAGAGGCAAGGGGCGGTAAGGTGTCCGGCAGTGTATCCGCCAAGACAACCTATCTTATTAATAATGACACAACTTCAGGTTCATCAAAGAATAAAAAGGCTAAAGAACTGGGGATTCCCATTATATCTGAAGAAGATTTCTTAAATTTAGGATAAATATATAGAGTTTGGAGAGAAAGACATGCCAATTAAAATTCAAAGCGATCTTCCTGCAAGGGAGATATTGGACAAAGAGAATATATTCGTAATGGACGAGTACCGGGCCCTGCATCAGGATATTCGTCCTTTGAAGATTCTTATATTGAATAATATGCCCATTAAGCAGGATACTGAGTTACAGCTTCTTAGGATTTTGTCCAATTCACCGCTGCAGGCAGATATTACTTTTATGAATGCCAGCACCCACGTGTCCCAGAACACATCCATCAATCATTTAAACAGATTCTATTGTACTTTTGATGAGATAAAGGATCAGAAGTTTGACGGACTGATTATTACCGGTGCTCCCGTTGAGGACATTCCCTTTGAGGAAGTGGATTACTGGGAAGAGACCTGCCGGATAATGGATTGGGCTGAGCATAACGTTACGTCTACTTTGCATATTTGCTGGGCTGCCCAGGCAGGATTCTATCACTATTACGGAATAAACAAGAAGGATCTGCCAAGGAAACTTTTCGGTGTATACGAACACAAGGTGCAAAACCGTAAGGTTCCCCTTGTTCGTGGCTTCGATGATATTTTCTTAGCCCCCCATTCAAGACATACGGAGACCCCTTCCGATGCTATACATGCCTGCCCGGAGATTACGGTTTTGGCAGAGTCGGAGGAGGCCGGAGTATTCCTTGCCATGGCAGAGGACGGAAAGAAGATATTCGTAAACGGTCACCCGGAGTACGATAGATACACATTAAGAAACGAATATGAGAGGGATCTTGGCAAGGGTCTTGATATTCAGGTTCCCTATAACTATTTCCCGGATGACGATCCCACCAAAAAGCCTTTGCTTCAGTGGAGAAGTCATTCCAACAATCTGTATACCAACTGGCTAAACTACTATGTATATCAGGCTACGCCATTTGAACTTGAGCATATCGGTGACGGTTCGGATTCTGCCCAGTTAAAGGAATTCGCCGGCAAGGAGAACGGAGCTGATGAGTGATAACAAGCCTCGCAAGAAGAACCCTCTTGTGGCCTTCGCAACCAAGAAGAAATACCGTTACACAAGGATAACCATCTTTGCCTTTATTATGGCCTTTGTGGCCCTCTTTATAAAAAGCGGTAATATTCAGGATGTAATAAAGACACTTACAGGTCAGGCACCGGAAGCGTCTTTTGATGCAAGTAATATCCCGGAATACAGTGGTGAACTGTATGTGAAGATTAATAACGGAAAGCCTGAATTTGATACGGCTGATGCTGATAAGGGAGCCTTTGAAACTTACAGTGAGTTAGACAGTCTGGGAAGGTGCGGGGTTGCCTATGCTAACCTGTGTAAGGAGCTGATGCCTAAGGGCCAGCGGGAAGATATAAGCATGATAAAGCCCACCGGATGGAAGAGGACCAAATATCCGGGAGTTGTGGAAGATGACCTGCTATATAATAGATGCCACCTCATTGCCTATTCTTTGGCAGGGGAGAATGCCAACGAGAAGAATCTCATTACCGGAACCAGATATTTCAACAAAGAAGGTATGCTACCCTTTGAAGAGATGGTGAGGGATTATATCTATAAAACCGGTAACCATGTGCTGTATCGTGTAACTCCTGTGTTCGAGGGAAAGAATCCGGTTGCAAAGGGAGTTATTATGGAAGCCTACTCTGTTGAAGATAAGGGCAAGGGGATAAGCTACAATATCTTTGTGTACAACATTCAACCGGGTGTTGAAATAGATTATTCCACCGGAAACAGTAAACTAAAACAAGCCGCATCCAATGTAGGATACGGCTTGTCTTTTTAAGTCTTCATTTAATAACCACTAAATCACAGCTTGTACTGCAAGGCTGTCTATAGCTGCAGTATCATCTGCTATAACTTCCTCCGTGTCAGGAGTTGCGACTCCAAAGAGAGCTTCGTAGCGAGCTTTTTCGTCCTCACGCTTTGCCCGCAGGTTTTCAAGCTCTTTCTCAAGAAAGTCTTTCTTCTTCCTGCGCCTTGCTTCTATACGTTTTTCCATACGTTCCCTTGCGATTCTGTTACGTTCCTGAATCTTGTCGAAGTTCTTAATGGCTTCGTTGTCCTTATCCTCGCATTCCCTGGTCTGATCCCTTTTAGTCGTTGAAGAGTTTCTGTGGATTGCCGAAGAAATGGGAATGGTAAGAACACTGCCGTTTAAATCTTCATTAGATTTGGCCCCTTCTGCTCCTGCAAGGAGCTCCTCTTGTGCTTTTTCATACTCTTCCTTAGTCTGAGCTACTATATCCACGTGCTGAACGGTTCCGGCACCACCGTTTTCACGAAGAAAGAAACCGGTGGAGCGAATCATTGCATCAGTAGACATGTATCTGCTCATTAAGGAAAACTCGGTAGCGACATTTCCAAGGAAAATAGCCCCGATATCAGCATCCTTAAGGTTCATGAGAACATCTCTGCCTGTCTCGTCTTTGTACCAGACTTTAAGTTTGTCAAAGATCTCATCGTTTTCGTCTATCCAGCCGTTGCCGTCGGAGTCATATTCCTTAAGGTCGGCAAAACCGTCGCCGGATAATGCGCCGAAGAGCTCCGAACCATCGTCAATCTTACCGTTGCCGTCCTTATCAAGGGATAAAAGACCGCATCCTCCCTGTGGCATGGAGATATACTCCTCCTCGCCGTCGGCATTTAAGTCAAAGAGGAATTTTTGATCGGACATTGACGTTATGGGCGAGCCTGTGTTAATAACGATGGGGTCCATAAAAGCGCCGAACAGGTTCGGCATGGAAATCTGGGTATACTGCATAAAGCTGCGGGTCATGGTGACATCAATATTAAAATCGATGGTTTGACCGTCTTCGGTCTGTATCTGACCGGAAGCAGAAAATGAAGTGGTTTCCTGCTCAAAGTAAGAAGTGGTTATTTGACTATAGCCCATCATTGAAGCCTGTTGCAGGCGACTGAATATGTTGCCTGCCATCATACTTCGTAAAAACGGCATCTCCGCTGATGGGTCATAGCCGGAGAGCTTCCCTATACCAAGGGCATCCCTGGTATATCCCGGAAGAAAGAAGCTTTCTTCCGAATTACCGGAGCGACTAAAAAAGTCGCCTCCTGTTTGATGGACGGTTGCTTGTTTGTTCATCCCTAAACCGAGAGCTGCGGTGTCCAAGCCTGCGCTCTGTGCGTTTGTGCCTCCCTGCCGATAGGTTCGATTAGAAACCATTGAGATATTGCTGTCGGTAATTCTCATGGAATCCTCCCTTTCCTGCCTGTGGCATAATGTTGTCGATGAACTCGTAAGACACTTAGGCTTACATATTATATATCGTCATTAATACCTGTAAGGGTAAGTGGGAAAAATTTCACTATTGACCTTTGTAAAATGGCCTGAGAGTTGTAATATTAGCATATTGCCCTAATTTCAAATTTTTGGTATATTATTCTAGTGTTAGTATGGATTGTTATGGGAAAAATTATTTTCTCATATTGACAATATCACAGTAGGAAAAGAGGAAGCATAATGGAAAAGAAAGAACTCATGTATGAAGGCAAGGCAAAAAAGGTTTTTAAGACTGAGGATCCGGAGATTTTAATCGTATCATATAAAGACGATGCTACGGCATTTAACGGCCTTAAAAAGGGAAGCATAAGCGGTAAGGGCGTAATTAACAACCGTATGAGTAACATGCTTATGGCTAAACTTGAAAAAGACGGTATTCCCACTCATCTTGTAGAAGAGTTGAATGACCGTGAGACAGCTGTTAAGAAGGTTACTATTATGCCTTTGGAGGTTATTATTCGTAATATCTCGGCCGGTTCATTTGCAAAAAGATACGGAGTTGAAGAAGGCATCGTATTTGAAGAGCCCACAATTGAGTTTTCTTATAAGAATGACGATTTGGGAGATCCTTTGCTGAATGATTATCATGCAGTAGCATTGAAGCTTTGCACATGGGAAGAGATTGACATCGTCAAGAAGTATGCTTTTAAAGTAAATGATTTCTTAAAGAAGATTTGGAAGGAATGCGGAGTTACGCTTGTTGACTTCAAGATTGAGTTCGGTAAGTTGACAGACGGAACCATTGTTCTGGCGGATGAGATTAGCCCGGATACATGCAGACTCTGGGATTCCGAGACCAACGAGAAGCTTGATAAAGACAGATTCCGTCGTGATATGGGCGGAGTTGAGGAAGCTTATGAAGAGGTAATGAAGCGCCTTAGCGAAAAGGCTTAATTTAAATATATATTTAATTATTAGACGGGAGGACTAAAATGTCTAATTGCGCAGTTGTAGGAATTAACTGGGGCGACGAGGGTAAAGGCCGTATGGTTGACCTATTGTCTCAGGAATACGATATAGTAGTACGTTTCCAGGGAGGCGGTAATGCCGGTCATACG
Source organism: Lachnospiraceae bacterium (assembly GCA_015058015.1). Classification (GTDB taxonomy): domain Bacteria; phylum Bacillota; class Clostridia; order Lachnospirales; family Lachnospiraceae; genus SIG280. The sequence goes on along the minus strand of SVDM01000012.1, from coordinate 11,391 downwards.
GTTATAAACGACAAGGGTAAATTCGCCCTTCACCTTCTTCCTTCGGGAATCGTTCGTGACGGAGTTGTTAATATCCTGGGTAACGGAGTTGCCCTTGATCCGGAGAATCTTTTGAATGAGATTGGCCAGGTAACGGAAAAGGGTGTTAGTGTTACACCGGAGAATTTGAAGATTAGTGATAGAGCGTCCCTTCTTCTTCCCTGGCACAGAGATTTGGATGAGCTTGAAGAACAGCGTCTTGCTGACAAGAAGTTCGGATCCACTAAGCAGGGTATAGCTCCATTCTACTCAGATAAGTATCAGAAGAAGACCATTCTTGCAGGAGAACTTCTTTATCCGGAGCATCTAAAGCAACATTTAAAGGACCTTATGGAGTGGAAGAATCTCACTCTTACCAAGGTATATAATGCTAAGCCTTACACAGAGGCTGATTTGGATAAATGGGTAGATACTTACGCTAATAAGATTAAAGACTTTGTATGTGATACAGGGGTTTACTTAAAAGAGGCCAATAAGGCAGGCAAGAAGATTATGTTCGAGGCTCAGCTGGGTTCTCTTCGTGATCTGGATTACGGTATTCATCCCTATACCACATCTTCCAATACGATGGCTGCTTATGCACCCATTGGTTCAGGCTATCCGGGAGCTAAGATTGATACGGTTCTCGGCATCGTCAAAGCATACTCAACCTGTGTAGGTGAGGGACCCTTCGTATCTGAGATGTTTGGTGAGGAGGCAGAGGCTCTTCGTAAAGAGGGAGATGAATACGGCGCTAAGACAGGCCGGCCTAGAAGAGTAGGGGCTATGGATATAGTTGCTACCCGCTACGGTGTTGAAGTTCAGGCCGCTACAGAGATAGCTCTTACCAAACTTGATGTATTAAGCTACATGGACAAGATTCCCGTATGTACTCATTATGAAGTAGACGGACAAAAGACAGACAGGTTCCCCTTCCCGGTTGCCCTTGATTATGCAAAGCCGGTTATCGAATACTTCGACGGATGGAAATGCGACATCTCAGGAGTTAAGAAGTGGGAGGACCTTCCTGAAGCAGCAAGAAACTATGTATTGTTTATAGAGAAGCAGATTGATTGTCCCATCACTTATGTATCAGTGGGACCTGAAAGAGACAGTATTATTGTCAGAAAGGATGGCAAGTAGATGACAGACAGGTACGAATCACCTTTATCCACAAGATATGCATCGGAATACATGTTAAAGCTTTTCTCTTCCGATACCAGATATACCACATGGAGAAGACTTTGGGTTTCTCTTGCAAAGGCAGAGATGAGACTGGGACTTCCCATTACGAAGGAACAGGTCAAAGGATTATCCGATCACATCGACGATATTGACTATGAATGTGTCAGAAAGCGTGAGAAAGAAGTACGTCATGACGTTATGGCACATGTATATGCATACGGACAGGTCGTACCGGAGGCTGCAGGTATTATTCACCTGGGAGCTACCAGCTGCTATGTAACCGACAATGCGGATATTATCATCTATCGTGATGCCTTAAGATATATTAAAGGCGAGCTGGTAAAGGTTATGTCATTGCTTTCAGACTTTGCAGATAAGTATAAGGCTATGCCGACTCTGGGATATACCCATTATCAACCCGCACAGCTTGTAACTGTAGGAAAGAGAGCAAGCCTGTGGCTGCAGGATTTCCTTTCAGATTACAAGGAAATTGAATTTGCATTAGATAATTTCAAATTCCTGGGTTGCAGAGGAACCACGGGAACTGAGGCCAGTTTCATGGATCTCTTTGGTGGAGATGAGACCAAGATTGATGACATGAATGAGCTTATCGCCAAGGATTTCGGCTTTGATGAGTGTTTCTCCGTTTGCGGACAGACTTATCCCCGTAAGCTTGATTCCAGAATCTTGAATGTACTATCATCCATAGCACAGAGTGCTTACAGGATGGCTAATGATATAAGACTTTTACAGCATGACAGACAGATTGAAGAACCCTTCGAAAAAGACCAGATAGGTTCTTCCGCCATGGCTTATAAGCGTAATCCCATGCGTTCCGAGAGAATCTGTTCTCTTTCAAGATATATTATGGCTGACAATTCCAATGCAGCCATGACAGCATCTACTCAGTGGCTTGAGAGAACTCTTGATGACTCAGCCAACAGGAGAATTTCTATTCCGGAAGGCTTCCTTGCATGCGATGCAGTACTTCGCCTTGCACAAAACGTTGTAAACGGTCTTGTTGTTAACGAGAAGATTGTTGAGAAGACGGTTATGGATTACCTTCCCTTTATCGCAACAGAGAACATCATGATGGAGGCTGTTAAGAAGGGAGCTGACAGACAGGAAGCACACGAGATTATTCGCCAGTGCTCCATGAGAGCTACCGCTTTGATGAAGCAGGGTGAGCCCTGGGATCTCTTATCAGATCTGGCGCAGCAGAAGGAATTGAAGCTTTCAGCTGAAGATATCAAGGGTATCTTAGATCCTAAGCTTTACATAGGTCGCTGCCCAAGTCAGGTAACAGCTCTTATCGAGAAGATAAAGCCGATTATTTCTGAAGAGGAATCAATAGAGGTTGCAGAGATTAATTTGTAATTAGCTCTTTAATACAATGTTGAGAGGCGTAAATAGTTATATGAATAATGAGAAGATAATTGTTCTTGATTTCGGTGGGCAGTACAACCAGTTGGTAGCCCGCCGTGTCAGGGAATGTAATGTATATTGTGAGATATATTCCTACCGTACCCCAATAGAAGAGATTAAGGCCATGAATCCCAAGGGAATCATCCTTACCGGTGGTCCTAACAGTTGCTATGAGGAGGGCGCACCTACTTACAGCAAGGAGCTCTTTGAACTGGGCATCCCGGTATTGGGTCTTTGCTACGGGGCACAACTTATGAACCATATCCTAGGAGGAAAAGTTGAGAAAGCTCCGGTCAGAGAATACGGAAAGACTACGACTTTCATCGACGGTTCCAAAGACGGCCTCTTTAAGGGGGTTGAGGATGAGACTGTTGTATGGATGAGCCATTTTGATTATATCTCCAAGGCGGCTCCCGGTTTTGAGATTATCGCCCATACGGCAGACTGCCCCGTTGCGGCAGATGCCAATGAAGAGAAGAAATTATATGCAATCCAGTTCCACCCGGAGGTGCTTCACACAGTAAGAGGTAAAGAAATCCTCTTCAACTTCGTAAGAAATATCTGTGAAACCGCCGGAACCTGGAAGATGGATTCATTTGTAGAGAATACAATCAAAGAGGTTAGAGAGAAGGTTGGAGACGGTAAAGTTCTCCTGGCTTTATCGGGAGGCGTTGATTCTTCCGTACTTGCAGCCCTTCTTGCCAAAGCCATCGGACCACAGCTTACCTGTGTATTCGTAGATCACGGACTCCTTCGTAAGAATGAGGGAGATGAGGTTGAGTCAGTATTCGGTAAGTCAGGATCCTTCAATGTTAATTTTGTCAGAGTAAATGCTGCTGAGAGATATTATGCAAAACTGGCAGGGGTTGAAGAACCTGAGAAGAAACGTAAGATTATAGGCGAAGAATTCATTCGTGTATTTGAAGAAGAAGCAAAGAAGATCGGTAAAGTGGATTTTCTGGCTCAGGGAACCATTTACCCTGATGTTGTAGAGTCCGGACTTGGCGGAGAATCAGCCGTAATAAAGTCACACCACAATGTTGGTGGACTTCCGGACTTCGTAGACTTTAAGGAGATCAGCGAGCCCCTTCGTAACCTCTTTAAAGACGAGGTACGTAAGGCAGGACTTGAACTGGGACTTCCGGAATACCTGGTATTCCGTCAGCCGTTCCCGGGCCCGGGTCTTGGAATCAGAATCATCGGTGAAGTAACAGCTGAGAAGGTTCGCACTGTTCAAGACGCAGATTGGATCTACAGAGAAGAGGTAGACAAGGCAGCCAAGGCATACAAAGAAGAGCATGGCGAGGAAGCACCCTGGATGCCCAATCAGTATTTTGCGGCTCTTACTAACATGCGAAGTGTAGGCGTTATGGGTGATGAGAGAACCTATGACCATGCTGTTGCCCTTAGGGCAGTCCGCACCATAGATTTCATGACAGCTGAGGCTGCACAGATACCCTGGGATGTGCTGCAGACTGTAATGAGCAGAATTATAAATGAGGTTCGGGGAGTCAATAGAGTGTTCTTTGATTTGACATCAAAGCCCCCCGGAACTATCGAGCTGGAGTAGCAGAAAAACTACGGGAGCCCGCATAAATAGCGGACTCCCGTTTTTTACGTCTACATTTCGTCTATTAAAATCAGTGTTTTTGTTTTTCTCAATTCTTGTTACAACTAATCTCAATCTCTTCTTTTAAATCTAAGTCATACATCTTTAAGTCAGATGATAATGTCTTTTCGAATAAATCAATTTCAAAATCCGGTAATGTTTCTTTTTGCATCTCGTGTTCTTGCATTTTATAAATGGTATTTTTGAATGCAGGAAGGGCAGACCATCTTAATGTGTAGGATATTTTTGTTCCTGATTCATTAGAATACATATCTACGTAGTATGGCATGCCATATTCATTCATTGTCTTGATATCACAAAGGAATTTTGTAAATGCTTTATGACAAGCCTTATTGTCTTCGTTTAATATCTCTGACACCGTGAAACTTAAAATCAATCCAATATCTCCAACACCATAATATTTTGTATCCGCATTGATACTAATTCCGGATTGTATTAAAGCGCGAATATCAACTAAAAACTCTGAAAGTCTACTAACCTTAGGCTCGTTAGCAGCATCATGAACTAGCGGATTGTAGAAATTATCTACAGCAGTTCTTTGTTCATTCCAAAACTCTTTTAAATCTCTTGGAAAGCGAGCCTGCCACTTTTCATATTGTGTGTGTGCACTAAAACTTGTCTCGTTATCCTCATCTGGAAGATTCTTCTTTTGAACATACCAGGCATATAAATAGCTTAATAAAATCGCATGGCCAGGATTATCATTTTTTAAAATCAGGCTCGTAGTTTCATCATTTCTTTCGATTTCTAATCCTAGTTCATCTTCTAATAAAAAGAGTATCTGCATGATATCTTCATAAGATTCAATATTGATATCAGATAGCGCAGAAGGATCCACATCCAGAGCTTCAATAAGCTTCTGACGGATATCGTCCTTAGGTGCCATAATATCTTTTTCATATTTTCGTATTCTTGAATCGGCAGTTGCTGCAGAAAAGCCAGCTTTCAATCCTAAATCCTTTTGGGTCATGTCCTGCAAGGTACGATATTTTCTGATTTTATCTCCCAGAGTCATAAGTTTCACCTCATAATAAACATAGATTTCTTCCTATATATTAACACGATAGTCACAAAAAAGGAAGATATAAAATAATTAATAGACATATAAATATGACTATTGATATTGACAAGCATATATTTCGGATGTATTATAATCATAACCGACACAAATAGATGTCGGTATAGAAATAAAACAGACAGAATAAAGGAAGGAGGAGTGACCTATGGCAGAGGAACGTCAGCCACTATTTGTTGGGGTAGATACCGTGATTTTTGATTTGGGAGTATCCAGAGCTAAAGCATATGACGTGATTAAACAGCTGAATAAGGAACTAAAGAAGGAAAATCCACGTGCAATTGTTGTAGCTGGTAAAGTGAATCGAATCTGGTATGAAGAAGCATGCCTAAAGGCAGGAACACACTAATGAAAGATGATAGAAAAGAAAAAAGCCCCTCTGCAAAGGGGCTGCACATGTCATTGCTAACATGTTATCTCGTAAATTCATATTAGCATGGCAGGTGCTTCTTTTCAAGAAAATTCAGAGAAAGGAGCATATTTTAATGGCGGAACGAAGAATGTTTGCTAAGTCTGTAGTGGAAAGTGCAAGGTTCTTAAAAATGCCGGTGTCATCTCAAAATCTATATTTTCATTTAGGGATGAATGCAGATGATGATGGAATTGTAGAAGGGTATTCGGTAATCAATCTTATAAAAGCCAATGAGGATGATTTAAGAGTGTTATACAGTAAGGGCTTTGTAAGAATTCTAAATGAAGATCTTGTGACTTATATTGCAGATTGGAGAGAACAAAACAGAATTAGACCTGACCGTAAGAAAGACAGTATATATACCAATCTTCTCTTACAAATGGAACCGGAGGTTGAATTGTTAGAACGTAGAGAACGTTCTGATTTAGTAAAGAAATCTGGACCGTCCATGGACGGACATATGTCAGCACAGTGTAGTGTAGTTGAGGTTAGTAAAGGTAAGGATAGTAGAGGAGAGTATAGTGTAGAACCGGCAGACACACACGCAATGAAATACCAGTTAGATAATGAAGTCCTAACTGTTTTTGATTACGAAAAGCTTGTTGGCAAATATGGGAAAAACAATGTTGATGGAGTTATTAGAAGGATATTAGGAAAACCATATCACGGATGCTTAAATGTTTCAAAGATTTCTGAGTGGTGCAAAGAACAGCAGGGAACAACCACAAATAGATTGAAATCTGAAGCAGTATCAAAGCATTCAGAACAATTATCTAAATTAGCAAAAGAAAGGGTGGGTGATTAGATGGCTGAGAAAATATATGAATGTCAAATCTGTAAAGATAGTGGATTTGTAATGAAGGTTATGGAAGATGGCTATGAGTATGCAACTCCATGTAAATGTCGCGAAATCAAAATAGCAAAGGACAGACTGAAACGCAGTGGCCTGGCAAAAGAGTTTACGGATAAGTCCTTTGAAAATTATGTAACCGGAGATAATGCACAGCTTATAGATGCTAAGAAAACGGCAGAAAGATTTGCAAATTCTATTGATGAAGGAAATGTAAATGAAGCACATTCACTGCTACTTTGTGGACAAGTAGGAGCCGGCAAAACGCATCTTGGAACAGCATGTAGTATGTCACTGATTAATAAGGGAATCGCTGTAATCTATATGGGTTATCGTGAGGAAATGACATCTATTAAATCAAAGATATTAGATGAGGACGCATACTCAAAAGAGATTAATAAGTTCAAGAATGCTCCGGTGCTATTCATTGATGATTTTCTTAAGGGAAAGATCACGGAGTCAGATGTAAATGTAATTTATGAAATTGTGAATTACAGATATAACAACAAGCTTCCGGTGATTATAAGTACAGAGAAGACATTGGATGAACTTATCAATTTTGATGAGGCGATTGCCAGCAGGCTCATAGAAATGTGTACCGGCTATATCGTTGTTTTTACCGGTAAGGAATTGAATTACAGATTATACAGAGGAGGAGCAGCTTAATGGCAGTTTATAAGGATAAATGGAATGGTTATAACGGCGACACATGGCGTGTCGCCTGCTACTACAAAGATTGGCAAGGAAAACGTGTGAAGCATGAAAAAAGAGGGTTTGCTACCAAGAAAGAGGCACAAGCATATGAACATGAATATCTAGCTAAGAAGACGAAGGATATCAATATGGGTTTTGGGACATTTATTGATATTTATCTATCGGATATGAGACCACAGCTGAAAGAAAGTACTATGGCAAATAAGGAACATATCATAGAAACGCATATCAGAAAATACTTCGAGAATAAGAGCTTATCAGGTATTAGTTCTACAGACATTTTACAATGGCAAAATGAGCTTCTTAGCAAGCGAGATGACAATGGCAAAGGTTACTCGCAGACTTATCTTAGATCTGTAAATAACCAATTAAATGCCATATTTAACCATGCATACAGATACTACGATTTACCAAAGAATCCATGTTTTTCAAATAAGAAGATGGGAAAGTCAAAAACAAAGGAAATGCTTTTCTGGACGTTAGACGAGTATACACAATTTTCTGAGGCAATGAAGAAAAAGCCGGTTTCTTACTACGCTTTTCAAATTCTTTATTGGACGGGAATTAGATGTGGTGAACTTCTTGCATTAACAAAAGCAGATTTTGATTTTGAAAGAAAGGTTATGAAGGTAACTAAAAATTATCAAGTAGTTAAAGGACAAGCATTAATCACAACTCCAAAGACTGAGAAAAGTATTAGACAGATTGATTTACCGGATTTCTTGTGTGAGGAAATGAAGGATTATATTGATTCACTTTATAAGGTCGATGCTGATACCAGGCTATTTGAAATAACAAAGAGTTATCTTCATCATGAGATGGATCGTGGTTGCAAAGAAACGGGAGTAAAGAGGATTAGAGTTCATGATTTAAGACATTCAAGTTGTGCACTTCTTATTAATCTTGGCTATTCTCCGGTGCAGATTGCAGAACGCTTAGGACATGAAAGTGTGACTATCACGGAGCGTTATTCACATCTATATCCATCAGTGCAGAGAAATATGGCTGATACCTTAGACAAAGCATTTAAGGCGGAAAGCGAGGAAAACAATGGATAAGATTTATCGAAGAGAAACTCAGCTTGGTGGAACACCTAAAAAGAAGAAAAATGAGAAGAATCGGAAACGAAATGTAATTATGAATTTTAGGGTTTCACCTGCGGAAAAAGAAGCAATAGATGCTCGTATAGCAATGACAGGGCTATCAAAATCAGATTTCTTTATTGAGAGCTGTATGTATCAGAAAATCCTAGTGCATGGCAATATAAGAACATTTACAGAAATAAAAAATAGGATGGAAGAGATTGCGGCAGATATAGATAGAAATCCTAAGTTAGAAGATTTGGATGATGAAAAGGCACTGCTCTTAAAAACAATTTTGGAAATTTTAGATAGTAGATTTGGAAAGGAGAAATAACTTATGGCAACAACAAAATCATATGATGAAAGAATTGCAGATATTCAGAAACGACAGGAGCAACTGAAAGCACAGGAAAAGGCATTAAAGAAAAGACAGTCGGAAGAAATGCGAAAGAAACGCACCAGAAGATTAATTGAGCTTGGTGGAATTGTTGAGTCTGTATTAGGTAGAGAAACAGAGGATGAGGATAAGATGCGATTCCTTAATTTCTTAAAGAAGCAGGAAGCTAATGGAAATTATTTTACAAAGGCGATGAACATAGGCATCACTACGGAAGGTGAAGCGAAGGAGTAACCCGTAAGCTTTGGGTATTCCCTTAGGTACTAAGGGCGCACTTATATGTGGGCGTAGCCCACATTACAGCGCGCTCTCCGAGGGGGCTTATGCAGCCGGCACAAAAGGTGAGCAGAAAGGAAGGTGATGACATGGCAATTTATCATTGTTCTATAAAAATAATAAGTCGAGCAGGTGGTAGATCTGCAGTAGCATCTGCAGCTTATCGCTCTGGAGAAAAGTTATATAACGATGAAACCGGACTTACACACAATTTTACAAGAAAAGGTGGAGTATTTATGAATGAAATTTTATTGCCGGAAAATGCTCCAGAGAGATTTTTGAACCGTGAAGTTTTGTGGAATGAAGTGCAACAAGTTGAAAAGCGTTCAGATGCACAGTTTGCAAGAGAAGTAGAAGTAGCTCTTCCAACAGAGATGTCACGTGAAGAGCAAATAGAGTGTGTGCGTGGGTTTATTATGGAGAACTTTGTGTCAAAAGGTATGATTGCTGATTGGGCGCTGCATGATAAAAATGATGGGAATCCGCATGCTCATATTATGTTGACGATTCGCGGGATGGATGAAAATGCGAAGTGGATACAAAAACAAAAGACAGTTTTTGCAAATGCTTTGGATGAGAAAGGCAGGGCAATTTATAATCCAGACTTACCGAGCTATGATTCTAAAAATCGTGAAGCAACATCTAAGTATAGAATCCCGCAGCTTGATGAAAACGGAAATCAGAAGACAAGGGTACGAGAAGGTAAGGGAACGGAATACCTTTGGTGTAAGATTTCTATTCCTGCAAATGATTGGAATGACAGAGCAAATGCAGAAATCTGGAGGGAGTCCTGGGCAAAGCAGTGCAATAAATATTTGGATGCAGAGAACCAGATTGATCATCGTAGTTATAAACGTCAGGGAATAGACAAGGAGCCGACAATTCATGAAGGGGTTACAGCCAGATTGATGGAGAAGGATGGAAAGATATCAGATCGTTGTCAGCAGAACCGTGAGATTAAAGCGAGAAATTCTTTGATGGAGCAGATGAAAAATTTGGCATCAGAGTTAACGGAATTATTGTTGGAGAAAGCGAGGGGAATATATGGACGATTTAAAGAATTTACAGGACATTATGGAAATGTTAAAGGCACAGGAAGAAATGATGAACATCTTGGAAAGCCAGCAGTGCGAAATAGAAAAATTGCAAATGGAGAATCGGAGCTTGAAGGAACAACTGGAAGAATCCATGGACTTAAGCGAGCAGCTGACTTCACAGAATCAGAAATTGCAGAAACAGATAGACAAATTGAAGAACTTACAAAAATAAAAAAAGAAAAGGAGGATGAACGTAATGAGCGACTTAGAAAACTTAAAAGACGAAGAGCTTCTCTTAATGCTGGAGGAGACGATGGACAAGGCAGAACTACTTCAAAATCAGAACTCAGAAGCACAGCAGACGATATTGAATCTTTCATCAGAAGTCTCGATGCTAAAGAAAGAACTTCAGAAGAAAAGCGAGACGATAGTATTTCTAAACGAGAAAATAGAGAAATACTCCGAGAGCGATCTCGTATTGAAGAAGAACGAAGAATTAAAGAGCGAGAACGAGAGCTTGAAGATGAGCGAGAAAAGAGCAAAAGAAAAAGCAGAAGCAGAGGTCAAAGCCGCTAAAGTTAATGCACAAAGAGCTATAGCAGAAGCAGAGACCAAATCGCAAAAAGCTATCGGGAATTTAGCGGATAGAGAATCAAAAGTCTCTATTCGCGAATCAAAAATAGAGTGGGAAGTAGGACAACGTGCTGGAAAAATCGTTCGTGAGTTTGAACAGAAGTTATGGAAGAATCATGAGGAGAAGCAAAAGCAATTATCTAAGAAGTATGAGGCTATGACAATTAAATATAAGAGTGTGATGTATGCTTCGCTTTTGTATGGGATTATTACAACGTTAATAACAGCGATACAGTCTGAAACGATACAAACGGATCTTATAAGAGCAGTTCAAATGCTTGGACAGGGAACTGAGATGCTTGTTTTAACGATGTATGAAGCAATTAAAACGATTGCAGGTATTACAAGTTATATCCCTAATGAATTTTTGGCTATAGTTGTTTACTGGGTAATAATTGTGTTTTTATCTGTGGCTATGCTAGGGATAGTTGGAATAGGTTTATTTATTGTAGGAAGAAAATATTATAGCTTTTTCGTCGAATATCAAAAGGATGAATTGACAGTGTTTGTGTGTTTAATGGATTTGGCACTTATGGTCTTTGCACCTAATATAATAAAGGCATATCTTCCGGTAAATATAGTAATAATGGGATTTGTTTTATTTTGTGTCTATTCACTGCTACGTGGTGTCATTGGAATGAAGGATAAGGATGCTCA
>SVDM01000011.1 GCA_015058015.1 Lachnospiraceae bacterium | reverse complement strand
TATCAGATCAGATACCTTGCCAGAGAAATCTATAAGTTAAAAGAAAAATACCCCCATTTCACTTATCACATAACCAGTGGGGATACCGAACAGGTTACTGAAAAGCTTGATAAGGGCATTTTAGACTTTGCTGTACTATGTGAAACACCTGACAGCAATAAATATGAATATGTAAAATTTCCGGAAGCTGATGTGTGGGGAGCAATCATGCCTTCATCTCATCCCCTTTCAGAAAAAAAATCCATCCGTGTCTCTGACCTGATAGGAGAGCCTCTGTTTGTTTCAGAGCAGAGCTGGAACAATGAAATCAAAGCCTGGGCCAAAGACAGATTTAATGAGCTTAGGCTCGAAGGTTCTTTTAGGCTTTCCTATAACGGTTCCGTATTTGCAAGGGAAAACCTTGGAATCTTACTTACTTTCAAGAACCTGATAAACACCGAAGGAACTGACATGGTATTCAAACCTCTTTCTCCAGAGCTAAAGTCAGAGTTATACATGATATGGAATAAGTATCAGACCTTTACTCCTATTGCCGAAAAGTTTCTGGAGCAAATAAAAAGGGCTTTCAAGTAATTTGTATGTGTGTTTTATCCTTGCCGGAAAAAACCATCACAATCTCAGATTTGACTGTTCAAAAATTGTCGTCTCGGACTTTTTCAGATGGATATCATATTTTTCACATATGTTTATGAAAGAATCTACAATGCCTTTATCTGCATAGTTTTCGCAAACATCCAGTATCAGCGTCCCGTTAAGGTCAGCTGCTGCAATGACACAGTCACCTATATCAGGCCACGAACGAAAACAAAAATCTGTCATATGACTTTTGACAGTCTCTGAGAAAGGCACTCTGCCAATGTATGTAAAGCCTATATTATCCATTGTCTTCTTTACAATTCTAGCCACAGCTCTCACTACTACTTTTTGCAAGGCAAGCGGACGCAGCCTATACAAAATGTCAGTCGAAGCTTTCATATCCGTGCAACTCCATATAAGATTCTCCGGCAAAACCGTCAGATCAAGTATGGTCCTGTAAACTGTGCTGAGCTTAGGCAGATCATAGGAATCAAATTTATCCTGATAGGTTATGACCTTAGTATAAATAAAATTGTGCATGGTCTCCATTTGCATTGGTTTTCTGCAATCAACAACAATTCCGCAGGAAACATTACGATTATGAATATTTTCCGGAAGATGCTCACGAATCGCTCTGCAAAATAATGGCACAAAAATTGCTGAAGGAGTAGCATCATTCTTCTTTGCAGCCCGGAGCACTTCAGCAGTTTCCACCTTAAGTACATGACTTGTACATTTATAACCATTAGCTATAGTTTTCAGATCTTTTGCCTTGAAACCGGCAGGCTGTTTTACCTGGCCAATTGGCTTAACGCTTTTATCATAAATGCTCTCATATCCAAGTTCTAAAGGAAATTCCTTCGGGATTTCGGGGAGATCGACGCCGAAATATGCGTCTAATATGGTAGAAAAGAAACGTGATGCACCTCTGCCATCTGTAACAGCATGACACCATTCAAAAGAGACAGTATTTTCAAAATAACATACCTGAAATAAATAGCCATTTGTGTTCTTGCCATATTCTTTAGGTCTGTCACCTGTATCGGCATTGAAAAGTACTATTTCTGCATTATCGTTATCTTCAAGATAATACTGTTTTTTATAAGACATTTTGCATTTAAACAGGGGATGATAGTCGAGAGCCGTCTTCACAGCTCTCATCAGCTTTTCTGCATCCACTGTTTCATCCAGCATCGCTTTCATAAAAGATGAGTTTTCCATTACCGACCCATTAACCGCGATGGAATACCTGTCCATATTTCCAAGTTCATATTTCATAATAGCTTTCCCCCCGTGCCGATAGCCATCCTTCTTCATAGTTCGCCTGTTCCTGTTCTATCTTTGCATCATCAGGCAGAGCCAACGCTGACTGGATGTAATACCTCTTCGCTTCCGTTTATTATTATACCATCTATCAGATTCATAATCTGTTTTTATAAAAAATTTTTGATGCTGTATTTACCTTCTGCTGTATCGAAAATCGCACAGTTGTGCGCCTTCCGCCAGTGTTTTTGTCCGAGACAGCTTCATTCCCATGATATCTGCTATCACTGTTTCCCATGGTTGACTTAAGCAGCTTGGATGAGCTTATGGCCCTTTCTAAAAGCTTATAGTTTTCTTCCGCATTCAGGCCGGACTTATTATTCTCTCTGCAGAATCGCCTTTAACATTTTCTCTATTCCCTTTATATCCAGGGGACTATACTCTGTTTCATAGGTAAACAAAAGATTCTTTCCCACATAGATTCCGTTTTTTCTGTATTCATCCATTTTCAACAGACTATTGTTCCTGTATTCCTCATCATTCAACAATCCAAAATGCTCAAGGTAGATTTCTTCCCTTGTGTCTACCTTAAGAAGAGTGAAGTCCGGATATCTTACCTTCCCGTAACCCAGCTGAAGGGGCTTTTCATAATGATAGGGAATGCCCAGTCGATACAGCATATCCGCCAGTATTGCTTCCGACTTGGACCTCACCTTCTCCCCTCTTCGGGTATCATATTTTTTCATCTCCGGCATATAAGGGTTTGGCTTAAAAGGCTTTGCTTGCCAGTCTCTTGCGTAGAGCATGTCTGTTTGAATATAGGGTTTTACTATTGCCCTTCGATGCTCGGAGAGTTCCTCATAGGCACTTTCCGCGTTATCTCTTTCTAATTGGCGGATAGTCCTTTCAAGCTTATCAAGTTCTTGCTGCGCCTTCCCCAGAAACTTTCGGTTATAGTCCTTCTGAGCAAGTGCCGCTACCAAGGCACCCTGCTTTTTATTCAGATAGACCTCGGGCAGGCTTTTGTCTTCCGGCACCTGAAAAAACCGAACACGGCCGTTTCCCGGAGAGACCCTTAGGCTCCCTTGCGGAAAAGAGTTTTCATCGTGTTTTGCAGCTTTTATGGCTTTTTTTAGCACGCTGCTTCTATCTTTCATTTGTTTTATAATCTTCTTCATTCAATACTCCCTTTTTCGTGTTTTGTACCTTACTCTTTTCTTTAACTGGCAGCGGGTACTTAAAGCCTGCTCTAAACAAGCTTAAGCCGGTTTGTTTGTACCCTAGGCTTTTCTTTAACCGCCAGCGGGTACTTAAAGCTTGCACTTAACAAGCTAAAGCCAGTGAAAATAGGAGATTCTGTACCCTAGACTTTCCTCTCGCGGGAAAAAGGTACGCTTATAATGTTGAACACAGTGGAAATTTAAGATTCCTGTACCCCAATCAAGCTCTCGCCCCAATTAAGGTACAACCCCGGCCACAAGCGCCATGCCTGAGACAGGAAAAACAAGATTCCTGTACCCCAATCAGGCTCTCGCCCCAATTAAGGTACAACCCCGGCTACAAGCGCCATGCCAGGGACAATGAAAAATAAGAATTCTGTACCCGAATGAGCGGAATCCGCTCACTCAGGTACATACCAAGTCATTCTCGACTATAAAGACAAAAAAACAAGACAAAATAAAACAAAAAACAATAACTATGACAGACTCTTCAAAGTCGGGAAGAGCAGTACATCACGAATGGCGGGTGAATCCGTCATCAACATGCACAGTCTGTCTATTCCGTAACCGATACCGCCTGTAGGTGGCATACCAATCTCCAAAGCATTAAGGAAGTCCTCATCAGTGTGCTGGGCTTCGTCGTCGCCGGCTTCTGCCAAAGCATCCTGGGCTTTGAAACGCTCTCTTTGGTCGATGGGGTCATTAAGCTCTGAATAAGCGTTAGCCATCTCCCAACCGTTCATGAAGAGCTCGAAACGCTCAACATATTCCGGATTCTCCGGCTTCTTCTTGGTAAGTGGAGAGATCTCGATGGGATGATCCATAACAAAGGTAGGCTGAACTAAGTGTTCCTCTACAAACTCTTCGAAGAAGAGGTTTAAGATGTCACCCTTCTTATGACGATCCTCGAACTCAACATGCTTCTCCTTGGCGATGGCACGAGCAGCATCAAGATCCTTGATATCGTTCCAATCTACCCCTGCATACTTCTTAACCGCATCAATCATGGTGATACGCGTAAAGGGCTTGCCAAGGTCCATCTCGATTCCGTTATAGGTAATGGTGGTGGTGCCAAGAACTTCCTGTGCTACGTACCGGTACATATTCTCAGTTAAGTCCATCATTCCGTTGTAATCTGTATATGCCTGATAGAGCTCCATTAAGGTAAACTCCGGATTGTGTCTCGTGTCAAGTCCCTCGTTACGAAATACTCTTCCAATCTCGTATACTCTCTCAAGTCCTCCTACGATAAGTCTTTTAAGGTAGAGCTCTAAGGAGATACGAAGCTTTAAGTCTTCGTCAAGAGCATTGAAATGTGTCTCGAAGGGTCTTGCTGCGGCACCGCCTGCATTGGCTACAAGCATAGGTGTCTCAACTTCCATGAATCCCTGCCCGTCAAGGTATCTTCTGATGGCGGTAAGAATCTTGGATCTCTTGATAAATGTATCCTTAACCTCAGCGTTCATAATAAGGTCTGTGTAACGCTGACGGTATCTTGTATCTGTATCTGTAAGGCCGTGATATTTCTCCGGAAGAATCTGCAAGCTCTTGGAAAGAAGTGTTATCTCTTCTGCGTGAACGGAGATCTCACCGGTCATGGTTCTGAATACAAAACCCTTAATGCCGTAGATATCACCAATATCCGATTTCTTGAAGTCGGCGTATAGTTCTTCACCAACCGCATCTCTTGCAACATAGGCCTGGATATTACCTTTTAAGTCCTGGATATTGCAGAAGGATGCTTTACCCATAACACGCTTGAACATCATACGTCCTGCAATGCTTACTCTTATGGGCTCTGCGTCCATAATGGCACGGCGCTCATTGTAATCTGCCTTCTTGGCCTCTCTTGCAGCCTGCTCATCAAGGCCCTCTACATTAACCTCTGTTCTTCCTGCAAGAAGCTTATCCTCAAGCTCTTCATATTCTGCTTTTGCCTGATCTGTATGATAAGTTACGTCGTATTTGGTAATTTGAAAAGGGTCTCTTCCTGCTTCCTGCAGGGCAGACAGCTTCTCGCGACGAACCTTTAATAACTGATTAACGTCTTGAACCTGGTTCTCATTATTCTTCTCACCCAAAGAATATTCCTCCTTATAATAAAACTTTGGACTCCCCGAAGGGAGCCTTAACAGTCTGTCGTCTCTATGAAAATACTTAAAGCCTTATTAGTTGGCCTTCTGAATCTCAAGAACTTTATATTTTAACACTCCGGCCTGAGTCTCAACGGAAACCTTCTGTCCCACTTTGGAGCCGATAAGCGCTTTGCCAAGGGGAGACTCGTTGGAGATCTTGCCCTTTAAGCTGTTAGCCTCTGTGGAACCTACAATCTTAAATTCCATCTCTTCTTTATATTCGCAGTCAAGCACTTTAACCTTGCAGCCGATGCTAATCTTGTCAAGATCTACTTCGTCCTCAACAACAACGTCTGCATTCTTCAGGATTGCTGTAATCTCTTCTATACGTGCTTCAATGTCTCTTTGCTCATCTTTGGCTGCATCGTACTCAGCATTCTCGGACAGGTCTCCCTGCTCTCTTGCCTCTTTAATCTTAGCTGCTACAGCCTTTCTCTGATTCACTTTAAGGTCTTCAAGCTCGTCCTCTAACTTCTTCAGACCTTCGTATGTCAGGATATTCTTCTTAGTTTCCATATTCCTCGACCTCTTCGTATTATTTCTTATATTAATGTGTCTCTATATTGACAACGCGAACATTATAACCTAATACATAAATTCTGTCAATTCCGCCCTCAAAAGCATCTCACCCCCCTATTTTCCTTATATTCAGTAAAATGTATCGTCAGTGATAACTATTTCATAAGGGTAAGTTGCCGATTTTCTGTTTAAAAATGTAGGATTTTGGATATAATGATTGGTAACAAAGTTTAAGGAGACTCTTGGTATGGAGACTGTGGCATTCAAGGAATATCCCTGCCCCGCGGGGGCATTTCCCCAAAAAAGTTATACTATTCTGCCGGACCAGCACACCTTAGAGGCTGAGGCCCTGGGTGCAATAATACAAACCTTGGGAGAGGGACACGGCAGCTATGCATCCACTCCCCTATATCACACCCTGGCTGAAGCAGCGCAGGATCTTTTATCTTGCGCAAAACCCATTGATTCTCAAAGAATCAGGGAATACCTTGCTATGGCCCATGAATTAACATCCCAAGGTAAGTTTGTACTCTATGAATTAAGCGGCCCCCTATCTGTTTTAAATTGCCTCTTGGATACCAATGCCCTACTTCGTTCTTTCAGGAAGGATAAGGCTCTGCTGGATGAGGTGCTGACCTCATTTAGGGGAGCTCTGGTTTCCTATGTTAAGCTTATTGTGGCTTCAGGGGTTAAGCACATCAGTATAGCCGATCCCATATGCTCCGTATACACCATAGGCCCTAGGGCAAAGGAGGCCTATATTAAATCCCACATACTCCCCCTCCTGCAGGAGATTAAGCAGGCAACAAAGGGGGCTGTCTTAATCCATCTCTGCCCTAAACTCTTCCTTGATCTTGCAAGAACCGGCCTGTGCCGGAGTAAGCTCCTTGAAGTACCGGCAGGCTATACCTACAAGCAGGCTTATGATATAAGCCTCGGTCACACTGACCTGGTGGGAGATGTGTGCATACTAAGAACCGCCGATATTGTATCCGGCGGTTCTATAGAAACTCTTATTATACCGCATGCTATCTAGAAGGCTGTGTCAGAGCCAATATAACATGTTATTCCAAGGGCCTCGAATATCTCCTGCAGGTCCTTTAATTTTTGTTCTTCGGTGGCCTTGTACTTCTCATAGACATATTCTTTTCCCAGCTGAGTCCATTTTGATGTTCCAAGATTGTGGAAGGGTAGAATATTTGCTTCAGTTAAGCCGTTTTCTTTCATAAACCCTGCCATTTGGATGATATTATCCTCAGTATCGTTGAAGCCCTCTATTACCGGCATTCGTATTACCACTCTTCCCTGCCACTCATCCTTTGCTTTCTTCTCAGCCAAAAGCTTAATATTTTCAAGAATCGGGCCGTTTTCAACTCCCGTTTTTTCTTTGTGCTTTTCCGGATCCATATGCTTTAAGTCGATAAACATAAAATCCAGCAAGGGCACAATATCAAGGAATACCTCACTACTTACATAAGCCGAAGTTTCAATTGCTGTATGAATATGCTCTTCTTTGCAGGCAAGGAGTATCTCTTTTAGAAAGTCATGTTGAAAGAAGGGCTCTCCGCCGCTAAATGTCACCCCTCCCTCTTCGTCCCAGAAGGGTCGGTCTCTGTCAAGCACCTTCATTAGATCCGAAAGTTCGAAGTAACTTCCGCTTTTCTTAAGGGCTTCCTTCTTGCATGTTGCGGCGCAGGATATCTCTTTACAATCCCTGCACTTATCCCAGTCAATTGCAATCTTTCCCTCTTTTTCTATCAAACCTGCGCATCCGCTCTTTTCTATACATCTTCGGCATCCCGTGTCATAATCGCATTTTCCGGGATAGAACATTAGCTTTGGTTCTGCTTTCCATGTCTCGGGGTTAGCACACCACTGACATCTTAAGGGACATCCTCCCATAAAAACAGTAGTACGACACCCCGGACCGTCATGCACGGTATAGCTTTCAATGCTTGATATAAACCCCTTCACTATACCACCTTCGCTCCGGCCAGTTCTGAATGCCTCTTAGTTGCATCAGCCATTGCCTTAAGGTTCTCTATAGGTATGTTTGTAGAAAGTCCGCATCCCGGCATAAGTATTACTCCGCTCTTATGCTTTAATGTAACTATAATATTCTTTATGTCCTCGTCAATCTTTTCTGGACTTCCCAAAAACAGCGTATCAACCGGATTTACTCCGCCACAGACTGCAAATCTTTTATAGAATATCTTCTGGGCAACTGATAAGTCAACAAGTTCGCTAAACCACAGGAAATCTGCCTCTGTAAACTGCAGCTGGTCAATTACGGGGTACTCTCCGCCACAGACATGCAACATACTAATAAGACCCATCTCCCTGAATCCGCGAATCTGCGCCCTGTGGTAGGGGACTGAGAGTTCCTTGAACACCTTGGTGGATATAACCGCAGGTCCGCTCATGGCATCACCGATTTCATATATATCTGCGCCTACATTCCTCATTTCTTTTGCAAAACGAAGCATGGTCTCATTTATCTTGTCGCAGAGCAGTTCTATAGTTTCCCTGTCTTTTAAGATCCACGACATCATTCTTTCAACACCCAATAGTCTTGATAGAAGATTGAATATTCCGTAGGATGCAATCTTTATGGGCACTTCATCTCCCGCCCATTCTTTAAGCAGTCTTACAGCTTCAATAAAGGCATCCATGTATTCATTTTTAAAAGGGTCGGGAACCTCTAGTTTTTCTGCTTCCTCCCTTGATGTGATTACCGCGCTTTTGAAGCTGGGGTGGTCATCTTCCGGCCAGTTTAGGTCGCAGCCCAGTCCCATCTGAAGGGCCGGTCCTGAACCTAAGCAGAACGCGTCGTCCCCGACAATTTTCCATGCTTCAATGGCTGACTTTGCCATTGCCTCCGGGTCTAGCTGGAATTCTCGGTCGTATTTCCTTCCGATAGTCTGTGGTGCTATGGCCCTCTTTTTACACATAACCGGGATATAGTCCACTTTTTTGAATTTCATTGCATTTATTATTCGTTCTCTTGAAGTCATTTTCTTATCCTTCTCTCTTAGCCTGTATATAATGGAAGTGCCAACTTCAAGTATTTCTTCACGTTATGGTATCGATTTACCATGTTGAAAAGTGGCGCCTCTCCCTGACTTTCCTTAAACTGACACCATGCCATAAAGTACCATCCGCTAATGGCTATATACGCCAGAAAATGTCTCTTCTCTTTAAAGGTCGGTTTTCTGCCAAAGTACTCTTCCAACAAAGTTTCAATCTGTTCATCCGTGAAGTTGTAATAAGATACCATACTTCCGAAATCATACGCCGGATCGTTGTTCTTGGAAAATTCCCAGTCAATTAAGTATAATCTCCTGTTTTCTCCGTCATCACTTACCATGAAGTTGCCGGCATGCATATCGCCGTGACCAAGTCCCGGGTTGATTCCGTCTTCCTTGGTATACTCAAAGAGGACTCTAATCCGCTCCCTTATATCGTCAAAACGCTCTAACATGTTTCCTCTCTTTTCTGCTGCCAGATTAAAGAGTCTGTCTGCTTCTCCCAGCACGTCAAAATCATACTCGTTTTTTAATCCCGACTGGTGAAGGGTTCTTAATTTTTCAAACATCATCTCCCTGTGTTCCTTGTTGCTGAATTTAAAGGGAATAATGTTTTCCACAAACCTTGAGATTTTAACTCCGGACTCGTCAATATAAATTGTGGTATCATCCAGTCCAAGTTTAGCTGCGATTTTCTGCGAAATGATCTCGCTTCTTCTGTCTACTACGTCTCTTGCAGACAATCCCGGCTGTCTGAACATATACTTGTTGCCCTTTACTACAAACGAAAATGAAGAATTGGAATTTCCTTCAGAAGATATTTTTACGTTCTCAATCTCCGATATATCACACTCAAGTACTTCTGCTATCTTTTGATAGATTCCCTTACTGATTTCCTCAAGGAAGAAATCGTTTTCATCATAGTTTAGGTCGTCTGTTTTTATTCTTTTTTCCGAGAAGTCAAGCATCGCCGCATTTTCAAGAATGAGTTCCTTTATTTCTTTTAGGAAGATCGCCTGATTTGTAACTCCCGCTTCCAATACATTTTTTAATAAATGTGCGGAGTATTCACTTACAAAAATAAAGTTTCTAAATCCAAGATTTACGTCATTAAGATAGTATGATATTTTTCCTTTTTCTATAAAGGGGTTGTTTTCAAAGTATTCTTTTCCTTCAACCACAAAGGCATTTTCCAGATTATCCGCTATACAGAAAAGAGAATGAGCACTTCTAAGCTCCCTGTGTTGATTATCAATAAGCTTTATCCCGTATTTCTCTTCCAGGTAAAAATATAGCTCTTTTCTATAAGCAACTACAACACTGATCTCTTCTATGCCTGCTTCCTTTGCCTGCTTTATAAGCCTTTCTATCTTTACTTCTTTGTTGGCCGTTCGAAGGCCTAAAGGATTCATGCCGACTTTTGGTTCAGCCTCTGTTCCCGTTTCTGTCATAATATAAAGTTTATACATAAAATCTCACCTACTTCATTCTCCAAAAACTGTTTTCATAATTACCTTGTAAACACCGCCTTTTGTAGCCGGCTCAAATATTCCGAATGCTTCTTTCTTTACAAAGCTTTCTGCATTCTCGGCGGCATAACTGTATTTGACCTTCTTAAACATTCCTATATCGTTGCCCCCGTCACCGAAAGCCATCATTTCTTCGGGCTTAATGTTGAACTTCTTAGCGATACGTGAGATTGCTACTCCCTTGTCCGCTTCTATATTCATGGATGGGAGCCAGGTCTTTCCGCCCTGGCACATATTTACCTTGTTTCTCCATCTGGGAGCAAGGTCGGAGAAGATAGGCATAACGCCATCTTCCGAATACAGAGAAATCTTGAATATCTGCTCGTCCTCCTCAAGCTCCTCAAAGCTATCCAACACGTGATATCTGTAATTCATTCCTACACCCACTAAATGCTCGAATTCCTTTGTGGGATGCTCTATGAATACTCCTCTTGAGGTTGAAACCAGAAAATCTATTCCCTGCCAGTTTTTCTCGCGGTTTCTGTATTTTCTGTAATCCCTTATGATGCCTCTGGCATAATCCATGGGAATGGTCTTAAAGATGGCCTCTTCTCCCGGCAGGTAAATGGCTGCACCGTTTTCGCACACAAATATGATCTTGTCCTTTACCGATAGGAAGGTATTCTTCACCCCTTCGTACTGACGTCCCGTGGCAACCACAAAGATTATTCCCTTATCGTATAGACGGTTAATCATATCCTCTATCTCGGGGGTAATACTGGGAGTTGCGTTTGGCAGTAAAGTGTCATCCACATCTGTAGCAATAAGCTTAATCATGATATGCCTCACACTGACCGGCCCGGTAGTTCCCGTGAGTCCAGTACTCTTTATTCAATCCCACGCATACACCTAACCCTTCTTCGTTGCAATCCTTAAAGAATTTGCAGCTTCGGCACTTCGGTATCTGTTCGAAGTTTTCACAGACATTTCCGTCAGCTTTTATCAACTGTCCGCTTAGACGGCACAATCCTTTATCCACATCCAGTGCTACAAAATTCTCGCAGTCGCTGTGGTTTATTATCCAATCTACCATTTAGCCCACCCCCTCATAATCTGTTCGAGCAATAACTTCATCCTGGATAGGCTTGCTAAGCTCGCACCAGTACTGTGTGAATCCGGATACTCTTACCAACAGATCTCTGTATTGGTCCGGATGTTCCTGGGCATCTCTTAAGCAGTTACTGTCCACAACGTTGTACTGTATATGCTGTCCGCCTTGCCTTAAGTATGATCTGGTAAGGTTTAACATCTTTTTGCTTCCCAGCTCTCCTGCCACCGCAGTGGGATGGAGCTTTAAGTTTAGCTGTGAGCTTTGTGAGTTTGAGTGATCCCAAACGGTTGCCGATGTAAATATTGCAAAAGGACCGTTTTTATCCGTTCCCGGATAGGCTGACATCGAAGCATCCGAATAGGTTGTTCCGGATAATCTTCCGTCAGCACTGGCGATGGTAATTGCTCCATGGGGTCCGTGATGTCCTGTTACAAACTGGCCCGGGAAGAATTTCTCCCCATATAAAGACTCAAAACTCGTTACCTTTTCACACATCCAGTCTTCATATTCCTTAAGAATCTCGTCCACCTCAGAGATGGCATTTCCGTACTTGGGTGCTTCAAGGCAGGCCTGATGAATATCGTCGTATTTGGAAACATCTTCTTTCTTCTTCTGATCGTTTACAGAAAAACTTCCTATTTCATCTGCTTCCAGGTAGCCGAAATTATTCACCAATGCTTCTCTTAACTCATCAAGACTGTAGCTTTTGTCCTCATATACGATTTTCTTTATGGCCGCTAATGAGTTAACAAGCGTGATGGTACCGGATCCGATAACCATAAGGGTTGAGTTGTACCGGTAGCCTTTTTGTCCGTTATGTAATCCCTTTTTCAAGCAATCCGGCTTCATAAAGGAATTTATAATCGACATGTCATTCTTTCTGGTAATATCCATCTGGAAATTACTATGCTTAAGAATGGTTGTTATTGTTTGTGTATAATAATTCTTGAACTGTTCAAACAACTCATCATATGTTTCAAGGGAAGAATTATGAGGCTCAAAGATTCTCTCATTGGTTCTTGCATCCATGCCGTTGAACAATACTGCTTCAAGTATTTTTGGCAGGGCTAGTGCAAGGGCGCCTCCTAAGGTCGTAAGGCCCGCTCCTCCGGGGATATCATATTTCTTCCCGTTTAGTTCAATTTCATGGAAGGTTCCCGGCGCAACTGCAAGACATCCTCCGATAGCTGCTGCCCTGGCATCCTCCGCATTCATTCCTTCACTCCCGAACTGCTTTAATAGGATTTGCTGTGAATTCTGATTGTTTATCCATGCCGGATATCCTACCCCGGATTTATTACATTCTATACACTTAAGCAAAAACTTCTCCGGAAGCTTTTCATCATAAAGACAGGTTAACGTCGGCTGTGGTGTAGCACATCTTATTCCTGCTTCAATGATCAGATACTCAAGCCTGTTGGCAGCTGAAGACCCGTCTTTCTTTACTCCGCCTACGGAAAGGTTGTTGTAGGTGTTGCCTGAATTTGCTCCCCCAACCAAATTTTCCGAGGCAAAAATATCAACACAGGTGAGCTTTACGCGGTGCATTTCAAAGAGTTCTATTACTTCCTCCTCTGTAATACGTCCTGCTTCAATATCCTGCTCAAACCAGGGGAATAGTATTTGACCCATTCTTCCCGGAGATACTCCACAGATGGGATCTTCATTAAGGCAAGCAATATGCATTGTATGGAAAAGCTGGAATGCTTCTCTAAACGTCCTTGGCTTGTGGTATGCTATATGATTTAGTATTTCTTCTAAGTCTTCGTAATTCTTTTTATATTCCTGATTCTTCTCCTTAGCCGCAAGTTTTTTTGCTAGCTTCCCGTAGTTTAGAATCCACTTTTGAATTCCCTCTATTACGGTTATAACCGACTGATAGTAATAGAATCGATCCATTCCGGATACTCCGTCACCACCGGCTAAACCTGCTACCTCATCTCTTTTTTTAGCAATAAGGTTTATAAGCTCTCCCAAGCCATATTGAAGGGGATAGTAGAGGTTCATAGTCTCCCTTCCCTGTACAAAGGTATATCCTGCGTCGTCAAAGGAAATCTTAGCTTCCATAAGCCTGTGTTTAAAGTCATAATCCGGCAACTTGTTCTGATTATCCTTTATGATATCTTCCACGGATCTTCCGCTCCAGCTTTCAGTTATCTTATCCAAAGCCGGCTTTTCTTCTTTCCTCATTCCGAACTTTCCCGCTACCGATAGAACGTTGTCAAAATCTTTGGTAACATTTCCTCCGCCGGATGCCATTACATTTTCCCCACAGGAAGCTGCTACCTTAGCCTTTTCTCCCTGTAAGAATCTTAATGAAACCCACTGCATAGGGAAAGATCCTCTGTAGTAGTAAGCTTTTTGCATAACCAGCTTCTCACCCGGATATATGTTGGGAGTCAGATGAGAAAAGGCAGATTTAAGAGCTTCTGCTCTTCGGATTGTAAGAACATTACCGTCCAATTCATCCCATCTTCTCGTATACCAGTATGAGAACTCGGTATCTATTGATGAAAGAGCACTGTAATATAAATCCAGCAGCTTTTTCACTTCAGGATCGGCTATATTTTTTACTTCTCTTTGTACATAGTCTCTCTTGATTTTATTTCCCATTTTATTCATCCTTTCAAACCTTTCCCTTTGCTTCTTCGGGTAACCTTTTTATATTCCCCCTGTGTAGTATGGGTTATATTTGTTGGTATAAAGTTGCTCAAGTTCTATTTTTGCCTTTGAAAGATTAAAGTGATCTACATAGTATAACCAAAGCTCCGCGTCTGCCTTGTCGCATAATGCATGTACCGGGAATGCCGGAGCATATGCATCTGCCAACTTCTCATCTGCTCCCAGAGCCTTTGCCGTATCAAGTCCTGCTTTAGTAGGATTCTGGTTTCCAAAGTCGCAGGCATCTGCCAAAGCCTTTACGTATGCGGCCACAATATCCGGATGCTCCTTCTCAAAATCTGTATTTACCAACTGCTGTGGCCATCCTGCTTCCTCTCCCACAACGTCTGTAAGTTTTGAGAAAGCCTCTACCTCTCCCTTTGCTAACATCTGGTCAGTATAGGGGTTGATACAGTATATTGCGTCTACCTGACCGGATACAAGTGCTGCTTCCATCTTTTCATAGGAAAGTACCTTAACGTCCACATCCTTTAGTCCGAATTTTTCCATGGTTGCAAGCCAGTAGGTTTCCGTTTCTGAAGGCACAGCAACTTTTTTGCCGTTTAGGTCGGTAATTGTTTTAATCTCGTCGTTGCCCTTTTTCTTTAAGTACTTCGCCATAGGTCTTTCTTGTGTCGTTGCCCATCCGGCTGCTATTGCTTTAATGGGATATCCCTGGGAAATACCTATAGCCAGTGTTGAAGCATGCTGGCAGGCAAAATGGAAATTGTTTGTTGCCAGGTTTGTAATAATGTCGTTAATATTGTTCTGATATCCGGTGAAATGAATTTTCAAGCCGTATTTCTCAAAGAATCCTTCCGCATCTGCCACATACACGGGGTCTGCCCAGGGTACTGTCGGGAAATCAAATTCGTAAAGTCCGTCTGCGTTCAAATCCTTTTCTGTTATTGATGTAAAACCGAATTTTTCAAGGGCAGCCTTAGCCTTTTCACTGTTGACTGACCCTCCATTTGATCCTGAATTGCCGCATGCAGCCAGCACTGCAGTCATTGCGACAGCTAATAATATTGCAATTGATTTTTTAAATCTATTCATAATCTTATCTCTCCCTTTTTCCTAAAATACTACTCCTTCCGGAATCTCTTCTTCTGAATCGTATAATTGTCTTACCTCCTTTTCTATTTTTTGAAATTCCGGTAGTGTTATTATTTCCTTTGCTTTTCTATTCTCCGGGAAATTAACTTTTATTACAGCTTTGACTGTTCCCGGTCCATCAGACATGACTACTATTTTGTCTGATAATAAAACTGCTTCTCTTACATCATGTGTTACAAACAAAATCGTAGGTTTTTCATTTCTTGATAGTTGCAGTAATTCATCTTGCATTACCTCTCGTGTCTTTGGGTCTAGTGCTGCGAAAGGCTCATCCATAATAAGAAGCTTTGGCTTATATGCAAGAGCCCTGGCAATACCAACTCTTTGCTTCATTCCTCCGGATAATGCTCCGGGATATTTCTTCTCATACCCGTTTAGTCCCACTTTGCTTATGTATTTTTTTGCTATTTCTTTTCTCTTTTCTTTTGGAACCTTTCGGAGTTTTAAGCCGAATTCAACGTTGTCTTGTACGGTTTCCCATGGAAACAAGGCATATCCCTGCTGAACAATCCCCAGGTCTTTCCCCGGGCCATCAATGTCCTTTCCATCAATTTCAACTGCTCCATTTGTTGGCGTAATTATTCCGGATATAATATCTAGGAGG
This sequence comes from Lachnospiraceae bacterium, assembly GCA_015058015.1. Classification (GTDB taxonomy): domain Bacteria; phylum Bacillota; class Clostridia; order Lachnospirales; family Lachnospiraceae; genus SIG280. Next base: position 61,475 of record SVDM01000011.1, on the reverse strand, counting down.
GTTGATTTTCCACAACCGCTGGGGCCCACTATAGTTACTATTTCTCCCTCTTCGACTTCAAAGCTTACGTCTTTAACCGCTTCATCTACGCCTTTTGCTTTCTTTCTTTTATATGTGTATGAAACATTTTTTACTTTTACCTTTTCCTGTGACATTTTTACCTACTTTCCAGCTTCATTAAGCTTCCATACAAATAGTTTTTTCTCAATCGCATTCAAAATGACTGTAAATAAGAGTCCAATCAAGGCAATTAGAATGATTGCCGCATACATCTTGGACATCTCAAAAATCTGTTGGGAGTATGAAATCAAATATCCCAGTCCCGCCGTAGCTCCAAGCATTTCTCCAGCACACAACATAAGGATTGAGTTGGATACGCTTAATTTTATTCCCGGATATATCTCCGGAAGTGCGTTGGGTATTACTACTTCAAACAATACCTTTGTTCGGGAAGCGCCCATGGTTCTTGCTGCTTTAATCAGAAGTGCATCTGCGTGAGATACTCCCGATATGGTATTCATCAGCATGGGCCATAAGCAACCCCAGAATACTATGCCTACCTTTGATACTTCTCCTATTCCAAACACTATAATGAAGAAGGGAAATAATGCTATCGGCGATACATTTCCCAATAGTGTTAAGAATGATGAGAGGTATTCTCTGGCTTTTTTGTTCCAGCCAATTGCTATTCCAAGAGGTATTGCTATCAAAAAGGCCAGGCCGAATCCCAGGAAAGCCCGATACATGCTCCATGTAATGTGTTTTACTATTTCTCCTGTTACAATCATCTGGACCAGAGCCTTTATTGCTTCCGAAAACGGTGGTATCAAAAAGGCCTTTAATACTCCAATCCTTGGCAACAATTCCCATAGTCCTACAAAAATCAGTATAGGAATTAACTTGCGGATTGTACTTCCTATGGTTTTTTTACTTCTTTCTATTCCTTCCACTTGTTTCTCTCCTTTTTTGAACAAAAAAAGCCCCAAAAAAGCTCCTTGCTTTTTTGAGGCCTGCAGTTGTCTGCTCAGCTTGTTCTATCTTTGTTTACTTTAATCTCGTTTTCTCCACTTTTTCGATCTGGATTACTTTTCCGTCCTGGATCACTATGGTTATTGATCCATACTTTACTGCTTCAATATACTTTTTTATTATCTCCAGCTCTTTTGTAATATCTTTTCCCACCAACATAATCACTCTTTCGCTTTCTTTCACTGCAAATTTATGTTGGTAATAATTTATCATCTTTCCTTTATTCTGTACAATTCTAAAAATATATCATCAGTGATTACTTTTATTTATATATCCCAATACCCCTAGAGCACATCCCGAACCAAGTCCATCAATCCCTCGTATGTCTCTATCTCGTTTATCCTGCCGCGAAACTTTGCTGAACCGGGAAGTCCTGCGGTATACCATCCCACGTGCTTTCTCATCTCCCGGATGGCGATATATTCTCCCTTGTAGTCCACTAACATCTTGCCGTGGCGGAGGATGGTCTCCTTCTTTTCTTCCAAGGAAGGCTTCGGCAGCTCTTCTCCGGTATCAAGAAAATGTATTATCTCCCGAAAAATCCAGGGGTTTCCTCTGGCAGCTCTTGCCACCATAACTCCGTCTACGCCGGTTTCTTCTATCATCTTCTTGGCACTTGGACCGTTTGTTACGTCTCCGTTACCGATGACGGGGATATTTACCGCTTCTTTTACCTGTCTTATTATGTCCCAGTCCGCCTTGCCGGAATAGAACTGCTCTCTGGTCCTGCCATGGACTGTTATGGCCGCAACCCCTGCGTCCTCTAATCTCTTGGCCAGCTCAACTGCAGTTAGGAAATCTTCGTCAAAACCTTTTCTAATCTTTACCGTAACCGGCTTATTTATCGCCTTTACACAAGACGCCGCTATCTGCGCCGCTAGTTTCGGGTTCTTCATTAGAGCCGAGCCCTCGCCGTTATTTACCACCTTGGGCACGGGGCATCCCATGTTTAAGTCTAGGATATCAAAGGGGCGGTCTTCTATCCTTGCTGCCTGGGATGATACTATCTCCGGGTCCGAACCAAAGAGCTGCAATGACACCGGCTTTTCTCTCTCATCTATGGTTAAGAGTTCCTCGGTATTGCGGTTGTTGTACATTATAGCCTTGGCGCTTACCATCTCGGTACACACCAGGCCCACTCCCTGTTCTTTGCAGAGTATACGAAATGGCAAGTCGCATACACCCGCCATCGGCCCCAGTATTACATTGTTATCAAGTTCTATATTTCCTATGCTAAGCTTCATATTCTCTTTATAACCGCTTAAGTCTCCGCAGAGGCTCCCCCGCGAAGACTTAATGCTTATATCCTGTCCTTATTCATCTCGTATATTATCTGAAGTCCCTTCAAGGTAAGAAGGGGGTCATATGTCTGGATCACATCCGTCTCATTGGCGATGATGGAACCCAATCCACCGGTTGCCACAACCTTAATATTCTCAAGGCCTGCTTCCTTCTTCATCTGATTAACCATGTATTCCGTCTGCCCGATCTGGCCGTATACTACACCGGCCTGCATGGAGGTTACGGTATCCCGGCCGAGGATTGATTTGGGCTTCTTAATCTCAATTTCCGGAAGCTTGGCGGCCTCGCCCCACATGGCATTGGCTGATATCTGAATTCCCGGCGCGATAACACAGGCTAAAAACTCTCCTTTTTCAGATATAAGGTCGTAGGTTGTAGCCGTTCCGAAATCAATTACGATAATGGGGCCGCCGTATAAGGCATAGCCTGCCGCAGAATCCACGATTCTGTCTGCACCAATCTGGGCAGGGTTCTCCGTTACGAACTTAATTCCCGTCTCTGCCTCGTAATTTACGATAAAGGGCTCTACCCTTATATACTTACGAAAGCTGTTAACAAGGGAATGCATCACCTTTGGCACAACGGATGCGATAATTACTGCATCCACGTCGTCGGCTGTTATACCTGTGTTATCCAGCATACTCTGCAGGATGGAACCGTACTCATCTGATGTACGAGGTCTCTTACTTGTCAAACGGTATGAACCCATAAGGTTTTTTTCTTTGAACATTCCTAAGGTTATATTGGTATTACCAACATCTACTGCCATTATCATTATTCTTCACCTATCTCTCCAAGGAACACAGCCTTAAAATAAGTCTCCAGTGCTTCAAGTAGCTCTTTTCTTTCTTCTCTTATCTTCTTAACCTTCAGATGGGCTCCTATCTCGTCGTAGAGCAGGTCATTTTCCCTTGCCATGGTCTCTATCTCCAGGTTCCCTTCCTCGTCAAATGTCATGGTTATGATACCTCCCACATCCTCAGTGAAAAGCACGCACATAACCTTTAATTCGTCCTTTACTGCCTGGGGCAGGTTGTCAAAGGACTCGTTTAAATAGAACTTTTTCTCATATTCGCTGGCTCCGCAAAGCACTATGCAGTCTTCGCCCATCTCGCCCTTGCCTAATAAATTATCCATGTATTTCCTCTCGAATCTATACTCCCTTATATGTATCTTCCGTCTACGCCTCGTACTGATACCTCGCCGGAGAAGACCTTTTCTATTCTGTCTTCGGTCTCCACCAAAAGCCTTCCGGTTTCATCTATGCCAAGGGCCTTGCCCCTGTATTCTCCCGCCGGGTCTAGTACTGTTACCTGTCGGCCTGCATTGACCAGCCTTTTATTATACTCCTCTTTTAAGGGAGCCATATTCCCTGCCTCTAAAAAGCTGTCGTAGAGCCTTTCGAATTCCACCAAAACACTTTCCGCCAAAGCTCCGGCATCTACCGCTTTTCCAAGGCTTATCCGAAGTGAGGTGGCTTTATCGGCTAACTCCCCGGGGAAGGTCTTGCCGTTTGCATTAATCCCTACGCCAATATAGACAAAGGGCCTGCTATCACGTTCCGTCATCCCGGTAAGGATGCCGCATACCTTTTTCTCTGCTACCAGCACATCATTAGGCCATTTTATTCCGGTGGAAATGCCGGTACAACTCTCTATTCCTGCTGCCACAGCCATTCCCATTACCAGGGTTACCATACTGACGGCCGTCATCCCTACCTTAGGCTCTAATATCAGGGTCATATATATATTGTCTCCCGCCGGTGAGTGCCAGGTCCTGTTTTTCCTGCCGTGGCCGGCGGTTTGTTCTTCGCTTATTATAAGGGTTCCGTGACCAAAGCCTGCTTCTATAAGGCGAAGGGCTTCATCGTTGGTTGAATCAACGGATTCCAATGCCCGTATCCTTTTGCCGCACCACTTGGTCTTCCCCTGTAAGTCTATTGAAATTGCCATCTTAGATATTTCCCAGAGTGGCTACCATTACTGCCTTAATTGAATGAAGTCTGTTCTCTGCCTCGTCAAATACCAGTGAGTTGGGTGACTCGAATACATCCTCTGTTACCTCGTTGCCCTTTACTGCCGGCAGGCAGTGGAGGAAGATGGTGGTATCCTTGCCGGTCATATCCATCATTGCCTTGTTTACCTGATAGGGCTTAAGAAGAGCTACTCGCTCGGAAGCCTTGTCCTCTTCTCCCATGGAGCACCATACGTCAGTATAGATGGCATCGGCACCCTCTACTGCCTTGATATCTTCTGTGATAACGATCTCGCTGCCGGTTTCCTTGGTGTATTCTTTGCAAAGCTCCACCAGGTCTTCCTTAGGCCAGAGTACCTTGGGGGCTATGATGGTGAAGTTAACTCCCATCTTGGCAGATCCTATCATGAGGCTGTTGGCCATGTTGTTGCGGCCGTCCCCTACGAATACCAGCTTTAAGCCCTTTAAGTGTCCGAAGTGTTCCTTCAGGGTAAGGAAGTCTGCCAATATCTGTGTGGGATGATAGTCATCAGTGAGTCCGTTCCATACAGGTACTCCGCTGTATTTGGCAAGCTTCTCAACGTTCTCATGCTTGAATCCTCTAAACTCTATGGCATCAAACATTCTTCCAAGAACTCTTGCTGTATCTTCAACGCTTTCCTTGTGTCCTAACTGTATGTCGTCTTTTCCCAGATACTCGGGGTGAGCACCTTCATCAATGCATCCGATGGTGAAAGCACAACGGGTTCTGGTGGAGGGTTTCTCAAATATGAGGGCTACATTCTTGCCCTTCATGGTCTCGCCTATTATTCCGGCTTTTTTCTTCTTCTTAAGCTCTGCTGCCAAATCAAGCAGGTAATCTATCTCTTCTGCTGTAAAATCTTTAAGAGTTAAAAATGAACGTCCCTTTAATGTCATGTCTTTCTCCTCCTGACTCATCAATTTAGACCTCTAAAGTATACATAAAAAACGGCGCACTATCAAGTGCGCCGCCACAAATCCTGTTTTAGAAGAATACGATAGGTCCGATGACTGTACCGCTTCTTGATCCTGCATGAGCAAATCCGATGGCATTGCCTACGTTACTTACTCCGCTAAGGGCTTCCTGTGCTGCCTGCAGACATCCGCTGTTATATCTTCCGGATGCAAGTACTGCTGCAACTCTGCCTGTTACCGATGCAGGTGGGAACTGTCCTCTCTGGTAGAGCACGCCGTAAATGGTGTTGGGATATCTTCCGCTTCTTACTCTGTTCATAACAACAGATGCAATACCCAATTTACATTCGTAACTCTGGTTACCGGCCTCACACATAACGATTGAAGCAAGTAAGCTTACATCGTCTGCGGATGCTGCAACCGCTGCATTCTGAGTTCTGGCTGCGTTATTCTTGGCCTCTTTGGCTGCCTTAGCTGCCGCCGCCTTCTGCTCAGCTGCCTTCTTCGCCGCTTCCTCAGCCTTTATCTCGGCCATGGATTTGGCTACCGGAAGGTCTAACTCCGTAGTGACAAATTCCTGTGAGATATATCCTGTGTCATCACCAAATTTAACTGCGATAAATCCATTCTCAGGGGTTGTGTTAACAGTTTCAAGTCTCTCTCCGGTTCCTACCAGTCCCAGAACTCCTGCTTCAGCTGAGGGTTCCTTTCTGATTCTGATTGTGTTCTCAAGAACCGTTGAGACAAATAATCCTTTTTCCTTCGCCAATGCTGCCGCATCATCACCGAATACAAGAAATTCATTAGCTATATATCCTGTAACGGATCCGGATGTGATAAGTGTCCAGGTCTCGCCCTTTTCTACCACATCTGCCGCACCGCCTTCGAAAAGCTTACCTACCAATGCACTGCCCGCATCTGCTGCTTCTCTGATATTCACAGAGCCGCTGACGGTGGTCATACACTTGACGTTCCAGTTAATGCCCGTTCCGTCTGCTACAACCTCGGGGGCCGCAAGTTCGGTAGTGGCTGCCGCATCCTTTGCTTCACCGATGGACGCTAATGTAAATGTCACCGGCATACCTGCATTGAGGGATGCAACTGCACTTTCTTCAGAAGTAACGTACGTATTGGCGGAATACTCGGATGTTATATTCGGGGTAACAGTGTTGAACGTAGCAGTTCCGAGAGCAAGTACTCCTAAGAATGCCACAAGAGTTCCGCACTCAATGCCCCTCTTGTCTATCCTCATATATTTCCTCCTTTTGTTCTCCGGTCTCCTAATGACCGTCGTAACGCAACTCCCCGGCAAACACACCTTTAAGTTGCTTTCTAACATATGCCAATCCCATAATTTTTACAAGGGATTACATATATTACGAATTTGTTACGTGACTATACTATCACCAAAAGGCCACTTTGTCAAATTTGCGCAAAAAAACGACCCATTTTGAGCCGTTTTTTAGGTTTATTTATTAATTTTTTATACGAATTTTATCCAAAATTTTAACATTTCTCCCACTTGGAATAATTTGGTGGGAATACTATCTTCTCTGCCTTGCCGCTTCAAACATCAAAACCGTTGCTGCCACTGCAGCATTCAGGGATTCCAACTCCCCTTTCATGGGTATCTTTATGAGCTTGCTTGCTGCCCCGGCGCACTCTTTAGTGATGCCGTTTCCTTCGTTCCCGATGATAAATGCCGACGCCGTCTTATAATCTGCTGCATCGTAGGACTCTTTACCTGCTAAATGGGCAGCGTATACTTCTATTCCCCGGGCTCTTGCAGCTCCTATGGTTGCTACCATATCCGACACGTAACATACAGGCATACGGAATATGGATCCCATGGTGGAACGAATTACCTTGGGATTGTATATATCTGCCGTGCCGGTACTAAGGATTATTCCCGTAACTCCGGCCCCTTCAGCTGTACGGATTATGGTGCCGAGATTACCGGGATCTTGGATATTTTCCCCGAAGATAATTAGGGGATTAGGGGCTTCTAATATGCTCTCGGCTACGTATTTTTTTTGCTTCATGATACACATTATTCCCTGGGGGGTCTTGGTATCAGAAGCATACTCATATACGTCGTCCCGAAGTACTTCGTATCCTACGGCTTCTAACTTGTCTGCGATGTTCTTATCCTTACCGTATCTGTCAAGAAAGCCGGCTGATACGTATATCTTCTTTATCTCCTCTAGGGGAGCTTCCTCAAACATTCGCCTGCCTTCCACCACGAAGACGCCTTCTTCGTTACGATTCTTTGCTTTCTTAAGTAATCCCGTTAGGGTCTTTACTCCCGGGTTCTTGGTGCTTTCTATCATAGTTTTATAGTGAAAGTAACCGACTTATCTCGAACTGGTATCTGGAGATGTCCTTCTTCATCTTCAAGGCCTCTTCTATATCCAGGGCAACGTACTGTCCGTTTTGATATGCTATTACTTTGTTCTTCTTTCCTTCCATTATTACATCCACCGCCAAAGCGCCCATGGTTGAAGCATGAACTCTATCGGTACATGTGGGGCTTCCGCCTCTTTGCAAATATCCCAGAATTGTGGCTCTCGTCTCGATTCCCGTTGCCGCTTCTATGGTCTTGGCTAAAGCATTGGAATGACCGATTCCCTCTGCATTAACGATAATGTGGTGGGATTTGCCTTTCTTTCTGTTGGCTATAATGTTGTTGATGATTGCCTGCTCGTTGCCGTCGTAGAACTCCGGAAGAAGGATGTCCTCCGCTCCATTGGCGATTCCGCAGTACAATGCGATATATCCCGCATTACGTCCCATTACCTCTATGATGCTGCAACGCTCGTGGGATGATGATGTATCTCTTACCTTGTCAATGGCAGACATGGCTGTGTTAATTGCTGTGTCGAATCCTATGGTGTAATCGGTGCAGGGAATATCAAGGTCTATTGTTCCGGGGATTCCAATTACATTAACTCCCCTTTTTGCCAGGCTTAAAGCACCGCGGAAAGATCCATCTCCGCCGATTACTATAAGGGCATCAAGACCGTGCTTTTCACATATCTTGGCGCCGTGGTTCTCTCCTTCTTCCGTAAGGAATTCGGGACATCTGGCGGTCTGGAGTATAGTTCCTCCCTTTTGAATTGTCTCGCATACTGTGGTTACGTCCATATCTATGAACTCTTCCGCAAGAAGTCCGGCATAGCCTCTCTTGATGCCTATCATCTTGGCGCCTCTTGCTATTCCCACACGTACAATGGCACGAATGGCTGCATTCATGCCCGGCGCATCACCACCGCTTGTTAGCAATCCGATTGTTATTTTCTTCTCTGCCATTGTTCTACCTCCCATTTACTTTTAAGTCCGCTCCCGGTCTAGAGGCCGGCTTCCGTGACTTGAATATTCTCTTCGCCAAAGGCTTCTTTTAGTGTTGAAATCAGTTCTGTGGTGGCGCTAACCCCCTGTGAGGCGGGAAGATTCTTTATCTTCTTACCCTCTTCTATGTATATGGCCACCGCATCCTTTCCGGATGTTTTCTTTAGTATATCATATAATTGTGTGGATTTATCCTCATATTCACTCATTGCCGTGAATTTTATCCACATTTTTTTCTTTGTATCCTCAAATGCCGTTATCTTCTCGCAGATTATCTTGCCGTCCTTATCCTCTTCTACGGATGCTCTTCCGGCCACGAATACCTTGGCATCCTCCATAATAAGGGCTACATTCTTCTCGTAATCTCTTGGAAAGACTATTACTTCCACGGTTCCGTAGAGGTCTTCTATTGTGATAAAGGCCATCTTCTGATTATTCTTGGTAAACTTGGTTGTTATCTCTGTAATGATACCGCCTACAACCACCCTTTCACCGTCTCTTACAGGGGTCTCTCCCGTCTCCTCGCTTAAGACGAAATCCGCGCTTTTCGCCGTGGTTATCTTGTTTATCTTTTCTGCATAATCATCTAAGGGGTGGCCGCTTACATAGATTCCCACCACTTCTTTTTCGAAGCCTAAAAGGGTCTCTTTATCAAACTCTCCAAGCTTTGGCATCTGTATCTCTAGAGCCTTCTTGCTGTCTTCGTCTACCAGATCGAAGAGTGACATCTGGCCGGTCATAATATTCTTCTTGTCCTTGGTGATGCCGTCAAGAATCTTGCCGTAGACTAACATCATCTCTTTTCTGGTTCCTTCGAAGTCGTCAAATGCCCCGGCTTTTATCATGTTCTCTAAGATACGTTTGTTGATATCGTAATTTGACATTCGGCGAATGAAATCCTCTAAGTTGACAAACTCACCGTTACACCGTCTTTCTTCTACTATCTTGTCTATGATGCCACGACCTATGCTCTTTATGGCTGCAAGGGCGAAGACTATCTTGCCGTCACTTACGGAGAAGGCGCTTTCTCCCTTGTTGATATCCGGAGGCAGGATGGTGATTCCCATCTGCTTGGCTGCCTGAATATAGCCCGTTACCTTGGTTCCGTTGTCGATGACAGAGGTCATAAGGGCTGCCATGTATTCTACGGGATAGTAGTATTTTAAATATGCGGTCTGGTATGCAACTACTGCATAGGCTGCCGCATGGGATTTGTTGAAGGCATAGTTCGCAAAGGTAATCATCTCGTCGTAGATTTTGTTGGCTACTCCCTCGGAAATGCCCTTTGCCACGCAACCTGCTACCCCCTCTTCCGCATTACCGAAGACGAAGTTCTTTCTCTCTTCTTCCATGACTTTGTGCTTTTTCTTGGCCATGGCACGGCGAACAAGGTCGCTTCGGCCCATGGTATAGCCTGCCAAGTCACGAACGATTTGCATAACCTGCTCCTGATATACGATACAGCCGTAGGTGGGGGCAAGTATGGGCTCTAATTCGGGACAATCGTAGTGTACCGCTGCCTGGTTGTTCTTACCCCTTATGTAAGCCGGGATAAAGTCCATAGGACCCGGTCTGTAAAGGGCAATTCCCGCTATTACATCCTCTAGACTCTTGGGGGCGAGTTCCTTCATAAAACTTCTCATTCCCGCACTTTCTAGCTGGAATATTCCCTCGGTTTTGCCACTTCCAATGTATTCAAACACCTTGGGATCGTCATAGGTAAGAGCGCCTAGGTCTATATTGATACCTTGGGATTTGGCTACGTTATCCACCGCGTCCTTAATTACCGTAAGGGTTCGAAGGCCCAAAAAGTCCATCTTAAGAAGGCCTAATTCCTCTAAGGTGGTCATGGTGTACTGGGTGGTGATGCTTCCGTCACTGCCCTTGGATAAGGGTACATATTCCACTACCGGAAGCTTACTGATTACTACTCCTGCAGCATGCATGGAGGTGTGTCTTGGAAGGCCTTCTAACTTCATACACATGTCAATTAAGCTGTGTACCTCGCCGTCTGACTCATACAGCTTTCTGAAATCGGCGTTCTTTTCTAAGGCCTTTTCTATGGTTATGTTAAGTTCCTGGGGAACCATCTTTGCTATCTTGTCCACGTAGGCATAGGGGATGTCTAGAACCCTTCCTACGTCACGGATTACTCCTCTTGCGGCCATGGTACCGAAGGTTACTATCTGTACCACTCTGTCTTTGCCGTACTTCTCCACTACATAATCGATGACATCCTGCCTTCTCTCGTAGCAGAAGTCAATATCGATATCGGGCATGGATACACGCTCGGGATTGAGGAATCTCTCAAAGAGGAGGTTGAACCTTAAGGGCTCAATATCCGTTATTCCAAGCACGTAGGCCACTATACTTCCTGCAGCGGAGCCACGTCCCGGACCTACAGGTATTCCGTGGGTCTTGGCGTAGTTTATAAAATCCCACACTATGAGGAAATAGTCGATATAGCCCATGTTCTTTATGGTGCTTAGCTCATACTCCAACCTGGGTCTTAATTCTTCTTCCCGTCCGGGATATCTCCTGCTTAGTCCCTCAAAGCAGAGCTTATTCAGGTATTCTTCCGCGGTCAGGCCGTCCGGCACATCATATTCCGGCAGTTTGGTTACGCCGAATTCTATCTCTACGTGACATCGGTCGGCAATTTTCTGCGTATTCTCTAAGGCTTCCGGGGCATAGGGAAAGATGGCCGCCATCTCTTCTTCGGATTTCACGAAGTACTGGCCGCCCTCATATCTCATACGGTCTTCATCTGCCACCTTCTTGCCGGTCTGAATACACAGCAACACGTCATGGGCTGTGGCATCCTCTTCTCTGGTATAATGCACGTCATTGGTGCACACCAAGGGGATACCTGTCTTTTGGCTGATATTTATGATTCCGGGATTAACCCTTTGCTGATCCTCCATTCCGTGGTCCTGGAGCTCTAAGAAGTAATTGTTCTCCCCGAAGATGTCTCTGTACTCTAAGGCCGCTTCCATCGCCTTTTCCGGCAGACCTTTTAAGAGGTTGGAAGATACTTCCCCCGCAAGGCAGGCACTTAATGCTATGATTCCCTCATGGTACCGGCGAAGTATCTCCTTATCGACTCTCGGTTTATAGTAGAATCCATCGGTAAATCCCGCAGATACTATTTTACTTAAGTTGGCATAGCCTTCATTGTTCTCCGCTAATAGCACCAGGTGGTAGTAGCGGTCGTCACCTTTTACCGTCTCACGATCGAATCTTGAACCCGGGGCTACATATACTTCGCAACCTATAATGGGGTTAATCCCCGCTTCTTTGGCTGCCTTATAGAAATCTATTACGCCGTACATAACTCCATGGTCTGTTATGGCGGCTGAATTCATGCCAAGTTCCTTAACTCTGGCTACATATTCTTTTATTTTATTGGATCCATCCAACAAGCTGTACTCGGTATGTACATGCAAGTGTGTAAAACTCATCCTATCCTCCAAACAGTATAATGATACGTTTAATATTACCATATTTTGCCCTTAATAAAAAGCATTGGTCGTCCTATTTTCACGCTTTTACCTATAATTAAAGGACATAAGTATTTGCTTATGGTACTTTAGTACGCTCCTACAAAACGTACTAAGAATTTGCATTTTTTCTCTACATTTGTCACGTTGTTTTTTTCCCTATGACAGTGTAAAGTGTTAATTGGAGTTGTGAATCTTTTCAAATTGGCAGAATTAAGCCCAACTTGTATTCAAGTAATTTCTGCCAGCATACCATCGCTGTCTGATTGACGAGTTAATCATTTTGTACAGTAGAATTTGTTTTTATTTGCTCGCCCAAGCTTTTAAAAAATAGAGTAACTTAGATTACTCACCTCCGAAGTTTTGCTGATTCTACTGTTGATATCTTCGTTAATCAGACTGGCGAGGACCTCTTTAGGGCATTGAATTTGAAACAATCAGAAGGTATTTATTAAATAAAGAATAAGCGGTATGGTTTCGTAAGCCATACCGCTTGTTTTATACTTTTTTATCTTTCTACACCAAGTGTAACGGTCTCTCCGTTAATGTTCCACTCTTTTACATATCCTTTGGTCTCTCCGGATACAAGTTTGGTGGCCATTACTTCGGAAAGGATGGTTGCTTCATTGTCCTTGCAAATCTTGGTAATGTTCTCATTACCCTGCTCATATACGGTAATCTTATCCATTACCTCGAAGCCTGCTTCCTTACGCATGGTCTGAATCTTACTGATAAGCTCTCGTACGAAGCCTTCCTCAATAAGCTCAGGTGTAAGCTTGGTATCAAGTACTACTGTTACTTCGTTGTCACCTTCTGTTGCAAAACCTTCTGCCTGTACCATGTCGATAAGAAGGTCTTCTTTCTCAAGGTCTACGCCTTCGCCATTAACCTCGAAGTGAAGTACTCCCTTGGCATTCAGCTCATCCATAGCTGCATTGCCGTCTACTGACTCAAGATATGCCTTGATGCCTCCAAGAAGCTTGCCGTATTTGGGTCCTACTGTCTTAAGCTGGGGCTTGAAGTTGTAGGATGTGTACTCTCTTACGTCATCCTTGAAGGTTACGCGCTTAATGTTAAGCTCTTCTTCGATAATCTCCTTATAGAAGTCGGGAAGCTCGAAGGGTGCCTTGATGAACATATCGCCGATGGGCTGTCTGTTCTTGATGTTGGCACTGTTTCTGCAGGCACGTCCCATAACTACTACCTTGAGCACTGCATCCATGTTCTTCTCAAGTTCCTTGTCAATCTTGGACTCGTCGGCTACCGGGTAGTCGCAGAGATGGATACTTTCAGGTGCGCTCTTATCTATTCCCACTACGAGATTACGATAGATATCTTCTGTCATGAAAGGAATCATGGGGGCTGCCAGCTTACATACCGTAACAAGTGCGGTGTAAAGTGTCATGTAAGCGTTAATCTTATCCTGCTCCATTCCCTTTGCCCAGAATCTCTCACGGCTTCTTCTTACATACCAGTTACTCATATCATCTACGAACTCCTGGAGAGCTCTTGCAGCCTCAGGAATCTTGTAGGATCCGAGATTGCCGTCTACATCCTTAATAAGGGTGTTCATCTTGGAGAGAAGCCATTTATCCATAACGGAAAGCTTGTCATATTCAAGTGTATATTTGGTTGCATCGAACTCGTCAATATTAGCATAGAGAACAAAGAATGCGTAGGTGTTCCAAAGGGTTCCCATGAACTTTCTCTGTCCCTCCATAACTGCCTTGCCGTGGAAACGGTTGGGAAGCCATGGTGCTGAGTTGATGTAGAAGTACCAACGGATTGCGTCTGCTCCGTACTGCTCTAATGCATCAAAGGGATCTACCGCGTTACCCTTTGACTTACTCATCTTCTGTCCGTTCTCATCCTGAACATGGCCAAGTACGATTACATTCTCGTAAGGTGCCTTGTTAAAGAGAAGTGTGGACTCTGCCATAAGAGAGTAGAACCATCCTCTGGTCTGGTCAACAGCCTCGGAGATAAACTGTGCCGGGAACTGCTGCTCAAAGAGGTCCTTGTTCTCGAAGGGATAATGATGCTGTGCGAAGGGCATTGCGCCTGAATCGAACCAGCAGTCGATTACCTCCGGTACTCTGTGCATATCTTTGCCGCAGTGGGGGCATTTGATGGTTACTTCATCAATGTATGGGCGGTGAAGCTCTATGTTCGCATTGTCAGGATTGCCGCTCTTTTCAGCCAGCTCTTTGCGGCTTCCGATGGCCTCCTGATGGCCACACTCGCATTCCCATACGTTAAGTGGTGTTCCCCAGTATCTGTTACGGGAGATACCCCAATCCTGGATATTCTCAAGCCAGTCTCCGAAACGGCCCTTGCCGATGGATTCCGGAATCCAGTTTACTGTATTGTTGTTACGGATAAGGTCTTCCTTAACCGCTGTCATCTTTATAAACCATGTATTACGAGCATAGTAGATAAGTGGTGTGTCACATCTCCAGCAGTGTGGATAATCATGCTCGAAGTTAGGTGCTGCGAAAAGCTTGCCCTCAGCGTCTAAGTCTTTTAAGATCTGGGGGTCTGCCTTCTTAACGAAGGTTCCTGCATAGGGGGTCTGCTCTGTCATCTCTCCCTTGGGATTTACAAACTGTACGAAGGGAAGGTCATACTCTCTTCCTACACGGGAGTCGTCCTCACCAAATGCCGGAGCGATATGTACAAGTCCCGTACCGTCTGACATGGTAACGTATCCGTCACATGTTACGAAGTGGGCCTTTGCTCCCATCTTCTCTACTTCTTTGCCTGTGCATTCGAAGAGAGGTTCGTACTCCTTACGCTCTAAGTCCTTACCTTTCATGGTTTCAAGCACTTCGTAAGCTGCTACGCCTTCTTCTTTGTTGCCAAGGCTTCCAAGTACAGAATCAAGAAGGGCCTCTGCCATATAGTATGTATAGCCGTCTGCTGCTTTAACCTTGCAATAGTTCTCGTCAGGGTTGGCGCAGAGTGCAACGTTACTGGGTAATGTCCAGGGTGTGGTGGTCCATGCAAGGAAGTATGCATCCTCACCTACTACTTTGAAACGTACGATGGCTGAACGCTCTTTAACCAGCTTGTAGCCCTGTGCCACCTCGTGGCTTGAAAGAGGAGTTCCGCATCTGGGGCAATAGGGAACGATCTTAAAGCCTTTGTATAAGAGCTTCTTGTTCCAGATTTCTTTTAATGCCCACCACTCAGACTCAATAAAGTCATCATGGTATGTTACGTATGGGTCGTCCATATCTGCCCAGAATCCTACGGTTCCGGAGAAGTCTTCCCACATACCTTTGTATTTCCATACGCTTTCCTTACATTTGGTAATGAAAGGATCAAGTCCGTATTCTTCTATCTGCTCTTTTCCATCAAGACCAAGAAGCTTCTCTACTTCCAGCTCTACCGGAAGTCCGTGGGTATCCCATCCTGCTTTACGGGGTACCATCTTGCCCTTCATGGTCTGGTATCTGGGGATCATATCCTTGATTACACGGGTAAGTACGTGTCCGATATGAGGCTTGCCGTTGGCTGTTGGCGGGCCATCATAGAAGGTATATGTCTCTCCCTCTTTTCTGTTCTCCATACTCTTTCTGAAGATATCATTGTCTCTCCAGAATTTCTCGGTTTCTTTCTCTCTCTCAACAAAATTAAGATCTGTTGATACTTTCTCGTACATGAGTATCCTCCTAACTCCTATTTATCTTCTCCGGCCTTCTTCTCAAGCCGTTCTAATATTCTGTAAGAAATGTTTATGTATAATCTGGTTGCGGGATCGTCTAAGTCAATGTTGGTCAGTTCCTTAATTCGGTCTAAGCGATAGAATAAGGTACTTCTGTGAATGAAGAGCTCCTTGGCAGTGTGAACCGCATTACGCTCATTCCGCAGGTAAACCTTCAATGTCTTATATAGCTCCGTCTCGTTCTTCTCGTCATAAGCACGAAGTCCCTGGAGTCCTCCTAAGCATACGTACTGTGAAGGAAGATCGCCGCAGGCATTGTCCAACATATAATCAAGGGCGTAGTCCTCGAAGTTGTGGCACCAGAGCATACTGTCGCTCTTCTTGCCGTAGTGGTGGGCAATGCAGGCCTGCTTGTAATAGTAGGGAGTAAGGGCGAAGTTGTTGTATTCGTCACTGATACCCACCAAAAAGAGGCCTTCTCGTATAATAATGGCCATCCTGTTCATGCAATCCGACATATTAATGCCGGCCATGGTCAGGTTAATAAGCACTATAATATCCTTGTCGAAGACAAAGGCATAGCTGCCGTCTATACTGTTCTCTATGGCATTGCAGGTGCTAACTGCCGCAAGCAAATCCACCGTACGATTCTCTAATCCAATCTTCATGCAGACGTAGGAATCGTTTAAGTTCCACTTATTAAAGCTGATCCTTTCTTCAATAAGATCAAGGCTTTGTACCTGCTGGGTAATAATATCCTTAAGTATCTTCTCAAAGGGTCTCTCATGTCCGCCGGATGTAATATTACGACGGCGGAAAGCTATCTTTAATATCTCACCAAAATACTCTGCTGCCACGAACTGTCCCGGCTTAATGGAGGATTCCACTTCGCACATACATACACGGCCGCTCCAGCTTCCGCTGTCGGACCATACGTTAACATAGAGTATTCGATATCCTCTTTGGTTGGCGGAGAATATGCTGGCTCTTGATTTGGAAAGGGTCTGTATATACTCCTCATCTATCTTGAAATCATTAAGGGTCTCCATGGATACTACCTGCATGCCGGTTCTGGCGTCGTAGTCCCACTTGCCCATCTCCCCTTTTATAACGGGACAAGACAGTATATAGAACTGATTGTCGTGTACAAACAAGGGATTCTTAAAGTACTCGTAACTAATGATACAAAGCTCATCTATTCCCATATCGTAATGCAGGGCATTCTGCAGCTTCATATCCCAATTCTTGTTGAAGTCAAAGACCTCCTGGGTCTGAGTCATGACATCTATCCTATCTAGGCCGTCAGGTAACACAATGCAGCAAGCATCCCCTTTATACTTCTTGGAAAACTTGCTACCTATTACAACAAAGCAGATGTTCCTGGGGATATCAAGATCCTTGACCTCCTCATAATCTGCTATATAGACATTATGTTCCTTCAATGTCTGTTTCTCCGAATACAGTCTGACTCCCGTAAGATGCGGCTTGTCAAGGTTCTTGTTCATGAAAGTCGCATTCTCATACAGATCGTCATATGCATCTATAAGAATCTGCATATTGAGTTTAAAGCCCAATTGTTCGAAGTTCTCGTTCTTTTCGTTTCTCATACTCTATCCTCCGGCTATCCCGGTGTTATAAAAAACTCCACAATAGTTTGATACTATCGTGGAGTCTATTCATTCTTATTATCTAAAGCTCGCCTCAAACCAAGCCCAATTTTATCACGGATATATGCCGTTGTCAACAAATCACTCGTACACTTTGTAGTATTATAGAGCGTTTTGTTTGTGCATTTTTACTTTTCCTTACGAACTGCCTTTATTGCCGCTCTGATGGAAATGGGGTTGCCATAACGCATTGTGCCCATACGGTAAATCTTGGCTGACAAAAGACCCATTCCTACAACTGATGCAAGAAGTATTATAAAGGATATGATTACCTCTACCGGGCTTACTGTTCCTAAGGCTACTCTTGCAAACATTGCACTGTATGAGCTAAAGGGCAGGTATGAGAACACCCTCATAACTATTCCGTCCGGATTGCTAAGCTGGAAGAGTGACAGGAAGTAAACTACCATTATTACCATCATTATTCCGCTGGAGGTCTTGCTGATATCTTCTGTCTTTGAAACCAGGGCTCCTACGGAACCATAGATGAATGCAAAGAAGAGATATCCGAAGAGTCCGAAGAGAAGGAATATTCCAAATACCTCTAAAGGTATATTAAGGATGGGGTCAAGCATATGTCCCCAGGCTTCTCTGTTGGCTCTGTAGGTAAATATCAAAGCTCCCAGTATCATGGTCATCTGGAAGATACTTGCGATGGCACCTGCAATAACCTTACCGAAGAGTACACTGTTGGTGGAAGTTGATGTAACCAGTACTTCTACGGAGCGGTTGCTCTTTTCTGTAGCTACGGATGTGGCAATCATATTACCGTACATGATTACCATCATAAAGATTATGATTACAAGAGCGTAGCAATACCAGTAGTTTGCCCTGGTATCCTTTCCTAGGATGACGCTTTCCGAATCAATCTTGGGATTAAGGCTGCTGCTAAGCTCCTCATATGTAACTCCCTTTGACTCGGCGTATTTCATGCCTTGCTGAACTGACATAAGCTGTGTCATGACATTTTCTTCTTTGCCGTACATCTCTGAGTTGTAAACATAGGCTTTAAAGCTGGTTGGGCTCTTTATTGAGAAGCCCTTGTCTGCACTTTTGTCTGTAACAGCGCTTTCTATCTCCGCTTCCGATTCAACATATCTTATCTGGGGAAATGCCTGGGATGCTATGTCCTTATTCAGGTAGCCGTCTTTGTCGTATACTACTACTTTGCTATCGTCTACAGAGAACATCTGCTCTGCAACTCCCTCAATTCCCTTGTTGAATCCAAGGTCTATAAATCTTGGGAGAGAAAGTCCTACTACCGCTAGTATTGCCAGGAGGAAAGTGGTAATAAGAAAACCTTTACTCTTAAAATATTCCTTTAATTCGAATCCGAGTACTATCTTAAAATTATTCACTTTCTTCACCTGCCTTTGCTACGAATATATCGTTTAATGAAGGCTCGTATATTCCGAATCGCTCAAGTCTTATATCTGAACCTACGATTCTAGTAAGAACACCTTCCTTGGATACATTGTCATTCATCTGAAGAACAAGGAATTCTTTCTTCTTCTTATCTACGCTTACCACATCGGAGAACTCATCTGTAAGCTTGGTGGCAAGCTCATCTAAGGTGTAATTCTCCGCAGCTATAACAAGACGGTTTCTTCCGAATTCTTTCTTTATCTCCTTAAGTCTTCCATCAAGTACCACATCTCCGTGATTGATGATTGAGATATTGTCGCAGAATTCTTCTACATATGACATCTGATGGCTTGAGAAGATGACCAGTTTACCCTCTGCGATCAAGTCACTAACCACATCTTTTAATATCTGTGAGTTAACAGGATCTAATCCACTAAAAGGCTCGTCAAGAATAACTATATCCGAATCTGCTACCAATGTTGTGGCAAGCTGAACCTTTTGCTGATTACCTTTTGATAAGGTCTCCAACTTCTTTTCTTTGTATTCCATAACCTCAAGACGCTCTAACCATTTGTCCACGTTAGCTAAGGCCTGTCCCTTGGATACTCCCTTTAATCTTGCAAGATAGACCATCTGGTCCTTTACTTTTTTCTTGGGGTAGAGTCCTCTTTCTTCAGGCAAATACCCTATGCGATAGTCCTTTGCAACAAAGGGCTTGCCATCCACAAGGATCTCACCGGCATTGGCCTTAAACACATCCATAAGGATTCGAATGGTTGTGGTCTTACCGGCTCCATTTCGACCAAGAAGTCCCAATGCCATGCCGCTTTCTACCGAAAACGATATGCCGTGAAGCACTTCTTTTTCACCAAAGCTTTTCTTTAGATTTCTTACTTCAAGCTTCATTTCTTTCTCCTTTTTTTGTATAATCCTTCCCTCAGACCCCTCATGGTTACCTATTATACCAAACCCCATATCAAATAACCATGATATCTTATAACATATAACCCTTTTATTAAAAACAGACCGATATTACACTGATATCGGTCTGTTTTACACTGATTATTATCGTATTTCTTAGTCTTCTCTTCCCTTGCGGAGAAGGTCCATCTTAAGGGCATATAGTTCGTCGGATAAATCCACCGGAGTTATCTCCGGGTTAATAAGACGTCTTGCCTCATCTTTTAAGGTGTTAAGCTCTTCCTTGCAGATCTTTTGAATATCCATAACTGCAGGAGACTTATATACACATTTACCTTCTTTGAATACCTGAACCAACAGCTCACGAAGCTTGTAGGTTCCGGCCTTTAAGGTCTTATACTTCCAGGATTCCTGTGCATCGTAGATATTTAAATCAGTATTCTCATCGTAGGTCTCGTGTTCTAATGTTATAAGGTCGGCACGAATCTTACCATCCATGTAGATTCTGTATATCTTCTTGTTGCCGGGATTGGTAATCTTCTCGGGATTCTCGGATATCTTTATCTTGGGGATGTATTTGCCGTCTTCACCCATTACTGCTGCCAGCTTATATACCCCGCCAAAGGAAGGCCATCCCTTGGATGTTATCATGTTGGTTCCTACTCCCCAGGAGGTTATCTTGGCTCCCTGGGCGTACAGTGACTGGATAAGGTCCTCATCAAGGTCGTTGGAAGCAGAGATAACTGCGTCCTTAAATCCGGCCTCATCAAGCATTACTCTGGCTTTCTTGGACATGGCTGCCAGGTCTCCGCTGTCTAATCGTATTCCATAGAATTTTAAGGGAATGCCGGCTTCCTGCATCTCTTTAAATACTCTTATGGCATTGGGAACACCGGATTTTAATGTATCGTAGGTATCTACTAAAAGCAGGCAGGCCTCCGGATACATCTCGGAATACTTTTTAAATGCCGTGTATTCATCCGGGAAACTCATAATCCAGCTGTGAGCATGGGTTCCCTTAATGGGTATGTCAAACATCTGTCCTGCAAGAACTACGGATGTTCCCACGCAGCCGGCGATAACTGCTGCTCTGGCTCCATAGATTCCGGCATCGGGACCCTGGGCACGACGAAGGCCGAACTCCATAACTCCCGCATCTTTTGCCGCATAGCATACACGGCTGGTCTTGGTCGCTATTAAGCTTTGGTGATTTAAGATATTAAGCACTGCAGGCTCTACCAGCTGGGCCTGAGATATGGGTGCTATTACCTTTAACAGCGGCTCTCTGGGGAAGATTACGGTTCCTTCCGGTATGGCGTATATATCTCCCGTAAATCTAAAGTCCGCCAGATATTCTAAAAAGTCATCTTCGAAAAGTTTGGTGCTTCGAAGATACTCTATATCATCCTCATCAAAGTGCAGGCCTTCTATATATTCAATAACCTGCTGCAGTCCCACGGATATAGCATAGCCGCCGTGGAAAGGGTTCTCTCTGTAGAACACATCGAAAACTACCATATTCTCAGCACTTTTATTCTTGAAATATCCCTGCATCATGGTTAATTCGTACAGGTCTGTCAGTAGTGTTAAGTTTCTCTTTACTTGCATTGGGGCTCCTCCTCTTAAAGGTCAAAACTATAGATTAGAGTATCACATTAGCGGTGTTTATACAACGATTGTTAATCAATAGACACTATTGTATTAATTATACTGTTGTGTTACCATAATTGTTAAACATGGGAACTGAAATTATATTCTATTATATAGGGGGTATATTATGGCTATTCATGAATCGGGAGAGATGTATCTCGAGACAATTCTTATCCTGTCTAACCGGATGGATAAGGTTCGCTCCATTGATGTGGCTCACGAGATGGATTTTTCAAAGCCCAGCGTAAGTCGTGCTATGTCCATACTTAAGAATAATAACTTTATCACCATTGACGACAACGGTTATATCACTCTTACCAAAGAAGGTTCTGCCATCGCCAACAAGATATATGAAAGGCATGACGTTCTTACCAAGGCTTTGCAATTTCTGGGTGTTGATGCGGAGATTGCTGCTGAGGATGCATGTAAAATTGAGCATGACATAAGCGATGCTTCTTTTGCTGCTATCAAGAAATATGTAAAGAATACTAAATAGTTGTTATAAAATACGGCCCTTTCCAAACGGAAAGGGCCGTAGTATTAATCTTCATCGTCTATTGTATGTGCCTTTTCCTGCATTGCCTGAATCTCGGCATATGCGGAATACATAGGCTTAACATCCATCTTTCTCATATGTCTGTCAACGTAGTTCTTGGTTATCTTCATAACCACAGGTGAAAGGCTTATTACACCGATAAGGTTGGGAATTGCCATAAGTCCATTAAAGGTATCCGATAAATCCCATGCCAACTGAAGGTTCATGGTTGCACCCACAAAGATAAAGAGTACAAATACAATCCTATAATACCTTCCGGCTTTGGTTCCGAAAAGGTACTCGAACGCCGTTGAACCGTAATGGCTCCATCCGAGAACCGTTGAGAATGCAAAGAGCAGAATTGCTATTGCAATAAACATGGGTCCGAACTGTCCGAATACGGTTCCGAAAGCGTGTCCTACAAGGGCCGATCCTGCTTCAGGTACCGTTACCACTCCGGTATTCAAATCAACAAGTCCTGATGTAAGTACAACAAGAGCTGTTAATGTACATACTACTATGGTGTCTGCGAATACTTCAAAGATTCCCCACATACCCTGTCTTACAGGCTCTTTAACGTTGGAGCTGGAATGAACCATAACGGAAGAACCAAGGCCTGCCTCGTTAGAAAATACTCCTCGCTTCATACCCCAGGTAAGGGCAAGTTTTAAGCCGCCACCTACGATTCCACCGCCTACGGCTTCTGCAGCAAAGGCTCCTTTAAAGATTGCCTCGAATGCAGGTCCCACCTGACCGGCATTATAAATAACCACCGCAATGGCTCCTACGATATATGCTACTGCCATAAAAGGCACAAGTTTCTCTGTTACTGCCGCTACTCTCTTTAATCCTCCCAGGATAATAAATCCTGCAAGAGCTGTGAGTACAACACCTGTTCCTATGGGGGATACGTTAAATGCGGCGTTCATGTTGCTGGCTATGGAGTTAATCTGGCTCATGTTGCCGATTCCGAAGGATGCGATTACGCAGAATACTGCGAATAATCCGGCAAGAACAGAGCCTACAACTTTCATGCCCTTCTTGCTTCCCAGTCCCTCTTTAAGGTAATACATGGCGCCTCCGGCCCATTCTCCCTTGGGATTCTTCTTACGGTAGAAGATACCTAAGACATTCTCGGAATAATTGGTCATCATTCCGAAGAAGGCTACTATCCACATCCAGAAGATGGCTCCCGGGCCTCCGAAGATGAGTGCTGACGCAACACCCACAATGTTTCCTGTTCCGATGGTTGCAGCCAAGGCCGTGCAAAGGGATTGGAATTGTGATATTGCCTTGTCATCTTTTCCCGTGTGCTCGGTAATATGCTTCTCCGTGAATATACTTCCCAGGGTGTTCTTCATCCAGTGTGCGAAGTGGGATACCTGGAATACCTTGGTAAGAAGGGTCATAAGAATACCCGTACCGATAAGAAGTATCAGCATAGGGATACCCCAGACGAAGTCATTTACCGCGCTGTTGACATTGGTAATGGTTTCAATCATCTTGTTTCTCCTCTCATAATTCCTTAGATACTGTAGCTTTTTTCTATCTCTTTATGAAATACTCCTCATACCATACGAGGAATGTATAGATAGTCCATACTTTTCGCCAGTTGTCGGAGTTGCCTCCCACATATTCGTCGAAGATTTTTTGTATCTCCTCTTTTTTGAAGAAGAGCTCCGCTTCTTTACTCTCGAACTTGGCTCGAACGTCTGCATTGTACCTCTCATCTGCCATCCATATACGAATAGGTACTATAAAGCCAAGCTTCTTACGAAATGCCACTTCCTCCGGCAAAACCTTGGCTGCAGCTGTTCGAAATGCCACTTTGTTCTGCTCCTTAGTTACCTTGAATCTTGAAGGCATCCTAGAAGCTATGTCGAATATTCTGGTATCTGTAAGGGGCATACGTACCTCAAGACCGCAAGCCCTACTCATCTTATCAACGTTTAAATAGATATCTCCCTCAAGCCAGATCCTGATATCCACGTCTGACATTTTGCTTAAAGGATCGCAACCTGCGTTTTCTTTGTAGATATCCTTTACCAGGTTGATGGGAAGAACATTTTCGTTATAATGCTTTAATATCTGCTTTTTCTCATCTTCCTTCATGATGTTGGTGTTGCCAACGTAGAAGGTGGGAAGATTGTCCCCGTAGCGTTCCGCATTGCGGTACATGTTGTAGCCGCCGAAGAATTCGTCGGAACCTTCACCGGAATAGCAGATCTTAGTATGCTTAGCACTTTCTCTGCATCCTATGGTAAATACAATAGCGGAGGCGTCTCCTAAGGGTTGCTCCATATTGTACATTACGAAAGGAACTGCCTTGAAGAAGTCCTCCGGTGTAATGCGGGCTCTGTTTAACTTAACCCCCAGCACCGCTGCAGTTTCTGCTGCCATGCCGGATTCATCGAATCTTTCTTCGTCATATCCGCAGGTGTCCGCTTCCTTGCAATTACTCATGGCAAGGACGTAGGAAGAATCAACACCGCCGGATAAGAAGCTTTCTGCACTTTCTCCTTCGTACAACATCTCCGGCATAATGTCCTTTAATGTGTTATGTATCTCATCTGCCCATTCATCCAGGCTCTTGGTCTCATCCGGCTTGAATGTGGGGGCAAAGTATCTTTCTATTGTAAGCCTGCCATCTTTCCATACAAGGAAATGTCCCGGCATAAGCTTCTTAACCCCTTTAAAGAAGGTGTCCTCTCCCGCAACATAGGTAAGGCTTAAGTATATCTGAAGCATCTCTTCGTTAAGCTCTTTTATAAAGCCTTCCTGCTCCATTATAGTGCGAATATTTACTCCGTATAGAAGCTCTCCTGCTGCGGTTACATAATAGTAGAAGGGCTTAGTTCCGAACTGATCTCGCAGGGCGAAGAGTTCTCTTCTTTCATCGTCCCATAGAGCAAAGGCGAACATACCGTGCATATGCTCTGCCATATGGCTGCCCCATTTTTCGTAGGCTGCTATAAGGATTGCTTCTTCTTTTTCCCTTCTGGGAAGCTGTTGGTCTATTCCCAGTTCTTTGCATAAGGCCACGTTGTTACGAATGTGACCCACATATTCTTTTACTGTAATCATTTTATCCTTGTCTTTCTTCCCGGTATAAGATGTCTTTACTGATAGTTGCGTAGAAAAGCTTGTGTATCTCCTCTATATCTCTGGTGCGGCCGAGAATCCACATCATCTTGGCTATGCAACTTTCTAAGGTCATGTCATAGGCTTCAAGCATATTGTAATCTTTCTTGGAGCCGTAGCCCACCTTATAGACTTCCATATTGCTGCCTTCGTTGGGGACCTGGGTGGTCATTATTATTATCTTGCCCTTCCCCTGCCATTTGTCTATCTCCTCATGAAGCTTGTAGTATTCTCCGGAGGGGATGCCGCCTACTCCGTAGCTTTCAAGGATTATGGCATCATATCTGTTAAAGTAAAAGGAGATAACCTCCGCATCCAGTCCCGGCGAAAGCTTTATTATGCCCACCTTGGGGGACATGGTTTCAAAAAAGCGGGGCTCTTTCTTTTCAAAATGAATGTATTCGAATAACTGTCCGTCCCTGATCCTTGCTAAGATGGGGAAGTTGATACTTTCAAAGGCATCGAAGCTTTTGGTTCGAACCTTTCTTGCCCTGGTGCCAAGGATTACCTTCCCGTTAAATACTATCTGTACCCCACTTGCATTGGGGGATGCCGCATAGATGAAGCTGTCAAGCAGATTGGTCTTGGCATCTGTAATCTCCATATCTATCGGCTTCTGGGATCCGGTAAGGACTATGGGTTTTGCTGAATCCTGAATAAGATATGACAGGGCAGCGGCGGTATATGCCATGGTGTCGGTACCGTGACATAATACAAAGCCATCATAGGAGTCGTACTGCTCTTTAATGGTTTTGACCATTCCCAGCCAGTGCTCCGGATGGATATTGGTGCTGTCTATGTTGTATAGCTGCATGGTCTCTACTATGCAGACATTCTTTACATCCGGAACGTACTCTAGTATCTCCTCTGACGAAAGCAGGGGAGATAAGCCTGCCGATGTTCTTGTGGAGGCTATGGTTCCGCCGGTTGCTATCATTAATATCTTCTTCATGGTTATCCTGTCTTTAATGTATTATTTGATAAGTACTCTCTTGAATACTTTCTTACCCTTCTTTACTACGATGCCTTCCTTCAAGGCTGCCTTTTCTACCTTGAATTCGATACCCGGTATTTTCTCGTCTTCTACGGATACTCCGCCCTGGGTTACAAGACGTCTTGCTTCACTCTTGCTTGCTGCAAGTCCTGCTGCCACCAGAAGATCGTTAATTAGTATTCCATCTTCCGGAACATCGCTGTCACTAAGCTCTGCAGTAGGCATGTTCTCTAAGTTGCCGCCGCCGGCAAAGAGGCTTCTTGCTGTTTCTTTTGCCTTGGTGGCTTCTTCCTCTCCGTGAACAAGGGCTGTAAGCTCGTATGCTAAGATCTCTTTCTTCTCGTTGATACGGGAATCATCCCACTTGTCCATCTCCTCGATCTCTTCAAGGGGAAGGAAGGTGAGCATCTTCATGCACTTGGATACATCGGCATCAGCGACATTTCTCCAGTACTGGAAGAACTCGTAGGGTGAGGTCTTTGCCGGGTCAAGCCATACGGCACCTTTTTGGGTCTTACCCATCTTCTTTCCTTCTGAATTAAGAAGAAGGGTGATGGTCATGGCATATGCGTCTTTTCCAAGCTTACGACGGATAAGCTCTGTTCCGCCTAACATGTTGGACCACTGGTCGTCTCCTCCGAATTGCATGTTGCAGCCGTATCTCTGGAACAGCTCGAAGAAGTCGTAGCTTTGCATAAGCATGTAGTTGAACTCAAGGAAGGATAAGCCCTTCTCCATACGCTGCTTGTAGCACTCGGCACGAAGCATGTTATTTACGCTAAAATGAGGACCTACCTCGCGGAGGAAATCTACATAGTTAAGGTCTAAAAGCCAGTCAGCATTGTTGACCATCAACGCCTTGCCCTCTGAAAAATCTATAAAACGCTCCATCTGCTTCTTGAAACAGTCGCAGTTGTGCTGAATTGTCTCTTTTGTCATCATGGTTCTCATGTCGGTTCTTCCGGAAGGGTCACCGATCATTCCCGTTCCACCGCCTACTAAGGCTATGGGCTTGTTGCCTGCCATCTGCAATCTCTTCATAAGGCAAAGAGCCATGAAGTGGCCTACATGAAGTGAATCCGCAGTGGGGTCAAATCCGATATAGAACACGGCCTTACCGTTATTAACCAGTTCTCGTATCTCTTTCTCATCTGTAAGTTGGGCAAGTAAGCCTCTTGCCTGAAGTTCTTCAAATATCTGCATTTTTCTTTCCTTCCCTAATTTGATTTTTCCCGCATCATTCCGGTTATACACGGACTGCTTTAATCTAACCGGAATGTTTTCCGATTAAGTTAAAACAGTCCCCTGTCCTGTCAGGACAGAGGACCGACTTTGGTCTATTGTATCAACATCGTTATTAAAAATCAAGTTCTTATACAATACCCTGAGCTTTCATAGCGTCTGCAACCTTAAGGAATCCGGCAATGTTAGCTCCTGCTACGTAATCGCCTTCCATTCCATATTTCTTAGCAGCATCGTCAAGGTTATGGAAGATATTGACCATGATACCCTGTAACTTGGCATCCACTTCCTCGAATGTCCAGGAAAGTCTCTCTGAGTTCTGGCTCATCTCTAATGCTGAAGTAGCAACTCCACCTGCATTAGCAGCTTTACCGGGAACGAAGTATACCTTGTTCTCCTGGAAGTACTTGGTTGCTTCAAGAGTGGTAGGCATGTTAGCACCTTCGCATACTGCCATAACACCGTTTGCTACAAGCGCCTTGGCATCGTCTAAGTTAAGCTCGTTTTGTGTAGCGCAGGGAAGAGCAATATCAACCTTGATAATCCACTGGTTGTTGTTCTCTTTTGCCTTGTCATGATACTGAGCTGAAGGACGCTTAGCAGCGTACTCTGTAAGACGGGCTCTGTTAACTTCCTTAACTTCTTTAAGAAGTGCAACATCGATTCCTTCGGGATCGTATACCCAACCTGTTGAATCTGAACATGTAACAGGCTTAGCACCCATCTGGATTGCCTTCTCGATAGCGTAGATTGCTACGTTACCTGAGCCTGAAACTGCAACTGTCTTGCCCTTAATATCAACACCGTTGCATTTGAGCATCTCCTGTGTCATGTAAAGGAGTCCGTATCCTGTAGCTTCTGTACGGGCAAGTGATCCACCGTAGGATAATCCCTTACCTGTAAGAACTCCTTCATATAATCCTGTAAGTCTCTTATACTGTCCGTACATGAAACCAATCTCTCTTGCACCTGTTCCGATATCTCCGGCAGGTACGTCTGTGTCTGCTCCGATGTACTTGAAAAGCTCTGTCATAAAGCTCTGGCAGAATGCCATTACTTCTCTATCTGATTTGCCCTTGGGATCGAAATCAGAACCACCTTTACCTCCACCGATGGGAAGTCCTGTAAGGGAGTTCTTGAATACCTGCTCGAATCCGAGGAACTTAATGATACCTAAGTTAACCGAAGGATGAAGTCTTAAGCCTCCCTTGTAAGGTCCGATTGCCGAGTTGAACTGAACACGGTAAGCATTGTTTACCTGTACCTGTCCCTTGTCATCAACCCAGGGAACTCTGAATAATAACTGACGCTCGGGAGTTGTGATTCTCTCAAGCAATGCGTCTTTCTTGTACTCTTCCTCATTAGCCTCGATTACTACTCTAAGTGACTCGAGTACTTCTTTAACTGCCTGATGAAATTCCGGCTGTGCGGGATTCTGCTCAACAACTCTGTTGTAGATCTCATCAACGTATGACATAAAATCTTCCTCCTGTTTCTTATAATACATAAGGCACCTGATAAAAACACTTCTGTCTTCTCAGATGCCTTTTTACTAAAACTGATATTACACTGATTTTTTTCTCTGTGCAATATATTTTTTACATAAAATGTCACAAGCCCTTTAGCGGTTTATTGTGGAAAAGTGACATGGAATCCTACCAGCTTCCGCCTCCACCACCATGTGTACGGCCGGAAGAAGAGGTGTGAGTGCTGCTTCCGCCGCTCTCTGACTTCTGTCTTCTGGTTCTTGATACATTGGTAAAGAGGAAGGTGTCTCTCGAGCCTGTAAGGTTTAAGCTTCCTTCTCTTGTGTAGAAATCCGCCGACGCCTGTCTTCTTACGGACTTTAACTTTGAAAGCATTGCAAATACTACGATTGCCGCTACTACAAGTCCGAATACAAAGGATGTAAAGGCCGTAAAGCGGAAATTGAATGCTTTCTTCGGCAGACTTCCCTTATCTACCGGCTTGCCGGCCTTGGCTTTACCTATAAAATCCTCTGCCAGATCCGCATAGGTACTAACTGCCTTATAATAGTCCCCGTCTTTTAAGTAGGGGGTCATCTGCTCTCCGATATACTTTATTCCCGCATCGGTAAAGGCGGTTATTCCGTAACCTTCCGTGCTTATATGCCATTTGCGCTTGTTTATTACCATAACAAGTACAAGGCCGTCATGATTTGAACCGAATCCGTAGTTAAACTGCTCGTATACCTCATCTGCCAGCTCTTCCATGTCGGTATAGCCGTCGGGCATATTGGCAAACAGCGCCAGGTTTACATCCACGTTGTACTTGGTGGATATGTTGTTAAGTCTTGTGGTAAGCTCTGCTACCTGACTTTCTTTCAAGGTTCCGGATGCTTCATATACGCGTTCCATGCGGTCCGCCGCGAAGACATTTACCGATACCAAAATCACTGTAATTATAGCAACTGAAAGTGCCGTAAGTCTCTTTAATCTCTTCATCTTCGGCACCTCCTATATCAACCAGAATATGTATTGGGCTGCAAATGCAATTGCCGCCGCAACAGCAAATACTCCGGCAAATATACCTACCGCTTTTCCGGTATCTTTGGGGAGGTCACCTACGAATTTACCTGTCTGTCCGTTCATGGCAAAGAGGAAGTTCTGATCCTTCCACTTGGTACTTAGAATCCATACGGGATAGAGGGCGTATTTTACCGAACCCCCCGTTAGACGTATGTCGCTGCCGGCGGGGATTACGGTTTCATATCCTACTACCGTTCCTGCAAATTCCTCTTCCACACTTCTTTGTACTCTTTCATTGGCGCGACCTTCGCTAGCTTCTGCATCCACGTCGTAACGGTCTGCCAAAAAGCCTGCTAAGTACTCGGTCCGAAAAGGTACTGCCTGGGAAAAATCAAAGGGCTCTATGGATTCCATTAAATCATCCGGCATCTTACTTGAACCGTCTACCGGAATGGTCTCGAAATCTATGGTTCCTGCCCTGTATATTGAGTAATGGCTTGTTTCTATATAATCATACTCGCTGTCTGACCAGGCTCTTGTTCTGGTGGCGCGGTAATTAATATCCGCGTCAGCATTGGTATCATAGAGCCAGAAGGGAACGTACAATCCCTTTATCTCCTCGATATGATTCTGGTCCTTGAATACTTTGGGTAGCAGGGTCTTTCCCTTTAAGTGGTTCTGAAGTCCCGCAATAGCGGCCTTCTTGTCAAGCTTAAATGGTATTACATAATCCGGCTTTAACCCCTTGTCAAATCTGTCTGTCATGACTACCGGATTATCGCAGTAGGGACATTTGGTGGCTGCTAATGTGGCATCCGCCATTATCTGGGCCCCGCAAGACGTACAGGAGTATGCGTAAAGCTGCTCCCCCTCTGCCCACTGGCCACTTGTGACCTTATCCCAGTGGAAACGGCTCTCGCCGGCCTCTGTTGCAGCTTCGGTTTTGATGGCTTCTATGGCATCTATGTCGAATTCTGTCTCGCAGTACGGACATTTCAGCTTCTGAATGCCGGTGTCAAAATGTATTCCGCCGCCGCAACAAGGACATTTATGTTCTTGTATGTCTGACATGTTCTTCTCCTCGTTATTATTTACATTGATACTACGGATTGCTCCGGACTTTGTCCTCCCGCAATCCTACAACCATTCGGAATCCGCCTTACCAGGCTACTTCCTCATAGTTGTACGCTTCCCAAGGTCACGTCGTAATATGCAAGCATATTAACTCCTTGAACCTTTGTCAGCTATTATCCTATGATGTCTCCATCGTCGAAGGGATCGCCGCACTCAGGACAGAACTTAGGTGGTTTTGTCTTGTCTGCAGGCTCCCATCCGCACTTATCGCAACGATACTGGGGCACTCCGTCGGGTTTCTTGGTTCCGCATTCTTTGCAGAACTTGCCCTGGTTAGGTGTCTGGCAGGATGGACATATCCATGAGTTAAGAGGTACTTCCTGCTGCACCGGTGCCTGCTGCATGGGCTGACCCTGCATCTGGCCCATTCCCATCTGTCCCTGTCCACCTGGCATTGGAGGAACCTGACCTTGTTGCGCTGCCTGCTGGTACATTCCGGCCATATTCATTCCGCCTGTATTCATAGCCATTCCCATGCCCATGAATCCCATGCCGGCTCCATTTTCATTGTTAGCAGCATCCTGCATTGCCGATGCTGTTCCCACAGCCATAAGTCCTGCGCCCATTGCCGGGTTGGCAAATACTCTTGCTGCCTGGTAATCCTTGATTCTCTTCTCGTCTTCTTCGTTAGCGGATACGCTGGATACACCGAAGGATACGATCTCAAGACCACGAAGGTCTTTCCACTTGGCTGAAAGTACTTCGTTAAGAGCATTGGCTATATCTTCTGTATGTCCTGCCAATGCGGAATAACGGATTCCCATCTCGGAGATCTTGGCAAATGCAGGCTGGAGAGCTGTAAGAAGCTCTGTCTTTAACTGTCCGTCGATTTCCTCTCTGGAATAGTCTCCTGATACATTACCGCACACATTTGTATAGAAAAGTACGGGGTTGGTAATCTTGTAGCTGTATTCACCAAAGCATCTGATGGAGATATCAATATCAAGTCCGATATTGTTATCTACTACACGGAAGGGTACCGCATTGGGTGTTCCGTATTTGTTGCCGATGATTTCCTTGGTGTTAAAGTAGTATATTCTCTGGTCCTTTGGTGGCTCGCCGCCGAAGGTAAAACGCTTTCCGATATTTCCGAATACGGATTTGATATTATCCCCTAACTTGCCTCCATCAAAAAGGCTGGGCTCTGTAGATGCATCATAGGTGAACTCTCCCGGCTCGGCACAATAATCAACTACCTTACCCTGGTCTACGATTATCATACACTGGCCGTCAGCCACCGCGATAACGGAACCGTTACTTATAATATTCTCGGAACCCTTGGTGTTGGAGGATCTTCCCGATACTCTCTTTTGTCCTTTCGTTACCAATACGTCTGCAGGTAATGCTTCGCAATAGAAGTACTCTTTCCATTGGTCAGCCAATACGCCGCCTGCGGATCCTACCGCTGCTTTAATTAATCCCATAATCTTTATCCTTTCTCTATTTTATTTATTCTTGAGAGGCTGCCGCGAAAAATGATATCAAGGATCCTGATATCAGCAATCCTCCGATTATGTCTGTTAACCAGTGGGCGCCGGACAGCAGTCTTCCCGCTACCGTTACCACAATAAGACATATCATCATTACTTTTATGATGTTGTATGACCTGCCTTCTTTTAATCTGTGTCTGAATTCTATTATGGTGGCGCCGAACACACATACCGCCAGCATGGTGTGAGATGAAGGGAATGAAGGTTCCGGCATGGTCTCTCCCGCCATAAGCACCGGACGGAAGTTTATTGCCAGTTTGTCGAAAGCGATATAGAGGATTAAGAGGATTACAAACATGATACCCATGGTTATTAACCCTCTGTCTACTTTAAACAGTGATCTTCTTTTTATGAGCTGCAATACTCCGCATACAGCGAAGAATATAAAGATTAGTATTGCCAGATATCCCAGCAATTGTGTCAGCTTATAGAAGATGTTGTTAAATCCTACGAAATCCGCAAACATCCCGTTGATTGTTGCAAGACCCACCTTGGTTGCACCGGGGCCTATGGCCGCCACATCTATATACTTCAGTACGAAGATGAATGCCACAAACAGCACCAAAAGCACTGATCCTATTATGATAGGAGTTGTTCTGTTACTTGTTTCTTTTCTGCTCATAGTTTCCTTACCCTTTTATAATCTATCAAATTGTATTTTTTATTTCATCAACTTTTTGGATGAATTCTGCCTCCGGGACAGGTTTTGAGTAATAGTAGCCCTGGTAGAGGTCGCAGTGATGTTCCTCAAGGAAATCAGCCTGTTCCCTTGTCTCTACGCCTTCCGTTATGACTACCATTCCCAGATTCTTGGCAAGGGAGATTACACTTCGTAAGATCTCCTTGCTTCTCTTATCTTCATCCGCATTGCTGAGGAATTTCATATCGATTTTTAGTACATCGGCAGTAAAATCCTTAAGCATATTCAATGATGAATAGCCGCTGCCAAAGTCGTCTATCTCCACCACAAAGCCTATTCTTTGAAGCCTTGTTATAAGCTCTGTTACCGTCTTTACATCCTGTGCCACCGCTGATTCCGTAATCTCTATTCGAAGTTTTTCCGGGGGAATGCTGTATTTGGATACAAGTCGGGTGAACACGTCGAATACATCCACGAAGTAAATGTCCTTGGTGGAGATATTTACTGATACAAACCAGTCCTTACCCTCTCGCACCCAGCGATTTAGAATCTTGCAAGCTAACTCCCATACATAGACGTCTACCTTAACAATTAAGTTCCTCTTCTCAAATATGGGAATAAAGACGCCGGGGGAGATAAGACCACGCACGGGGTGTATCCATCTGGCCAGAGCCTCTGCGCCCACAACGGTTCCGTCGTATTTTACTATGGGCTGTAAGAAGACGGTCATATCGCCATTTTCCAATGCATCGTCTAACTCTGATATTATCTCCTGCTCTCTTTTTAGAGATTCCAGGGATTCCTCACTGTAGTATGCTACGTATTTTCTGTAGTCTTCTTTTATTGATGTTATACAACCCAGCGCCCTGTCGCACATAACGTTTACAGGCAGGTCGCGGTCTACTACTTCGTATACGCCAAAGCACATCTTTATGGTATAGGCGTACTGCTTGTCTACCCGGTTAACAGAGTCCGCTATGGATATAAGCATCTTCTCGTCATGTAACCTCTTGGGCAGCAGGATGGCGAACCGGTCGGAGTAGAGGCGGCCGTATATGGCCTCCTTGGGTAGTGCATTACGCAGTTCTTCTGAAATCTTTATGATTACCCTGTCTGCAAGCTCCTCCCCAAAGAGGTCGCTTACCAGACGGAACCGGGTAATGTCCGATGCGATTATAACATACTTTGTATCCGGATCATTGGCCAATACTTCCTCTGCCCGAGTGAAGAAATGCTCTCTGTTGTACAAAGCTGTCATTGTATCGTGGGTTGCTAAGTATATCTGCTCTCGAAGCTCTTTGTCTTCGTCGGTTTTGTCATATATGGTAAGGGATCCGCCTATATGCTCTCCCTTTGCATCGTACAGGGTATGATAACTTACCTTGTAGTATTTGGGCTCACTGCTATCTGAGTCCGTATAATTGAACTCCATGTCATCTTCAGTTATTCCGCTTTCTTTGTCAAGGTAGTTTTTTATTATTTCTTCCTTACTTTTTCCTAAAAGGACATCCCCTTCTACCTTAAGAAATGTCATGGCGGCATTGTTGGCGAAGGTACATACCTCTTCATCAAAGATGATAATTCCTTCTCTTGCCTCCCGGGAAACAGCTGATATTGTCTGATTTATCAACTCTCCGGGGATGTAGTTTAGGGCAAAATAGTAGAAGAGCAAAGCTCCGCCGGCATAACCGTATACCGAAAAGTCCAGAGTATCTCCCACGAACATGATGACGGCATTAAGCCCTACTATTACCATGATTACTGCGAATACAAAGTAGAATTTTTTCTTATAAATAAAGGGAGCTTTTACTATCTTGACAGCCAGTACAATCAGGGAAAACGCTACCAGACAGTAGATTATTACACCGTGAACCTGGAATAAGGGTCCCGGCACGAATTTATAGAATTCTCCCATGAGGGTGTCGGTCTTTACAACACTAAAGGCGAATTGGTGTTCAATATTAAGCCCCAGGAAGAAGATGTCAAATATCAATAGCGGGAATGAATAATAGAATCGGCGAAGATATCTCTCATTATTGGTGTAGAGAAGAATAAATTTGCCCACAATGAACATAAGCCAATCCGTAGAGCAGAAGTACAAACCGAATAATGCTCTTGATAGTATCTCGTCAGTGCATATGGTTTGCAGGAAGACTACCAGCGTAATCTCCGCTCCTACTATAATCATCTGCTGGATTGACTTGGATATCTCTGTCTTAATCCTTCTTGCTGCTATCAGCTGAAGAATCAGGATTACCTCCACAATCACCAATGATCCGACAAAAAATGCCATAAGTTTTTCCCCCACAATTATGCGTAAATTATAGCATTTTATCCACATACAGGCAACTTTTGTTCCTTTTTTGTGCCCTCACCGGCGCTTTTTTTCCTATTATTGTATCTTTTTTGCCAATAATTTGGTATATTATATTCTTAATAGGTGTGTTAAGGAGTGATAACATGTTATCTGAGCTTATGTCCAAAGCAACTTGCGCCGAATGCAAGTACTGCTGTAGTTTTAAGCGTACTTCTCTTTGGGAGGTGCCTACATTTCCGGCAGACAAGCTTAAAAAACTGGCTAAGGATACTGACTGCAAAGTTGTAACCGATAAGTGCGGTTCCAAGTCTTTTGCCTACTGTGATCTTTCGGGTGAGTATCTTACCGAAGACCCTGCCGAGGAAGCTCCCTGTCCTTTCCTTGATGAGAATACAGGTTGCGTTCTTTCTGATGATGATAAGCCCTTTGACTGCAAGCTGTGGCCCTTTAGAGTTGTAAGAAAAGGGGACCACCTGTTTTTGGCTATCTCTATTGCCTGCCCCTCTATTATGACTTGGGAGCTGGAGCATTTAAGAGCCTATGCCGAGGAACACCTTCGCGGTCCTGTCAGAG
The DNA here is from genome assembly GCA_015058015.1 of Lachnospiraceae bacterium. GTDB lineage: Bacteria > Bacillota > Clostridia > Lachnospirales > Lachnospiraceae > SIG280. The sequence continues at coordinate 25,561 of SVDM01000011.1, read as the reverse complement.
CTTATACTGATAAGAACCCCTATATTATAAAGGATTTGAAAGAGGGCTATATTGCCCTTATTGAAATATAATATGCCGGATTTTAAAGAGATTAATTTACAAGATAAGAAACTGATAGAAAGCTATCTTTTCAAATACGGAGGGAACTCATGCCAACATTCTTTTGCACAGATGTACCTGTTAAAAGACAAGTACCACGACCTCTTTTTTGAAAAAGATGGCACTCTTTTTATTTACCGTTCGGGACTGTCTGATGAGGGAATGCGGACTTACCTCTTCCCCTTCTGCCCTGAAGAAAATATTCCTGCTGCGGTGTCTTTCCTTATGGAAGATGCTGCATCTTTTGGAGCAGGTTTACGCCTCTTCCCCATTACGAAGGAATCAGTAGATTTGTTAGACAGGTATTTCCCCGGGAAATTTGATGTAGAAGAATCAAGGGATTATGCGGAATACATCTATTCCTCCGAAAAGCTGGCGTATCTTAAGGGTAAGAAGATGGCCTCCAAACGTAATCATATCAATACCTTTAACAGAAACTACGAGGGACGCTTTAAGGTTGTTCGTTTCGGTTGTGAAGATACGCCTGAGGAAAACAAGGTCATCAGTGATGTCCTGGCCTTCCAGTCCGAGTGGCTTTCCGCCAGAGAAAGACAAGACCTTTACAAGGAACTGCTTACGGAAGATATGCATATCAGTAAGGCGCTAAAGTACCGTCATCGTCTGGATATCTGTGGCGTTGCCCTTTATGTTGACGACGTCCTTGAAGGCTATACCTTCGCCAATCCCATATCCCACAACTGTGTGGATGTTATTGCCGAGAAGGGTAATATCGAAATCGGCGGTATCTACCAGATGCTTAATAATGCCTTCTCCCTGCTTGCCCATGAACGTTTTGAGTTTATCAACAGGGAGGAAGACTTAGGGGTAGCCGGGCTTCGCAAGGCAAAGCTTAGCTACAAGCCGGATATTTTGTTGGAGAAGTTCTCCGCTACCGCTTTATAAGTTTTATGGCAAATCTTAAGATTGCCAGTATTGCCAGGGCTATAACCGCAGTTATTACTATTGTGGGTATATCGCCCTGTTTTATTCTGTCTATAAAATTCTTGGCCTCCAGTTTGGGAATGGTGGCCTCTGTCTTCTTTGTGTATTCCTGTCCGTTGAAGATGTATGTAAGCACATACTCTGCCCGGCCGGCTTCCGTAAGGGTCGCCTCTTTTGTCACTGTCTTTGTTACGTCCGGAGTTATAACGTGGGTGTCATCTTCGTCTTTACAGGTATAGGTTACCGTAAAGCTCTCCCCTTCCTGTTCTATCACAGGATCTGCGAAATTATGAGTATGGTATTCCACCTTGGTGGCCGCCCCGTAATATGCGTACATGCAATGGCCGCACACAACGCTGTTGTTCATGTAACCGTCTATCATATTGATTACAGGGGCTATGTATTTGGATATGCTTCCGTCGTTTAATCCCGCCAATGTCAGAATTGCCATGGTTGCCAACTGACTGCCCTGGTCGGAGGAGGCCAGCTTTGCTATTACTGATGTGGTAAATGCCGGCATGATATTTATCTTAAACTCAAAGGGGCCATTACCTGTGATATCTCCTATTCTAACTGTTCCCTTGGCATTGGCATTTATCCAGTTTACAAAATCTTCCCGTATTCCCTTTAGAATGGCCTCACTGATACTGCTTCGTGTGCCCTCTTCTTCATTGCCCGTTGCAATCTTGTAGTAGTCTTCCCTGGATTTGCTGACCTTGCGGAAGTTGCTTACTGTATTCTCCACGTCGAAGTTTACGTAGTTGTCTTTTCCCGTGGTGTCTTTCCAGTTGCTGCCGGCGCTCATATCCACCTTCAGAGATGTACCGTAGGTCTTAAATCCCCATTCCTCTAAGGGAAAGGTGGGTATAATGTCCCTGGTGTTTATTATGTTAAAGATGGTTTTGTACTTGCCTGCATTACTTGATGTAGTGGTATTGGGTGCCGCAAAGGTGTAGGTAAAGGAGGTAAACTCCTGATTATCTTCGTACTCACGGCCTAAAAGGTTTGACAGTGCACCGCCTCTAGAGTGTCCTGTAATAAGGATTACTTTTTCCGCGTTGGTGTCTACCTTGCTTTCTATATATTCTTTGACTTTCCCTGATACCCTGTTGTAGGTTACATTAAAGCCTTTATGCTCTTCCTTATTGGTCCATTCCGGGTGGTCCCCCGTAAGGTTTTTGTAATCCTCGGTATCCGCACCCACGTCCATGTTGCTCCGCCACTGTTCTTCCGTGCCGTCGGTTCCTTCTATGGCCACAATGATAACTTCCTTTTTCTTGTTGCCATAAGTAAATGCCTTGTGGCTGCATACAAACTTGGTGATATCATCTGAATCCTTCTCAAAGTCTTGAGATTTAAAGGATGTAAGCTCTATATCCTCCATTCCCATGGCCTTATATATTGCTGTGTCATCCGAAGGGGAAGTTGGGGAGTTTTGATTGTTGTCTATGGTTACTCTAGTGTTGGAGTAAACGTCTGTTGCCAGTATGGAACACAACTTGCCCAGTTCAGGCTGATACTGGGTATTTATCTTATACAGCAAGGTATCAAAGTCCGCCGTAAAAGAGACGGGGATGCTGTCTATTTCCGGGTCGGTATTAATCTTGCTTTCTATATTGCCCGTAAAGGTTTTATTAAAAGATTCAAGCGCCGCTTCTGCTTTCGGTGTCGGCAGTATTGTAATAAGTACCGCCACCGCAAGAAAAACCGCGCTTATCTTATTCTTTCTACTTCTCATGCTATTACCTGCTTTTATCCTTATTTGACGCTTGCACAAGATATTTTATTGTATTTGAATCTTATCCGGAGGAAGAAACTCTCGCATTATGGCATCCATATTCTTTGGATAAATGGGCTTCGATAAGAACTCCTGGAAGCCCATTTTCTTATATTCTTCTCCCACTCCGCTTATGGCATTGGCTGTAAGAACAATAATTACCGCATCTTTGCCGCCGGGAAGATTTCTTATGTGCCTCATGGCTTCCTCTCCGTCCATAACCGGCATCATGTGATCCATGAATATAAGGTCAAATTTCTGATTTTTAAACTTCTCTATAGCTTCCCTGCCACTGCTTACACATACAATTTCCATTCCGTAAGGCTCTAAGATTCCCTCTGTTACCTCAAGGTTCATCTCATTATCATCCACAACAAGTATGCTTGCTCCCTTGGCGGTAATTGCCGGTCTGTAAGCTTCTTCTTCTCTTTCTTTTTCGCGATTCGTCAATTCTCCCATGGGTTCGGAGTCTAGAACATCCACCTCTACCTTTACTGTGAAGGTGCTGCCTTTTCCGTAAGTACTTTTAACGGTCAGGTCTCCTCCCATAAGCTCAGCAAGGTTCTTGGCTATGGCAAGGCCCAGGCCCGTTCCTTCTTCGTTACGATTCCTTCTTGTGTCAACCCTGGTGAAATCGTCGAATATTTTACTGATATCCTCTTCCTTGATTCCTATTCCCGTATCAAATACTGACATAATAAGGAAACCTCGATCATCCGTTTCCTCTTCAAATGTCACCTTCAGCTTAATAAAGCCTTTCTTGGTAAACTTCACTGCATTGCCAAGAAGATTTATAAGGATTTGTTTGATACGGTCCTCGTCTCCGTTCAGTAATGCGGGAATATCCGGATCAATATCCAACTTTAATTCCACGTTACTATCCTGGAGCTTCACAAGCATCATGGTTATTATATCATTTAATAATGATGCGGGATAAAATTTATTCTTAATAATTTCTAATTTTCCCGACTCTATCTTGGAGAAGTCTAAGATGTCATTAATTATTGATAACAGGGACTTTGAAGCCGCCTTTATCATCTTCGCATTTTTAACTGCTGCCTCATCCTTGGAATCACGTATGATAAACTCTGACATTCCCGTTATGGCATTCATGGGTGTCCTTATTTCGTGAGACATGTTGGCAAGGAAATTGCTCTTGGCCTTATCTGCGTCCTTGGCCTTCTCCACCGCATCTAAAAGGTCCGTTACCTCCACCATAATAATACTTATTCCTACAATACCGTTAGCAGACTCCATGGTACGTATGCCGGCCCGCCATTCTGTTTCTTTACTACCTTCATTAACCGAAACTATCAGGGGACTTACCTTCTCTCCCTTCAGGGCTCTTTTGCCGGCCTCGAGGATTCGTTTTCTGTCCTCGTCATTTACTATCAGCTTCAGAACACTGTCTAATTTTCCACCGCTTTTGTGGATTGCCTCGTTATAACTCTCGTCGATATTTTGCATTCCTCCGGATTCCATTATTATATTTAATTCTTTGTCCGTAAGGATTATGATATCAGACGTACTTCTAAGAAGCTGATTTGTATAGAAAATCTGCTTCTCCAAGTTTTTCTGTATGTATTCCTGTGTGTGAATTACCTGTTCATTGGCTATTCTTAGGGTCTCGTTGTTCTTCTTAAGACGACGCACTTCTCTTCGAAGCTTGTTCATCTCCAGCTCCTTTTTATCTTCCATAGGTTCTCCCTTTGGCCGGCTTTTATAGTGCCATTATGGTAAACGTGTAGTTGTGAAACATATTATATTCTTTTCCTGTCTTATCTCCTTTTGTGGGACAATACTCTCCGTATGCATACATTCCCGCAACACCTGTCCCTTCTCTTATGAAGTGCTTGAATAAGGGGACTTCTATCGCAGAATCTTTTGCTAATGCCAGAGATCTTCCACTACAGGAGGTAATAAGGATTGTCCCGAATTTGACTCCTCTTTTCTTTTCTTCTTCAATAATACACTTAAAGACGTTTTCAACGGATTTTGCCACATTCTCCCTTGTAAATAATCCGATACTAAGGCTTGCACCCTCAGGCATAGATCCTAAGAATATACCCGCCTCTGTTTTGGAGTCAACGTTAGAAAGGCCTCTTGCAACTGAAATCCTGTCTCCATTGTCCTTTGTCTCGATATAGGTAAAGGGTGTCATGGAGTAATCTCTTTTTAAATCTCCTTTTGAGACATCAAATCCTGCCAGTTCCATAGCTTTGGCAAATGTCCGATCTCCTACTTTATAGACGATGTTTTCTTCGGCCTTAGTTATCTCATAGGAGAAGGGTGCTTTCTTTCCTGCTGAGTCCGAATATGCAAATACAGGATTTATATTGCCTGATACCAGCATAATCAGCTGCCCCTTATGATATGCCTTATCGTTGTAATATATTTTATATTCATCAAATACATAATTATCCGAGGCATCCCCGCCGTAAATGGGGATTCCCTCTCCCAATTCATCTATATATTTTATAATGGGGTCTCCCCCAACCATTCCGTGAGATACTGACCTGGCTCCGTAGGTAATGATAAGACGGGGCTTATCCTTTAGCCTTTCTGCCGCAAGGTCATAGGTTTTCTTTATCTCTTCCCTGTAATTCCCTCTGTCAAGGCTATGGGCTACTTCTGTTGAGAATTCACAGTCATCTGCTGTGAGTATCATGACAGATATTCCTATTTTGGTAATCTCCCCGCAAGCAAGGAATATTCCCAGAGTTGTACATCCGATTACCGGGAATGTCCATTCTTTACTCAGTTCCTTATATAACGCAGGATAATCTGTTTCTTCCTCTGCGTATATTATTGCTATTGAATTCTTTAGGAATTCAAATCCTTTTATCTGGTCAAACAGCTCTTTTGCAGCAAGCTGCAGGTCGTCTATTTCTTCCGTGTAGGCAGTTATCGATTTCATATGTAGATACCCCCACTCTCCTAATGTTCAATGTCCTATAATTTTACAGCAAAAGAGCGAGATTGTCTATGCTTTTATGACAATCTCGCTCTTATTAGTGCTTTTTTCATACACTTAAAAACTATATATATAGTTGTCAGAATTGTGCATTCAATTCCAGTCCTAGGCGTTACATCTGGTTAAAAGCTGCTCCCATCTCTTATCTACCTCTTTCTGGTATTCAGCAATCAGGTGCTCATTCTCCTTCTTAAACAGATGTTTAAATCTTCCCTGTGTCTTTAAGAATTCCTCAATGGGAAGCTTCTCTTTTGGCTGGTAAGAAAGAATCCATTTACCTTCTACCACTTCAAAAAGCGGCCAGTAGCAGGTCTCTACTCCAAGCTTGCAGATATTTACGATTTCAGGTGCATCGTATCTCCATCCTCTGGGGCAGGGTGCCATAATGTTGAGGAAGGCCGGGCCCGGTGTGTAGATGGCTTTTTCTGCCTTGGTGTATAAATCCTTCATGTTGCCGATAAAGGTTGTCTGTCCTACGTAGGGTACATTATGGTCTGCTATAATAGCTGCCAAGTCTTTTCTATACTGGGTCTTTCCTGCAGACTGTGTTCCCGCCGGTGTGGTCGTTGTATCAGCATACATAGGTGTTGCTGATGAACGCTGGATTCCGGTATTCATGTATGCTCCGTTATCGTAGCATACGTATACCATATCATGGCCTCTCTCCATTGCTCCGGATAGAGACTGGAATCCGATATCATATGTTCCGCCGTCACCTCCAAAGGTGATGAATTTGTAGTTGTCTTTTATCTTGCCACGTTTCTTTAATGCATTGAATGCTGTCTCTACACCGCTCATGGTAGCTCCGGCATTCTCAAATGCATTGTGAATATAACTGTCTTCATATGCTGTATATGGGTATGTGAATGTGGATACTTCCAAACATCCTGTGGCATTACCGATTACTGCCTTGTCTCCCGGATGAAGAGCTTTAAGCACATTTCTTGCAGCGATGGTTCCGCCGCAACCTGCGCACATTCTGTGTCCCGGTGCTAATCTCTCTTCTCGTCCTTGTATTTCTTTAAAGTCGAATTTTGTCTCCATTGATAGCACCTCCTTAATCACGAAGTCCAAGATACTGATACTCTCTACCTGCAGCACCCTTTGCTGCTACATCTTCAAGCTGAGTATATACATTCTTGATATCGTTTACACTTACGTCTCTACCGCATAATCCGTATACGATGTTAACTGTTTCTGCTTTGGTCTTTGCACGGTACATGGCTGCCATAAGCTCACTGCCAAGGGGACCTCCCTGGGAACTGTAGCTTTCTGCTCTATCCATGATGGCTACTGATTTGGCGTTCTTTAAAGCTTTCGCAAATTCCTCGCCGGGGAAGGGTCTGAATACACGAACCTTCATAAGTCCTGCTTTTACGCCGTTATCACGAAGCTCGTCGATGGTATCCTTAATTGTTCCGCACACTGAACCGATGGCTACGATTACGTAGTCTGCATCTTCTAATCTGTATCCCTCGTAAAGTCCGTATTTTCTTCCGGAGATTTTCTCGTACTCTGCTGCCACATCAAGGATTACCTGCTTTGCATTATCCATTGCGTGAGCCTGAGCCTTCTTTGCCTCCATACCGTAGTTGGTGATGGCGTAAGGTCCTACTGAACATACTTCCTTCTCATTAAGAAGGAAATGCTCCGGATTGTATTCTCCTACAAATGCCTTTACCTTATCGTCTTCAAGAAGCTCGATGTTTTGTACACCGTGGCTGATGATAAAGCCGTCCTGGCAGATCATAATGGGAAGCTTAACATCCGCATGCTCTGCAATTCTGTATGCCTGCACGAAGTTGTCATATGCCTCCTGGTTGTTTTCTGCATATATCTGAAGCCATCCTGAATCTCTTGCGCCCATACTGTCTGAATGCTCGCAGTTGATATTGATGGGGCCTGATAAAGCTCTGTTAACAAGGGCCATTGCTATGGGAAGACGGTTTGAAGCCGCAACATACAATACCTCCCACATAAATGCCAATCCTGCTGAAGATGTGGCTGTCATGGTTCTTGCTCCGGCTGATGATGCACCGATAGCCGCACTCATGGCTGAATGCTCACTCTCTACCGGAATAAACTCTGTGTCCATCTGGCCGTTTGCTATATAGTTGGATACCATCTGGGGTAACTCTGTTGAAGGAGTAATGGGAAATGCCGGCATTACGTCCGGATTTATCTGCTTCATTGCGTAGGCAATGGCCTCATTTCCTGACATTCTTTCTTTTATTGCCATATTATTTGCCCTCCTTCATTGTTATTGCGTCAAAAGGACATGCTGCAACACATATTCCGCAGCCCTTACAGTGATCTAAATCAAAATCGGCTCTCTTGCCGTCTACTACAGGAATACTACTATCGGGGCAGTAGGGTACGCAGCGTAAACACTGGGTACATTTTTCCGTATCAAGTACGGGAGTCTGTGTACGCCAATCGCCGGTGTTAAAGTCCTTGGATGTTCCCGGCTCGAAGATCTGCAAGCCTTCCGTAAGGTCCTGCCATCTTGTCTCTACATTAATATCTTTTGCTTTCAGAGCCATTAGCGCACCTCCTCTATTGCCAGTTTCAGTGCCTTCATGTTTCCTTCAAGCACTTCCGGTTTCTTGGCAAATTTATGTTGTAGGGATTCTTCCATTCCCTTTAAAAAGGTATCTGTGTCAAGTACTCCTGATACCTTTACAATTGCTGCAAGCATTGGTGTGTTGGGGAAGTACTTGCCCAGTGTCTTCATGCACACATCTTTGGCATCAATTGTGAATACTTTGCCCTTATATCCGCGAAGTAAGGGGATTATCTCATCCTTGCTCTTTGCTGTGTTAATAAGTATTGCTCCTTCTTCCTTAAGTCCGTTGGTAACATCAACGGATGTAAGAAGGGTCTCGTCTACAACTACTACATAGTCGGGCTCATATATATTGGAATGAACCCGGATTTCCTTATCGCTAATGCGGTCGTATGCGGTAATGGGTGCACCCATACGCTCCGGGCCGTACTCCGGAAAGCCCTGTACATGCTTACCCGTGGAAAACGCCACGTCTGCAAGAAGCAGCGCTGCTGTTTTCGCGCCCTGGCCACCGCGGCCGTGCCAACGAATCTCTGTTAAACTACTCATGGCAACCTCCTATAAATTGCTATTTTCCTTATTTTTATATTTCATATAGAATACTAGGATTTTTTAGGTTTGTAAAGTGTTAAACTGTCTCCTTCTTCTTGGTGAGACTAAAGATTGCCGTAACTACGGCACTTATGATAAGAAGCAGGTAGAAGTTAGTTCCTCTTACCACCAGCATGGATGCCGGCAGAGTATTATTAATGAAGATGGTGGCAAATACGTTGACATATACCAGCTCTGTAATTCCCTGTGCTCCGGGAATCGGGAGCATATCTACGCATATGTATACTGCTGCCTGGACAAGGATTACGGTAAATATGTCCGTTCCTGTAAGTCCAAGACCCAAATATACCACTGCCGTTACCACAAAGGCACTTCCTCTTTGGATAAATGTCATTACCGTTACCATGAAGATCTTGCCTTTGTTTTCCACAAGATATGATACTGCCTGCTTATATGAGAAGATAAACTCTGTTATCTTGCGTTCACGTCCTTTGGATGGCTTTAATATTCTAATCTTTACCAGTAATCTCTCAAAAAATACGATGAGTCTTTTTATAGAGATTGGGTATGCCATTACGGCAATAAGGATTATTACCAGAATTACATTTAAAGAAAGTCCCAGATAGTAAAGGCCTATATAGCCTCCGAAGAATCGGTGTAAGGGCTCGTTCCAGAAGGCAATAAGAGCTATTCCGATTACGGAAAGCACGAATTTGTATATGGTTGCCACCACCATAAGGATAACAGAGCAATCTGACAGATTGTTGCCGTCTTTTTTCATGTAATACAGCTGCATAGGCTGTCCGCCGGTGGCTGAAGGAGTGATGGCTGAATAGAAGAATCCCACAAAGGAGTAGCCAAAGCATCTGGGAAGACTGCTTACTCCACCCCTTGCCTTAAGAAGATACCAGATCATACTTCCCTCGGCGCATACAAAGAATATGGCCAAGAATATAACCGCAACAAGACATCCCACATTCATGGACTTCAATGATTCCAGTAACTGTGGCATGTCTTGTTCTTTAAACACCGTATAAAATGTTAGCAGCATTATTGCTAAGAACAATGCTGCATTACCTATTTTTTTCCATTTACCTTTCATTTATGTAAGCCTTCCTGTACAGCCTCCATATAAGTCCGATTTCTTCTCGGTCTGTAATGTTACGCAAACTTCCTTCGTATATTACTCTCTTGTTCTCGTACTCGTAGAAGTCTTTGGGAGTTACTAAAGAAAAGTGTTTGTTATTAAATAAATTAATTCCTACATCTTCAAGTACTCTTGCCAGATAGGAAGAACATGTATAATGATCTTTCTGATAAAAGGGCTTGTTAAGAAGGAGCCAGGGGAGTCCGATTATTGTGTAATGAATACGGAATCTTCTCTCCATGTCTTCTTTAAGTCTCTGCTCAATCTGACTTCTCTGCTCACCAGTGCATTCTAACTCGAATATCTGGTACTTGGCTTCGGGAAATTTACTGAGGATTTTGCCTTTCTCCTCTTTCTCGAATCCTGAAATAATGGGTACCCAGGGATTCCTCCTTCCGATGCTGTATGCTTCGTTTAATTCCGCATCAAGTCCCAGAACAACATGTACGTAGTCCTGTTTGATGGTGCGTCGTATGATAGACGCAAACAATCCCGGTGTACTGACTAATCCTATATATATCTTACTCATATTTCTCCTTTAGTTGAATTTATATATCTTCCCTGCCAACCTATAGCCGGCGATGGTAAGCTTATCTCCCAACTTACCCGGCAGATATGTAAAACCGCACAAAGTGCGATATCTCAACCACCTGTATAAGAATATATCATACTCTTTGATATAATTCCATAGTTTATCCCTTTTTTCCAATGCCTCTTCGTCTCCGATAAGCAGCAAATGGATACAGGATATGCTCATCATTATTGATGTATTTCTCTTCAGATACTTGGCAAGCCCCGGGTATACCCTCTGTACTTTTCTAAGGTTAGTACAGGTTGCAACCATCTTGGTAACCTTTATCTGCTGGTCTATTCTCTTCATGAGAACGCTCTCATTAACAGACTGGTCGTCTCTTCCCAGATAGTAATGGTACATATCCAAATCTCGATACCAGATACGCTTTACGTAGGGAAGGGGCTTGTTGGAGAAGAGATTATCTACATAAAATGTATGCTCCGGCAGCCTTACCTTGCTCTTTCGAAGAACCGAGGTTCTGAAGAACAAACTGTGCATAACCAGATATTGGGACGGTCTGAAATGTCGTATTGTGTTCCAGGTACACATTTTCTTGTCCCGAAAGACATTCCGATACCTCATGTACTTCTTCTCGCCAATATCCAAATGGTCATAGATGTAGTTACATACGATAAGATCTGCAGACAAGTCCTCAAATCCCGCCTCTATGTCTTCACACATTCTGTGAACATCCTTCATAAGAAGGGGAAGGGCGTCCTTATCAAGCCAATCGTCTGAATCCACTACCTTGAAGTAATATCCGCTTGCCTTCTCAAGTCCGGCGTTAACTCCGGAACCGTGTCCGCCGTTTTCCTTGTGAATTACTTCTACTATGTCCGGATATTTTGTTTTATATTCGTCGGCTATGGCGGCTGTGCCGTCACTTGAGCCGTCGTTTACGATTATGATCTCACAGGCATCGCCTGCGGGAAGCAGTGAATCTATGCACCTGTGCATGTAGTCTTGCGAGTTATAGCACGGTACTACAAATGTTATCTCTTTCACGAATAATCCTCCTGCCTCAAGTATGCAGGAGGATTATATCATAAGTCATACGCTTTTTGCATGATTTTAATTGCTATAATTCTTATTTTTTTATTAATTGCCTTATTCAAGCTCAAAAGCACCGGTATAAAGCTGGAAGTACTTGCCGCGTTTTGCTATAAGGTCATCATGAGTTCCTCTTTCTATTATGCGACCCTCTTCAAGCACCATAATCACATCTGAGTTCTGGACAGTAGATAATCTATGGGCTATTACGAATACCGTACGACCCTTCATAAGCTCATCCATACCCCTTTGTACTATTGCCTCTGTTCTTGTATCGATACTTGATGTTGCTTCATCAAGGATCATTACCGGCGGGTCTGCTACCGCTGCTCTTGCTATGGCAAGGAGCTGGCGCTGTCCCTGGGATATTCCCGCTCCGTCCCCGCTTAGTACTGTATTATAGCCATCTGGTAGAAGCTTTATAAATGTATCCGCATTGGCAAGCTTGGCTGCTGCAATACACTCTTCATCCGTTGCATCAAGTCTTCCGTACCGGATGTTCTCCATAACCGTTCCCGTAAAGAGGTTGGTATCCTGAAGCACTATGCCAAGGGACCTTCTAAGGTCTGATTTACGAATCTTGTTGATATTAATCCCGTCATAGCGGATCTTACCGTCTGCTATATCATAGAAGCGGTTTATCAGGTTGGTGATGGTAGTCTTGCCGGCTCCTGTTGCTCCAACAAAGGCCACCTTCTGGCCGGGCTCCGCAAATAGGGTTATATCGTGAAGTACGGTCTTATTCTCCTCGTAACCGAAGTCAACTTCGTGGAATTCCACCCTTCCTTCCATCTTGGTATAGGTAAGTGTTCCGTCTCCGTGGGGATGCTTCCATGCCCACATGCCCGTTTTTTCTTTGCATTCCACGATTTCGCCGTTTTCTTCTCTGGCATTTACAAGGCCTACATATCCCTCATCAAACTCGATTTCCTCATCCATAAGCTTGAAGATTCGTCCTGCACCGGCTAATGCCATAACGATGGAGTTAAGCTGCTGGGATACTTGTGTTACAGGCATCATAAGGCTCTTTACCAACTGAAGGAAAGTTGCTATGGCACCGATTGTTATTACCGAGAATCCGCTTATTGCCATACAACCGCCTGCTACTGCAATAACTACGTATAAGAGGTTACCTAAGTTGGCGTTAATAGGCATCAGGATGTTGGCAAATGTATGGGCCTGTTTAGCATTCTCGTATAATTCCTCGTTTAAAGCGTCAAATTCTTCCTTTGCCTTATCTTCATGGCAGAATACCTTTATTACCTTCTGGCCGTTTATCATTTCCTCAATATAGCCGTTGGTACGTCCCAGTGACATCTGCTGTTTAATAAAGAACTTTCCGCTGTTGCTTGCTATTATTCTCGATACATTAAGGATAAGCGCAAGGGCAACTATTACTACAAGTGTCAGCCAGATGTTGGTATATATCATGGCTGAGAATACTCCCACTATGGATACTATGGATGAACAAGCCTGTGGCATAGTCTGGGATAGCATCTGTCTTAAGGTATCGATATCATTAGTATAGTGACTCATGATATCTCCATGGGTGTTGGAATCAAAATACCTTATGGGGAGTTTCTGCATGTGGGCAAACATATCGTCCCTTACTCTTTGCAGGATTCCCTGGGAGATGACTACCATAATTCTGTTGTACAGGTATGTGGCGCATATTCCGCATAGGTAGATGCATACCATTGTAAGGATGGCCCTTATAAGACCCGAATACTCCGGCACAGCCATCTGTGTCAAGGGAACAATATGGTCATCTATCAGTATTCTGGTAAACATGGAGTTGGCTACTCCCGTAAGGGAACTGATGAGTATGCAGAAAACCACGATTATAAACAGTACCGTATTCTTGCCCTTCATATAGGACAGGATTCTTTTGATGGTCTTGCCGGCTGATTGTTTAACATCTGCCGTAAGTTTTACCCGCATACCCCTTCTTCCTCCGGGGCCGCCTCTTCTGCTGTTGACAATATCCAGCTCTTCCTGGGTCATAGAAGGTTCTGCCTGAGCTTTTTTCTTCTTACTCATTGCCCTCACCTCCTTTTACCTGTGAATCAAATACTTCCTTGTAAATCTGATTGGTACGAAGTAATTCTTTGTGGTCACCGACACCCACAATTTTTCCGTCATCTATTACCACGATTACATCTGCTTCCTCTACAGATGAGATTCTCTGGGCAATAATCAGCTTAGTGGTATCAGGTATTTCACTTGCAAATGCCCTTCTGATTATGGCATCTGTCTTGGTATCCACGGCACTTGTGGAGTCGTCTAAGATAAGAATCTTGGGCTTTTTAAGAAGCGCTCTGGCGATACAAAGTCTTTGCTTTTGCCCACCGGATACGTTGGTTCCGCCCTGCTCTATGTATGTGTCATAGCCGTCCGGGAAATTGTTTATAAATTCGTCTGCACAGGCTAGCTTACACACTCTTTCTATATCCTCATCGGTGGCATTTTCATCACCCCAACGAAGATTCTCCTTGATGGTTCCGGAGAAAAGCACGTTTTTCTGCAGAACCATAGCTACTTCATTACGAAGGGTCTCTATGTCATAGTTTCTTACATCTACTCCACCGACTTCAACGGATCCCTCGCTTACATCATATAGACGGGGTATCATCTGTACCAGGGTGGATTTGGAACTTCCGGTTCCTCCGATGATTCCTACGGTCTGTCCGGATGCGATGTGAAGATTAATGTCCTTTAATACGTACTTATCATCACCTTCGCTGTATCCGAAGCTTACATCTTTGAAATCAATGTCCCCGTTTTTCACTTCATATACGGGAGCGTCTCCGTTGGTTAAGGTTGACTTCTCGGAGAGGATCTCCGCAATACGTTCTGCTGATGCCTGTGACATGGTTATCATTACAAATACCATTGAAAGCATCATAAGACTTATGAGTATTTGCATGGAATATGTAAATACACTGGTAAGCTGTCCTGTGGTCATTACACCGTTTACTATGTTCTGCGCACCGAACCAGGAGCAAAAGACTATGGTTCCGTATATGCAAAACTGCATAACAGGCATTGCCATTGCCAGGTTCTTCTCGGCTCTTGTTCCCAGATCGTACATTTTCTGGTTTATAGTCTTGAACTTTTCTGTCTCGAAGTCTTCTCTTACGTAGGATTTTACGACCTTGATTCCTCTAAGGTTTTCCTGTACGGTGCTGTTCATTCCATCGTATGTCTCGAAGAGTTTTTCGAATATAGGATGGGTTTTTTTCATAAGGATAAACAAGGCTATCGCCATAATGGGTATAACCGCAAGGTATATAAGGGAGATTCCGATATTTATTCTTGCTACCATGACAAATGAAAAGATTACCATCATGGGGTTTCTTACCGCTACTCTTATTACCATCATAAACGCCTGCTGGACATTGGTGATATCGGTGGTAAGTCTTGTTACGATACTTGCCGTAGAAAACTTGTCTATGTTGGCGAAGGAAAAGCCCTGTACGTTGTAGTACATGTCTTTTCTTAAGTTCTTGGCAAATCCCGCCGATGCATCCGCAGCGTATTTTCCCGACAACATGCCGGCAAGAAGTGATAATACGCAAAGTATTACCAGAATAATACCCGTTCGTATGGTGTACTCCATATTCCCGGCCTGTATTCCGTTGTCAATAAGAGCGGCCATAAGGGTGGGGATTATTACCTCGAGAATAACTTCTATGGCCACAAAAAAGGGAGCCAGCATGGCTGCTTTTTTGTATTCTCTTACGCTTTTTAGTATTGTTTTTAGCATATCTACCTCCTGTTTTTTTATTTCCTTTTATCTGATCTTTTAGTTCTTGTTTCTATGTCTGTGAGACAAATCTATGTCGCATTCCTATGATAATCATGTCCTATACTTAATTTCTGTCGCAAGAAATGTCGTATTCTGAAATTCTGGACATTGTCCCATATCATGGCGCCATGGTCTTGCTTCTCCGCCACCCTTCACCCAGAGGGTAAAGTCATCATAATTTGTTCTCGTTTTTTCCCCGGCTTCCCATTTTACTCCCGAGTTTATATATATCATTTTCTTTCACTGATTTGTATATGATATACACGCTTTTTTACCTTTTAAATATAAGGCTTATTTTGTCTTAAAATTGCTTGACATTACTCCTGCCACAAGTTATAATGTATTTCGTCGGTTGACGCAGAAAGCGTAAACTATGCACGAGTGGCTCAGTGGTGGAGTATCGCCTTGCCAAGGCGAGGGTCGCGGGTTCGAATCCCGTCTCGTGCTCTCTCAAGACTCGATTTATTCGGGTCTTTTTTGTTGTCTAATTACGAATCTGTTAGCATTATACCTCTTTATAAGGAAAAATCCTACATATACTTAGAATTAAACAAAAAGAACCTGCTGTTGGTTAGCAGATTCGACGATGGTGATGTCATTCAATTGTAATGATTATTATATTATAGAGCGGGTGATGGGAATCGAACCCACGTATCTAGCTTGGAAGGCTAGTGTTCTACCATTGAACTACACCCGCATAAAGTGCCCAGTTCCGGAATCGAACCAGAGACACGAGGATTTTCAGTCCTCTGCTCTACCAACTGAGCTAACTGGGCTTGTGCTCGCGTTTTTCGCTGTACACAAACTACATTTTACTTAAAAACACAGCCTCTGTCAATAATTTTATGAAAACACCGCATAGCTCTTTGTCTATGCGGTGTTTACCCGTCTTTTCTATTAAGTTACTTTTACCTTATTGTGAAGTTTTCTTCTTTTTATATGCAAAATATCCTATTCCTGCAGCGGATATAATGGCCATTCCCCATATATTCACAGGTGCCATATCTTTCGTTAGTGGTGAGCCTGACCACTTGGCATAAAGGGTTATATCTGCCGTTACTTCACTGTCAAAATCGTATTTAACGGTTCTTTCCGCATCCATATACCAGCCTTCGAAGGTATATCCTTCTTTTGTTGGAGGCGCCGGCTCTATGGCTTTGTCATGAATCATTATTGCCTGCTCTTCTACAAAGCTTCCTCCATCCGTATCAAAGTATACCTTATAGGCTTTTACCTCCCAAAACGCTGTATATTCCCTGCTGCCATAGGTTCCTGCCGGCAACACCAAATCTCTGGTTGCTTCATAAAGATCCGTTCCCAGCCAGCCCACAAAGTCATGGTCTGTATATACAGGGTTTGGAATGGTCACAGCCTGCGTTATTGTGTAGCGAAGTAGGATTGTTCCCAGACCATTGTCCGGCCCTGCTGTATAGATTCCAAAGTTGTTATCTTTTCCATTGCTTATACCTAAGTTGTATTCTATAACTTTCCACTTGGCATATAGTGTCACCACTTCGTTATCCTGATCTGCTAAGGAATTAACACCTTCTCCATCTGATAAATCCATTCCACTTCCATCGGCCTTAGTATTCCATCCGTCAAAGGTATATCCCTTCCTTGCAAAAGCATTATGGAAAAGATGCTGCGTTTCATTGTATATCATTTCCTGATCTGCCATTGTACCACTGCCGCCGTTTGCATCGAATTTAACCGTGTACTTAATGGCCTTTGCATAAGAGGTAATGTCCAAGCCCCTTCCCGGAGCTCCGCTTCCGTATACCGTTATGGTTTTATTTGCTTTATCAGGCTGGGTGTCAACTATTACCCCGGTATATGTATATTTGTCGAATTTGTATCCTTTCTTGGGAGTCATACCTATGGTTATATCTGTTCCACATAACACATATGCGCTTGACATCTCTTCCCCTGTCATTTGGTCTATTATCCATGGACTTTCTTGTTTATCATCACCTTTTGCTATAGAGATATTACAGTATTCGAATATACTCTTTGAAGCCGCACCCTGTGTAACCGTGATTTTTCTATTATTGGTATAAAGCTTTAAACTACCCCATTTTATTTCTACGGTATATTCTCCTGCAGGTATATTATCTGCGGTGTACCATCCTCCTTCACCCCGCTGTAATGATATTTCATTTGTTCCTGCGATTAGCTTTACCGTCACCTGATCACTATTCCAGGGTTTGTCATGCAATACAACACCTATTTCTACCTTATCTTTATCTTTCCAGACAGCCTTAAGGGTTACCTCGGCATTAGCGAAGTTTTGACCGCATAAATTCTTAAATGAAGCTCCGTCCTCGTACATGCTTCCAAGAGCTGTGCCTGTCCATCCTACAAAGACTTTGTCCTGTTTTGTCTGAGTCATTATAGGAAGCCTTCCATCGGCGTCAAAATCATAGGTGGCATCGTTCATTAATGTCGTTGAACCGTCTTCATCTACAAAATGTACGGTGTAGGTCTTTGGCTTCCACTGGGCATAGAGGTTTATAACTCGTTTTCCTTTCCACTTATCAAGAATGGTTATATTATATTCCCCGTTGGCTTCACACAGAGTAGCTCCCGGCCCCGGATACTGCTCTTCTATGGACCATCCAAGGAAGTCATATCCCGGAATATAATAGGAGTAGGGTAATTCATACCCTGCATATGGTGTTTTTACCGTTTGGCTACTCCATGACTTGTTATGCCATGTTTCTCCACCTGATGCAACATGCCCGTCGGGGGTTGCATTTGCCGGTTTGTTTAAATGGAATTTTCCGTCGAATACACCCCATTCTCCATACAGTTTGATGCCTCTTAGTCCAAATCCCAGAGACATCTTCCAGTCTTTATCCGGATTGTCCTTGTCATTTATCAACATGTGCTTGGAGCTGTCCGTCCAACGCAAAGTATCGTAATCCGCGTATCCGAGTATTCCCGCATTAAATGTTTCATCGCTGTTTAATAAGGACTTCTTTAGTTCTTTATCTACGCAATAAGCTATGGGTGTTGCATTATTGTTTTCTGCTTTAAAGTAGGAGGCTTTTGTCTCTCCGATATAGCAGGATGCGCATGCCGTGTTCGTATCCCTGGTCTCGTAATTATCGTCAAAGAAGAACCAGACCTTGGGATAAAGGGTTGTTTTTGTGCCGCTGTCCGGTACCAGATTTTTGAATACCTTTTCTTCCTCTCCCACGGGACCGTGCTTAAAGAGGGTATTCTTCATGGTTATTTCCGTAACTCCCGTAACGTCCTCCGGTAGCCACACGTATAGTACGGGGTCTGTATCGTAATGAGCTTCAAATATACTTACGTCCTTTATTCCGTAATTATAGTTCGAAGAGAAGCCTATTGCCTCCACCGGGGCTCTCTCTTCTCTGTTTTCGCCCACAGCGTATGTATTTATTGCTACTTCTTTGGGGATTACCACTCTGCCATCCTCGAGGGATACTTTGGCTGTTCCCCTTTCAAGCTTTGCTTTCAGGTTACCGCCGGATACAAATACATCCGTATCTGCCTCATGGATACCATTTGCATTTACTCCCCCGATACTTCCTGTCTCTTCGGGGGCATTGCCGTCTCTTGTAACAATGGTTCCGCCTGTTATAAATACTCTCCAACAGTTAGTGTCTGTGCCTTTCCTGGCACTTCCTATTGATGCGCCATTCTTTCCTCCTAAGGCAAATACATCTCCTCCGGATATGGTTACATGGTTCATGTATCCCTCATGGCCGGCTCCGATTCCCGGACAATCACCTGTTCCGTAGGCTCTTACCTTTCCGCCGCTTATCTCAACACAGGATTTTTGTGATATAGTGTGTTTTCCATATTCGTAGTACTTATTTTTTCCTCCACCTATTCCCACACCGCTACTATTGGGCTTTCCGTGGAGCATTCCGCCATAGGCCGTTACATTTGCATTTTCCGAAATATATACGCTGGCTTCGCCGTACCTTATCTTATCCACGCCACATACCGGACCCGAGGCCCTTGCCGCACCTATTCCCGCTGCTTCCCCTATGGCATATACAACGGCATCTCCTTTTATCTCTATATTAGTTCCGTCGCCATCCATTCCGGCTCCGATTCCTGCTGCCCCTAGGGAGCCCACAGCTCTTACGGTTCCTCCGCTTATTCTGATTCCGTCTGCACTGCAACCCCAGCCGCCGCCGATTCCGGCGCCTCCGTATACAAAGGACGTCTCCTCCATGGGATGGGTCTCTATATATCCCCCTGTAATTTCAATATTCTTGCAATCGTAGGGTGCTCTGTCAAAGTCTGTAAAGATATTGAATATGTAGCAGGATGCAGTACCGATACATGCAGCCGATGCGGATCCGGCATAGGCGTGTATGGTTGCTCCGGAGAAGGTCAAACCGTTTACCTCTCCGAACATATCAGCTCCTATTCCCGGTCCGCCTCCGATTCCCGACGAACCGTAGGCATTTATGGTGCCTCCCTTAAACTCTACATTTCCGAAGGTTCTATGTATGGAATCGCAGGAATAGCATCCGATTGCCGAAGTCTTGTTGGCGCCTGAATCCGCCATTACATTCATCACTGCATCATTATCCCCGTCAAATACCAGTCTGACATCCGTATAGTCTTTTCTTATGGCCGGACGACCACCTTTTGCCTGGAATTCATTCTCCCCTTTTGAGTATAGGGTCAATGTCCCGCCACTTCCTGTTACTTCTATAACCGAACGGGCATTGGCAGGTGCTCCGGGACACCTGGTCGTGCATACTATTTCAGCGTTATTGAAGACTATCTTTGCATCGTCTCCTGCTTTCAAATTAGTCACAATCATTGTACAGTTAGAATAGCCCGTTACCGTAAATGTCCCCGATGAGTTACACTCCAGATATGTAGCGCCCTCATATTCGGACAAGTTATATGTCTGACCGTTTTTCATAACTATTGTGGTGGCTGTTAACGCACCGCCATCGTTATACTCCGTATGTCCCGGGTTCCCGTCTGCATTGTAGCCCGCTTCCACATTTCCCGGCCAAAGGATGCAGACAAGCATTACGATTAATAATACTTTCATTCCCCTTTTTAAGTACGCTCCCATAATGGTTCCTCCCTCTTCTATGTGTCACAATAATCGATTTTTACGGCATTCGTGTGTTTATTGTTATATATAATCTGCTTCTTTCTGCATTTATTCACAATTAGGTAATATTTACCTTATTTTAATATTATTATATCCATCCTCCCTATTTCAAGTTTTATTTCTGTGTCTTCATTTTTTCTTAAAGTGTGAATCCCTTTTATTTGCTTGCTTAAAGTGTTATATTATAGTTAGTTTTTTAGTATTTAGGGGGTTTCTATGTCTGACTTAAATCATGAATCTAATGAAGAAAAATGGACGGGTGCTCACAAATATGACTTTATTAAAAAGTACGCCTTCCTGCTGTTTTGGCTTGTTTTGGCTGTTGTGGTTGCCGTATATATCATATTTAACGGAGGAAGCATTATTGCGGCAATATCGGGATTCTTCAGCGCTTTGCAACCTATTATTTTCGGTATAATCTTTGCATATTTGCTTAATCCCAGCGTGAAGTTCTATGAAAAGCATATTTTCGCACCTTTAACGGCGAAGATGAAAAATCAGGACAGAGCAAAAGGCCTTAACCGCGGTCTTGCCATTACTCTTTCGGTTTTGATCTTCCTTGCTATTATCGTTGTTCTTCTTAATATGATTATTCCGGAACTGTATAACAGTATCCTTTATCTTATTACTTACGTTCCCGGGCAGCTGACCAAGGTTACGGACTGGTTCCACAACTACCTCTCCTCCGGGGATAACCTGTCACAGCTTATTCAAATGGGCATTGATAACTTCTCCACCCATTTCCAGACCTGGCTGCAGACTGAGCTTTTAAGTACGGTAAATACCACAGTTTCATCAGTTACTGTCGGCGTTATTGAAGTGGTTAAAACTTTCTTCAACCTCTTCATCGGTATCATCGTATCCATATACGTCCTTGCCAGCAAGGAATCCTTTATCGGTCAGGTGAAAAAAACTTTCTTCTCCTTGTTGAAGACTGAGAAGGCTAACCTTATCTTAAAAACCATGAGAAAGAGCAATGAGATCTTCATCGGTTTTGTCTGTGGTAAGATTATGGAGTCTGCTATAATTGGTGTTCTTTGTTTCATTGGCAGCTCTATCTTACAGATGCCTTATGCAATGCTTGTCAGCGTAATTGTGGGTGTTACTTTCCTGGTGCCTTTCTTCGGGCCTTACCTTGGTGCTATACCTAGTATTCTCTTGATTGCTCTGGCAGATCCCTTCAAAGGCATTACTTTTGCAATATTTATCATTGTTCTGCAACAGGTACAGTGCAACCTTATAAGTCCCAAGATTCTGGGGGATTCCACAGGTCTTTCTCCTTTCTGGGTTGTATTCTCAATCTTAGCAGGAGGCGCACTGTTTGGCTTTATCGGATTATTAATGGGTGTGCCGACATTTGCAGTAATCTACTATATTATAGGACAGGTTATTAATCACAGGCTTCGTAAAAAGGACCTTCCTACCACCTCTGAATCTTACGTGGATATTGAATTTATTGATACAGAAACCGGTGATTTTGATTATTACACTGATGAAGAAAAGGCCGCAAACAGCGTATTTAACAAGATGTTTAAAAAGAATAAAAAGAGTGAGAAAAAAGATGATAAATCCTAATTCTCACTCCACATATAACCCTTTGTGCGAATGGTTTTGATGGGTTTTAAGTTGTATTTTTTCAGCTTGGTTCTCAAGCGATTTATATAGGTGGTAACGTAGCCGGTGTCATAGTACTCCGGCTCTTTCCATATATACTTGTAAATCTCTGACTTGTGATAAACCTTACCCCTATGAGTCATAAAAAACAACAACAGTTCATATTCCTTACCGGTAAAGTATACTTCCTTTTCGTCTATGATTACCTTTTGTTCTTCCGGGTCGATTGTCAGGATGTTCTTATAGCATAAAAGCTTTTTTTCTTCCTCTATCGCCAGCTCTTCCCGTCTTTTTATTATCTTTCGGACACGGTATAAGACATCAACCGGTCTAAGGGGCTTTTCAATATAATCCTCCGCTCCAAGTCCTATACACAATATCTTATCGTTTCTATCCGTTATGTCCGATATCATAAGGAGGGGAATATCGTGTCTTTTCATTATTTCCTGACAAATGTGGACACCATCCATGTCCGGCATAATTCGCTCCATAATAACCATGTCAAGTCTCCGGCTTAGAGCGGTGGCAAGGCCGGTAGTGCCATCATATGCCGTATATACTTCATGTCCGTCCCTTTCAAGATTGTCCCTGATTTGTGTTGCAAAGTTGTAATTGGATTCAATAACAAGTATAACCATTATTCTTCCTCTGCTATTATTTCTAATCTACGGTCCTTTTTTGTAATTACTGCGAATGCCACCAGGCATATTATAACTGAAATAAGTGAACCTGCAGGTGCCGCAAGTCCCATGGGGAACAAGGTGTCCTTAAAATGGGTTGATGCATACCATGCACCCGGTATTCTCATTAGCAATATGGATGCCACATTGTGTATAAATGACAGCCAGGCTTTTTCCTTTGCGCAGAAATAACCGCTGAAAGAAAAATGCATTCCTGCAAATATACAATCCCAGACATATCCTACTAAATACTGGGATCCAAGGAGTATTACCGCCGGATTGGTCTCGAAGATTCCCACAATCGAAGGTGCACAAAACTGTGTTATAAGTGATACCACAGTTCCAAATACCGTTGTTATTAAAAGGGCCCAATACAAAGTCTTTCTAGCCCTTTTTGTTTTGCCGGCCCCGATATTCTGGGCCGCAAGAGCTGATACGGAGGCAAGCATGGATGATGGAACAAGGAAGAAGATTCCTATCACCTTTTCAACTATTCCAACGGCTGCAGCATCTGCTAACCCTCTGCTGTTAGCAAATACGGTTATTACAAGAAAGGCAATCTGTATAAAACCATCCTGAATAGAAACGGGAATTCCCACCTTTAATAGAGAAGCAAACATCTTCTTGTTAGGAATAAGGGATTCCTTGGTTATGCGAATGGCATTTTTCTTTCTGATAAATACTACAGCTATTATTACACTGATAGTTTGGGAAAGGGTTGTTCCAAGAGCTGCTCCGGCTGTACCCATATTCATTCCGCCTATAAATATGTAATCTAATACAATATTGCAGATGCAGGCAACGATTACAAAATACATGGGGCTTTTGGAGTCTCCCAAACCTCGATACATACTGCTGATTATGTTATATGCGGTTATAAAGGGTATGCCAAGGAAGCATATTATCAGATAAGCTACGGTTCCCTCCACTGCCTCAACCGGTGTGGACATTATACTTACAATAGGGCCTGTGCAGGCGCTGAGAACAACGGTTAATGCCGCGGCAACAACAAAAAAGAGAGAGATTGTATTACCCATGGCAAGAGCTGTTTCTTTCTCGTTTTTCGCGCCATATGCTTTGCCGATAGCTACTGTTCCGCCCATGGCAAGTCCTACTATCATTACGGTAATCATATGCATAATCTGACTTCCGATGGAAACTGCAGTTATACTTTCTGTGCCATTAAACTGGCTAACAATAAATAAGTCTGCCATTCCATAGAGGACTTGAAGAAAAAATGAAAAAAAGAAAGGGAGCGAAAACATAATGATGTTTTTTAACTCGCTTCCCTTTGTTAAATCTCGCTCCATAATATTCACCTATACGTGATAATGTTTAACTGTTCCGGATCCTGTCTTAAGAGATCTTCCCACCTTCGGTGGGCCCCTTCTTAAGACGTTTGACGCACCGCTTTCGGCGGAATGCTGTCTTAAGAGATCTTCCCACCTACGGTGGGTCCCTTCTTAAGACGTTTGACGCACCGCTTTCGGCGGAATGCTGTCTTAAGAGATCTTCCCACCTACGGTGGGTCCCTTCTTAAGACGTTTGACGCACCGCTTTCGGCGGAATGCTGTCTTAAGAGATCTTCCCACCTTCGGTGGGCCCCTTCTTAAGACGTATAATGCCCAGTTCCGGAATCGAACCAGAGACACGAGGATTTTCAGTCCTCTGCTCTACCAACTGAGCTAACTGGGCATAAGAATTGCGGAGACAGGATTTGAACCTGTGACCTTCGGGTTATGAGCCCGACGAGCTTCCAGACTGCTCCACCCCGCGCTATATTATATTGTGTCTCAAGAAACACTTTTTAATGATTTTGCTTCGCAGAAGACATTATGTCAACTGCGAAACGTAAGTTATAAGAAGTCTTCCCAGGGTACGTCCCTCATCTCACAACTTAATGGGCGGAGGTGGATTCGAACCACCGAAGCAATTTGCAGCAGATTTACAGTCTGTCCCCTTTGGCCACTCGGGAATCCACCCATTTTATTATTTATATGGATTACAAATAACCCATGAAAGCCGATGATCGGACTCGAACCGATAACCTGCTGATTACAAATCAGCTGCTCTGCCAATTGAGCCACATCGGCATATGTAATTTTAAGCAGCTGATTTGTAATCAGCAGCTCTGCCTATGATTGTCTCGCTTCGCTCAACAATTATCACGAATTGAGCCACATCGGCATATGTCATAAGGAGGGACCCGTTCAATATCCTTCATCTTGATGAAGGATGCCTCCCCGGCGAGGGGCGGGGGGATTCCTTACGACAGCATCCGCCGTAGGCGGTGCGTAATATGTAGTTTTAAGCAGCTGATTTGTAATCAGCAGCTCTACTAATCTACGATAAAAATGGGACCAACAGGGCTCGAACCTGTGACCCCCTGCTTGTAAGGCAGGTGCTCTCCCAGCTGAGCTATGATCCCAAGAAATACCATTATTAACGACCCGCATGGGACTCGAACCCACGACCTCCGCCGTGACAGGGCGGCGCTCTAACCAACTGAGCCAGCGGGCCGTATAAAAGTGCTAGAACACTCAAAATCGCATACTGTATGTTTGAAACGAAATATTCAATCTACATTGGTCAGACCCTCGACCTATTAGTGACAGTCAGCTGAACACATTGCTGTGCTTACACCTCTGCCCTATCTACC
>SVDM01000010.1 GCA_015058015.1 Lachnospiraceae bacterium | reverse complement strand
GCTATACACTTCCCACTATCTGGGCGTGTTCGGGACTTTCACCCGTTAGAGCGCGCCCATGGCGCGCAAACAGAAAACTCCGGCAGTAATAATAAACTGCCGGGGTTTTTGTCTTCAATTGTTTTATTTAACTGTGCGTTTACGCATGATAATTGTTCCGGCAATGGCAGCTGAAGCAACCATGAGAATCAGAAGAAATGAAAAATTCTGATTATCACCGGTCTGAGGTGATTTCTGCGTGGGATTCGGATTCTCAGTTGTAATTACATAGTCAGAACAATGATCCTGAGTAACAGTAATATTTCCTTCTGCATCTGCAGTAACCTGCTGAGTTTCTGTTAGACCACTTTCTTTTACGTAACTATAATACAGAGTTTTCCCTGCGTACTCTGCTCCCAGCGGAATCTTAATTGTAGCCTTGCCCGGTAACTTTCCGGAATATCCAAAGGATATTGTCTTTACAAAGTTGGATGCCGTAACAAATTCCGGTAAAGTTCCGGCAGCAAATTCATTTACAAAGGTCGTTCCAAAGTCGTACTCGGTCTTTCCTTCCACTGCAGAAAGTGTTCCCTTGGGGAAGGTAAAGGATAGGCCAGACTTGTTCTTGATAACAATGTCTTTTTCCTTATTGTCTTCAATAAGTTTATCAAAGTCGTCTTTGGAGATGGCTTGGGATTCATTCTTGCTTAAATCCACTTCTTCAATCTCACCGGACTCGGTGGGTTCTTTTAATCCAGATATATATTGTTCTAAAGGTTTGTCAAGGAGCCAAAAAGTGCGATATGCTTTCTTTTCTTTGGTATCCCCATCAACGTAAGTTACATAGAATTCAACAATCGTATCTTGGTCTTCCCAATATTTTGCCTCATGTCGGCTCTGCTCCTCAACCACTTCATTATAGTAGTTTTCCATGTTTAATCCTGGAAATGTGTCCTGTTTGGCCCAATCTGCCAGATAATATGATTCCTCCCACATATACCAAGGAGCTTCTTTGTATTCCGGGTTCATTGGTTCCGAGGGAGTATAGTTAGCATCCCCTCCCCAATACGACGGATGATTAATTATCTTTCCTACAAATGGCTCACCTGCCATATACGAAATATCATATTCTCCAGAGAATTTATCTATCACATATGCCCTTATCTGTATTCCTGTAACGTCTTCCTTAGCTATGGTTGACTTATCCCAGTTTATTTTGATACATGAATTAGGCCCAAGTGTATATTGAGTGTCTCCAAGTGAATATCTGGAAAAACCCATTTGGGGCATCAACCAGTCAGCAAAGCTATCCGAAAACCCTGGTATCTCTTTTTCAAATTCCCCTTCCCAATAAATACACTGCTCAGAATCCGTCACATCAGCTGCCTCCACCTTGCCGGCCCCGGCGATTCCTGCCAAGGGAATTACAAGCATAGCTACCATTACAAATGATAATAGTTTCTTTTTCATTTTCATTTTTGCTCCTTCCTTGCTATATTCCATAGCACGTCATCTTCTTGGGATTATATGCCTTCGCAACATTCCCATTATTCCCCTATGTCGAGATCCGATTCTCTTCTTTTAGAGTAATCAGGATTCTTTATAGAGGGGTATATGTCAATATACTCCTCTATGGGTTACCCTTAGGGTAACCTCGATTTTTACTTTTCTTATTTTGGCGTGTATTGTTTTGCTTGGGATGACACGCCAGTTGAAGATTTTCGCTATTTGGCGTGTAGCGCCTTGTCCGGGATGACACGCCAGTTGAAGATTTTCGCTATTTGGCGTGTAGCGCCTTGTCCGGGGTGACACGTCATCTTATGATTTTCCTTATATGGCGTGTCCTAATTTCCTTGGTGTGACACGCCATTTGAAGATTATCACTGGTTGGCGTGTCCTGCCTTGCTTGGGATGACACGCCATTTGCAAGTTATTCCTAAACGGCGTGTCGTAGGCGTAAGGAAACCGGCACCGTGACCTTCTCATAATGAATAAAATGAATAAGAATGAATAAAAGAAAAAAGCTCCGGTGGGCATCCCCGCCGGAGTTTCTCTAATAACTATGCTTTATTACTACCAAAACAACTTCTACATATACTCCGCCATAATCTTCCCGGCGGCCTCATCCCACTCTCTTTCAAGACTCTTATCCATGGAAAAGGTCTTCAGGGAAGTGCCGGTAACCACCCGGAGTTCTTTACGGTCGTAGGTGATGTTTAGGTAAAGGCCTGTGATTTCTTCCGGGCGGATAGATGCGCCGGATTCGGCCAGAATGTCTGCCACTTTAGACTCAGGCAGTTGTAATACCACCTTCATAAAAATCGGCAGGGTCTTGCCCTTAACAAGATCGAAGCACAGACTGCGCACCTTACCCCAAGCTTGAAAGCGGAAAGCTGTGAGGTCAGTCACATCCTCCCCCGCATCCGCCAGGTATTCCTCATTCAGCCTGCCGTCAATGGTAAAGGTATTGGCCTTGGTAATCACAGCCTCAAGTATGTAATAGTCGTCAAATGTATCAGACGCCAAAAGCTTCGCCATGAAGCCTTTGACGTCGTTAATCTCTAATACGGTCATTTATTTCTCATCCATTCTTGCAAGAATACTTCTTGCAACACTGATTCCGTTGGCAGATGCCTGCTGGAGTCCACGGGTTACGGAAGCACCGTCACCGATGGCACGAAGGCCTCTGACATTTGTCTCAAAGTCCTTATCAATAAGAACCTTGTTGGAATAGAACTTAACCTCAACACCGTAGAGCAGAGTCTCGTCTGCCGCAATACCCGGTGTAACCTTATCGAGAGCAAGAATCATCTCCTCGATATCCACCATAATACGATGGGGAAATACAAGGGATAAATCTCCCGGAACCGCATCCTTCAAGGTAGGAAGGAGGTTGTTCCTTGCAAGTCTCTCCTCGTTGGTTCTTCTTCCCCTTCTGAAATCACCGAAGGTCTGAACCAATATCTTACCGCCGCAAAGCATGTTACCCAGCTGGGCAATCTGCTTACCGTATTCAATAGGTGAATTGAAGGGCTTGGTAAAGTTCTTGGAAACCAGAATTGCAAAGTTGGTATTGTTAGTCTTTAATTCTTTTGCTTTGTAAGCATGGCCGTTAACAACAGCCAGGCCGTTCTCATAATACTCTGTAGCAACCTCACCTGAAGGGTTGGTACAGAAGGTTCTTACCTTATCATCAAAGGTAGGTGTGTGGTAGATAAGCTTAGCCTCATAGAGATTCTCATTAAGGAATTCCATAATCTCGTCACGAACCTCAACACGAACACCCACGTCAACAGTACCGGGCTTGGTATCGATACCCTGCTCACGGCAGATATGAGAGAACCAGTCAGCGCCCTCACGTCCTACAGCCGCAACAACCTCGCCGGCTTTGTAGGTCTCATCGTTGTCGCAGATAACGCCCTGTACCACGTTGTCCTTAATAATAAGCTCTTTAACCATGGTGTTAAAGATAATCTCCACACCATGAGAAAGCAGATGATCCTGCAGTCTGCTGTAAATCTTGTATCCTTCTTCGGTACCCAGGTGTCTTATGGGACACTCAACCAGCTTCAAGTTGGCATTGATAGCTTTCTTTCTGATCTCACGAATCTCTTTTTGCTTGTCGATGCCGTATACATTCTTGTCAGCGCCGAATTCCAGATATACGTCGTCTGACTCCTTAAGGAGCTCAACCGTCTTATCGTAACCCAGAATCTCCGGCAGATTGCCTCCAACATCCGGTGATAAGGACAGCTTACCATCTGAAAATGCCCCGGCGCCCGCAAAACCTGTGGTGATTGCACAAGGCTGGCATCCCATACACTTCTTGGTCTTACGCTTGGGGCAGTTTCTCTTCTCGATACTGCGTCCCTTTTCTATCATAAGGACCTTGATGTCCTTCTTTTGCTTAACAAGTTCATAAGCGCAGAATATTCCCGAAGGACCTGCACCAATGATTATAACGTCATATTTCTTCATTAAATCAACTCCCGTCGCGGTCTAAACCTATATCTTTTGAGCAAATATTTACGCCCAAAACACATATAAATGTACCATGAAAAGACCAAAATTACAAGGAAATTTCCTGTCCCAGACTAAAGGAGTAGATAAGCTTCTCCTTTACCGGCAGACCGGTAAATCCGCGTATAGCCTCTTCGTAGAGATCCAGCTGAACCCGGTATCTGGCCACCAGGTCATTCGGACTATCAACTCTGTCCGTCTTATAATCGATAAGTACAATCTCCCCATCTTCTTCAAAATAGGCATCGATAATACCCTGAATAATCACAGGCTCATCCCCGGAGTAGTCCTCACCAAGAGAATTCGCGGGAACACTCATAACAAAGGGCTTCTCTCTAAAGAGCTTGCCGGCTTTGGCTGCCTGCTGCATCCGCCTTGCCATATTGGTGGCGAAGAAATCCTGAAAGCTCTTGTGGTACACGACGGAGATATCCTCTTCATCAAGGTGACCCGCCGCCTGAATGCTATCAAGCTGCCCGCCGAAGGACTTCCACAAATCCTCTGCAGTAAAATCATAGCACTCCATAATCTTGTGGTAGACATTACCCTTCCTGATGCCTCCATGTTCTTCTCTTTTCTCGATGAAATCAGGCACATAGGGAATGGCCGTATCCTCCACCGCAAGCAGACTTTCCGCCTCTTCCTCATCGAGCTCTGTAAAAGCCCTCTTCTTAAGCTCTGACACGGAGATCTTGGTCTTCATATCCACTTCCGTAATATAGGGATAAGTATAGGCAAATGCCTCCCGTATGGCTTCCATATGCTCTTCCGGCTCAGGATCAACCACTATATCAGACCTTTCAGCTATGCCCTTTAAGACCTTGTACTCATTAACCTCAGTGACCACCTCCGCCAGGGTCTTGGTATAAGTCTTTACGCAGTCACAACCTCTTGCCAGACCCATGAATATCCAGTCTGTATAGGACCCTGCGCTTAAGATATCCGAGAAGGCAAAGGCCTCATTCTTAATGCCTTCATAGTATCTGTATTTATTAATCTTTGCCTCTACGTCATCTAGGTAAGCGGTCATAATCAGCTTTTCCTTGGCTCTGGTCAGAGCAACATATAAAACACGCAGCTCCTCTCCCAGATTGTCCACATCAATTTGGGCACCTAAGAGATTCTTAACTATAGAAGGACTCTTAATTCTTCTTACAGGATCGATATAACCGATACCGGCGCCCAGCTCCGAATGAAGCACTATGGCCCCCTTGGTATCATTCTTGTTAAACTGCTTGGACATGCCACATAAGAATACCACCGGGAACTCCAAGCCCTTACTCTTATGAATGGTCATAATCCGAACCTTATCTTCAAATGTCTCCACCGAGTCCGGCTCAGAAAAGTCAATCTCATACTTCTTCAAAAGCTCAATGTATCGAAGGAAGTTGAAGAGTCCCTTATAACTGGTCTGCTCATACTTAACGGCTTGTTCCATCAGCATGGTAAGATTTTCGCGACGTAACTTGCCTCCCGGCTTAGCCGTGATGTAATCAAGGTAGCCCGTCTTATCAAGCACCGCCTCAATAAGCTCATTAACCGGCAGATACACCGCCATCTTTCTGAACTCACCGATAGTCCCAAGGAAATCTGCAAGTCTCTCCCCCAAAGGTTCCTCCGTCTCGCAAAAAGCTGCCACAGCATCATAGAAGCTACCTTCTTTACAAGCAGCGCGAATCATCGCCAACTCCTCTGTAGTAAAACCTCCTATGACGGATTTCATGGCTGCTGCCAGAGGAATATCCTGCATGGGATTATCAATAATCTGCAATACCGACAATACCAGCAGCACTTCCGGTGTGTCAAAATAACCCGTGGTGGAAGAAACCATAAGGGGAACATCCATAGTCTCCAAGGCTTCGGAGAAAACCTCCTTCCAGCCTTTAGATGCACGGGTAAGGATGGCAATATCACCGTAGCGAACAGGCCGCAGGCCCTCTTCACCTTCCTTAACCATGACTTCCTTATTCTCCACCATTTTCTTAATCTTAGCAGCTACAGCCAGAGCTTCCGCCCATCTCTTGTCGCTGCCTTTAACCTTCTCATCCTCGCCGGGAGTAATAATCATAAGCTCCGTATCATAGGAGGAATCAGATTCGGGATACTTAGCCCCGCATACAAGTTCCGCCGCCTTGTCATATTCCACCTTACCCACCGACTCATGCATAAGCTGTCTGAAGAAGAAATTAACGGAATCAATAACTTCCTTCCGGCTTCTGAAATTGTTGTGAAGGTCAATGCGCTGACAGGGGCTGTCCGTTTCCGTGTAATCCGAATACTTTTTCATAAAAAGTTCCGGCTTGGCCATCCTGAAACGGTAGATACTCTGCTTTACATCTCCTACTACGAAAATATTGTTACGGCCTTCCTCCATACCGGATACTGCCGTAAGGATAGTATCCTGAACCTCATTGGAATCCTGATACTCATCAATAAATATCTCGTGGATGGCAGAAGCATACTGTCTGGCCACATCTGTCCGATTGCCATTCTCGTCTAAGAGAATCTGCAAAGCGAAGTGTTCTATATCGTTAAAATCGGCAATCTTCCTGTCTCTCTTGGCCTTGGCGAATCTGTCTGTGAACTCTATAGCCAGATTCACTATAGTCTCCATATCCTTTTTACAATGCTCCAAGGAAGCCGGAATATCCTCCGGCGCCACAGAGATAATCTTATCCTTTAAATGTCCGATTTCCTTCTTAACACCGTTTCTTATATCCTGATACAGATCCTTCTTGGCAGGGTCTATATCCTCAGGCAGCTTGCCTCCCGGCAAACGACCGGTAAAAAGCTTCCCGATGCCCTCATACATTCCCTTATAGGTCTGCTCCTTAGATAAAAGCGTCAGCTCATCCAGCTCTGATTTGGCAAGCTCGGTGTATTTGTAAGGGCCTCCCGGCTCCATGGCAAGCTCCCTTAAGTACTCCATCCTTGGAACCAATCCTTCTAGGTATGCCTTGGCATGGAGGACGGCGCACTGCACCACGGGATTGCTCTCTGCATCCCCGGGGGTCTCACAGTCATAGTTAGCTGTACTGCTCCTTATCCAAGCCTTACTGTCTGCATAACTCATGGAGAACTCATACATCTTGATGATAATGTCCTTCACCGTCTCTTCAGACTTGCCTGTGGCAAAGCACTCTACAAAGTTAATGAAATCCTCTGCCCCTTCTGCATACTTATCATCCAAAAGGGCATCAATAACATCCTTCTTTAAAAGCTTGGTCTCGGATTCATCCGCAATGCGAAAATCCGGAGACAGGTCAATCTTGTGGAAATAATTCCGCACAAGATCCATGCAGAAGCTGTCGATAGTGGTAATCTTGGCGGTATGAAGAAGAGTCTGCTGTTTTTGAAGGTGCTCATTGTCAGGGTCTTCTGCCAGGGCCTTGGATATAGCTGCACCGATACGCTCTCTCATCTCCGATGCCGCAGCCTTGGTAAATGTCACGATTACCAGTTTATCCACGTCAACAGGCTTCGCATCATCCGTAATCATCTTAATGATACGCTCCACCAAAACGGCAGTTTTACCGGAGCCCGCTCCCGCAGACACCAGGATATTTCTATCCCGCAACTTGATAACCTTCTCCTGTTCAGGTGTCCAGTTTGGCATTACTCTTCCTCCTTTCCGCCATCTAAGGCTTCTTCTATTCTTTCCCAGGAACCTGCCTCGCAGGGTCTCATCTCGTAGCCGGGGGTTCCCGGGTCAAATCTGCACACAGCCCTGTAGGCGCAGTAATCGCACCCTGTACGCTTATCTGTCATAAAGGGATTGACCTCTGCCTTACCGGATAGAATCTCCCCGGCGATTTTCTCAATCAAGGCATTGGTATAATCTCTCATAAGGCCGAATTCCTTGGTAGATACGGTACTGTTACTGCTCCTTACGGAACCGTCTTTATTAAGACTTATGGGCAATACATAAGACTTGCCGTACTCATTCGTATCATCCATAAGCCCTACAATATCCTTGTCATTGTTGCATAGGCCATCCATGCGCAAGCTCTCTAACAGCAGCTTATCCACTTCCTCGTCGGAAGCCTTGGTATCTGCCTCAACCAAAGGATCTGACGTAACATAATAGAATACTCCTGCAGGAACCACTTCTTTACCCGGGTATTCTCTCTCCATATCCCTCATGGCAGCCTCAAGATAGACTCCCAGCTGTATGGACAGACCGTTGTAGAACTCCGTAATATCGAAGCTTTTACCTCCGGTTTTGTAATCTAATATTTTTACATAGACCTTATCATCTGTTTTATACAGATCCATACGGTCAATCTTACCGTTGACCCATACTTTTAAATCCTCAGGGGATTCTCCCCCCAGATAATAATCAAAATTTCTCTCCACATAGACCTGTTCAAAGCGGCCGGCTAACATCTGCTTGTACAAAGCCCATACGGTCCTCTTCATGATTCGCTTAATGCGATTAATCATGTATTCGTTTCGCGCACTGTATTTAAATAGG
The DNA here is from genome assembly GCA_015058015.1 of Lachnospiraceae bacterium. Taxonomy (GTDB): domain Bacteria; phylum Bacillota; class Clostridia; order Lachnospirales; family Lachnospiraceae; genus SIG280. The sequence continues at coordinate 85,430 of SVDM01000010.1, read as the reverse complement.
TCCGTAAACATGGACTCTGCCGTATCCTCTACGCAGTCTTCCGCCATAGACGAAAGCATGTCCTCAGGGATATCGCTCCATCCCCACTTTTCATCAAGCATCTTCTTAGAGAAGCGCTCCAGGCAGTCGTGAACCATACTACCTATTTCAAGGGGAGTGATCTCGAACTCATCCCGGCTTTTCAGCAACAACCCACGTTCAAGAAAATGAGCAAAGGCGCACCTTGCAAAAAGTTCCAGCCTGGTAACAGAGTTCTTTAGCAAATCTCCGTAAAGCTTCCTTGCCAGTTCTTCCTCAAGATTGTCTTCCGCCGGGTTGTACTTGTAAGTAGCAGCCGCCTTAAGTCCCGCCAACTTCGGCCCATACTCCTCGCTGTGGGAATACCACCGGTACAGGTCTCTCCACAGGCTGTCCTCGTCCCCTGATTTGGCATCTTCAAAATGCTCTGCCAGGTATTTCAAGGCCGCCTCAGGAGTAGGCATTCGCCTCACGTCACCCTTATCACCGGCCACATTGCAGATGCCCTCACCGTACATTTCCGTAAGAACCCCGATAAGATATGAGGGTCTTATACCGCTACCGTCGCTGCTTATGGCGCTGTAGCTGACATAAAGCTTATCCGCCGGCTTGGTCATATTAAGATAGAGATAGAATCTTTGAATATAAGACTTCTCCCTTACTGTGGGCGCAAGGTCAATCTTCTCCGCCAGATAAGCTCTTTCCGTCTGGGAAATGATACCGGCTCCCACATCAGATGCAGGGATGATGCCGTCATTTACCCCGGCGAAAAACAGCACTTTAATATCTCCTAACCTTGTTCTCGTAATATCTCCCAGAGTCACCATATCCATGCCCGGTGGGATAATACCGATTCTGGCCTCTGCAAATCCAGCATCCAGGATCTGCATAAACTCCTCCGTGTCCATGGCCTCATCCCCTAAGAGGTCCACATACTCATCCAACAGGTCAATAACTGTCTTGTAAATTATGGAATACTCCTTCTCCAGAGCCCGGTTGCCCTTCTTAGCAAAGAACTCCTCCATCAATTTCAAGTGTTCCTGGGCGTTAATATCCCGCAAAAATTTGTACAGGGCTATACAACGATCTCTTACGGTAGCACTGCCCTTAAAACCTTCAGACAGCTCACTAAGTATTCCATATATCTCTCCCCGAACTTCATTAATCCGGCCCATGTCCGCCCAGTCTTCAGACCAGCGTTTTCGCCCTCTTACGCCCTTAGCGATACAATAATTCTCCAGTTTGAAGATATCCTCTTCGGGAATATCCACCATTCCGCACTTAATAAAACGGAACATGGAATCAAAGCTGTAGTTATCTCCCACAGCAGCCAGCGCAGCCCTTATACATTCAATAAAGGGATTGTGCATAACATCCCTCTTGTAGTCCATAAATACAGGTATCCCGTAACGCTCCATCACTTTGGCACCAAGGCGGGAATAGGTAGCCACATCCCCTGTTATTATGGAAATGTCTTTGTACCTGTACCCTTCCTCTCTCACCAACCGACAGATCTCTCCGGCGATAAACTCCAGTTCCTCACCGGGGCTTTCCGCCTTGGTGACAGAGATTCGGGAAACTTCACCTTCCCTGTAGGTTCTCCTGCCATACCTGAAAATATTCTTCTCTAAAAAGCTTATCTCGGCATTATCTTTAAGCCTGTGGTTACCGGTGACATAAAGGGTCTCTTCCACCTTGGCACCTGCTTTGCCCGCAAGCTTTGTTAATTTATCAATGGTAGTCTTACTCAGGGCAAAAAGCTCGTGTTCTTTAATCTCTTCACCCGACGTAAACTCTCCGTCCATGGTAACTGTCACCAGCACCATAGCTGCATATTTCAACAGATTCTCCAATACACCATACTGAATGGGCGTAAAGCCGGTAAAGCCGTCAAAGGCCACCACACTATCCCTTAGGATGGCAGATTTGTCCACATCGGACGCCAGAACGTCCAGAACTTCCTCGGGGATGATGGCATTGCCCTCAATCTCCTGTCTAAAGGCCTTGTATATTACCAATACATCAGAAAGCTTCTGCTTTAATGCCCCGAAGCTTTCCTCTTCCTCCACCAGCTTCTCTAAGTCAGGAATCCCTATTCCATACTGGGTAAACTCCGAGATAACCGACTTCATCTCACTGATATAGCCGATTCTCTTCATATTCCCTTTAAGCACAGTCAGCTCCTCATCCTTATCTGAAGCCACTTTACGAAGAAGGAGACTCTTTCCTATCTCGTCAAGAACCGCCCTGCCCATTCCCCCGGTCTCTTCCATAACACGGTAAGCCAGCCTTGCAAAACTAACCACATCAATATTGGATATGGCGTGGTTAGGATGCAGCTTAACCAGCTCCCTTTGGGTGCTCATGGTAAACTGCTCCGGAACCACCACGATATAGTTGGTTCCCGGATTCTTCATGGACTTACTTATAATCTCATCATATAGCAGTCGGCTCTTTCCGCTTCCGGAGCCTCCCGCTATTATTCTAAGGGACATATACCTTCCTCCTGCTCCATCATTTTACCTTACTAATTATATCTTAGACCAAGTCCAATAGTAAAGACAGCTGCCGATAAAGCCATAATAAAGATAAGGGCATAAATATCCTTCTTATCACCGGTTAGTACCCCTTCCTCACCGGGTTCTAGAAGCACCACCTTATCTATACCTTCCTTGCCGCCTTCCACTGTAAAGTCCATATCTTCTGCCACCTTGTATCCTTCCGGCGCCTCCTTCTCAACAAGAGTGTAGGTCTTTCCAAGCACCAGGCTTTCGGTGATATGGCTCTCATTGGTGGTAATCCACTCATCCACAGTGGCTCCCGTTTCTTTATCCACAATGGCCAGCTTGGCCCCGGGGATTCTTTCTCTTTTCAGAAAGCTTTCCACATCAGCGGACTCGTCATCACCACTGCGCTTTTCAACTTTAGTCACTTCTACTTGGGAAATGTCATCCTTGATATTAAGATCATAGCTTAGAATGGGGTCCCCCGTCTCCCGGGGAGTTCCCTCCACATAGAATTTGCCTGAATTAATAAGATAGCCCTCCGGCGGGGTAATCTCCTTTACATAATACATAGGATTATGCCCGGGAGACTCGGCCTTCATGATGCCTGCTATAAGAGCATTGGGTAATTCCATGTCAAAGATTGCCACAGGTTTGTCGTTAGAAGAATCAGACTTCTTTACTCTCTCTTTTGATATAAGGGTGTCTTTTGGAAGGATGATATTGCCCTCCGAATCCTTAATATCACAATTTAGAAAGAGACCTATGTCAGCCCCCTCAAGATACGCATCCGTCTTTGAATCCTGCTTGGAAACCTTAATTACAACCCTTTGCATAGTATTCTCTGCTTCCACGGTTTCTACTTCCACCGGTTCTGCCTCCCCCTTGTAGGACAAAGTAACGGGATATTCCTTCTGCGATAAAGCATACCCTAAGGGAGCCTTAACCTCCCGCAGGATATATCTCCCCAGGGGAAGGCCGTCTATTCGACCAAGGCCCTCTTCATCCGTGGTGATACTGCCCATGGCCTGGCCCTTCCCGGCTAAAAGCCTGTCGGATGAGTCCGGACCATAGATATCCTCCGCTGCATATACCTCAAATACAGCCCCTTTCAAGGGGACCTTATTGTAGATAAACTCATGGTTAGCCGATACTCCCGAAAGCTGGGCTCCCTTTTTAACAAGCTCTATTGAACCTTTGGTTGACGTATTGGAAAAGTTCAAGTTAAGGGTGGACGGGCCTGTAGCCTTAGCCGAAGCAGTAACCCCTTCCTCCGGCATAAAATAGCCCTTTCTCGGAGTCTTCTCGACTGCGGAATAGGTGTGAGTTCTTGCTGCAATATTCGCCTTTAGTTTGTCATCCGCCTGCCTTTTGGCCTCTGCTTTAGCTGCATTGTAAGCATCCTCCTTTGACAGGTAACCCTTTACCTGAGTCTTGTAATAGTAGGACAACTCGCCGTAATTAACACAATAGCCCACTTTTGCTGAAGCCTTCTCCGACATTTCCTCGGAATAATCCATGGAAGCCTTTCCGCTGTTATCGGTCTTCTTGCATCCTAAGGATTTACCGTCAACAAAGAACTCAATCTCCACATCTCCAAGGGGTGCCCCTGTCTCCTCATCCGTCTTTATAACATTTATCTTAGTCTTAAGATTGCCCCGACTTTCAGCCTCAGCAGACACATCCGCAAAGCGGGGCAACTCCATGGGATTGCCCACCATCATAGCTAAGGGCTGCTCTCCCGGATTCTCGGAATTGTATACATTGTAATACTCCGTAGGAACAGTGGCTTCAATATCATTAACCATGGACCCGGACAAACCATAGAAAGTGCTGCCCATGCAGGATGCTGCCTGATCCATAGCCGTAACCGCATCCTTTCCTTCCAATACAGCCCAGATATAGACCTGAACCAGGACATAGAAGTCATAATCCTCCGAGCTTTCCCTGGAATAATAGTAGTTTAGCGCCTTATTAACTCTAAGGTTTTCCCCGTAGGACATACTGGTATATGTCACTCTGGAGTTGGCGGGAGCCCCCCTCCTAACGCAGAAGGCCTTCCTTCCGTCCAGTTCAATAATGTAGCAGCGCTGGTTTTCCCCCAACTCGCCAACCACAAGATTAAAGGGCATCTTACGAATATTTGATCTGCCGTAGTGTACTCCCGATTCAGACGCAAAGACCCACTCGGCTTCACCAAATAAAGACAATGTAGGTACTAGCATTGCCACAATTAAACATGATACAAGTATCTTTTTAAGTTTCTTTTTTAGCAAAAAAAATCCTCCAAATCTTTAATTGTCAATGAACGTTTTCGTAGTGAAAATGCGCGAAACGCGCTAAGAACCCCGGGATGGAATCATCCCGCGAACCAGCAATAAGAACTATACCATAATTTTCCAATCTTTGCAACCATTATTTTCCAATCCATATGTACAAAAAAATCCTCACATTTATCAGTTATTTTTATTCATTCATTACATATAACCCCCAACCCGGTGGTGCTACTATAAAAATGTAATGCGGGTAATTAATGCGGGTACAGTATCAAATTAACGTTTTGGATTGGATCTATGAAGGAGGAAACTGATATGACCGAACGAGAAAATTTTCTGAAACTGTACAAAGGGGAATGCCCTGAATGGGTTCCCACCTATTCCTTTGGACGACTTCCGGGAATGATGCCCGATGAAACCAAAGTGATGGCGTCATCCTATGTGGGCCCCGGCTTCTTAAACGAGAAGCGGACCATGACCGGAGGCTTCGACATATGGGGAGTAGAATTTGTTACCACAGAAGAGACGGGATGGGCATCGCTACCCAAACCCGGCAAATTCATCTTAGATGATATCACCAAATGGCGAGACGTGGTTAAGGCTCCGGATATCAGCAATATTGACTGGGAAGCTATGGCCAAGAAGGACTTGGAGATGGCAGGCTTCGACCAGAACGAGACCGCCACCATCTTTGCCCTGAATATAGGCTACTTCGAAGAGCTGATGGCTCTTATGGGATTTACCGAGGGCTTATGTGCCATGTACGAGGAGCCTGAAGAGGTAAAAGCCCTCTTCGAGTACATGTCTGACTTCTATTATGAAGTGGCAGACCGATGCATTGACTATTATCATGCTGATATATTAAATATCACCGATGATACAGCCACCAAATACAACCCCTTCATCTCTGTGGAGATGTATCGCGACCTGGTTAAGCCTGCTCATGCAAAACAAGCAAAAGCTGCAACCAAGCGTGGTATCCCTGTTGAGATGCATGACTGCGGACGTTGCGAAGAATTCATAGATGACTGGATCGAATTCGGAGTTGTAGCATGGAACCCTGCCCAGACTACCAATGACCTTAAAGGTATCAAAGAAAAGTACGGTAACAAGCTGGCTATCTGCGGCGGTTGGGACTATGAAGGTCGCGTATGCGAGCCTGATTGTACCGAGGAAGAATTCAAGGCGACAGTTCGTGAAGCTATAGACAAGTTTGCCCCGGGCGGTGGTTTCTGCTGGTGTGGAGGAGCCCTAGGTCCCGTAGATGATCCTATAGTAAAGCAAAAGAATAAATGGATGGCTGAAGAAGTAAGCGATTACGGCAGAAAGTTCTACAGCTAGGCATCATTGCAAACCTTTCCAATACTAAAAGAGGCGTCACATCCTAAGATGTGGCGCCTCTTGCTACCTATAATACTATATCGTTAAATTGTCCTCGCATAATCTTCATTCGGTCAGAAGGATCCATTCTGGTTATCTTGCCACTCCTGTTGTAATAGGTCAGGATATCCGAATTCTTGGCCAGATGCCCTCTGTTGTCCTGTTCTAAGAGAATATCCAGTTTGGCTCTCGCCTCATCACCCATGAAGATGGAATCCTTCACGATAGGAGAACTCCGGGTAAATACCCTCTCTCCGGAGGATTGTCCTTCTTCTCCCATCTCAGTGGTGGTCCCCTCAAGGCCTTCTGTTTTGGCAGCTCCTTCTCCGCCTTCCCAGATTCTCTTGGCAAAATCTTTCACCGCTGTGATGGCTGAGTAGAAAACTCTCTTTATCTTCTCAAGAAATTCTTCGTCTATGATGGAACCGGACTCCGGTTTAACCGTCTGCTCCTTACGAACCGTTGCCGTCTCCATGGCGTTAACCCTGCTATTCTTCGAAACTGCAGATGGTTCATATACAACCCCTGCCTTATAGGGGTCGTTAACCGTTACTCCTCTGTAATCCTCGGAGATAGCTGAATTGTTAGTCCTTATGCCGTTTGCCTTAATACCCGGGTAATTGTAAGTACCCAGACCGTCAATACGTTCTACCATAGAATCTCACCTTCATTCAAGCAAGGGAAAATCAATAAGTTGTTATAATACTTTACAGTATTATAACATAACCACTAGATGTTGTGAATATATAAATCAAACATTTGTTCAGAACGTATTATGCCTCCTGCATCATAGCAAGCTTCTTGGCCTGGTCTGCAGCTATGCAGGCATCCACTATCTCCTGGATATCACCGTTCATAATCTTATCAAGCTTGTAAAGAGTTAGATTAATTCTATGGTCTGTTACACGACCCTGTGGGAAGTTGTAAGTCCTAATCTTCTCGGAACGATCTCCTGTACCAATCTGGCTTCTTCTTGCTTCCGCCTCAGCATCGTGCTGCTTCTGGCACTCTATATCATAAAGTTTTGCACGAAGAAGGGCAAATGCCTTCTCCTTATTCTGAAGCTGTGACTTTTCTGTCTGAGAATAGATAACGATTCCTGTAGGATAGTGGGTAAGGCGAACCGCAGAGTCCGTAGTATTAACGCACTGTCCACCGTTACCTGAGGCACGCATAACATCAATACGTATATCCTTCTCGTCAATCTGAACATCCACATCCTCCGCTTCCGGAATAACCGCTACGGTAATTGTCGATGTATGAATACGACCGCCACTTTCAGTCTCAGGTACACGCTGTACACGATGAACTCCCGACTCATACTTCATAACGGAATAAGCTCCATTACCGTTAATCATGAAAGTTACATTCTTCATGCCGCCGATACCGATTTCTTCACACTCCACAAGCTCAGTCTTCCATCTGTGACTCTCTGCGAAATGAATATACATACGATAAATCTCGGCTGCGAAAAGAGCAGCCTCGTCACCGCCGGCACCGGCTCTGATTTCCACGATAACGTTCTTATCATCATTAGGATCCTTGGGAAGAAGAAGAATCTTTAACTTCTGCTCCAATTCCTCCACCCTTGCCTTGGCATCATTAAGTTCTTCCTTGGCAAGTTCCTTCATCTCTTCATCTGTCTCTTCATCAAGGATAGCAAGACTGTCTTCAATATCCTGCTTGCTCTTCTTGTATTCGTTGTAAGCTTCCACAATGGGGGTAAGCTCCGCCTGGTCCTTCATAAGCTTGCGGAAACGGTTCTGGTCATCAGCCACTCCCGGCTCATTAAGGGTATTCATAATCTCCTGGTATCTAACTAGTAAATCTTCTAACTTGTCAAACATATGGTTTGTCTCTCCTTCTTAATAAATATATCTACATGTTCCCAATATATTTACCCGGCTACAAACCTTCAATTTCCAACTTGGCCATAATAACCCTGTCAAGACCTGCCAAATCTTTAATAATCTGAATATCTGTAAAACCTTTATTCTTCATAATCTTCATAACATCCTCACCCTGGTCGAAACCAATCTCGTATAACAACAGACCTTCCTCATTAAGATATCGGACCGCTGCCTTCGTTATCTCTCTGTAAAAGTACAATCCGTCTTCAGTTCCGTCTAATGCACTCATAGGTTCAAAGTCCTTAACCTCCGGCATCAGCCCTTCTATATCACCCTTTCTGATATAAGGCGGATTGGATAGGATTATATCATACTTTCCTTGTATCTTGTCAAATAAATCGCTTACCAGAAAGCGGACACTTGCTCTGTTTAATTCATTATTCTTAAGGGCGATATCCACAGCACCCGGCGAAATGTCGGCTCCAAAAACCTCCACATCTATATCCGGATGCCTCTCCTTTATTCCAAGTTCAACGCTTATGGCTATACAGCCTGAGCCGGTACACATATCAAGAACCCTAAGACTCTTTTCTTTCGGTAAATGTAAGAGCGCCTGCTCCACTAAAACTTCCGTATCGAATCTTGGAATCAGAACATTGGAATCCACGTAGAATTCATGGCCGCAAAAGTAGGCCTTGCCTGTAATATACTGCAGGGGCTTGTGGCTTGCTCGCTCATATATAAGACCCATGTATCGCTCTGCCTCTTCCGCAGGAACCTCTTCCATCTTGCGAAGAAGGTAATCGGTCTTACTCATCCCGGTTACATACTCCAGGAGTTCATAAGCATCTATCTCATATTCATCTATTCCCGCTGCTTTAAGGGTATCTTCTCCCTTAGCCTGCAACTCCCGGTACTTCATTCTCCGGCTCCGCCTCCTTAGGAAACTCAAGACCAAAGTTGGTGGTTAAGTATTCTTTCCAATCAAACACAGCTTCCACAGAAGCAATTCCCACTTCTATCATCTCATCTTCCGGTTCCCTTGTGGTCAGTCTCTGAAGCCACATTCCCGGCTTACTTAAGATATTAACCACTACATTATCACTGCGTCCCGCAAGTCTTAAGAACTCATAGGATACTCCTGCAATTGCAGGAATAAGAAGGATTCTAAGACCCAGTCTAAGAAGCGGTGACTCCGTATATATAAACATAAAAAACAATATACTTATTACCATTACAATAAGTAGGAAGCTGGTGCCGCAGCGCTTATGCTGCCGGGAGCTTTTCCTTACATTCTCTACATTAAGAGGAAGACCGTGCTCTATACAATTGATACACTTGTGCTCTGCACCGTGATACATAAAGAGTCTCTTAATATCCTCCATACATGATATAAGCTTAATATATGCGATAAAAATAGCCACTCTTATCACACCTTCCACCAGGGCAATAAGATAGTGGTTATCCGTTATATTCTTAAATAACATGGAGATAAGGAAGGGCAATACCGTAAAGATTCCGATAGCCAATATCACTGAGAATACCACTGTGATGCCCAGAATAATCTTCTCTGCTTTCTCACCGAATACCCTGGTGAGAAACTTCTCAAAACGTCCCGGTTCCTCATCTATAGCCTCCATATACATCTCTGAAGAGAATGTAATAGAGCTCATTCCAAGTACCAAAGAATCCACAAAGTTATAGACACCCCTAATAAGAGGAATCTTATTAACAGTCTCTGCCGTCTTACTTCCTCTTCTGTCTTCCTTTACTTCAATATTACCGTCTTGCTTTCTGACTGCTACAGCGAATTTCTCGCCGTTTTTCATCATTACCCCTTCGAGAACAGCCTGTCCTCCTATACCGGAATATTTCATGTCTCTTACGTCTCCAATTCAAAAATGGGTTGAAGTATACAACCTCAACCCATTAAATAATCGCTAATTATTTCTCAATGCCATACTTCTTGTTGAACTTATCTATACGTCCACGAGCTGCGATTGACTTCTGCTGTCCTGTATAGAAAGAATGACACTTAGAGCAAATCTCTACGTGAATATTCTCCTTAGTAGATCCTGTAACAAAAGTATTACCACAGTTGCAGGTTACAGTTGCCTGATAATAATCCGGATGTATTCCTTCTCTCATTTCTTTCACCTCGCTAAACTTCCATATCAAATCGATGAAGCTCTCTCCTTAACGTCTCCCGTCGATAAGATGTATATTGTGATTCGTCTTACGAATAATTGCTGAAAATCTAAACAGCTTATGTATTGTATCATAAAAAATATGGCAACGCAAGGATTTTTTCGATTACACTTCTCAGGCCCTTCTCAAATAGCAATCTGCAACCCAACCCTTTGTCCCATTAAGCGGTCGCTGAACATGAATCCAACAATAACCATCTCTGTATACTGCTTTATTATCCAATCTGTAGACAGTCTCACCATATATAAGCTGTCCGAGGGATGTATAACTCAATCCTGCATTCCTTCTTATGTTTACATTATCATCGATTACAATATAGGGATCATTCTTTACTGCTTCTTGCGGGCTTAATACGCTTAGGGATTTGTTCATGCTCAACATATTTACATTTTGCATTATATCGCTTTCAGCGTTTACCGGTATAGAAATACTAATTGCCATCAGTATTGCACAAGAAATCGCTTTCATTCTCTTCTTCATCTTATTTTACCTCCACAATAATATACTCATGTCCAATCTTGTTACATCTTTTCTGCTCATTATCATCGTCATACTCTATCGAATAATCGTCCAATCCATCTTCCCACGAGATAATCTGCCTATTGGATACATTGTAATAAAGCCTGCACCATGTGCCATCATTAAATTTATAATCAAGAATAATGTTTTTTCCATCAATGGTAGAAGCATCTCTTCGCTCGGTTTTTATATACATTCGCTCAATTTCACTCTTATTCTCATGTAGATTGTACGCCTTATCCTTATAAGTTTTTACAGCATTCAAGCATTCCTCCTCAACATACGGAACATTCATTTTATTCTTCGAGCTCTCCAAGAGATCCACCGTCTCGATTTTTCCACTTACCCCTTCCAACATTACTGTGTATGATAGTCTATATTTCTTATCATAAATTGTAACAGTACAAGGGCAGCTCACTTTGCCTTCATTTTCAAATGCAATCTGTTGTTCTATCGAAACTGAATAATCCTTCAACTCAGTATCAAACACCTTTTCTATTGCATTCAATGCTTTCTCCTTAAGTGCCTCCTCATCAAGGCTAACTGCCGGCTGATTATCCTCTGCCCTTTTCCGTAATGCATAATCCGCTTTAAGCGTATAATCAAGCATTTCCAGCAATTCTTCATCTGTAAGCGGTCGTTCCGGAAGATAATAAAAGCTTTTAGGAGGATAGAAAGACACTTCATCCTTTCTTGCTTCCTCTAACGAATTAATAATCCTAAGGCTATTCTCCGGGAATAGGCCTTCTGATAAGTATCTCTCCCGTAGAATAATGAATCTATTTTTTTCCTCTTCACTAAGTGGTCTAGAATACAAAGCCGCTTCCTCATTTGACTGATCAAGGTCACTTAATAATTGATTTATCTCTTGCTCTGATAACGCACTCATTCTTTTGTGATAATAATCCATTGATGCCGTCACAGTTATCCCTATAGCTAGAACCATAATTGCAACAAGAACCGCTATCATCCCCTTAGACAGATGTCGGCGCTTCTTCTCCTTTTTCTCTGATAACGCCATTCCCTCTTTAATCTTGGCATTAATGAATTCATCGAAGCCTTCCGGAACGGGAATATACAGATTGCTCAACTTTTTTCTTATATACAAATCTTCTTCAAAACTGTAATCTACCATTATTTCTCATCCCCTTCCTTCAAGCCGGTTTCTAATGCCTTGCGTGCTTGACGTAATCTGGTTTTTATTGTGCCTTCAGGTGCGCTGAACACTTTGCAGATTTCTTTAATACTTAAATCCTCAATATAATGCATAAATAACAATGTCCGATGGTTCTCCGGAAGTTCAAATATTTTTTTCCAAGTAAATACCTTATCCGGTGTAAGGTTTTTATCTTCAATAGCAAACTCCTCTAGATCATCAAAATTCTCTATCAGTTCCGCATTCTTTCTCTCTTTTATAATCTTTAGCGATTCATTATAAACAACAGAGCTTACCCATGACTTGGTCTTCTCTTTATTTACTATAGTCTCTCGTTTCTCGAAGGAGATAACAACCGCTTGCCCTAAAGCGTCTTCCGCATCATGTCGGTTCTTTGTTACCGAGTACGCCAGTCCATAGAGCAACGATCTATTCTCTGAAATTACCTCTGCCAACTCTTCCTTTGTTACCATATTCCCTCCATATAGCAGATTAAGCACCAATATCAGGGTACTTGAATGTACCCTGATATGTGCTTTCCAATACTAATTATTCTAAGTTTAGACTGATTCGCTTTGGGTTGGTCGGTTATATAATGCGTTTTCTTTTTTGAGAGGCCAAAATAGCATATCCAGCAGCCCCAAAAGGATAAAAAAGAACCTTCCATATTCCATAATGAATACAGCGACATTTACTCCCAATGTTTTAGAAACAAAGTCCCCAAATCCTGTAGAGAAGGTATTTACAAATAGCCAATCAACGCCCATAAGAATCATACATACCATACAAGCAATAGTAATTCCCATAACAACTATAAACAGCACATGCTGAGTCTCAATTATAGCGAGCGTTCTTATTATGTAACCAATCGCCAGGCCAATTATCAAGCAAATTACACTTCCAATAACTGTACGATATGAAATTGACAGTGAAACATCAAAATCTTTAACCATCCTGTTCGATGTATCTTTGATAATGTTACTAGTTACAATGCACAATACTATTATGCCGACACTAATCAAACATTTTATTATTTTATTTTTCAAAATGTAATCCCCTTTCTTGATTTTTTTCATATAATTAATCATTAAAGACAAAGAATCCGGAAAAATAATGATTGCTATCCATAGGTGACCTGTCATCCGTTATTGCCCTTTTCAATCCTGAGTATTCGATTTTATAGCTGTACATCCCTTTCCTGTTTAAAATATAGATTTTGTCTCCCTTTATCTGTATATCTTCCGCCCCATGATCCAACTTGAAGGATTTCACCTCTGATGTTTCTGTATTATAAAAAGTAATCCCTCCAAAGAAGCTATCAGAACCGTTAAAATGCGATATGACAAGGGTTTCATTATAGAACTCCATATCAGAAAGATAGTTTTGCTCCAGTGCTATACTGTCTATCTTATCCTCTGCAATCGAATACACCAGCACTTTGCCACAGGGCTCTCCATTAACATCGAATGTATTGGCAAAATAGATCTTACCCGCATGCTCTATTACCTTTTGAGGGATAATCCCATATTCAGATATATCTTTTTCTCTGATTACTTCCATTTCCCTATTCAGCGTCCATATGCGAGGTTTTTCCATATTTTTCGCATCATTTTTATCTATCCCCAAAACATAGATATTCGTATTAATGCAAACGATATCACTGATTTCTTTTCCGTCAAGTTTCCTCGTAACTACCGTTTTGTTTGCCTTGCTATATATGGCAACAGTATCGATAGTACATGCGTATATATAATCATCGTCAGCATATACTTTTTGCATACCAGGCAAACCTATATCATAGGTTCTGATTCTTAAACTATATAAATTAACACTTAGAACAATTGTCTCATTTCGAGATTCAAAATATCCTTGCGGAATTGCATACAATTCTTTTCCAAAGACTCTTGGGTTAGTAACCGAGGCATACTTAAGCGGGAGTTCCCCTTTATCAAATAGGCCTTCATTCAATATGTATATTCTGCTGTCATCAGAATTTCCACTTGTTTCTACCACTCCGACACACGAGCCTTCGGGCCTGCGTATGCCGTCCTCTACGCAGCCTGACAAGCCAATAACTACTGAAAATATAATTGCAAGTGTCGGGATTTTCTTTTTTCTCATATATCAAATCTCCCTACCGCTTTGCTTAATTACTTTTTTGATGTTTAGCTTTCCAGGCCTGAGCCATATCTTCAAGTTCTTGATTGGAATAAGTCTTGATAAGAATAACAATTATTGCGATTATTCCACCCAGTATGTATATATCTGCACAAGTAATCATTGGAACTTTAAACGATTCTCCTATCTCGAAGTGCAGTGTCATATCCATATTTACAAGAAAGTAAACAGCTTTGAAAGCCGCCCCTTCCATAATAAATACTCCGGCGAGGCGCAGCCTGTTATATTTATCTTTATTAGGCAATACCCATACGGAGATATATATTATTCCAACTATAAGTACAAGATTTACAATTGCAGCAATTATTCCGGCTACCGTTATATTATTTCCGTTACCTATTATTGTTCTAACCAAATTTATATCATTACTGATTCTGACACCGCTATCTCCTACCAGATGATAAAAGCCTACACGTGCTCCATAGGCTATCAGGGCTAAAATAAATATCCAATAGGGGTTAACAAACTTCCAATCACCCCAATATTTATAATATGGTTGATCTTTAAACTTTATCTTTTCACTACTCATTTTGCTCCCCCCTAAGCTTTTAGAAAATGTACAAACTCTACCTTGAAGCCTGAGGTTCTGTCCCCAACAAGCTTAATCAGTGTCTTCTTTCCCTCTTTAATTGGCATTCCGATTGCATCTTGGACTGTAAGCGATTCTTCATCTTTTGTCTTAACGATTATGGTTAAATCTGATTTTTCTGCGGACGCATACTCCGGACTATTCATATCGAAGGTAAACTCTGCATAATTTCCCGGTAGCATTTCCTTGAATGTCTTCGAAATATCACCCTCATAAGATTTTCCGTTTTTTTCATCATAGGCCCGCACCTTCAATCTGACTGTTGTAATATCTTCTCCTGTTTGATTATCAATCAGAATACCAAACGCCTTAGAAGAATTATTTGCCTGCATTATTCCTGCCGTAATGTTAAGACCTACAATCACTACGGAAACAATGATTAGCCATGATATAATCTTCTTTTTTAGCATCTTTATACCCCCTCGTCTTCATTTTGCTACTGTTTCAGGCTCTGTCATTTCTCCTTCTCTTCTCTGCCAAAGAAGTACATCTACCAATCCCATGATAATGAACAGATACCTGCCACCCTCCAAAAGGAACTTCGCTCCATTGGGGCCGACGGTTCCATATATGAAATTACTTGTCGTTAGAAGATCTAAGAACATCAATACAAATATAAGTGCATATAATACTGTAACTGCCACTACAATTCTAAAGACCATACGAGGGGCCTTAATCACTGCAAAGGTTTTTATTAATAAACCCATTGCAACTCCTATTAAGAGGCATAACACCGGACCTATAACCACTGCATAATAATAAAACAGTCTCACATCAAACCATTTTTTTCTTAATTCAATGCCATGATTCTTGAGAATAGTTCCTACAATAATACATACAGCCATAATTATAATAGCTATAACACACCTAATAACCTTTCTCCTCATACAGTTAATCTCCTCTATTTCCCCTCGTAATACAATTATCTCCTATAATTCCCAACATTCCTATATGCTCAGGATACAAAATTTTCACGCTTTATTTATGCTTTTTGTTCTTCTCCCTATACATAAAATGCCCTACTACTATTCCTACAATAGATATACAAGCCCCAATAATAAGCATCCGTATATCCGGTACATTTGTATTTCCATATGCAATATTATTTGCAATGCCAAATGTAGCATATGGCAAAATCATATAAGTTAATCCAAATACACAGGCCCATAGCCACTTAAAGCTGCCCATGTAATTCTTAACCCCGATTATCATTGATACGGCAAATATGGATATTGGAATTGCAATCCATATAAACAGGATTGAGTATCCCATGGCAAAAGTTCCATCTTGTCTGCTTGATTCAATCCAAAACACCATTATAGACCCGGCTAATATCAACAAATAAACCAGAATAGGAATAAGCCCTCCGAGTCCGGTCTTCTTGTTAACCACATTGCTTTTACACAAAATCTCTTGATTCTCCATACAATGCCCCCTTAATAAATACCTCTCTATATATTAGACGTTTTAGAAGGCCAAAAAGTTCAAGTAAATATTAACAAACTTTTACTGTAAAAATTATGCAATATGCTGTCGCCCCACTGTTTCCAAGAGTTTCAAGGGCTGTGAGTCAAAATACTATTTATTAAAATGATGTAAATATACAAAATATGTTTTGATTGAAAAAGAGACATTCGCCAACCTGACAATGGATGACGTTCGTAAGTATTACTAATAAAGACACCTCGGCTATAGCCGAGGTGTCTCCTTATCAAAGGAGTTACTTTGTTTTCTTCGCTGATATTTAAGCTCGATTGCGTACCAGCACATCCTGCCAGCATTACCTGTGATAGACCTATGCATGCGATAGTTTGTAATAGTTTTCTCATACAGAATCCCCCTTTTCATAAGTATCCTTCTATATATTTAGATAGTTTTGAAGGCCAAATGGTTTGGGTAATAATTCTTTCCCTTCCCAAATGCGAATTATTCTCAAAATTACAACACAGATAATAAAGGATGTCTATTTAAAACTATTTCTCATATATTATTGATGTGTTTGAAGAGTACTCCAGTTCTACAGGATGTACCGCATTTCCAAATAATGAGGTGTTCAAGTCTATTCCATAATTATCTTTGAATGATGCCCATACTAATTGAGAACAATAAAACTTGCTCCTAGTATTTACATTGAAATAGTCATAATTGTACGGCTTTCCTATTTGACGATAGCACCAGTTTGCAGCTTCAGAGTCTTGTAAATACGTTGTCCCTCTGACAGTTACTGCTTCACATGTATCTTTGGAAACATCCCAATTGTTCGGTCCTGTCGTCACGCCATTTGCCAACGATTCTACAACCAAGCTTGGTGTCCATACTATTGCTGCATGTCCGGTTGGAATAAGTCCTTTATATGCATCCCCAGTAATCAATATTACCCCCTTTTGTTTTGGATAACTTCCTGTTGACTTCAATGCTTTCCTTGAATTAATCCCTTTTACTTCATTATAATCTGAGATTGGCTTAGATCGCGCCACTTCATGTGCCATTTTAACCTGTTCTTCAGGGAATACTTCCTCGGCAGAAATGGTCTTATCGGCAGAAGCGTGTACCGGGGCCGCAGTCAAAACTATAACCATTGAACATACAAACAAAACTTTTATTAATTGTTTTCTACTTTTCTTCATCTTTTTCTTCTCCTTTCAATGCCAAACAATCCTACATATCATTTGCGTAAGATTCTTTGCAAATTGTTACTTATGTTTTCTTTTAAGAATGAGGTGCCCTGCCGCCATTCCGAGAAGCGAGATGGCGATTCCAATAAAAAGCATCTTTACCTCAGGTACATTTTCGTTTCCATATGCAATACTATTTGCTATACCAAATGTTGCATATGGCAACCCCATATACGTCAAGCCAAAGAAAATGGTCGCAAGCCATTTAAAGTTTCCCCAAGAACTCTTTACCCCTATTATCATTGAAACAACAATAATCAAGACGGGAATACTTATCCATATGAACAATATTGAGTACCCCATTGCAAAGGAACCATCTTGCGCTTTCGAATCAAGCCAGAATATCAATATAGCGCCTGCGAATAGTAATAAATAAACTAAAATAGGAATAAAACCTCTAGCACCCGCCATATTGTTAACCATTTTACCTTTGTGAATTGTCTCATGATTCTCCATCTAATCCCCCCTTTCATGTGAACCATTTACTTACCAAATGAGAACAAACCGGAACAGTAATAGAATTCTTCTCCCAGCGGCGAAACCTCAATCATCTTCTCAAATTTTAAATCAAAGGGTTCCAACTTATACTTGTATATCTTGTAATCTGCCAAAAAGAATACGTAATCACCCTTCGCCGTCATTTGCATTGCTCCATGATCCAATTTAATATATTTCTTTTCTTTCGTATCAAGATTAAATAATGTGATTCCCCCTCCGGTTTTTGCAACAATATCATAATGGGACACTAAAAGTACATCATTATTAAACAAAATATCATTTGGGAAATTCTCATCAAGCTGGATTGTCTCAAGCGAATTCTCGGCGATTGAATAGATAGTCACTGTATTATTAGGCATACCCTTGTAATCATAACTATTAGAGAAATACAGCTTTCCATCCCTAATCACTGCTTTATAATGATCACTTCCACATGCTGTTATATCTACCCGGTTAACCAAATTCAGATTGCTATCAAAAACATATAGGTAAACATTATTCGTTATGCCTTCACTAACTAATCCAAAAGCAAAAATGTTCTCCTGTGTACACACCAGCTTACTTACATACATTTCCTCAATAATGTATTCTTTAACTTTATTATTTTTCTTGTCGCATCTGGTTATGCACGAGTTGCCATTAAGAGTGTTACAAGTATACAAGTATTTTTCATTTACACATATGCTGTTTATGGCATATTGGTTGATATTATATATGTTCTCGCACAGTGACGATAGATTGATTCTTAAAACCTTCTTCTCATCTTTCCTATTCGCTATTCCTTGTGGGACGATGTACAGTTCGTTATCATAGACTTCCGGTGTATAGAAAGCCTCTCCAAATGACGCATATTTGTATGATTTTTTACCAACCTCATTCAAATCCATATCATAGAAAACCAAAGCACTGGTCTCCTGATAACCCCTTGTTTCTGAAACGCATATGCTTGCATTACCGATATCTATTGCGCCCTTGTTATCTATACTATTGCAGCCCATTATGCTAAATATCGCTATAACCGCTAATGCTTTACACTTAACTTTGTTCATATAACCCCCCATCACATGTCTTGGTCATTTCATTCCAATTATTTGGTCCTGTCGTAACACCTATATTATTATGTTTAATTGATTCTACAACTGAACCTAAACTATAAATAATTCTTTCGTTCATCCTTTTCCAAATATCAATCATAATAAAGTTCCCTTCATATATTTAGATAGTTTTGAAGGCCAAATGGTTTGGGTAATAATAGACAAACTTTTGCAAAAAAAATGTGCAATGTGCTGTCCCCCCCTGTTTGCAAGGGTTTGGGACGATAGCGCCACAAAACTATTTATTTAATTATGTCGTCGAAAACTCAATACCACCAAGGCTCTTAAACAATATGCTTAAAGTTTTCCCAATTTTTTGTTAATTATTACCCAAACCAAAAGGTCTTGAAAACTATCTAAATAATGAAGGGGTAACAGAGTTATTTATCCTGAAACAATTTCTAATCATTAGAAGGGAGAAAACAAGAATGAAGAAAAAAACAAGACAAATTATTGGATTGCTGCTGACGTGTTCGGTTTTGAGTTTGTCCGCCTTACCGGTACATGCCAAGGGTGATGAAATTGCTTATGTTGAAGAAGTCTTTCCAGAATCGAAAGTAAAAGAACTAAAAAAACTTGCCGATGAGAAACCCATTATGCCAGACAAGGTTGCCAACGGTACATGTTCGACACAATCTTTAAAATCTGTTAATCTGTATCCAAGACGAAAAGGTGTTATCTTGATATCACTTGATAAGAGTAATGGCAAAATGGGTTTTATAGGGCATGCCGCTATTATTTACAATGAGACTAGAGTTGTTGAAGCTCTAATGCAAGGCAATGCTGAAGTGACAATCGGACCTAATGATTGGTTCTTGAGCAAAAATGACTGTACCGCAGTAACCGTGTCCGGAACAAGTATGGAACAGGATGCAGAAGCAGCAGAATGGTGTTACAGACAACTTGGTAAGCCATATAATTTTAATTTCCTTGATGTCGATACAAGAGACAGTTTTTATTGCTCACAGTTGGTGTGGGCCGCGTATAAGGACTGTCATTCAATCGATTTAAATACAACACACCATTTTGGAAATGCCATACTTCCGGTGGAACTAGACTTATCTTCGAGGACGTATAGAATCTATGAGAATGAACAATAGAATAAAGCTAAAGTATCTGGCGCTAGTTGTAATACTAATTTTTCATATGACCGGTTGCGGGGTACTGAACGCAAAAAACAATATTGATTTAGAAAAGGCATGTATCTGTGTTGTGGAAACAAGAGGATATGACGCTCAAAGCGCACTAGTATTCTATGATGAGAGTCTCGAGGAAGTCGGTGTCTTTCCACTTTACTATGCGACGTTAGGTCAAATATTCTACACACCGTCGGTATATAACGGCGAGTTATACATTGTGCCACAAGGGATAGCAGACAGAAAAGATGAAAAGAAAGTATTAAAAGTCAATCTATCTTCTTTAAATACAGAGATATATACAATTGACCAGTATGCTATTAATAGTATTAGCGTCAATGATAATTTTATATACTCTGCTAACACCTTAAATGGAGACTCGCATATTAGTAAATGTAATAAGAGTAACAAACTTGTATCCGAATATGTGATTGAACGTATGTATGTGAGTAAACTAGTATGTACGGACAAGAGAGTGTTTGCTTTTGCATCAATTAGTGAAAAATTGCAATTTAAAAGCTACTTGTTTATATTTGATGAAGAATTAAACCTTCTTAATCAAGTCGACATTACTGAATATGGGTATGATCAATATAAAGCCGTTATCAAAGGGGATATGCTTTATTTTTCAAATAGTACCGCCAATAATGATTATGCCAGAGAAACCGTTGGAGTATACTCTATTGCCGATAATTCAATAAGCGTTATTAAGCTGAGCAATGATTATCCTCACGATATTATGTTTTATGATAACAAGTTGTTAGTATCACATTTTGATATTGTAACACACCAGGGGGGAGGGCTTTCTATATATAACCTTGAAACAAAAGAAATGAAATATCTAAAGTTAAATCACGGCGCGGCTCAGATGACTATTAAAGGCGATTATATATACTTCCTTGATAGGTACAAGGTTTATAAATATAAACTGGAATCAAATGATTTAAAGTACGAAAAGATGGTGGAGATTCCTCCTTTATGTGAGAATTATTATTACACTACAGGCCTATTCTCATTTGGGGATAACTGATTCTATGGGGAGTCGGTGTCTGACTCGCTCTCGCAAATCCCCATTCGAATCTATTTCAACAGATATCTAGCAAAAAGAGCAGTTACTCGTAATTAGAATATCTGCTCTTTTGGGTTTACTTTAGGGGATATTGTATTTATAACAATTATTATAAAAATGGTACCATATACACTGGAATATAATTTATACCATTCTCCCATTTATAATCCTTCGTATGCACAACATATTTGTCTTTTACACGTCTGCTAAACTTATCACAGAATACATCCAATGATTTGTGTGCTCTATAATTCCCGGACTTGACTTCTATTGGACATATTTTATCACCGACCGAAGTAAGAAAATCAATCTCGTATAAATGGTTTGATGTATCACTTTCCATTGTGTAGTAAAACAAATTATTGCCTTTTGCTCTCAGTATTTGGGCTACAACATTTTCATATACGTAGCCTAAATTAGCCTCCAGCTTA
The DNA here is from genome assembly GCA_015058015.1 of Lachnospiraceae bacterium. Lineage (GTDB taxonomy): Bacteria > Bacillota > Clostridia > Lachnospirales > Lachnospiraceae > SIG280. Next base: position 63,849 of record SVDM01000010.1, on the reverse strand, counting down.
TCTGAGAGCAACTTATTGTATATAACATTATCAGTGTAATTCTTATCCTTAAATGCGAGAGTTACGAACAACCCTACATCCGACGTAAAAAGCTTATATCGTCCGGGATCTTTTTCCAAAGACATTCCTACACCTGGATTATTTGCATGATATGCAATGTTAATCGTGTAAGAGTTCAACATATCAGGTAGCAAATCAACAACTTGATCAGCTCTTGCTCCTTCTCTTGCACTAGCCAAAACATATCTCGATGCATTTCCACTTAAATTAGCCGGTATAGCATCATATATATCACCCGCTAAACCCGAACTATCAATTTTCGTAAAATCTTCTTCATAGAGATCTACAATCTCTCTTTTTGCCACATCTACGGATTGTAAATTATTCGTTTCCAAGTATGTTTCAATCGCCTGTGGCATACCGCCAATAAGCATGTATAATCTGAAAATTCTCATTAGATTTCTGTGCATAGTATTTCCGGCTGCTTTGTTATTTTTCATAAGAGTTTTAATCGTTCCAGCCGTGATTTCATCACCAATTGCCCACAAGAACTCCTCGAAATCCATGGGATACATAGAAATCTTATGTTCCTCACTTGGAATTAAGATATCTTTTGTATTCTTTTTAATGGAGATTAAAGATCCTGTTTCAATATATTTATACCTTCCATCAGCCACCAAATACTTAATTGCTTGTCTTGCCTTAGGGAGTAACTGAACCTCATCAAATATAATTACTGATTCCTTCTCGTAAAGCCTCTTTCCCGTTAACTGTTGTAACTGCAAAAAGAAAAAATCTAAATTATAAGTATCATCAAATAATTCTATTATCTCTCTACTGACATGCGCAAAATCCAGCATGATATACGACTTGAACTCGTTTTTGGCGAACTCTTCTGCTATAGTTGATTTTCCAACACGTCTTGCCCCTTTTATAAGAAGTGCATATTTATCACTACGGTTTTCTTTCCATTCAATTAAATCATTATATATTTTTCTTTTGAACACAGTGTTTTTCATGCAATAAACCGCCTTTCTGATATGAGTATAACGCAAATCCCCATTCAAGTAAACCCGAATTATACGCAAATCCCCATTCAATTTAAGCCGAATTATACGCAAATCCCCATTCAATTTAAGCCGAATTATACGCAAATCCCCATTCATTGTCATTTCCTCAAACAAAAAGAGCAGTTACTCAATCTCTTGAATAACTGCTCTATATTATGTTCTAGATTAGAATGGAAGCTTCTTTCCTTCTTTCCTCCATTGACGAAACTCAGCCGTGGCTGTAAATATTACGTCCCCTGAAGAGTTAAGCGCTGTCTCTACTGAATCCTGGATAACGCTGATGATAAATCCTACACCTACTACCTGCATTGCGATATCTCCGGGGATGCCGAAGAGCGAACATGCAAGGGGAATCAGAAGAAGTGATCCACCGGCTACTCCGGATGTTCCGCATGCTGCAAATGTAGATACGATGCAGAGAAGCAGTGCCATAGGAAGTGTTACTTCAACACCCATGGTAAATGCTGTTGAAAGTGCAAATGTGGTGATAACCGTTGCTGCTCCGTCCATATTGATGGTTGAGCCAAGGGGGATTGATACAGAGTATAAATCCTCATCAAGCCCAAGTTCTTTACATAATTCCATATTTACAGGTATATTAGCCGCAGAACTTCTGGTAAAGAATGCTGTGATACCACTCTGACGAAGGCACTTGAATACCAGCGGATACGGATTGCAATGTAATGTAAGAGCAACAATAATCGGGTTAATAACAAGTGATGAGAAAAGCATTGATCCTACAAGAAGAAGTACAAGCATTCCGTATGTTGTAAATATCTCAATTCCGTTAGTTGATACGGCTTCAAATACAAGTCCCAATACACCGAAGGGTGCTCCGTTAATTACCCAACGAACTACTTCAGATAATGCAGCGGCAAAATCGTTCAAAGATTTTTTGGTATTATCACTTGCCGCCTTCATTGCAAGTCCGATTACAACGGCCCAGAAAAGTATACCAATGTAGTTACCCTCTGCTATAGCAGCTACCGGGTTGGCAAAAACGCTCTTTAGTAGATTTAAGATAATGTCTGCCAGTGATTCCGGTGGTGTAAAACCTTCCATGGCATTAACCCCTTCAAGTGAAATCTTCACCGGGAATAAGAAATTGGCAAATACCGCCACAACGGCAGCCAACAATGTGCTAAGCATATATAATACAATTACAGCACGGAATTTCGAAGCATTTCCGCCCTTTGCATTGGCAATTGATGCCGATACAAGCACGAACACCAATACCGGCGCGATACCCTTTAATGCACCTACAAATAATGATCCGGGAATTGCAATCCATGTTACCTGCGGTAATGTCACTCCCAGAATGGCTCCGATCACAAGTCCGATACATATTCTGATAATCAGACTTATGGAATTCCATTTCTTAATAACTGTCATGATAATAGTCCTCCTAAGTTTACTCTGTGCAGGTGTCCGCCCAAAGGACACATTTTGCGCACGAGTGTCATTATACCAAGGAAAGAACCGAATATCAATAATCCGCGTTAAAGCGTTATTGCTTTAAATGAGCAAAGAAAAGAGTGGATTTTTCCACTCTTTAATAATCCTGTATATGGCTTTGGTCTTTCTTGCCTTCTACCCCAAGGGCTTCCATGAAATACAGCCTGCTGTCGCCCCCCTTAAAGACTCGTACGTTATTATTTACTCCCGTACCGATGTAGTTCTGGGTCAGGCGGGCTCCGGCGCTCATTAGAGCATCCCCGTACTTGTAGGAGTCTTCGAAATCTCCCTCCAAATGATAGAACCTGTCAATCATATTATGGAGCTTGGAGTCCTGCTTTACGTGAACCGGGGACACCATGTTAAGGAGACCGCCGAATTCCTTCACACTAATTTCCTTGGGTATATTGTAAAAGTGATACTTGTAGTCGGGATTCAGTCCCTTGGCAAAGTAAGTCAGGTGAGGATCCGAAGGCTTAATAATCTTCTGGGCCACTAGGCCTATGCCAATGACCTGATCTAAACTTACAACCGTCCACTCGGTTATATCTCCGAAGATTCCTCTGTGGAATACACCCTTTTGAAATACTCCTCTATATTTCTTATAAATGGTTATCAGTTCTTTCAAACTTTCATACTCATCTTTAGGCATGTCAAGCAGGTTGCACTCAACCCCCAGATTACCGAAGAAAGCCACATGGGCTCTGGTCTCTAGGGATACCTCTCTTAAAGTCTGGTGATTTGGCACCGAAGAGATATGACAGGTATAAACCATCTGGGGATATCCGTAGGAATACCCTGTCTGAATATCAATCCTGCTTAAAGCGTCAGTATTGTCGCTGGCCCATATCTGTGGGAAATAACACAGCATTCCCAAATCAAACCTGTTACCACCGGAAGCACATCCCTCAAAGAGAATCTCAGGATGTTTCTCCGTCAGCATCTTTGCCAGCCTGTAGAATCCCATAACATATCTGTGAAGGGCCTCTCCCTGGCGGTTTTTAGGCAGATATCTGCTGTACACGTCTGATACTATACGGTTCATATCCCACTTTACATAGTTTATATCCGCAGAATTAAGAACTGCGTCAATTCTTTTTGCCACTTCCTTAACCACAGCAGGATTGGCCAAATCAAGTATTCTTTGATTACGTCCCTCACTGTGGTCCATTCCCGGAATATCCATGCAATAGTCCGGGTGCTCTCTGTAAAAGTCGGAATCAGTGTTTACCATCTCAGGCTCCACCCAGATTCCAAACATCATACCTGCTGCGTGAATCTTATCCGCAAGACTTTTTAAACCTCCCGGAAGCTTTCTCTTATTGGGAGTCCAGTCTCCCAGACCCTTTGTATCGTTATTACGGTTACCAAACCAGCCGTCATCCATTACAAAAAGCTCGATTCCCGCTTCCCTGGCCTTCTTGGCCAGCTTTACCATCTTTGCTTCGTCTATGTTGAAATAGTTAGCTTCCCAACTGTTGATAAGCACCGGTCTTCTCTTGTCTCTCCAGTATCCCCTTACAATATGCTTCCTTACGAAACGATGGAAATTGTGGCTTAGACCATTAAAGCCTGCGTTACTCATACTTATGGCTACTTCGGGTATCTCAAATGCCTCCCCGGCATTAAGTATAAACTCAAATCCCGTGGGATTAATGCCGGCAGTAAATCTGGTCTTGCCAAAGGGATTTACCTCAAAGGCACTGTAGTGATTACCACTGTATACAATATTAAAGCCATAGACGATACCCGTATCCTCTGTGGTCTCCGGTCTGCTCATCATAGTAAAGGGATTGCTTCTTGAAGAAGAGGTTCCGGTGAAGGAAGAATTAACATACTTTCCTCCGTCAAGCACCGTATCCACCCTGTTCATCTCGTTAGCCCAGCCTCCATGGAAGGAGGTGATTCGATAGCCCTTCTCAGGGAAGTCAATCAGAGCTCCCATGGCCTTGGTAAGCATAACTTTTTCTTTTGTTGCGTTAACGAACACCGCGCTTCTGGTAATAACATCGCACTCATTAAATACGGTGTAATTCATCTCTAACACATATCCGTGATTCTTGTCCCTAAGCCTGATAAGAAGATTATCGGTATCTCCCATATCATCGTAGGATGTGGGCAGGCTCTTAAACTCAGGCTTTTCTACCGGCAGTTCAAAGGAGTCAAATACGAAGTCCAAGGTGGTGGACCCGTCATGGGATACTGCCTCAATCATAGCCTCCCTTATATCTCCCTTGCCGTAAAAGGCGGCTTCACAATCAAAATCCTCTAGGGAGTAGTCCGTAGTCTTAGGGTTATAGTTTATGCTGTTGCCCGGGGCATTGGTATGGGACTCATGAAGATGAGTATCCTCATCCACATGAATCTTGGGTCCGTAGTAGAGGTGCTCCATCTGTCCCGTGGGGCATACCCTGAAAGCATAGGTGGTAGACTTGGTATGAAGCACAAACATATCATCGTGAAATATAGAAATCATAGGTTATCCTTTCATCTTCATGGCTGCCTTAATTACATTGTAAGCGCCGTCATAGATTCCCATCTTTTTATTCTCAATTATGCAGTTACACATATCCTCTAACAGGTCGTCCTCATTCATAAAGAGGTCCAACATCTGTATGGTATGGGGATTGTCCCTGCACTCTAAAGTTCCGTCGCCTATTTCCGCAGAGTGGATGGCACCCCACATCTCGTGCTTACCCACACGCTTGATAAAAAGCTTGGGCACAGGATAGAATGCCAGCTCTGAAGGCTTGGTTACCAACACGTCGCAGCTTCTCATAAGCACGTTGGTGATGTATACCGCCTCAAATATATCCTTGTGATAGAAGCCGTGGATACCACTTACATCAGAATCTATTGCTTCATTGGCAAAGGAATAAGCCTCTTTAAAATCATTAAAATGTTCCTTAGAACATCCCTTCATCTCGGGGATCTCTTTTATGAGCTCGTCCCATACATTCTTGTAATCCCCTACATTGACATATAGTACCGCCTTGCCTTTTTTTACAGCAGGAAGCAGGTGCTTAATTATAGCTGCAAAGATCTCCTTCTGTGCTCCGGCACCTCCTATAGTCAGGAGAAATCTCATGGCCTTGCCTTCTTTCTTTCTGGCTATTCTCCCTGCACAGTCCGATTCTATATTAACTACCAACTCATGGTCGATGTAGTGACCAGTATATAGTAATGCGCCCTTAGGCATTGCATGATTAACCTTCTTCTTGTTCATTCCGTTAAGTATCTTATATCCCATATAGGAATTACGGGTCTGAATGGTATGAAGGGAGCCTTCTGCTAAATGCAGGGCCATGGGCCAGTTGTCGGGGATTGCATTAACCACATGCTTCATACCCGCATGAATAGCTGCCTGAGCAGGCCATACGTGGGTTCCCACCACCGGAAGCTCCTTGGGAATGTTCTTGTATACCGGGGCCATAAGCTCTGCATTCTTCTGATCTGAAGAGTTGTAGGATAAGGCTCTGAATCCCTCATAATTCATGGGTTCCCATACGAACTTGTTAAAGAGAGGATTCTTGGACAAACGTGACCCCAATGAATACAGGTCGTTTTGGGCAGAGATTACCTTGGTACAGGTAGTCTCCGGGAAGGAATTAAGGTCAAGCCAGTAAGAGGTGTATCCAAGGGCCTTGGCAGCTGATGCCATAGCCATGGAGATTCTGTAGTGTCCGAATCCCATACGGATGTTGCTGACTATGATACCCTTTTTCGTGTCGAATCCTTCAGAATCCTCTTTCCGTCCCTCATTAAGTCTAATATCCTTTACGCCAAGGATATCTCCTATTACGGGATTCTTTCTTACAAAGGGTTTGTAATCGGCTCCTGAATCGTTACCGAATTTCTTAATGTATTTTTGCTTGGATTTTACGGCTTTTCTATAGTCCTTCTTGGATATCTTGTTGCCGTAGATTACTTTTGCCCGATCTTTCATGGTCAATTCCTTCTTCCTGTTGCATTAATTGTTATTGTTACGGGTTTGGCATTACCGCTTTTTAGGGTTACCGAAACGGTACCTGCCTCTCCGGTGCTTTTTATGTATAATCCGCTCATGCCGCCTCTTACCGCCAGAAGACTTGGTCCTATAAGCTTTCCGGGGCCTTCTACTTCCACTGTCATAGGCTCATTATAGAAGGGCAGAACATCTCCGAATTCGTTTCGAATCGCCACTCTAATCTCCGCCACATCATAAGTGTGGGTCTCTTCTAACTTGCTCTGAGAGCAAACGGCACTTATTATTACTTCTTTGGAAGGAGCCACTGTCTTAGACAGTACCACTTCCCCGTCTTTTATTGCATCGAACCTGTAGCGGGTGGACTCACCGCCCCAGTTACCCACATACTTCTGGTAAAGGACAACGGCATCGTTAAAGTTCATATGGTACCTGGACATAAGCCTTGCCCCATCCCATAAAAGGTCCTTGGTCATCTTGCCGCCGTTTACCGCAAAGGTATTCATCATGTGCTTTGCGATATCCGCCTGTTTCTCGGTCATGCCCTCCTCTGTTACCAGGTCGTTACCTATATAATCGTCTATTAGAATAGGACCGTGCTTTAGATTATGAAACTCACTTCTTTCCGGGAAGTATTCCTTTAAAAGCCTGCCGTCCTTGTACATTTTCACGGAATCCGCATTGGATATGATGTGACATCTGCCCCTGTTGGAAGCCGGATGCTCTCCTATATCCATGGAAGAAGTAACGGTTACAAATGTCTCCCGCACCCCTTCAGCCCGGTACACGTCGGAAGCCTGCTTGGGATTACGATACATATCCATAACCCCGTGATAGCATATCCTGTCTCCGCTTCCGAAGTCCTTATGGGTATTGTAATCAAACATGCACCAGCCAAAGGATCCTGCTATATCAGATTCACCGGCAATAGAATCCAGGACCTTGGCATGTCGAAGGGTGTGAGCCATTCTGTGTTCCTCACAATCCCATGCCTTGGTGGGATACATATGGCCGTTATATTCTGTCACCAGATAGGCCTTGCTCATATCGTTGGTGGCCTTCTTCTTCTTAAGGCAGCCCTCGTTATCCCCGGAATGAACGAAATCATTGTATGTAAGCACGTCTTCTTGTATGTTGGTCTTCTTGCCTGCAGTCTCCCTTCTTACTCCACCAGTCTGTCTTGAGGGGTCAAGAAGGTGAGCTAATCTGTTGGTCCTTGAGTAGAAGGCATCGTCATCGTCAGATTCGTTAATTCGCACGCCCCAGATAATAACTGACGGATGATTGCGATACTGTATAATCATCTCCGCCACATTTCTTACGGCTATATCCTTCCACTCATCGTCTCCTATATGCTGCCAACCGGGAATCTCCGTAAATACCATAATTCCCAGCCTGTCACACTCCTCCATAAAGTAATGGGACTGGGGATAGTGGGAAGTACGGACTGCATTTACCCCCAACTCCCATTTAAGGATCTTGGCGTCCAATGCCTGCATAGACGCCGGCATGGCGTAACCCACGTAGGGATAACTCTGGTGTCTGTTAAGGCCTCTTATCTTAACCTTGCGGCCGTTTAGATAGAAGCCATCCGCTCTAAACACTGAATTTCTAAAGCCTATGGTTTGCTCAAAATGGTCCACCGGCTTACCGTTTATTAGAAGGGTCGCAGCCGCCTTATAAAGGCTCGGGCTGTTAATGTCCCAGGGCTTAACCTTCATATCGTCCACCGTAACAGTAACCATCTCCGGCAAGGTCATGTCTATCCCGTACTTGGAAAGGTCTGTGGCAGGCTTCAAATCCTCGCTGCCTATGGGCCAAACCGCTTCGATATCTTCCACTGACAGAGCCACTTCCACGCTGCAATCGCCGGCATCTACCGCTGCCACCGCTTCCGGGGTAAGGAATACCTCCGCCTGCAAAACCCCTTGGCAATACTCTGCCTTACGGTCAATGGGCTCTGCAAGACTTGGTCTGAAGAAGACATCGGCAATCGCCTGCTTCTCCGTTACATCCAGATAGACATCCCGGTAGATTCCCCCGTAAGTCATATAATCTATAACATATCCGAAGGGAGGCTGATTTACACTCTCCCTTGAATCAAGCTTTACGGTAAGAAGATTGTCTTCTCCGAAACGAAGCCTGTCGGAAATATCAGCGCTAAAGGCGGTATATCCGCACTTGTGCTCTGCAATAAGCTCTCCGTTAAGGAATACTTCCGCCCTGTGGGCTGCCCCCTCAAAGGTAAGAATAATCCGCTTTCCCTTCCAGGCTTCCTCCGGTCGAAGAATCCTTTGGTAAGCGCTTACCATCTGATAGATACTCTCATCGAAATAACTGTAGCTTGTTTCCGCCACAGTATGGGGGATATCAACCGTATCTCCCGTTTCCATTACCTCTTTGGCATAAGAGTCTCTGTATTCCCCCGAATGCTTCCAGTCTCTGTTTATATAAACTCTTTCTCTCATCTTACCTTCCCCGATTACAATTGATTTATAAATCTCATAAAGGCCTTTCTGCCTTCTTCATCTGTCTTAAATACCCCTGCATCCTCAAGAACATGGCAGAATACCTTGCCTACTTCTTCTTGCAGGATAGCGTCGACATTTCCTGTGTTAATATCCTTATAGGAGGGGAGAAATCTCTCCACCCAGTCAGCATGCTTGCCTAGGGTCTCCTGCTTTCTTATGCCCTCCACATCACGGTTTATCACAAGGGGCTTAAGCTCCTCAAGCTCTGTTGCCAGTCTTGCAGGCAGTACTGCCAATCCCATAACCTCAATAAGACCAATGTTCTCCTTCTTGATATTATGGTACTCAGGCCTGGGATGAAATACTCCCAGGGGCCGCTCATCCGTAGTAATATTGTTACGCAATGTCAGATCTAATTCGTACTTACCGTCCTTCATTCTGGCAATGGGGGTAACTGTATTGTGGGGCTTGCCTTCAGTTTCCGCGAAAACAAAGGCTTCCTCATCCGTATAGCCCCGCCACTTATTAAGAATGCGGTCTGCTAACTCCACAAGGCGGTCTGAATCCTTACCCCGAAGCCTTATTACCGACAGGGGCCATTTAACTATTCCCGCTTCCACATCGTCGAATCCCGGAACCATAAACTCCTTCTCAATCTCTGCTTCTTCCATGGCGAAGGTGTATCTTCCTCCCTGAAAATGATCGTGAGTCAGGATAGACCCTCCCACTATGGGCAGGTCCGCATTGGAACCTATGAAGTAATGGGGAAAGAGCTTTATAAAGTCAAAGAGCTTCACAAAGGTTGTCCGGTCAATCTTCATGGGTACATGTTCTGTATTTAGCACGATACAATGCTCGTTATAGTAAACATAAGGTGAATATTGAAATCCCCATTCCCTGCCGTTTAAGGTAATAGGCATAATGCGGTGGGACTGCCTTGCCGGGTGATTTACCCTGCCGGCATAGCCCTCATTCTCCACGCAAAGCAAACACTTGGGGTAGGCGCTTGCCTTGGCCTTTAGAGCCGCTGCTATCTCCTCCGGGCTCTTCTCCGGCTTAGAAAGATTAATGGTAATATCTATCTCGCCGTAAGAAGTCTTAGTCTTCCAGCACACATTCTTTGCCACGCGACTTGTCCTTATGTAGTTGGAATTACGGGAAAAATCATAGAAATACTTGGTGGCATCCTCCGGAGACTTGGCATATTCTTTCTTAAAAGTCTCCTGTACCTGTGCCGGTCTCGGAAGAAGGCAGTTCATAATCCGGGTATCGAAGAGATCCCTGTAGGTTACTCCTTCTTTGCATAGGCCCTTAGCTACGGCCTCGTCGCACAATTCTTCTAAGATGTCATCTAGGCATAGATTGTCAAAACTAACCTCCGGATCGGTATATTCATCCTCTCCGAAAAGGTCAAGCAAAAGATTGGTTGTATAGATTCGTTCGCATTCGGGAGTCAGGCGCGAGACCACTCCGTACTGCACCAGCTTTTTAATGTTTTCCTGTATCATACGCACTTCCCACTTCACTTATTTCGCTGTCATTTTCAAGTAAAAAACCCTGCCTTTAGTGTACCATATGACCGCATTTCCCTCAATATTAATCAAATTGTCTTGGTATTCCCGGATAGCCGGACAATTATTCTGACGTGATATTCACAGTTTAAAAAAACGAATAAATGTAGTATAGTATCATAGGTCAACAAAACAGATTAACCTACAGATTTTTTCAGGAGTTGTTATTATGAAAAGTATCAAAAGTTTATATAAAATCGGAAACGGTCCCTCCAGTTCCCATACGGTAGGTCCTTACCTTGCGGGTCAGACCTTTAAGGAGCGTTATCCTGATGCTGATTCCTATGAGGTTACACTCTTTGGTTCTCTGGCATTTACAGGAGAAGGTCATGGAACCAAGAAGGCAATCTTAGGATCCCTCCCCGGGGCAGAGGTTATATTCGATCGTACCACCACAGACCTTCCCCATCCCAATACCATGCTCTTTAAGGCATTTAAGGCCGGCAAGGAGATTGCCGCCCTTCGTATTATGAGTATCGGTGGCGGTGCCCTGGAAATCGAAGGGGAAGAATCTGACGAAGAAAAGGAGATCTACCCCCAGGAGAACCTGACTGAGATAATCACCCTTTGCAACAAGCTGGGGATTACCCTTTTGGACTTTATCTACAAGACTGAAGGGGAAAGCATTAAGATATATCTTAAGAAAGTGTGGGATGTTATGCAGGCTTCGGTACGCCGTGGCTTAGAGGCTAACGGTGTCTTACCCGGAGGCTTAAACGTGGTGAGAAAGGCCAAGTTTCTCTATGAGAAACGTTGCTACAACGAAAGTTCCGACGTTACCATGAATCGTATTATTGCAGCATATGCCTACGCGGTAAGCGAAGAGAATGCATCGGAGAATGTAGTAGTTACGGCTCCCACCTGCGGAAGTGCCGGGGTTATTCCCTCCATCCTTTATTACATGCAATACGACAGGGGCTTTCCTGAAAATGAAATCATAGATGCCCTGGCCGTTGCAGGCCTTATCGGCAATGTCATCCGTACCAACGCATCAATCTCCGGCGCGGAGTGCGGATGTCAGGCGGAGATTGGAAGCGCCTGCTCCATGGCTGCTGCCGCAGTAGCCCATCTATTCGGCCTTAGTACAGAGCAGATTGAGTATGCTGCCGAGATTGCCATGGAACACAACCTTGGCCTTACCTGCGACCCCGTCAAGGGTCTTGTGCAGATTCCCTGCATCGAACGTAATGCTGTTGCCGCTATGCGTGCCCTAAGCTCCGTTAACCTGTCCCATTTCCTTTATGCCACAAGGAAGATTTCCTTTGATGACGTAGTAGAAACCATGTATCAGACAGGCCTTGATATGAATGAGAAGTACAGGGAGACTTCCCATGGAGGCCTTGCGGAGATCTACAAAGACCATACTTCCTAAGATATGGCTACATATTTCCCAAAGCCTTTTCTATTGTTTCCACAATTTTTTCTTTTACAGGAGGCTTTAACAAATATCCGGCGGGTCTTAAGGCAAGAACCGCCTTTATATTATCCTTATCATTAACTCCGGTAAGAAATATTACCGGTATGCTTTTAAGGTCTTCCTCAGCCCGAATCATCTCTAAGGTCTGCTTACCGTCACACACAGGCATCTCATAATCAAGAAGGATTACATCCGGTTTTTCCTTGCCGATGCTTGTCATGGCCTTTATTCCGGAAGGTGCCAACATAACATTGTACTTATCCTCTAACATGGCCTTCATGGTTCGAAGAGTGGGACCGTTATCATCCACCACAAGTACGGTTTTCTTCCCGTCCCCGGCGGATGCGGCAGGCATCCCACCTATCTTTTCTGCCACTACATTAATTATTGTTTTATTATCTACGGGACGAATGATGTTCTCAAATTGATGGCCCTCGTAGTACTGAAGAAACCTCTTCTTCTCGTCTGCCGTTCCCACTGTAAGAACAGGAATACTACTGTAGTTTCGGCTTAGGCTACGAAGCAACTCCTCGCTATCCTCATAGACTCCCACAAGGGATACAATAACAAGCGCCGGTTCCGTAACAGTCATAAGTCCCGGTAACATCTCAGGATTCTCAGAGCCTAAGTGTACTCTGTAGTCTGCCTCCAAGGTCTTGCAGAGTTCCTTTAGTACATCGTTCATTCTTCCAAGAAGCAATATATTTTTCATGAAATACCCCCAATTATATTAATCATCTCATCTGCAGTTCTTATTGATTCTTCGTCATTTACATCTGCAACTGCCGCCTTAAGCCTTGATAGCTTATCCGACAATTCTTCATTCATTGAATATACTGATAGCTTCGCTATAGCCTCATCTGCCCTGTCCACATCAAAGTCTTCCATGCTGATTTTTACCATGTCAAGAAGAGCTAAGACAATGGATTTATCAAATTCCTCTTTTTCTCCTGCATCCGGTTTTTCAATAAAAGAGAAATCTTCAAGGCGAGACTTGTATCCCTTCCAAAGGTTTATAAAGGGGCCATGGAGACTTTGTATGGTCTGTAAATCCTCTGCCCCCGCAGCATCTTCCAACATCTTGGCACATCCTGCAAGAGGTACAATTCCTATGGTTGCCGCAGAGCTCTTCATACCGTGAACCTGCACCCTGTATTCCGCAAATCCCTCTTTTGAGGGCAGTTTCGTATACATCTCATCTAACCGGTCTCCGTGCAAATCTATTATTCCGTAAAAACTCTTTATGGATTCCTCTAACAGGTCTTTGGTCGGGAGGTGGAGCTTTGCAAAGTTCATATCCAGCCCGTCTATTACCGGATATTCATCTTTGTCAACTCCCTTATCCTCCTCGGATATATCTATTTCTTCCTCGTATAATTCCAGTTTTTCCTCCGGAATATACTTTTGCATCATCTTCTCAAGATCATCCGCATCAATAGGTTTGGTTAAATAGTCCGTAAAACCGTAGCTTATATACTCTTCTTTTGCCCCTGCTGCGGCATTTGCCGTAAGGGCTATAACGGGAGTATCTTTGCACATATTACCCGGCAAGGTATCCATTCTTTCTCTTGTTTCCACGCCATCCATTTCAGGCATTCTGTGGTCCAAAAAGATAATGTCATAGTGCTCATTGGTAATCTTGTCAAGACATTCCTGTCCGCTGTCTGCTGTATCGATTATTACTTTTGTAGGTTTAAGCAATCCTGTTAAAACGCTTAAGTTCATTGGAACATCATCCACTGCAAGGATTTTGGCGGTAGGAGCCATAAAACGTGAACGGTAAGCTGTCCTCTTTTCTAACGAATTTCTCCAGGCCGTCTCCACGTCACCTATGGGGGCCGCATCCACTATCCTTTGCTTAATGTTAAAGTAAAAGTCAGAGCCTTCTCCGTAGACACTGTCTACCTTTAGTTCGCTTCCCATCATATTAAGAATAGTGGTGGTTATGGCCATTCCCAGACCCGTACCTTCTATGTTTCTGTTTCTTTCTTCCTCTATTCTTTCAAAAGCACTGTTGAGCTTGCCCAAATCCTCTTCTTTAATGCCGATTCCCGTGTCCTTAACACTGACAAAGAGATTGATGGTATCCTCCCCTTCCTTCTCGAAGGAGATTGTAAAGGTAACGCTTCCCTCTTCCGTATACTTCACCGCATTGGTTAAGATATTGGTTATAGCCTGCTTTATTCTAATCTCATCTCCGTAAAGCTTACAGGGCAGATTGGAATCTATCTTTGTAATTAATTCAAGGCCCTTTGTTTCCGCTCTTTGAGAGACCATGGTAATAAGGTCGTGTATTACTGAAAATGTCTCATATTCCGTTTCTATTATATCCATCTTGCCGGCTTCTATCTTGGAAAAATCAAGTATATCATTTACCAGATTAAGCAGGGTATTGCCGGCCAGCTTTATATTCTCGGCGTATTCTAAGGTGTCCTTTTCGTTGCTCTCCCTAAGAATCATCTCATTCATTCCAAGAACAGCATTAATAGGCGTTCTGATTTCATGGGACATGCTTGATAAGAATACTGACTTGGCTTCGCTTTTGGCCTCAGCCGACTTAAGATTAACCTTTAATTCTTCTTCCCGCCTGAGAGTATCCACGTACATATCCATTCGTTCCAGCATACCCACTAAGCTGTCCCGCAATGATGCTATTTCGTCCTTACTTTTTATGGGTACGTCTCTGATGGTTTCCATTGCATGATGGCGCATCTCATCTTCATCAGTATAAAACTCCAAACCTGCCGATAGCATGGATAGGGGTTGAACTACCAGTTTATGAAGCCTTTCGTTAAATAACATAGCCACCGGCAAAGCCACACACATAATAAGCATGGCCAATTGAATATTCATCATAAGAATATGGCCTGAATCCGGGGCAGCACGGGTGATATTCTCCACCACTTCTCCTGCTTCGGATATGGGAATCTTACGCATCTGCCGGTTTGAAAAAAGTGCCGCCGATGCAGAAAGAACCACTGCTTCTGCAAGAGAGAGCTTCATTATCCTGTCTCCCAATGAAGAAGTGGCACGACCCATCTTAGAGTCGGCATAAGCATCATAACCCTTGGTATATACGAAGCCGTAACCAACATACTTTTTCAGGCTATCCGGCAGGTAACGCAGTATAAGATAAGCTATTATAATAGCCGCGAAAGTCTCCGGCATCGCGCTGATAAAAATTGTAGCAGGACCCATAACCTCATAGAAGTTGGCCGTGTTTTCCGTAAGCTGAACAAAGGTTACGTACCAGAATCCTCCTAAAACCATGGATACAATAAAGGCCAAAAGAAGGGTTTTTGCAAAGCTTTTAAGCCAACGCCTGTGGGCTAAATAACCGGGAATTATGCTGATTACAATATAGATAAAGAGAGCATATGCTTCTGATAGGGATTGCAATCTGAATATCTCTGCCGCAAATATAAGAAAAAACATGGCCACACCATATTGTGCACCAAGAAGTGTAGATGGGAGAATTATAAAGAAATCCGATACGGAGAACGCCATATTTCCTACGTAAAAGAACAATCCCACATTTGTTGCTCTCATTAGTATTATGATAAGCGCACAAACAAAAGACAGTCCAAAACCAACTATCATACGTTTCCGTCGGACAGTCCTATCTTCCATCATAGTTCCGGCAACAAATCCTTCGAATACTTCCCTTGTGGCCATATTAATCCCCCTTTAGCATATAAGCCCTTATAAACCTAATAGCATTTTTCAATATTTTAACATAAAACAGGGGAAATTGTTAGAATTTTCTTGATTTTTTGCAAATTATCTAAAGAATGGAGGAGCCTTTTGGCTCCTCCACAAAATCTTATAGTTATAATAATCTTACTTTCTTGATGGTCTGAATAAATTCCGTATTATTCTTTGTACGAACAAAATGTCTTAGGATATTGTCGACGGCATCGTCCGTCTTCATTCCGTTAATAGCTTTTCTCATATGGAATACTGCTTCCAGTTCCTCTTCATTCATAAGCAGGTCTTCTCTTCTTGTTCCTGACTTGGTAATATCAAGAGCCGGGAAGATTCTCTTCTCTGAAAGCTTACGGTCTAATACAAGTTCCATATTACCTGTTCCCTTGAACTCCTCGTATACTACGTCGTCCATCTTGCTTCCTGTATCCACCAGAGCTGTGGCAAGAATAGTAAGGCTTCCGCCTTCACGCATGTTACGGGCTGCACCAAAGAACTTCTTGGGCATATGAAGGGCTGCCGGGTCAAGACCACCTGATAATGTACGACCACTGGCTGTAATGGTCATATTGTAGGCTCTTGCAAGTCTGGTTATACTGTCAAGAAGTATCATTACGTCCTTACCGTGCTCTACCAGTCTCTTGGCACGTTCTATTACCATCTCGGATACACGCTTATGGTGTTCGGGAAGTTCATCAAAGGTTGAGTATATTACCTCTACATTCTTTCCTTCTATGGATTCCCTGATATCCGTTACTTCCTCGGGACGCTCGTCAATAAGAAGGATTATAAGATGCATCTCCGGCTTGGTCTGGCTTACTACCTTGGCAACCTCCTTCAACAAGGTTGTCTTACCTGCCTTAGGAGGTGACACAATCATTCCACGTTGTCCCTTACCAACAGGTGATACCAGATCCACTATTCTCATGGCAACGCTGGCTCCCGGAACCGCCAATTTGATTCTCTCATTGGGGAATATAGGTGTCAGGTTCTCGAAATTCGGTCTTCTTAAAGCGTCCCCCGGCGGGAATCCGTTAATGGTTTTAATATAGAGTAAGGCTGAGAACTTCTCTGACTGGGTCTTTATCCTTGTATTACCTACGATGATATCTCCCGTCTTAAGATTAAACTTTCTAATCTGGGAAGGAGACACGTATACGTCATTCTCTCCTGGAAGATAGTTCTCGCATCTGATAAAGCCGTATCCGTCAGGCATTACCTCAAGGATACCGTCAGCCTGTTGCCCGCTGTCTAAGTCCTTCTCATCTTCCTTGCAGGTTCCTTCTGCCTCATGGCTTTCAGTGTTACCCGTCTCTCCTGCAGGTTTCTTCTTGGGTCTGGCTTTGGGACTCTCCGATGCCTTGGCCTTCTCCGGTTTTTCTTCAGCACTTTTTGAAGCAGCAGCCGCTTTTTCTTCCTCGTCTTTTGCAAGCATAGCTTCTACCACTTCACTTTTTTTCATTGATGATACGTTTTTTATTCCTCTGCTCTTTGCCAAATCTTTTAATACGGCAACTGACAGACTTTCGTATTTTTCTCTCATTTATACCTCCATATGAGTTGTGAATATGTTAATGTAATTAAATTCTATGGGAATACTTATCTGAATTGATAGATTGGTTAAATCCGACGTATTTCTCTTCTATTGCAAATATACCCCTTTTATAGGGGTTTTTCAAGTTTTATTTTAAAAGGTTGCGCATTACATACTCATACACAGCCTGAGAATTCTCTTTGAAGTTGCGGCATACGCTTTCTGCTTCTGCCTTATCATCTACATTTACGGTAAGGTCAAAGATTATCTTGTTCTTCTCTCTTATCTTGCAGTTTACGTCATAGCCTGCACCTGTGGTCTTATAATACTCTGTCAATATGGAGGCATCATTAATAATACTTAAGCTGTTATCGCCAAAGTATTCCGTAATGTCTGCTATTATGGCATCACTGATTCTGTCCTTGAAGAACTTTAATGTCTCCTGGCCCTGTTCCGTAATGTGGTAGAAGTGGCCGTTCATGCTCTCCTCCACCCTTACCAGATCCGACTCCACCAGTTCCGCAATAGATTGCTGCAGGGTGATGTAATCCGTGTACTCATGTTCTAACACGAACTCGGAGATGGCGCCGTTGGTTAAAGGGGCGGCACTGTTTCGCAGCATATAGAGCACTATTAATTTATACAGCATCAAATTTTCTGTCATATGAATCTCCTGTTAAATCTTCTTTTTCCTCTGTTGTGGGCGAGCATCGTATATATTATTCTCGGACACGCTTTCGCTCTTAATGGGTACCCCTTACGATACTAAGCTCTCGAGGCCCCCGCTTTTCGGGCGCCACGAATCGCTAAGTATCGAGACCCATTACGGTCCGACAATAACATATACGATGCTCACCCCGTTACATCAGCGCCAAACGAGGCGGGAGTGTATAATATCAAGTGGTTACAGGAGCCCCATATAAAGGGGCAGGGAGTATTAGAAAGTTAATCCTTTGAACGAACCAAGGCAAAATAGGCGGCTTACTGAGAGTTAGTATACGAAATAAGAGTCTTTGATATATGGACGAATATTTTCGTATACTTACTATCAGTTGGCCGGTAGTTTGCCGGCGAGGGTAGTTCAGGGATAACTTTTAATACTCCCTGACCTTTATAGTGGCTCCGTGACTCGGGAATGATATATATGATCCTCGCCCCCGTCCCTCACGCGTTCTTACCTTGGTACGCCCCGCGTAATTTCAATTCGTGGTGAATATGGTTTAACACTGAGCGTTTATGGGTACTCCATGTAGGGGCGATTAGGATATCCTTAGGACCGTCACCTGTAAGCCGATGAATTACAATATCGGGGGGGAGCTGCTCGATGCAGTCACATACAATCTTTACGTATTGGTCTTCCGTCAAAACATTGAACTCTCCGGCTGCGTACATGTCCGCAAGCTTAGTATCCTGCAGAACATGCAATAGCTGCAACTTGATACCGCAAGTTCCCATATCCACCGCGTATTTCACCGTGGATAGCATATCCTCTTCCGACTCCCCCGGAAGCCCTAAGATGACATGGGTAATTACATTAATATTCATACTTCGAAGCCGCCTTACGGCAACCTCATAATCTATATTATCATAACATCTGTTAATCAGGCGAACCGTTTCGTCTTTAGTTGTCTGAAGTCCCAGTTCCACCCACACAGGTTTAATACGGGATAAATCTTCAAGAAGGGCGTACATATCCTCATCAAGACAATCAGGCCTTGTGGCTATGGATAATACCCGGACATCCGGATGATTAATTGCTTCGGTAAAATACTCTCTTATAATCTCAGGACCGGAGGCTTCTACGCCATGTGCTAATTCCACACCCTTTACATAAGTTGAAGTAAAACTTTGGAAATAGGCAATATATCCACCGTCGGAGAACTTAGTCCCGATGGACTCCTTAGCCCTTTCAATCTGAACTGATACGGAGTCTCTTGCATCCCCGGCATAATCACCGGAACCTGCGGCACTGCAAAAGATGCATCCTCCCACTCCCTTGCTGCCATCCCTGTTGGGACAGGTCACCGCAATTGATAGAGGAAGCTTATATAGTCTCTCCCCATAGGTGTTCTTAATATAACT
Source organism: Lachnospiraceae bacterium (assembly GCA_015058015.1). Taxonomy (GTDB): domain Bacteria; phylum Bacillota; class Clostridia; order Lachnospirales; family Lachnospiraceae; genus SIG280. The sequence goes on along the minus strand of SVDM01000010.1, from coordinate 44,580 downwards.
TCCCAGGGAGTAATATCTCTTTCCGTGCCATTCTTCTCGTATCATAATAAGTCCTTATATGTGCTTTTTAACAGCCTCGGCTACCTTGTCCGCAATATCCGGATTAAAGGCCTCAGGCATAATGAAATCTTCGTTAAGCTCAGCATCACTAACCATGCCCGCAATTGCTTCAGCAGCAGCTAATTTCATATCTTCTGTAATCTGGGGTGCGCGTCCCTCCAAGGCTCCTTTGAAGATACCCGGGAAAGCCACTACATTGTTAATCTGGTTAGGGAAGTCAGAACGTCCTGTTCCCACAATCCTTGCTCCTGCTGCCTTGGCAAGATCAGGCATAATCTCAGGAATAGGATTGGCCATGGCAAAAACGATGGCATCCTCTCTCATGGAACGAACCATATCCTCAGTAACAACACCGGGAGCAGATACGCCCACAAATATATCCGTATCCTTCATGGCATCAGCCAGAGTTCCCTTAACTCCTCTTGGGTTGGTAATCTTGGTCATCTCCAGCTTAGCAGGAGTAATCCTCGGGCTGTCGGGATCGATGATACCCTTAGAGTCACAAAGAATCACATCCTTAAAACCGTAGCGAAGAAGAAGCTTGGTTATGGCAGTTCCCGCAGCTCCTGCTCCGTTAACTACGATTCTGCATTCTTCCTTCTTCTTACCCGTAATCTTAAGAGAGTTGATGGTAGCTGCCAGCACCACGATAGCGGTACCGTGCTGGTCATCATGAAAGACCGGAATATTAAGCTCTTTCTTTAATCTCTCCTCAATCTCGAAGCATCTGGGTGCGGAGATATCCTCCAGATTAATTCCGCCAAATGCCGGTGCTATATATTTAACAGCTTTGATAATTTCCTCTGTGTCCTGGGTATCAAGACAAATGGGAACTGCATTAACTCCACCGAATTCCTTGAAGAGAACGGACTTACCTTCCATAACGGGCATAGCCCCTAAGGGTCCGATATTTCCAAGACCAAGTACGGCGCTTCCGTCTGATACTACCGCAATGGTGTTCTGTTTAATGGTGTATGTATAAGCAAGTTCAGGGTCCTTCTCGATCTCCTTGCAAGGCTCTGCAACTCCCGGGGTATAGGCCTGGGCCAGAACCTCCGCAGAATCGATTCTTATCTTGCTTTCTGTTGTTAATTTACCCTTCCACTCCTTGTGGAGCTCTAATGCTTTTTCCGCAGCTGTCATAAATCTAATCTCCTTTTATTTGATGAATGCCGGTACCACAGGTACCGACACTCAATTTTATACTTATTCTAAATGTTCGTCAAGCAAGCCGTAGGGGTCTAATCCCCCAGATCATCTATAATTGCTTCAGCTATCCTCTTTCTTGACACTCCGTTGTCCATAGCCTTCTTACCGATAAACTTGTGGGCTTCGTCCTCGGACATATGCTTTTTTTCAATAAGAAGAATCTTGGCCCTGCTTACCACTCGAAGCTCTTCCATCTTCTCTTCGACGGATCTGACCTTCTTCTGCAGGGTAATAATCCGGTTCCTTGTTGCCACCAGATATCTTATGGACTTGTCAATCTGCCCTCTGTGAACAGGCTTGGAAATGACCATAATTCCGTCATCCGTTACGCTTTCCACAACATCGCTGTAGGTCTCGGAAGGCACCACAAGAAGAACCAGAGCCCCGCGCTCCGCGGCATCTTTCGCAAGTTCTTCTCCGGACTCATCCTGTAAGGGGGCATTTATTACCACCAAATCATAATCCTTTTCCAGGGTGCACCGCCTTGCAGGGGTACCGCTTCTCCTGGAATCAACGGTGATGAAATCCTTCAAGGACTTCTTTACGATGGCATCAAACTGTTCACTGGCGGAGACAATCAATATGGAGTGTTGTATGTCTTCTTTTCTAGACATAAATGCCCTCCTTATACTCCGGTATATTCTTTAATGATTCCCGCCGGAACGATACTCTTTACAAAGTCGCTTCCTAAGGCCAGTTTGCCTGCTTCTCTCTTGGATGTGGGGAGATGTTCCGCATCGCTTTCCATCTCCTCCGGCAATTCCAGCTTTCTCTCTATTCCCGAGAGCCCCGCATGAATAAGCAGGGCATAAACCAGATAAGGATTACTCTCTGCATCAGGAGAACGCAGTTCAACCCTGGTCTTACCCCTGTAATTCTCAATATATATAAGTTCTGATTTCTTGGCACTTGACCAATTAGCCCTATCCGGTGCAAAGCTGTTACCAAGTCTTGCGTAGGACTCATCCTTGGGATTAAGGAAAAGGGTTATCTCCCTGATCTTTTCAATAATACCTGCTGCCGCGTATTTCACCACATCCACACCGTCTTTATCCACAGCATAGATATTGATATGGTATCCGTTACCCGGTTTGCCTGATAAGGGCATGGGTGAGAAGTCGGCAGTCAGACCATATCTGTTGGCCACTGTTCTTACCACCATCTTAAAGGTTGTAAGCTGATCCGCAGCCTTAAGGGGTTTGGCATAATGAAAATCAATCTCGTTTTGTCCCGGACCTCTCTCATGATGAGATCTCTCCGGTATAAGACCCATCTTCTCAATGGTAAGGCTTATCTCTCTACGAACGTTCTCGCACTTGTCTGCGGGAGCAATGTCCATATATCCCGCATTATCATAGGGAATATTGGTGGAATTGCCTTCTTCATCCTGTTTGAAGAGATAGAATTCGCACTCCGTTCCGAATTTGAACTTGATTCCGGCCTCCTTGGCCTTTTTTATGGCCTGCTCTAAGATTGCCCTTGTATCCGATTCATACAAATCCCCTTCCGGAGTATAGATGTTGCAGAACATCCTAAGAACCTTGCCATGATCCGGTCTCCAAGGCAATATGGACATGGTGTCAAGGTCCGGTTTAAGGTAAAGCTGGGCAAAGGGACAATCCTCGAATCCGGCGATAACCTTAGGGTTTATTGCTGCTCCGTCCTCGAAAGCCTTCTTTAGTTCACCCGGCATAACGGAGATATTCTTCTGAACGCCGTAGGCATCCCTGAAGGCCAGACGAATAAACTTCACGTCCTCTTCCTCTATGTATTTCAGTACTTCTTCAAATGTATAATCCATAATTGCCTCCTGCTACAATCTATATTGTGCTGATGGAAGGAGAGATATCCTCTAACACATCAAGTAATATTCTAACGGTATCAAGGGATGTAAACATTGTGATGTTGTTCATAATGGCGCATCTTCTAATCTCCACACCGTCGTCATAATGAACCCCCGAAAGGATGGCTCTTGTATTAATAACATAACTTACGTATCCTGCCCTGATGGACTGCAATATCTCATCGCTACCCTCTGAGAGCTTGCCCCTTATACGGGTTCTGATGCCGTGCTCCTTAAGGAAAGTTCCGGTTCCCACAGTGGCCTCAATATTAAAGCCCATCTGATAGAATCTGCGTACCAAAGGCAGGGCCTCTTCCTTATCCTCATCCGCAAGGGTAACCACAACGGTACCGTATCCCTTACATTTGATTCCGGATGCCTGCAGAGCCTTATACAATGCACGGTTTAAGCTCTTGTCGTAGCCTATGGCTTCTCCCGTGGACTTCATCTCCGGTGAGAGATAAGCATCCATTCCATTTAACTTCTCGAAGGAAAATGCCGGTGCTTTAACATACCATGACTCTTTTTCCTCTCTTCTTACATCTGCCAGTCCCAGTTCCTTTAGGGTCTTACCAAGCATTACCTTGGTAGCTATATCTACTAGGGAACTTCCCGTGGACTTAGACAGGAAGGGTACACTTCGTGAAGCCCTGGGGTTAACCTCTATAATAAATACGTTATCATTCTCATCCACTATAAACTGGATGTTGTAAAGTCCCACGATTCCTATTCCCACACCCAATTTCTTGGTGTAGTCCCAGATGGTATCCTTGACCTTTTCCGAGATGGAATATGGGGGATATACGCTGATACTGTCTCCGGAGTGAACACCGGTACGCTCTACCAGTTCCATAATTCCCGGCAGATATACGTCCACGCCGTCACATACGGCGTCAACTTCCACTTCTTTACCTACGATATATTTGTCTACAAGAACCGGTCTGTCCTTGTCCACCTCTACCGCATTGTTAAGGTAGTGGGCAAGCATTTCCTCGTTAGCCACAATTTCCATGGCTCTTCCTCCCAGAACGAAGGAAGGACGTACCAAAACAGGATAGCCGATATCCGCAGCAGCCTTCAATCCATCGGGGATATTGGTAACTGCCACACCCTCGGGATGGGGTATGCCCAGACTTTTTATTACTCCTTCGAAGGCATCCCTGTCTTCTGCTGCAAAGATGGCCTTAGTACCGGTACCGATTAGCTTAACCCCTCTCTTTTCCAGGGGCTCTGCTAAGTTAACGGCAGTTTGTCCTCCCAGAGAGGTAATAACACCTTCCGGTTTTTCAAGCTCTATAATGTTAAGAATATCCTCTGTGGTAAGGGGCTCAAAGTAGAGCTTATCCGCAGTGGTATAATCCGTTGATACAGTCTCCGGATTGTTGTTAATAACGATGGCTTCATATCCCATATCGTGAATGGTCTTAACCGCATGAACGGTAGAATAATCGAATTCCACACCTTGGCCTATACGAATGGGGCCGGAACCCAACACTATAATCTTCTTGTTATCGGATACAACAGACTCATTCTCCTCTTCATATGTGGAATAGAAGTAGGGCACATAAGAGTCAAATTCCCCGGCGCAGGTATCAATCATCTTGTATACCGGGCGAATATCATACATACGGCGAAGCTGCCAGATATCATCTTCACTACAGCCCGTAAGCTCGGCGATGTAGGAATCGGAGAATCCCATCTTCTTTGCATCATATAAGAGCTCCTTGTCTATCTTGGTCCCTTCTTTGTCTTTTCCACAAAGTTCTTCTACCTTCTTCTCGAAATCCACAATATTCTTGATCTTATCCAAAAAGAACATGTCTATTCCCGTCTTTAAGAAGATCATATGGGGATCCACATCAAGCCACAGAAGCTCGGAGATGGCATATATTCTGTCGTCCGTACCTTCCTCAATATACTCAAGCAACTTAGCCGTGGCTTCTTCTATAGCCTCATGGCCTGTCTTGTCCGACAAACTCTTAATATCAAATTTCTCAAGGTGAATATGATTCTTACCGTCCTCAAGGGAACGAATAGCCTTAAGAAGACTCTCCTCCATGGTTCTTCCCACACTCATGGTCTCTCCCGTAGCCTTCATCTGGGTGGAGAGAACATTGGATGCTAAAGTGAACTTATCAAAGGGGAATCTGGGTATCTTGGTAACCACATAGTCAAGGGAGGGTTCAAAGCAGGCCGGTGTATTGGCAAGTTGAATCTCATGAAGATTCATACCCACTGCAATCTTGGCGGATACTCTTGCTATAGGATATCCGCTGGCCTTGGATGCCAGAGCCGAAGATCTTGATACTCTGGGGTTAACCTCTATAACATAATAGCTAAAGGACTCAGGGTCTAAGGCAAATTGAACGTTACATCCTCCCTCAATCTTTAAAGCTCGTATTATCTTTAACGCACTGTTACGAAGCATATGATACTCTTTGTTGGTAAGAGTCTGGCTGGGGGCCACAACAATGGAGTCTCCTGTATGAATTCCCACCGGGTCTAAGTTCTCCATGTTACATACAGTAATGGCTGTATCATTGGCATCACGGATTACTTCGTACTCGATTTCCTTATAACCTTTAATACTCTTTTCTACCAGAACCTGGCCCACAGGTGAGAGGGATAAGGCATTCTTCATCTTCTCTCTCATCTCGTCGTCATTATCGGCGAAGCCGCCTCCGGTTCCACCCAGGGTAAATGCCGGACGAAGTATAACGGGATAGCCTATTTCTGCTGCCGCAGCAAGTCCCTCATCCACACTTTCCGCAATGGCTGAAGGCACAACAGGTTCTCCCAACTCCTCGCACAATTCCTTGAAGAGTTCTCTGTCTTCCGCTCTTCTGATACTGTCAGCGCTTGTTCCAAGGAGCTCTATCTCACACTCATCAAGGATTCCCTTCTCATATAATCTAAGAGACAGGTTAAGACCCGTCTGTCCTCCTATTCCCGGGACGATGGCATCCGGTCTCTCATATCTGCATATCCTTGCCATGTACTCTAAGGTCAAAGGCTCCATGTAAACCTTATCTGCAATGGAGTTGTCCGTCATAATAGTGGCGGGGTTGGAGTTGGCAAGAATTACTTCGTATCCTTCTTCTTTAAGGGCAAGACAAGCCTGGGTTCCCGCATAGTCGAACTCTGCTGCCTGTCCTATAACGATAGGACCCGAACCGATTACTAATACTTTCTTTATGTCTGTTCTCTTTGGCATGGTCTACCCTCTTTTCATGTTTTCTATAAATCTTTCAAATAAATGAGCTGAATCTTCCGGTCCCGGACAGCTCTCCGGATGATACTGTACGGAGAATACCTTATCAGTCTCACTTTCCAAGCCCTCCACCGTATTATCAAGGAGATTGATATGAGATACGGTAAGGCCTGTGCCGGACAGGCTTGCCTCACGTACAGCGTAGCTGTGGTTCTGGCTGGTAATCTCAATTCTTCCCGTAACCAGATCCTTTACCGGATGATTGCCTCCCCTGTGGCCGAATTTTAACTTGTAAGTCTCGGCACCGTAAGAAAGGGCAATAAGCTGATGCCCTAAGCAGATACCAAACATGGGCATCTTTCCTTTAAGTTCCTTCAAGGTCTCTATAACTTCCGGTACATCTGTGGGGTCTCCCGGACCGTTACTTATAAACAATCCGTCGGCACCCAATGCCAGGATGTCCTCAGCCGAAGTATTGTAGGGCACAATTGTTACATTGCACCTGTTCTTGTTGAGGCTTCTTATGATATTGGTCTTCATACCGCAGTCAATGGCCACCACGTTAAACTTAGGATTGGAGGTTCTGCTGTACCATTTTTTCTTACAACTTACACGGGCTACCGCATCATGGGGCACCGGGGTGTCCGCAATAATCTGCAGGCCTCTGTCCGTAGGGGTGGAAGCATCTGTAATGATGCCTCTTTTTGAGCCCTTATCTCTGATATTTCTAACCAGTTTCCTGGTGTCGATACCTGTAAGTCCCGGTACGTCCGCCTCCTCCAAGAGTTCAGACAAAGTCTTGGTGAATCTGAAATTGGAAGGATTGTCATTAATATCCCTAACGATAAATGCCGTGGGGGATATCATCTTGCTTTCGAAATCCTCTTCGGTTATACCGTAGTTTCCTATTAAGGGATAGGACATAACTATGGCCTGGTCCGTATATGACGGGTCCGACACTATCTCCTGGTAGCCTGCCATGGATGTGTTAAATACCACTTCGCATACCACATCCCGGCCACTACCGAATCCCGTGCCATAAAACTCGCTTCCGTCCTCCAATATTAGTTTCCTGTTGTACTTCATCTGTTACGCCTCCGTGTTACCAGTGTTTATTTCTTGTTCAAAGCAGCTTCCACAAAGCCCTTGAAAATAGGATGGGGCTTGTTGGGTCTGGACTTGAATTCCGGATGATACTGAACACCTATAAAGAAGGGATGTTCCGGAATCTCTACCGTCTCTACCAATTCTCCGTCGGGAGAAAGACCCGACAGCTTTAATCCTGCCTTTGAAAGTACCTCTCTGTATTCGTTGTTGAACTCATATCTGTGTCTGTGTCTCTCGGAAATCTGCAAGGTGCCGTAGCAACGCTCCATAAGGGTTCCCGGTTGTATATCGCAGGGATAACTTCCAAGACGCAGGGTACCACCCTTCTCTATATCATCCGACTGACCGGGCATAAAGTCAATAACCTTATGGTCAGAAGCATCGGTAAATTCTCCTGAGCAGGCATCCTTAATTCCTGCCACACCTCTTGCAAACTCGATAACTGCTATCTGCATACCCAGGCATATGCCAAAGTAGGGAATCTTCTCTTCCCTGGCATAACGGGCTGCAAGTATCATACCCTCAAGTCCTCTGTCGCCAAAGCCTCCGGGAACGATGATTCCCGACACGCTTCTTAGCTTATCCTTATATGTATCCTCTTTAAGCTCCTCTGAGTCAATCCACTCTATCTTTACCTTGGCGCTAAGGTCGTATCCCGCATGAGTAAGGGCCTCCGCCACCGACAGATATGCATCATGAAGCTGGACGTATTTGCCTACAAGACCTATGGTTACGGTCTTTTCTCTTCGCTCTATTCTCATAACCAGGTCATTCCATTCGGATAGATCCGGCTGGGGTGCATCAATCTGAAGTTCTCTGCACACTACCCCTGAGAAGTTGCCCCTCTCAAGCATAAGAGGCGCTTCGTATAAGCTGTCTAAGGTTCTGTTCTCTATTACGCAGTCTTCCTTAACATTACAAAACATTGATATCTTCTTCATAAGACTTTCTTCAAGGGGCTCATTGCAGCGAAGTACTATGATATCCGGCTTGATTCCCATTCCCTGAAGCTCCTTAACGGAGTGCTGTGTCGGTTTAGACTTGTGCTCGTTGGAACCGCGCAGGAAGGGCACCAGGGTAACATGAATAAAGAGGCTGTTACTTTCTCCTACTTCAAGGGAGATTTGTCTAACCGCCTCTATAAAGGGCTGGGACTCAATATCACCGATAGTTCCGCCTATTTCCGTAATAACCACATCGGCTTCAGTCTCTTTTCCCGCACGATATACGAATTCTTTTATCTCGTTGGTAATATGGGGAATTACCTGAACAGTTGAGCCAAGATATTCCCCTCTTCTTTCTTTATTGAGGACGTTCCAGTACACTTTACCGGACGTCAAATTCGAGAATCTGGTAAGATCCTCGTCTATAAATCTTTCATAGTGACCAAGGTCAAGGTCCGTCTCCGCTCCGTCTTCCGTAACATATACTTCACCGTGCTGATAGGGGCTCATGGTTCCCGGGTCAACGTTAATGTAAGGGTCAAGCTTCTGGGCGGCCACCTTAAGACCCCTGGCCTTTAGCAACCTCCCCAGCGATGCCGCCGTAATTCCTTTACCCAGTCCGGATACAACTCCGCCGGTTACAAATATGTATTTTGCCATAGTACAATTCCTCCCTCAAAATTATGCAATAACATTTTTTTCCTTTCAATAGAAAAAATCACAAAATTCTATAAATTGGTATAACCCATTAAGGCCTCATCCACAGCTCTTGCAACGGCCATTCCTTCCGCAATGGCACGCACCACTAAAGATTGTCCCGTGTGCATATCTCCCGCAGTATAAACCCCCGGGACATTGGTCTCATAGCTTGTCTCGTCTGCTTTTACATTTGTGCGATTATCACACTCCACACCAAATGCTTTGGTTACATATTCTTCACTTCCGGTAAATCCCGCCGCTATGAGTGCAAGTTCTGCAGGAACCCTTCTCTCGCTACCCTTTACGGGAGTCATGGTAACTCTTCCCGTCTTCTTATCCTTCTTTTCCTCGAGACTTACAAGTACAAGTTCTTTTAAGTTACCCTTATTGTCTTTTACAAACTCTGAAACAGTGGTCTGATATACTCTGGGGTCTTCCCCGAACTTCCATATAGCCTCTTCCTGACCATAATCGGTTTTTAAAACCTTAGGCCACTCCGGCCAGGGATTATTATTTCTTCTTTCCTCTGATGGCTTCGGCATCATCTCTAACTGGGTAACGCTCTTTGCTCCAAGGCGGATGCAGGTTCCCACACAATCATTGCCTGTATCACCACCGCCTATTACCACTACATCTTTATCCTTTGCCAGCTCGTATGGCACATCTTCGAATCTGCTGTCTAATAGTCTCTTGGTAACTTTTGATAAGAAATCCACTGCAAAGAATATCCCTTTTGCTTCTCTTCCGGGCGCCTTTATATCTCTTGGTTTTGACGCACCGCAGGCAAGTATTATGCTGTCGAATTCCTCCTGCAGGGTCTTTACCTTTATATCCCTGCCGATGTCGGAATTAACCTTAAAGGTAACTCCCGCTTCCTCCATAAGGGCTATTCTTCTGTCTATAACCGCCTTATCCAGCTTCATGTTGGGGATTCCGTAACGAAGTAATCCTCCTACCCTGTCGGAGCGCTCGAACACCGTTACCTCATGTCCTCTTTTTCTTAGAAGTTTAGCTGCTGCCAAGCCCGCCGGACCGCTTCCTACCACTGCAACCTTCTTGCCGGTTCTAACAGCCGGTATCTCTTCCTTAACAAGTCCTTTGGCAAAGGCATATTCTATTACCGCCTTCTCGTTCGCTTTGGTGGATACCGGAGCATCGTGAAGACCGCAGGTGCAGGCCGCCTCACAAAGGGCGGGACAAACCCTGCTTGTAAATTCCGGAAAGCAGTGGGTCTTTGAAAGCCTTCTGTAGGCCTCTTCCATCCTGCCTCTGTATACCAGCTCGTTCAACTCCGGTACCAGATTGTGCAAGGGGCATCCACTTACCATTCCGGCAATCTGCCCACCAAACTGGCAAAAGGGTACGCCACAGTCCATACAACGGGCTGCCTGGCGAGTTCTTGCCGCTTCAGACAGGCTCCCATGAAACTCTTTAAAGTCCTTTACTCTCTCAGCCTCGCATCTTACCTTTTCCTCTTCTCTTGCATATTCCAAAAAGCCTGTGCTTTTTCCCATTACTTCTCACCTCCCACAAACTCTCTGAAAGCCTCTATCTTGGCTGTCTCCATGTCAGCTCCCGTCTCCTCGCATTTGGCGATAAGACGTAAGATTTCTTTGTAATCAACAGGAATAATCTTCTTAAAATGTCCGATGTATTCCTCGAAATTATCCAGAATCTCCTTACCCTTTTCTGAACCGGTGTATCTAACGTGGTTTGCCAGAATACGGCGAAGTTCCTCGATATCACCCGTATAGGTCAGGGCTTCCATACTTACCATCTGTTTATTCAGGTTTTTATATAATGTATTCTCTTCATCAAGAACGTATGCCACACCGCCGCTCATACCTGCCGCGAAGTTCTTACCTGTGGGACCTAAGATTGCCACACATCCGCCGGTCATATACTCGCATCCGTGCTCACCCACTCCTTCTACTACAGCGGTGGCGCCGGAATTACGAACGGCGAATCTCTCTCCGGCAACTCCTGCAATATAAGCTTCTCCGGAGGTTGCTCCGTACAATGCTACATTTCCGATGATAATGTTTTCTTTTGGTTCATATCCCGCATCTTTCGGTGCAGATACAATAAGTTTGCCGCCGGATAGACCTTTTCCGAAATAGTCGTTGGAATCACCTGTAAGCTTTAATGTCAGACCCTTAGGGATAAATGCCCCGAAGCTTTGTCCTCCTGAGCCTGTGCATTTTACAGTAATGGTATCCTCCTTAAGTCCCTTGGGGTTGGTTCTGGTAATCTCTGATCCAAGGAGGGTTCCGAAGGTTCTGTCAACACTCTTTAAGCTAACCTTGGCCTGGGTCTTTTCTCCTGTCTCAAGGGCCTTTTTAATACCCTTTGACTTAAGAAGTACCGCTATATCCTTGGTGGCATCTAGCTTAAAGTCATAAAGGTTCTTCTCATCATGAGTTACAATATCATCTCCCATGTGAAGAAGGATTCTTTCTAAGTTTAACTTGCTCTCCCTGTCACTTAGCTCTTTGCGTACTCTAAGAAGGTCGCTTCGACCCACCAGCTCAGCCACGGTTCTTACCCCTAAGCTACTCATGATTTCACGAAGTTCTCTTGCCACGAATCTCATGAAGTTCTCCACATATTCCGGCTTACCGGCAAAACGCTTGCGAAGTTCCGGGTTCTGAGTTGCAATACCCATGGGGCAGGTATCTGACTGACAGGCACGCATCATTACGCAACCAAGAGTAATAAGGGGTGCCGTGGCAAAACCGAACTCCTCTGCTCCCAGCATTGCTGCAATGGCCACGTCCTTGCCGCTCATAAGCTTACCGTCAGTCTCCACCACTACACGATTACGAAGGCCGTTGGCAATAAGGGTCTGGTGTGTCTCCGCAAGGCCAAGCTCCCAGGGCATTCCCGCATTATGAATTGATGAAAGGGGAGCTGCTCCCGTTCCACCGTCATATCCTGATATTAGTACAACTGACGCTCCCGCCTTGGCAACACCTGCCGCAACGGTTCCCACTCCTGCCTCAGATACCAGTTTTACTGAGATTCTGGCATCCTTATTGGCATTCTTAAGGTCATATATAAGCTGAGCCAAATCCTCGATTGAATAAATGTCATGGTGGGGTGGCGGGGATATAAGGCTTACTCCCGGGGTTGAGTGTCTGGTTTTTGCAATCCAGGGATATACCTTCTTGCCGGGCAAATGTCCACCCTCACCGGGTTTTGCCCCCTGTGCCATCTTAATCTGAATCTCTTTTGCGGAGACCAGATACTTACTGGTTACACCGAAACGTCCGCTGGCTACCTGCTTAATGGATGAACTTTTATCCCGGCTTGTTCCCGCAGACATAAGACGCTCATCACTTTCTCCGCCCTCACCGCTGTTGGACTTACCATGTAAGTGGTTCATGGCCACAGCAAGGGCCACATGCGCCTCCTCTGATATTGAACCGTAGGACATGGCTCCCGTCTTAAATCTTGTAACTATTGAATCCTCGCTTTCCACCTCTTCTAAGGGGATGGGCTTATCCGCCGTCTTAAACTCAAGAAGGCTTCTAAGATATCCTGTCTGCTCTACATCCACCATCTTGGTGTATTCCTTAAACTTCTTGAAGTCCCCTTCTCTGGTGGATTGCTGCAGGGCATGGATAGTCAAAGGATTGTATCTGTGCTGCTCTCCCTTGCCTCTTTCTTTATGTCTTCCTGTGGATGAAAGTTCAAGATCAACAGGGAGTCCTAAGGGGTCAAAGGCTTTTGAGTGCTGTTTATCCACAGCCTTACCGATATCCTCTAAGGTTATTCCACCGATTCTTGATACAGTTCCGGGGAAATATTCGTTAATTACTTCTTCAGATATACCTATTGCTTCAAATATCTTGCTGCCCTGATAGGACTGAATGGTGGATATACCCATCTTGGAAGCAATCTTTACGATACCGAAGAGTATTGCATTGTCATAATCATCCACTGCCGCATAGTAGTCCTTATCCAGGAGTTCTTCTTCCACCAGCTGGGCGATGGTGGCATGGGCAAGATAAGGATTAACCGCCAAAGCACCAAAACCAAGGAGGGTTGCGAAGTGGTGAACTTCCCTGGGCTCTCCTGATTCCACAATAAGGGACATGGCTGTACATTTCTTAGTCTCAACCAGATGCTTGTGAACCGCTGCCACCGCCAGTAAACTGGGGATTGCCACGTGGTTCTCATCTACTCCCCTGTCGGAAAGAATAAGAATGTTGGTGCCTTCTCTGTAGGCTTTATCTACCTCAACAAAAAGGTGGTTTAACACCCTCTTCATAGGTGTACTCTTATAGAAGAGGGTAGAGACCTTAGATACTCTAAATCCCTCTTTCTTCATATTTTCAATCTTAAGTAAATCCAGATCCGTAAGGATAGGATTGTTTATCTTTAATACCTGGCAGTTCTCCGGTTTCTCCTCTAAGAGATTACCGTTGGTTCCCGCATATACCGTTCTGGAAGTAACTATCTCTTCCCTCTGGGCATCAATAGGGGGATTGGTAACCTGGGCGAATAACTGTTTAAAGTAGTAGAACAGTGGCTGGTATTCACCGGACAATGCTGCAATGGGGGTATCGACTCCCATGGAGCCGATTGCTTCACTGCCATTAAGAGCCATTGCTCTGATACTGTCGTAGAAATTCTCCCAGGAGTATCCAAAGGCCTTCTGGAGTCTGGCACGCTCTCTTCCCTCGCAGGTGGGTACCTTCTTGTTGGGAATTTTAATTCCCCCTAAGGTAAGGAGCTTACTGTCAAGCCATTCTCCATATGGTTTGCCGTGGGCATACATTTTCTTAATTTCTTCATCCGTAATGATGCGCTTCTCCTTAGTATCCACCAACAAAAGCTTACCGGGATGAAGTCTTTCCTTCTTAACGATATGCTTCTCCTCAAGGTCTAATACTCCAACCTCGGAAGAAAGAATCAGTCTTCCGTCATCCATTACATAGTATCTGGAAGGACGAAGGCCGTTTCTGTCTAAGATAGCTCCCATTACATCTCCGTCTGAGAAGAGTATGGAGGCCGGGCCATCCCAGGGCTCCATCATGGTGGCATAGTACTGGTAGAAGTCACGTTCTTCCTGGGTCAAGGTCTCGTTGTGAGACCAGGGTTCCGGAATCATAATGGTTGCCGCAAGGGGCAGCGCCATACCGCTCATCATAAGGAATTCCAGGGTATTATCAAGCATAGCTGAATCAGAGCCGCTTTGTGAGATAATGGGAAGAACCTTAGTCATATCTTCATCTGAGAATAAGGGTGTATGCATGGTCTCTTCACGGGCCAGCATCTTATCTGCATTGCCCTTAATGGTATTAATCTCACCGTTATGAACCATAAGACGGTTGGGATGGGCCCTGTTCCAGCTGGGTGTGGTATTGGTTGAAAAACGTGAATGTACCATAGCGATTGCAGACTCATAGTCCGGATCTTCAAGATCTGTAAAGAAGGTACGGAGCTGTCCCACCAGGAACATTCCTTTATAAACAATAGTTCTGCATGAAAGGGATGGAACATAAGTATTAACACTGCTTTGCTCAAATTCTCTTCGAAGGATGTAGAGCATACGGTCAAAGTCAAGGTCGCTTTCTGCTTCTTCGGGTCTTTCTATAAATACCTGATATATCTCAGGCATACATTCTCTTGCCTTGGAGCCTAAGACTTCCGGAGCAGAATCCACCTTCCTCCAGGCAATAATCTTCATGCCTGCCTTGCCGGTGATTATCTCGAACATGGACCTGGCCTGTCTCATATCCAGGTCATTCTGCGGGAAAAAGAACATACCTACACCGTACTGTCTCGGTCCCGGCAGGGTAATTCCCTTCTTCTTCATAATCTTAGTAAAGTACTTATGGGGGATCTGGGTCAGGATACCTACTCCGTCACCGGTTTCCCCTTCTGCATCCTTACCTGCTCTATGTTCTAAGTTCTCCACTATGGATAGGGCCGAATCCACCAGCTCGTGGCTTGCCCTTCCTTTAATATCAATAATAGCCCCGATTCCGCAGTTATCATGCTCGAAGGCGGGGTTATATAAGCCGTATTTTTCTATCCTTTCGAATTGATTGTGGTAGTTCTCCATGTCTAAATCCTTTCGTTATCAACACAACACTTTGTGTTGTGTAACTTCGTTACCCCTCATCTCATGCTATCGCATTCGATGATGGACACTCGTCATAAACTTTGTTTTGCATGCCAGCATGCATCCAAAAGTTTCTGACTCGTTATCAACACAAAAAAGGCACTCCGAGTATAATACTCGAAGCGCCTTTGCTTCTAAATCATTACATAGATTTTAAGCCTTTAACCCATCAAAGTCAACCCCCAATTATACAGGGTAGTTATTATCAAAGCAGGCAGAGCATATAGGCAAGTCTCCCACCATAGAAGCAAAATCCTCGGTTTTTAAGTATGCCAGGGAATCCGCCCCTATATTCTTCCTTACTTCCTCTGTTGAATGCTTTGATGCTATAAGCTGTCCCGCAGATGGCACATCAGTTCCGTAATAACAAGGATACAGGAACGGGGGTGAGCTTATACGCACGTGAACCTCCAGAGCCCCTGCCTCTCTTAGCATCTCAATTATCGCTCTTATGGTGGTTCCCCTTACTATGGAGTCATCAATAAGCACTACGCGCTTACCGGAGACCACGCTTGATACAACGCTTTGCTTCATCTGCACCGCAATACGTCTTTCTTCATCCGTTGGCTTTATAAAGCTTCTTCCTATATAGCTGTTCTTGTGAAATGCCAGAGAAAAGGGAAGTCCCGACTCATAGGAATAACCTTCCGCTGCAGCCAGTCCCGAATCCGGAACCCCCACTACTATATCCGCATCCACCTTGTCCGATTTGGCCAGGGCCCTTCCGGCTCTTATTCTTGCATCGTGAACAGAGATGCCGTCTATTACGGAATCCACCCTGGCAAAGTAAATATATTCAAAGATGCAGTGGGCTCTTCCTGTGTCTGCAAAGGGTCTGATGGACTCCACTCCGGAATCCGTAATGGTAACGATCTCTCCCGGCTCCACATCACGTATAAATTCTCCTCCCACAGATCTTATGGCTGCGCTTTCGGAAGAAAGGATATACGCATCCCCCTTTTTCCCTAAGGCCAGGGGCTTTAAGCCGTAAGGGTCTCTTATTCCCAGCAGTTTTCGGGGACTCATAACAAGACAGGCATAACCTCCTTTTAGCTTGGCGGCAGCTCTTATTACCGCCTCTTCTATGGAAGGTGCCCCTACACGCTCGCTTATTATTTCATAAGCCAAAACTTCCGTATCCGAAGTAGTGTAGTGGGCCTGTCCCCTATACATCTGCTCTTCCTTTAACTCTTTGGCATTTACGATATTGCCGTTATGAACCAAAGCCAGACTACCCTTTATATAGTTCATGGCTATGGGCTGGGCATTCTCCGGAGTGCTGCCTCCTGTGGTGGAATATCTTACGTGTCCCACTCCTATATTGCCCGAAAGCTCCTTTAAGTCCTTCTTGTTAAAGACCTCGCTTACCAGACCCATATCCTTTTTCGTAGTGATGTTGCCCATGGGTCCTTCCGTATCCGACACTGACATACCGGCGGATTCCTGGCCTCTGTGCTGTAAGGCCACCAATCCGTAGTAGATATCACCGGAGACATTGTTCCCTGCCGGAGCATAGACTCCGAATACTCCGCATTCTTCATGAAGCTTGTCGTCAAAACTTTCTCTCATAACAATATCCTCTCTTTAAAAACTTCAAAACGCACTTTAGGCCGGGCTAATGCCCGGCTCAAAGCGCATATAAAATTTACTCCACATCCTGTAATGCTTCGAAATCTTCTTCACCTGTTCTTATCTTTACAACCTTGCTTACGGGATATACGAATATCTTACCGTCTCCAATATGACCGGTGTAAAGAACCTTCTTGGCTGTCTCGATTACATCCTCCACCGGGATGGCGCTTACTACAACCTCCAACTTAACCTTGGGAAGCAGTGTGGCGTCAATCTCAACTCCACGATATCTCTCTCCGGCACCCTTTTGGATACCGCAGCCCATAACCTGTGTAACTGTCATACCCGTTACTCCCAGATCATTCATGGCTTTACGTAAGGCATCGTATCTTGACAGCTTTGCAATAATTACCACCTTGTTTATTCCGGAAGTGATTCCCGGAGCACCTACCGCAGCTCCGTCTCCTCTTATAACGGGTACGGCGGCATTTCTCTTGGCCTCGGATGCCTCCTCGTAAGGCTCTGTTCCAAGGTTTGTGTTCTCGTTTACACTCATGGTCATGGTGTTGGAGATATCCATAATAGAGAAGCCTGCATAAGCTGAGGGAAGTCCATGCTCCGTTGAATCAAGACCGGTTATCTCTTCTTCCTCAGATACTCTAAGTCCTATTGTCTTCTTAATAATGGTAAATGCAATTGTTATGGTTACTACCGTCCATGCTATGGTTACGCCCATACCTCCTAACTGCTTTAAGAGCTGGTCGATTCCGCCGCCATAGAATAATCCTTCAGTGATACCTGCAAGTTCGAATCCGGGAGCTGTCTTGGTGGCAAAAAGTCCTACAGCGATTGTTCCCCAGATACCGTTAAACATATGAACCGCTACTGCACCAACGGGGTCGTCTACATGGGTTACGTTATCATTGAACCATACACCGAATACTACCAAAAGTCCTGCTACTGCACCGATTATTGCTGCGCCGGCACAATCTGTTACGTCACAGGGAGCTGTAATTGCCACAAGACCTGCAAGGGATGCGTTCAAGCACATTGAAACATCGGGCTTGCCGTATTTTACCCAGGTAAATATCATACATACTACTGTTGCCACTGCAGGCGCTACTGTTGTGGTAAGGAATACGGAACCTAAGGTTGCCACGTCTGTTGCTGCAGCACCGTTGAAGCCGTACCATCCAAGCCAAAGGATGAATACACCAAGGGCTGCTATTACTAAGTTGTGGCCGGGGAAGGCGTTAACCTTGGTAACCTTACCTGATTTGTCTTTCTCGAACTTACCGATTCTGGGTCCTAACATCCATGCACCGATTAATGCGCAGATACCGCCTACCATATGGATACAGTTGGATCCTGCATAATCGTGGAAGCCCCACTGTGCTAAGAATCCTCCGCCCCAGGTCCAGTGTGCCTCGATGGGGTAGATGATTGCTGATATTACTGCTGAATAGATACAGTAGCTTGAGAACTTGGTTCTCTCTGCCATGGAACCTGATACGATAGTTGCTGTTGTGGCACAGAATACCAGGTTGAATACAAAGGCTGAATAATCAAAGCTTCCGTAGTTGGTGAATACATCAAAGGAGAATCCCCCTGCGAATCCGTTTAAGATGTTCTCACCTAACATGAGGGACGCACCGCATATAAACCACATAACTGTTCCGATACAGAAGTCCATCAGGTTCTTCATTATTATATTTCCGGCATTCTTGGCTCTTGTAAATCCCGCCTCGCACATGGCAAAGCCTGCCTGCATCCAGAATACCAGGGCGGTTCCCACCAGGAACCATACCCCGAATACCTCTCCGTGTAACACGTTCATAATCTCTTCCATAGTCTTTCCTCCAAAGTTGATATTTAGAATTTGTGTAACGAGTTACGTCGTCGTCTAAGACTATAAGTCCTACTACGGGCAATTTTCCCTACTCGTTTCATGCACCTTTTTGCCTGCATTCGCTCAAACTCGCTTCGCTCAGACAGTGAGCTCGGTGCAGGCGTTAGCATGAAACTCCCTACGGCAAAATTCCCGTTAGCGTAGGATCTTATATCTTAGAAGCCGACTGTAATCAGCGTACTTCATAAATCCCTTGCTATTTATAGAATAGGCGCGTTCCCCCTGTGTGGAAACGCGCCTTTGCGTAATCATATATTATTTTGTTAAACGTATGCTGTGGATAATGAATTTAGTGACTTCCCTGATGAATTGCCGGCTCACTTAGCGAGAAGAAGTCGACCGAATTCGAGTGACCGCGTCCCATCCGTGGGCACGAGAATTCTGTTTGGGAGACGCCCTTCGAGCTTAGTGAAAAGGCACCTGAATCATGGAAGTTACAAATTCATTGATTAACACATTCTAATATACACTAAACAGCAGCTTTCCGTAGCTGGGGAATGGCCAGTACTTCTCTCCTGCCAGCATCTCTGCCTCATCAACATGCTTACGAAGATGCTCCATCTTAGGAATAACGTCATCTCTTATAGCCTCCGACGTCTTAATGATATCATCGTATCCTTTAAGATTCTCCAGGGCTTCCTCAAGGTCAACCACCCTGTCTAAGATGTAATCAGTAAGCTCTGAGAGACGCTCCATTGTGGAGATCTCGTAATTACATTTAACCTTTTTGCTTACAGACTTCATAAGTGAAGTGGTCTGTGCCAGGTTAGCCAGGTAATCCTCGATGGCGGGTAAGTAATTCTTTCTAACCATATCCACCATGGTAAGACCTTCGATATTTACTGTCTTGCAATAGTTCTCCAGCATAATCTCACATCTTGATTCCAGCTCTGTTTCAGTAAATACCTTGTGAGCCATAAGCATCTCTTTGTTCTTCTTATCAAGGAGATGGGGCATAGCATCCGGTGTGGTCTTAAGGTTAGATAAGCCTCTCTTCTTGGTAGCTTCCTTAACCCATTCATCACCATAGCCATTGCCGTTAAAGAGTATTCTCTCATGTTTCTTGATAACATCCTTAATGAGCTTGTGAAGGTCATCTTCGAATTTCTTGGACTTCTCAAGTTTATCAGCGTACTGCTTCAAACTCTCGGCTACTGCGGCATTTAACATAATGTTGCAGCAGGCAATGGAATTGGATGAACCAAGAGATCTGAACTCGAACTTGTTACCCGTAAATGCAAAGGGTGATGTTCTGTTTCTGTCTGTATTATCTCTAGAGAATCTGGGAAGAGTGTCAACTCCCAGTTTCATAATTACCTTCTTGGTTCCCTCGTATGGCTTGTCAGTCTTGATAGCCTCAAGGATACCTGATAACTCATCACCTAAGAATACGGAAATGATGGCCGGAGGTGCCTCGTTAGCTCCAAGTCTGTGATCGTTTCCTGCTGTTGCAACGGAAAGTCTTAAGAGATCTTGATAATCGTCAACCGCCTGAATTACCGCGCATAAGAACAAAAGAAACTGTGCATTTTCATAAGGTGTCTCACCGGGAGATAAAAGGTTAACTCCCGTATCTGTTGCCATGGACCAGTTGTTATGCTTACCGGAACCGTTTACTCCTGCGAAGGGTTTCTCGTGAAGGAGACATACCATACCGTGCTTTCTGGCCACCTTCTGCATTATCTCCATGGTCAGCTGGTTATTATCTGTTGCCACGTTGGTGGTGGAATAGATAGGAGCCAACTCATGCTGGGCGGGAGCAACTTCGTTATGCTCTGTCTTGGCTAAGATTCCAAGCTTCCATAACTCAGCGTTTAACTCCTCCATGAAGGCTGTTACTCTGGGCTTAATTACTCCGAAGTAGTGGTCGTCAAGCTCCTGACCCTTAGGAGGCATAGCTCCGAAAAGTGTTCTTCCTGTATATACAAGGTCCGGACGTTTCTCGAACATATCCTTATCCACCAGGAAATACTCCTGCTCCGGTCCAACGCTTGTTCTGACATTCTTAACCTCTTTACCGAAGAGCTTTAAGATTCTCTTGGCCTGGATATTTAAAGCTTCCATGGAACGAAGAAGAGGTGTCTTTTTGTCTAAGGCTTCTCCGCTGTATGAACAAAAAGCTGTGGGAATGCAAAGTGTATGGTCTTTAATAAAGGCATAACTTGTGGGATCCCATGCTGTATATCCTCTTGCCTCGAAGGTAGCTCTGATTCCGCCTGAGGGGAAAGATGAAGCATCCGGCTCTCCCTTAATAAGTTCCTTACCGGAGAACTCCATGATTACTCCGCCGTCAGGAGATGGAGTAATGAAGCTGTCGTGCTTTTCCGCAGTAACTCCTGTAAGGGGCTGGAACCAATGGGTAAAATGTGTGGCTCCCTTTTCAACCGCCCAATCTCTCATCTCGGCTGCAACTGCCTCGGCAACTGCTATGTCAAGTCTTTCATTCTCATCAATTGTTTTCTTAAGAGAATTATATACATCCTCCGAGAGTCTCGCTCTCATCACCCTATCGTCAAATACCATCGAACCGAAAAGCTCCGGTACATTTTGTTTCTCCATGAAAATCCTCCTCTCGAAATTACATTACATTTTCTTGTTAGATGTGGAATCTATGTTTCCCCTTTCTTCGGGGGAATAGAAAAAGGCGCCTTGGAGTATCGTCTCCAAGGCGCCTTTGCCTTTACATGTTCACATGATAATTATTTATCATTTTCTTGTCAAGCATTTTTTTGAAAAAATGTCAAAATTTATTTTCCGCTGTCTCCGTAATTGGATAATACCCTTGCGGAAGGGTCGTTAACATCGCAACCCTCCCAGGACTTATTGGGCATCCAGAAATCAACCACCATCTCCGATTGACCGGGGTAGTCTTTCTCGAAGGTGTCACGGTATAAGAGTGACTCCTTGGTAAAGGGCCTTGCATGGGTATATTTCTTAATACCCTCCTCATATGCGGCATCTGTATAACTGTTCTCGGCGAACTCAGCCAAATCATCCTTCAGGGAGTGACCTACCGCATCTGAAAATGCAGCCTTCTCTCTCCAAAGAATTGAGTCCGGAATGAGGGCATCCTTCTCAAAAGCGTGACGAAGAAGGTATTTACCCTTGTTGTAAGTGTTCATCTTAAGACTCGGGTTAATAGCCATACAGTATTCTACAAAGTCCAAATCACCGAAGGGTACTCTGGCTTCTAAGGAGTTAACGCTTATGCAGCGGTCTGCACGAAGTACATCATACATGTGGAGTTCACGTATTCTCTTCTCCGACTCCTTCTGGAACTCTTCCGCATTTGGGGCAAAATCAGTGTACTTGTATCCGAATATCTCGTCTGATATCTCCCCTGTAAGAAGAACTCTTATATCAGACTGCTCATGAATGGCCTTGCACACAAGGTACATTCCCACCGAGGCTCTTATGGTGGTAATATCATATGTTCCAAGAGCTTCAATAACCGTAGGAAGAGCCTCTATAACATCCTCTTTCGTGATAATGACTTCGTGATGGTTGGAGTGGATATAATCCGCCACTTCTCTTGCGTATTTTAAGTCAATGGCATCCGTGTCCATTCCTATAGCCCAGGTCTCAAGGGGCTTGTCACTTAACTTAGCGGCAATTCCACACACAAGGGATGAGTCAAGTCCACCGGATAATAAAAATCCTACGGGTGCGTCAGAATCGAGGCGCTTTTCCACTGCCTTAAGAAGACGGGTTCTGATTCCTTCACAGATTTCATCTAAGTCCCCGTCGATAACGGAAGTTACTTCCGACATATCCCGGTATTTGATAAACTCTCCGTCCTTAAAGTAGTGTCCCGGGGGAAAGGGCATTATTTTATCTGTAAGGGTAGTAAGATTCTTGGGCTCTGAGGCGAATACATAGGTGCCCTCCTTCGTCTGTCCGAAGTACAAAGGCCTTATTCCTATGGGGTCTCTCGCCGCAATATATTTATCTTCTGCCACATCATAGAGTATAAGCGCATACTCCGCATCCAGCATAGCGAACATATCCGTACCGTACTCTTTATACATGGCAGGTAATATCTCGCAGTCTGAATCACTGCCAAAAAGATACCCCTTAGATAACAGGTCTTCCTTGATCTTTCTAAACCCGTAGACTTCACCATTACATACAAGTACTACTTCACACCCTGTTTCGGGTTTTGCACCGCTTTCTTCTTTCGGTGTCTCGGAAACTGATTTTATCTTCTTATCCTTTATCATAAAAGGCTGCATTCCCAGGCAATTAAGACCCATAATTGAGAGACGATTAAATCCCAGGTAACCATTACCGGTATTCACAAGTCTGCTTTTATCCGGTCCTCTCGATTCAGTCTTTTTCAGGGCTTCTCTGATAGCTTCGTATGAGCCCTGCTTTCCGCAATAGCCAAATATTGAACACATACCTTTTGTACCTCCGTTATTCGTGTATTATGGACTATCAATCCATGCTTTAGTGTTCTGTAGTGTTAACGTGTAAAAAAAATAGACGACTCGGATACATATGTATCCAAGACGCCTTTGTCTTATGAGTATGAAGTTTACACCTACCTGCTAATTATTGTCAAGCAAAAATTTATCATTTAATAGAGGAACCCTGTCTTCTGCCCAGGAGTACTGGTTCATATACTCTCCGTTATATCTTTCTATAATCTGTTTGTCACCCTCAAAAGCGCTTCGCAGATCTGACGGAACATCTTCAAATCTTACCGCATAGGAGTTACGACTCCAGGCTAAGATATCACTCTTTCCTATATTCTCTAAGGATTTCCTTAAATCTCCCGTTATCTTGGTCAGGTAATTTTGCTGATGCTTTACATCTCCTCCCGTATCACCCCAAAGGATTCCGCATATCTCACCACTGGTGGCAGAAGCCCCCATTCTGTCCATAAGATACGCCAACATTTCCTTGGACTGACGCCTTCCGAATTTCACCGGCTCTTTCTTGTAGTAGACCTCGAAATTACCAAAGCACCTTATGTAGAACTCTTCTTCCTTCTTACGCCCGGTGTTGCGCAGGTGGTCTAAGGCCTTCCTTACATCCTCCTCCATGGCGGGTTTTAATATATATCCGCTGGCATATACTTCAAATGCTTCCAGGGCGTACTGAGGATACGCCGTAACCATAATAAAGTTTACGTACGGGTCATATCCGCTCCAGTTTCTTACCAACTCTATTCCGGTCATTCCCGGCATATTTATGTCCATAAAGACTACATCCCAGTCTCTTTCCCGAAATACTTTAAAGGCAGTTTCAATGTTGTCGGCAGAAGCAAGACAGGCATCAGGAATAACCTTCCCCAGCACCCGCTTTAGGTCATCTATGGCCATTTGTTCGTCATCTACAATAAGTACATTCATACAATCCCTCTTCTAGTTCGGAATAATAAGCCTTACCCTGGCTCCCTTACCCGGTGTTGTCTCTATCTCCATTCGACCCTTGCACATAAGCTCAAGTCGACTTTCCGTATTCTCAATTCCTACGTGGACCTCTCTTTCTGAGTCAATATCCACGGTACTGCTCTTTACCCTTCTGGCATTAATTTTGGCAAATGCATCCTTGTCGATGCCCACACCGTCGTCTTCTATCTCCACCACGTGACCTTCTTCGTTTTTGAAGGTCCTAATGGTAACAGTGCCTTCTCCCGTGGGCTTATTTCTGATGCCATGCTTTACGGAATTCTCCACTATGGTCTGCAAAGCAAAGGGGGGTACCTTAAAGTCCGTATCTTCTATCTCGTACCTCGTTTTTATCTTTCCCCCAAACCTGACATTTACCATGTAGAGATAACTCTTCACCGTCTCGAATTCTCTCTCGAAGGGAATGCTCTCTGTCTGTGGCAACATATCCATGGATCCACGGAGGAACTTGGTAAACTCATTAATTATCTCTTCAGCCTCAGATCCTTCCGGAACCTTAGACCTTATTGCCGCTAAAGAATTGTAGATAAAATGAGGTTTAATCTGGCTTTGGTAGGTTCTTATCTGTATTTCCCGCAGGTGCCTCTCTCTTCTAATCATAGCATAGGAATAGGTTATCTCGTACGCGCCAAATACAAAGAGCGCCGAGAACGTATTGAGAAGGTTAATAATCGATACACCGTATACCATCAGTTGCAGTCCGGTTCCCACTATGGGCACAGACATCACAAAGAATACCGCTATCCATTCCGACTTTGTGAGCACTTTTCTGTTAATGGTAGCCAGGGTTATAAGAATCAGCAAAAGTAAAAGGGGCAGACATGCCATTATCCAATAGGTGTCATCTAACCTGTAGTAACGATTCTGCTCATCAAAGGCATAATAAAAACCGAATATTCTTGATGCCACCAGCAGACAAAGTCCCACCATCATAGCTAAATAAAGGATATTCCTAACGCTTACGGGCATCGTGCCTCCACGTTCCTTTACAATTGAATACAGATATTTTGCAATAAAGAAAAGCAAGGCATAATTCAAGGCAAAGACTAAAAAGTTGCTGACCCTTACAATAATAAAGCCGAGCTCATCCGTCCTTCCCCTATATACCATTGCCAATACATCCGCTATATTAATCAGTGCCTGGGTGGACAATAGTCCAGCCAGGCACCCCGCAGCAATTTTGTTATAGTGTCGGGATGCACGGGTACATATGGCAGCGATTATACAGAACAATCCGCCCCATACTTCAACAACTACATTAGTTAGTTGTACCCATGACATCCAAACACCTCTTCTCTCTTATACTTACGCTTTATCCTTTAAGTTCAAACTTATCAACCAGATCTTTAAGCTGGTTGGCATGATTGCTCATCTCGTAGCTG
This sequence comes from Lachnospiraceae bacterium, assembly GCA_015058015.1. Classification (GTDB taxonomy): domain Bacteria; phylum Bacillota; class Clostridia; order Lachnospirales; family Lachnospiraceae; genus SIG280. Next base: position 19,094 of record SVDM01000010.1, on the reverse strand, counting down.
AGTGCCAGAGATTCCTCGGACGTAGCAGCGTTGTTCTGTCCCGCTGTAGCGATCTGTCCGATATCGGAAGACATGCCCTTAACTGATTGAGCCTGAACTGTAGAATCGTCGGCAATCTCTTTAACCTTGTCAGCGATTCCCTGCACTTCGTCTACCATCTTGCCCAATTCTTCGGCAGTTTCGTTGGCTACGGCTATACCGGCGTCAACATTACGAAGTGATGTGTTAATAAGTTCCGCGGTACTTTGAGCTGCTTCCGCAGTCTGTGCCGCAAGTTGTTGAACCTCCGATGCAACCACCGCAAATCCTTTACCTGCTTCTCCCGCTCTTGCTGCCTCGATGGAAGCATTAAGGGACAAGAGATTGGTCTGGCTTGCTATAGAATTGATTGTATCTATAATCTTGGAAATCTCCTGTGAGGATTCTGCAATAGCGCTCATTGCTCTAACAACCTCTTGCATCTTCCGATCCCCTGCAACGATGTTGTCTGCAACGACATTGGCCTCTCCCGCTATTCCTTCAGCCTCGGAGGAGTTGTTGGTAATATCTGTGTTTATCTTGTTAACATTGGCTGATAATTCGTCTACTATCATAGCCTGGTTAGTAACGGTGTCTGCCAGATTCTGTCCTGCTCCTGCTAACTGGTTGGAGCCTTCGGATACCATCTTGGATACTTCCATAATTTCTCTCATGGATTCTGATATATCTACGGTAAATCTCTCGATAGCTGACTGAATATCCTTAAAATCTCCTGCAAAGTCACGGTCAAAGGAGATATTGAAATTACCGGATGCCATGGTTGACATGATATCATTAATGTCATCTATATAAGAAACCAGGGAATTAACTGCTGCTCTTAACTGATCTGCCACTTTACCGATTTCATTATCCTCGTAGTAATTAATGTCTACGTGAACATTACCCTTTGCAATCTCCGAAGATGCATTAATAAGCACTTGCAGATCTGTCTCGATGGTGTTAATAAGGGCTTTACTCTTCTTCCTATTCATAATCACTATGATTATGAAAGCAATAATGAGAACTGCAATAGCAGCGCAAGTAATAACCAGAATGACTACGTACTTGTTGAAGGCTTCGCTTTCAGCCAGATTACCTGTCTCATCAAGACAATCTGCCAAAGCCTCCGATACATCATTCAAAGTGGAATTATAGTAGACTAAAGCCTGGTCTGCCTGACCCTTGTTAACCATATCAAGCATAACAAAAGATGCATCCTTGAAGGCATTCCACTTAGTGTTTAAGTCATTACCCAATTTCTCGTTATTAAGGTTTTTGGAAATTGTCTCAAAATATCCGCTGATCTTCGGAAATCTCTTCTCCAAATCTTCCGACTGAGCCGCAGTGACTTTCTCATCCTTTGATGCTACTGCAAATAAAAGACGCTTGTTAATGGTTTGAACGTCTTTACGGATTTCCATCTGGTATTTTTCCGTAACGAATTGTACGTTATAGAAACTTAAGAAATTGATTGCGATAACTGCCAGAAATGCCAGCATAAGAATGGCATTTACCAAGAATGTTTTGATGGTAAATCCCGAGAAACCATTAAGAGCTCCCGCAATGGTGCCCTTCTTAAGAGTTTTTTGTTTTGCCATAGTAACCCCCTGTATAATATGCAGCCGTCAGGAAGTTTTCTCCATGTCACCATTATAGAGGCTTAGGGGGTTAAGGTCAAGTAGTTTTCAGTAAAATTTTGTAATTTGTTTTTGTTGTTAGACAATAGACGATATTTGTTCTCATTGTGCACCGGGGTCGTTGAGTTTTAGCAGACGAATCACCATCATGGAATAAGCAATGTAGACCCTGTCCATCAGAATCATAAAAGCAATGGGTACTAATACATAAGCCACCGCGACAAATAATGATTGGTGAATGAAAAGGTAAGCTGCAAAAAGGGTCTGCAAACCGATGGTATTGGTAACCACCATAAATCCCACCATGAGACAAACAGCCCACACTACTGCCTTAATAATCCATTCCGTGCTTTTCTTGATAGCTTTTCCGCTGCGTCTTAGCTTCCAGATATACTCTTCGCATAAGACGTAGATACCGCACGCTGCAAAGGTAACCAGATAGAGCTTAACAGGGCAGAGAAAGAATCCCAGTGCCAATGTCGCTACAAAAGCCGCAAGACCGTAGCGCAAATCAGTGATATAGAGCACTGTTCCCATAAGATAAGCTGCCAGCACAATAAAGAATAATGTGTTAATCTCTAAGGCTCCGCTTAAGAATATGCAGATAACAGCCAGGGCGGTAAAGAGTCCGCCCATGGCAACATTCCTTGAATTTAACAACATCTGCAGAGGTCTCCTCCCATGCATTCGCATAAGGTGTCCGCACACCATAAATCACAGCAAAGATTGCCGGTACCGCATCCGGTTCCGTTATCGTATCCGTAGGGGCGACCGTAGTTGCCCGAATTGTTGTCGTACTGCTGGCGGTAACCGCCGTAAGGGCCCTGGTTATACTGTCCCTGGTTATAGGGGCCCTGATTAAAGCCTCCCATGGAACGCATCTTCATTATCTGATCGTATGCTTCCTGAACTTCCTTGTACTTCTCCTCTGCCAGGTGAGCCAGTGGATTGTTGGTTCCGGCATAGTTGTCGGGATGGTACTTCTTCAGAAGCTCCCTGTAAGCCGCCTTTATCTGTTCGTCTGTTGCGTTAGGTGATACACCTAATACTTCATATGGATCTTTCATTTTGATTTCCTTTCATCTAATTTATTCCAAATACCTGCGTAAAGTATGTTGCGCAGTATGTCTCCGTATTGCAATATGGGCAGTCTCTCAAAATACCAGGCCGCCTTGGCCGCCTCGTTCCTAAGCAGTTCTTCCGCCCTGACCTCAAAGTCTGTTTCATTATACATTATTTTCAAAGGATTGTAACTCCCGCTTTTTAAGTCCTCTTCCAAATCATCGTAGGCATCCATAAGATAGATGAACCTTCCAAGATAATATCCCATATGGGAAATGTCTTTGGTGAAGGCATCCTCCTTAACCGTAAGAACCGCAGCAAGAAGCCTTCCAAAACAAGCCGCCGCCTTATCATATGAATCCCCTGTCACTTCCCTGCTCTCAACTTCAGACAGGTCCTTTAATGCCCCCGCAATCTTCGCTGTCTGAAGGGGGTATTCCTTCTTTAGCTCTTTAAACTCTTTACGAAAAACAGTGGTTCCGATTCGCCCCTTGATACTACCCTCATCCATTACATCATCATAGAAATGAAGATAGGTAAGAAGCAGGTTCATATCTGCGGCGTAATCTGTGTACTTGGTCCTGCTCTCCATATGGGTCTTAGCGGGATGGACAAAGCACCGGCATCTCTTGGTATCTACTTCTGATTCGTAGAGGGAGCTTAATACCATGGCCAAAAAGGTGCCATCATAGGTTAAGGTGGCTCTGGCTTTAAGGCCACCTCTATCCTTAAGGGCGCGGCAAAGTCCACAGTAGAAACTGCGATAAAGTTCAAAGTCTTTTACCTTCATTTCCGGCTTTCTGGCCTGCACATATCCAAACATAATATCTCCTTCTACTCACTATTCATAATGATACGTTAGTGAGAGGAAAATGGCAAATTTATTCGAATACCTTCAAGTTGACATGGCATTTTCCCACATCTATAATTATTTTTGGAAGTATTTCTAAATCAGTATAATAACAGTTGATTGTGAACAAATAGTGTTTTTTAGATTAAGAATTCATAATCATTTAAGAGGGAGGAGAACAATGTATTCCGAGAATAAAATCTACATCGGTAAATCAGCAAACTCAAAGGTCTTCATATACCCGTCCATGGCTAACCGCCACGGTCTTATTGCAGGAGCAACGGGAACAGGTAAGACCATTACTCTAAAGGTTTTGGCTGAGTCATTCAGTGATTGCGGCGTTCCTGTATTCTTTTCGGATGTTAAGGGAGATTTGGCTGCCATGTGCAATGCCGGCTCCCCCAATGAGAATGTTCAGAAACGTATAGATGAGCTGGGCCTTGCTGCCGATGGTTTTGACTATAAAGCTTATCCCACCTGCTTTTGGGATGTATACGGTGAGTGCGGGCTTCCCCTTCGTACCACCATCTCCGAGATGGGTCCTCTGCTTCTGGGCAGAATCATGGGCCTTAACGATACCCAGATTGATGTTCTTACAATTGTATTCAAGATAGCAGACGAAGAAGAACTGCTTCTTATTGACATTAAGGACCTACGGTCCATGCTTCAGTTTGTATCCGAGAATTCGGACCAATACTCCATGAAGTATGGAAATATTGCCAAGCAAAGCGTGGCGGCTATAATCCGTAGCCTGTCTGCTATTGAAGCTGAAGGGGGAGACCTTTTCTTTGGCGAGCCTGCCCTTGATATTAAGGATTGGATCAGAACCGATAATACAGGCCGCGGTATCATCGAAGTCCTTGACTGCCGCACCCTTATTAATCATCCCACTATGTATGCAACCTTCCTTCTCTGGATGATGTCTGAGCTTTTCGAGACATTGCCGGAGGCGGGAGATCTTGATAAACCACGTATGATATTCTTCTTTGACGAGGCCCATCTTCTCTTTGATGACGCACCCAAGTCTCTGAAGCAAAAGATTGAACAGGTGGTTAAGCTGATTCGCTCCAAGGGGGTTGGAATCTACTTCGTAACCCAGTCACCATCAGATATTCCCGATGGTGTACTGGCCCAGCTTGGTAACAAGGTGCAGCACGCTCTTCGTGCCTACACACCTGCAGAGCAGAAGGCTGTTAAGGCTGCCGCCCAGTCTTACAGAGCAAACCCTGCGTTTGATACCTATCAGACTCTCTTAGAACTTGGTATCGGTGAAGCTTTGATATCCGTGCTGGATGAAGGCGGTGTCCCCACTATGGTAGAGCGAGCTACAATCCTGCCGCCCCAAAGCCAGATGGGTGCTTTGGATGACGGAACAAGGCAGCGTCAGATTAACGCATCTGACCTTTACGTACGATATGCGGAAGCCATAGACAGGGATTCCGCTTATGAGTTCCTGGAAAGACACCGCGCCGCTATGGCGGAAGAAGAACAGCGGGCTAAGGAAGAAGCTGCTGCTGAAAAGCAACGCCTTAAAGATGAAGCTGCTGCTGAAAAACAACGTCTTAAGGATGAGGCTGCTGCCAAGAAAGCGGCTGAGAAAGAAGCAAAAGAGGCCAAAAAAGCGGTTAACAGTATCGCCGGCACTGCCGCAGGAACCATAGGCCGTGAGATAGGCAATACTTTCGGTAAGTCCATCGGAGGAGCCTTTGGTAAGCGCCTTGGCGGCAATATGGGAGCAGCCCTTGGTCGCGGTCTCTTAAAGACTTTCCTGAAGTAAGATTATAGAAACTCATCACACAGGGGGGATAATGATGATAATAACAGATGACATTATTTATGTTGGGGTAAATGACCATGAGATTGATCTATTTGAAGGTCAGTACATAGTTCCGAAAGGAATGGCATACAATTCCTATGTTATAAAGGACGAAAAAACGGCGGTTCTTGATACGGTGGACGTCCGCTTCGGTGAAGAATGGCTGGCTAATATAGATAAGGCCCTTGGGGGAAATGCTCCCGACTACCTTATAATTAACCACATGGAGCCGGATCACAGCGCCAATATCCTGAAGTTCTTGGAGAAGTACCCGAAGGCCACTTTGGTTGGAAATGCTAAGACATTTACCATAATGGGGCAGTTCTATCCTAATGCCCCGGCTTTTGAAAAGCTGGAGGTAAAGGACGGAGAGACCCTGTCTCTTGGAATGCACACCCTTTCCTTTACATTTGCACCCATGGTTCACTGGCCGGAGGTTATGGTAACTTACGATGCCACTGATAAGGTCCTCTTTTCAGCTGATGCTTTCGGCAAGTTCGGAGCTTTGGATATAGAGGACAAATGGGAATGCGAGGCCAGACGTTACTACATCGGAATCGTTGGTAAATACGGGGTTCAAGTGCAGAAGCTCCTGAAAGCCTTAGCAGGTCTGGATGTTCAAATAATCTGTCCCCTTCACGGACCGGTGCTTACGGAAGATTTGAAACACTACATTGATTTATACGATACCTGGTCATCCTACCAGCCTGAGGAATCCGGCGTATTTATTGCTTATGCATCTATCTATGGACATACTAAGGAGGCCGCCGAGAAACTGGGCAAGCTCTTAGAGGATAAGGGACTTAAGGTTGTAATCTCAGATCTTGCCAGAGAAGATATGGCAGAGTGCGTAGAGGACGCCTTCCGCTATGACAGGTTGGTCTTAGCATCCGTAACATATAACGGAGGAATCTTCCCCTGTATGGAGACATTTATCAATAACCTTACAGAGCGGAACTTCCAGAACCGTAAGGTGGCAATCATTGAAAACGGAACCTGGGGACCGGCTGCCGCCCGTACCATTAAGAACATGTTTGAAAAGAGCAAGGACCTGACCTTCTGCGAGAATACAGTTACCCTAAAGTCCGCCCTTAATGCCGACTCAGAAGCAGCTTTGAAGAAGCTCGCAGAGGAATTATAAATTAGGAGACAAGACACTTTATGAACGAATATGAATCTCTTGCAGAGAAGAGAATTAAATCAGAAACGAAATTCCATGGGGATATACTTCACATCGTAAAAGACGAGGTGACACTTCCTAACGGAAATCAGGCCACAAGAGAAGTGGTGCGGCATATCGGGGCTGTATGTGTGGTTCCCGTAACGGATGACGGCAAGGTTGTTATGGAACGGCAGTTTCGCTACCCCATAGATTCTGTTATCTCCGAGATCCCGGCAGGTAAGCTGGATTCAAAAGATGAAGACAGGCTTGAGGCCGCTAAGCGGGAACTAAGGGAAGAGACCGGATATTCCGCGAACAAGTGGGTTGATATGGGGATTTACTATCCTGCTGCCGCCTATTCCGATGAGAAGATTACCATGTATCTGGCAACCGGGCTTACTAAGGGAACCAGACAGCTTGACGAGGACGAGTTTCTTAATGTGGAACTGATTCCTATTGAAAGTCTGGTGGATGACATAATGGAGGGGCGGATTGCCGATGGCAAGACCCAGGTGGCTATCCTTAAGGCAGCTAAACTCCTGGGACGAATCTAATGAGTCACGGGGACGGTTCTACTGACTCACCGAGGTAACTTATGCGGAGGCTGCAGGAGAGTATCGAGCCTCCCGGTTACATGAATTCGAACCTAGTAAAATAGAAGCGACTTTGGACTAATATTCACATGAGACGCCACGGATGGCGTCGAAAGTGATTAAGGTCACGGACGACCATTAATCACGGTGCGAATATTACCAAAGTCGCTTCGTGATTTTACTTGGTGAAGAATACCGTAACCGGGGGGCCGATACTCTCCTGCAGCTACTGTAGAATTCATTTTATTGAGTCAGAAGAAGCGTCCCCGTTGCTCTCCCAAATTTTTTTTGCTCCTTAAGGCTGTCTTAAGTCTGACCCTGTATGATGTGTAACATAAAGAACAACAAACACGCTTTCAATCATAATTCTGATAGAAACTTTTATGAAAGGAGATTACTACAATGAAAAAACACATCATTAAAAAAACAGCAGTAGCAACATTGCTTACCCTTTCTCTGGCAGGGGCTATGCTTTCCGGATGCGGACAGACACAAAACAGTTCTTCTACATCGGCAAGTTCAAGCCACTCAGGGGCTCCCGGAAAGCCGGGCGGCGGAAACAGCAGCGCTAATATAACATATACAGGAGCCACTACATTTTCATCTGACACAACGGAATCAGGAAAGACCTACGAGAGTTCCACGGCCAATGAGCAGGCCCTTCTTGCTTCAGGAGGAACCAGCACCATAACAGGCTCCACCATTAACAAAACGGGAGATGCCGATGGCGACGAGGCTGATTTCTATGGAACAAATGCCGCCGTTCTTGCCTACAACGGGGCAACCCTTAATATCGAGAAGGCCACCGTTACTACAAACGGCAAGCATGCCAACGCTGTATTTGCCTACGGCAACGGCATTATCAATATCAGTGATTCCACCATCAACACCTCTTCCGACTGCTCAGGGGGAATAATGGTAACCGGTGGCGGAACCCTTACAGCTAACAACTGCACTGTAACAACCCAGGGGCGCTCCTCAGCAGCAATAAGGTCTGACAGGGGCGGCGGCACCTTAACCGTTAACGGCGGTACTTACACCAGTAACGGTGTAGGTTCACCGGCAGTTTACTCAACAGCTGATATTACTGTAAATGATGCAACCCTTACCTCCACCACTTCTGAAGGACTTATTGTAGAAGGTAAGAACTCCATCACCATCAACAACTGTACTGTTGAGGATACCAACACCAAGTTAAACAGCAACTCAGGTACATACAAGAACATTTTCCTCTATCAGTCCATGAGCGGTGATGCTGACGAGGGAACGGCGACATTTACAGCTAAGAACTCAAAGTTTATAACCAACAACGGTGATACAATCTACGTTACCAACACCACCGCCAGCGTATACCTTGAGAACAACACCATCACCAACACCTCCGGCGATTTCCTTAGAATCGAGGCAGGTAAGTGGGGCAATGAGGGTTCCAACGGTGGAAATGTAACCCTCCAGATGGTGAACCAGTCCGTAGCCGGATCTATCATAGTTGATTCAATCTCAACTCTTGATCTATCCCTTAAGAGCGGCAGCGTTCTTACCGGAGCAATCAACACCGCCAACCAGGCAAAGAGCATTAAGCTCTCACTTTCCAAGGATTCCGTGCTTAACCTTACAGGTGACACATACGTAACAAGCCTTGAGAACGAGTTAAGCGACAACTCAAATATCAAGTCAAACGGTTACAAACTTTATGTAAATGGAACAGCAGTAGATATAGGATAATCTTTTTCATACTTCTTCATTACATAAAGGGCTGCAGAGAATTAATCTCTGTAGCCCTCTCCTCATTTATCCTTTGAAAAATGACAATGCTTTGTTGTCAGCCCACTATATCCGCGAACTCGCATCCCACGATTTTCACCAGATCCTCCGGCGCTAGTTCTATCTGAAAGCCCACCTTGCCGGCACTTACAAATATATGCTCCCTATCCCTGGCACTCTCCTGAATAAAGGTCTTAAATTGTTTCTTCATTCCGATGGGAGAACAGCCTCCGTGAACATATCCCGTAAGGGGCAGAAGGTCTTTCTGCTTAATCATAGCGATGGACTTCTCTCCCGCCACCTTAGCAGCCTTCTTAAGTTCCAACTCTTCTTTAACCGGCACTACAAAGACATAATACTGCCCTGACTTTCCCTGTGTAACCAGGGTCTTAAAGACATTGTCCGGGTTCTCACCCAGAATCTGTGCAATCTCTTCCCCGGACTTCGTGGGGTCCGGTTCATATGAATAACTGTTGTAGGGCACCTTCTTTTGGTCCAGCACCCTCATTACATTGGTACGTTCGTCTTTTTTCATTCTATATCTACTCCACTGACTTAATCTCTTCCTGCATATCCTGCTTAAGGGAATATGTATCAAATGCCGCCGCCTTAGGCAGGTTAATAGAAATCTCGGTAATCTTATCTACCTTCACCTGACCCTCTTTAAGGCTTACATCAAAGACATGGCCGCCTTTTAATCTATCCTCAGACAGGAAATGAAGATGCCATCCCGGCATATTGATTCCATCCATATAATCAGGGAAATATACCCCTACCAAAGAGCCCCTGATATTCTCGAATATAAAGGCCTTCTGGGTCTTTCCCAACATCTCTTTTAACGTAACATGGTGTGACTTGTAAGGAGCCTCAGACCTGGCATCCACCTTCTCAAAGACCCCGTCAATCCTTACAACATGCATACTGTTTAAACCGAAGTTCTCTTCAATCTTCCTTGTAAGCTCTGTTCTGATAGCTTCGATATCAGGCATATCCGTGAGCTTGAAACACTGCTTTCCCTGTAAATCTGCCACTGCAGCAAAGGGAACTCCCGTCTCAGGAGAAACCTCTGATACATTTCCATCCTGGTCGGCTCTAAAGCACCGGCCATCCATCAGGATCATCTCACCGTTAACATCTTCAAAGGTTCCAAGCCCGGTGTCTCCCTCCTGTAGAAGCTCACCAACCGTTATTACTGCCTTGCTATACCCCAAAGCAAGGGCCTGCAATGTTGAAACCTGATACATTCTGTTATTCATATAATCTACCCCCTTCTTATTGAGAGCCACGACAACCTGAATCTGCAAAAGCAGATGTCGTGGCCTACGTAGTATATAGTTTTCATAGAAAACTTTACACTACCTTAAAAACTCAGCCGATACCGGAAACTCAAAATAGGTATCCGGATAGGGCTCATCTTTTAAGGAAAAATGCCACCACTCGCAATCAATGGGAGCAAAACCGTTTCTGACCATGACTCGCTGGAGTAGCATACGATTCTCGTACTGCTCATCCGTTAGCCCTCTGTAGTCAGGATGAGACATCTCGCTAAAGAGGTCAAAGGGACTTCCCATATCCAGTTCCTTGCCGGTCTTCATATCAAGAAGCGTCAAATCCACCGCACTGCCGCGGCTGTGGCTTGATTGTTTGGCAATATAGCCCTTCTTAAAGAGCTCCTGCTTCTCCAGGTCAGGATAGAAATAAGGTTTCATACGTATGTCCGTATCTTCTATCCCCCAGAGTACAAACTGCTTTACCGCACAGGCCGGCCGATATGCATCAAAGACCTTCAGACGGTAGCCTTGTACGAAAAATTCATTAGCAGCTCCTTTCAAGGCCCTTGCCGCCTCCTTAGTCAGAAGAGCGATGGGCTCTTCGTAGCCGTCGATTCTCTCTCCTATGAAATTGTAAGTTGAATAATACCGAATCTCTTGTACTATGTGGGGCACCATGTCCGCCAACACCACGAAGCCCGAAGGGTCCATGGTAATATCATTGTGATTATTATGTTTCATGGTTTTGCCTTTCCCTAATTCTTCAAACAGCAAATATTCTTCTTTATAATACACCTCAAATTAATCACCGAAAAGCCGGTCGCATCCGTTCCACCTCTCCACGGCTTATTCCATACTTTTTCGCGAGCTCCTTCCAGTTCTCGCCTACAGTTTTTCTTATTGATTCTGACATCTCATGTGCCGCATCTGTTTCTATCCCGTAATAAGGTGCAGCAGTTACGGCTCTTTCCGCGTCTATATACGAACTCTCATTATCAATATTCAAGGACAAATACTCCCCATAGGGATCCGGATTAACGTCATACATTGGCGACAGAATCCACCCCTCTTTGGAAAGGATAAAGCCATGATTTCGAAAATGATCGTCGGTATTAGACACCGCCATGCTAAATACAATCCTCTTCCACAACTCCACCAGATCCTTCTTGGGGTTGGCCCCATTTGCCTTCAGAAATGAAACAATCTCCAGATAACTGCTGCCATCATCAGAATCGGCCCCATCACTTTTCCCAAGCATTGTCATAGCTGATGAAAAATGAATGCGTTTCTGTCCATCCCTGTCAAATCGTTTTACCAGAAATGTAGTTCCCTTTTTTGAAAGCTTCTCAGCCTTCGCTTCCGGCACGTTGATTCCGCACATTTTGGCCAAATCATGCACAACCATTTCCCATGCACCACTGTCATAATCATCATGCTTCGAGGGAAACTTAGCTATCCACAAAGAACCGTCAGGTGCAAGTACCGATGCTTTAGGCCGGGCTCCACCCAGAGATGATCCCGGTGCAAAAAGCATTCTTAACCACGCATCTTCCCGAAGACTGCGGTCATTTTCATATTCAAGGGATATATGCTCAATCTCCCGAAGAGACGTCCAAGGAGGCGTTGCATGTTCAATATCATTTGAAAGAAACTCTCCCTGTGGATCCGTCTTAAAACGCAATCCACCCATCCTTGCCTCATCGAAGACGCCCAAGAGATAATCACTTTCCATTAGTTTCTTGGGTTTCTCATTATTTCTTCTTGCCCGGAGTTCCTCCCTTCGCTTCATAAGTATTCTTCCCCAGCGATCGGGACAAGAATCTGCAAAAACTCCAAATATATTCTTATTATCATTTGTGTACTGTCTGCCACGGTATAGTGACAAATCAGGATCCAGCATAGTCTTCCCGCCCTCAAGCCAATCCGAATCATATTCAAAAGAGCAAACTTCAGTCCCTCTTATTTGCGAAATAAAGAGCTTGCCTACAAGTTGGTTGTGATAGGACAGAAAATCAGCATAAACATATATAATTTTCTCATTATCCATAATCCTATCTCCTTTTTGAAACCCTCTTTCTTATTGACAGGTCCAAATCCTGCAGTTTTCGGCCCAGTACATCGTCCTTAGCCACAAGAAGGAGGTCCTTATCCATATAGTTAAGGGCATGAAGAACCGCTGCATAACAACCCATAGAAACAGAAGGAGACCCTTTTTCAATAGAAACCAGCGTGGCTCTGCTAATCCCGGCTCTCTCCGCAACCAGTTCTGCCCTCAACTGTCTTCGCAGGCGGGCAAGCTTGATCTGCTCTCCCATTTGCACAAGTATCTCTATGGTTTCAGGAAGTAACACAACAGATTTCTTAGCCATATAGCAATCACTCCTTATGTATATAATATTATACACAAGGAGTGATTATGTCAATTTTTATTTACTTAAATTAAAAGTACCGGTAATTCAGTTCTGCTCCAAAGCTCATTAGTATCTATGTTCTATAATAATAATTTCCACTTCTTTATACACCAGGGAAAAATAAAGGTGACATAAAACGTCTGTATAAACGTTGTAATAATAGTGGCAACCAAACCTTCGATGCTACTACTTACAATACTTTTCAAAATCAGAGTGACAGCATAGTATCCAAAGAGCCCTATCACCAGTCGCCAAACCGCAGTAGACTTAGAAACATCCGTTGTAAACCCAACGAATCTTCTCTCAAGAACCCAGCCTGCGAAAAAGCCAAGGCACCATCCCACGCCCTTGTAAGTATCCTTTGCCATCTTGGCTCCGTCCACTAAGAGTTTGCCTGCGGCGTCATAGTCTGTGGGATAAGACTTGCATGCGGCAAATATTGCCACAGCAATAGCAATTCCAATACTTATTCCCGCTACCAAAATATCTTTCTTTGGATTTGCTTCAACCCACTTCATGAGTCTGCAGGTAAGCCACATCACAAGGAGTCCCACCGCGGATCCTACGAGAATATCCTTAGGTGTATGTACCCCAAGAAAGATCCGGCTAAAAGCAATAAGAGCAAAAATAATACCTAAGACCACTCGAACAGCTCCCGGAACCTCTTTTCGTATTGCACTGCCTCCATAGAGGGAAGCAGCATTCATACTGTGACCGCTGGGAAAGGAATAGCCGGTAGCCGCAGCCAAAGCACCACTATCCGGCAGAATTCTTGCATCACGAATCCATGGGCGGTAAGCGCAGGCCGTAACCTTAAGAAACCCATTAACAACCCTGTTGCCACTCCAACCCATAAGAAGATATGTTCCGAAGTTCTTGCTTGCACACCAATAGATCAGGGCAATGATAATCAGCACGGTCTCCATTTCCCCGATAAAACTCATCTTGGTCATAAAGCTTGTAAAAACCGAACCAACTCCGTTTCTAAAGTCCTGCAAAGCAAGAAGAATATTAATATCCATTCTTATACCCCCTCAAATCGCATCTAAACTCACATAACACATTACGATAATATCATTCGCAGTACTTATAATCAAAATGAACACGAGATTGAATCTTTAAAACGAATCCCGGATTCCTTTACAGGAAGCCCTTTATGCCTTCCCTAAACTCTTTATAATAGGGCTTCTCGATAAATACCACATGGGATCCGCCCTTTATCACCTTCAACTGCGACCCCTCGGGCAACTCATCCTTTGCCTTATTAACATGGTCGTAGTTAAGGTATGGGTCACTGTCCCCGCATATAACCAGGGTGGGCACAGTAATCTTGGACAAATCAATAAGCCTGGTATCCTTGGAAACCAGCAGGTCCCTTCGGCCTCCGTTGGGACTACTCTCTCTATCGTAATGCCAACAGCTTGAGCACCACATTTCTATAAGGTTCGCATCTGCAATGGAATAATCAAATGTCCCGTCTGCTTTCTTCACGAAATCATCCGCCGCATGCTCCCAGGTGTTGTGGTGGAAGGCTTCTTTAACCTCGCCTTCACCAAGCCCACTCATAATGGGTGCATAGAGAATCAGCTTCCGCAAATGTTCCGGATGGTTCTTAGCAAACAGGCTTGTAGTAACCGTTCCCCAACTCCATCCCAGAACATCAATCTTATCCTGTCCTGTTTCTTTAACGATTTTTTCAACCGCCGCATTGATGTCCTCCGAAGCATAATTTGAGTCCGGCATAAATCCATCCTGAACCTCTCCCGACTGACCGAATCCGGCTATGTCAATTCTCCAAACCGCATATCCTTCACTTGCCAGCCAGCGGACGAAACTGTAATCCTCGTAGTTGATATCAAACTCGTGGGAAGAATAGGTCACCCCATGAACAAGAAGAATATTCTTCTCCGGATTGGTTCCTTCGAGAACCATCTTATCCAGGTGTAGCTTTATTCCGTTACGCTCCAGAGGATACTCGGAATAGGCATAGCTTTTCTCAGCGACCGCGCTCTGCGTTGACTGCGTGCTCTGTGTCGTCCCGCCTGCTGCCCCGCAGCCGGTAAGCAGACAACCGATTATTAATAACGTAACTACAAAAGTTCTTCTAATCTTCATGCTCAAATCGCTCCATACCACAATCTATAGTTGAATAATATCCCTTCTGCCGGAATTTTAAACTTCAACTTTCACATACTCACCGCTCTCAGAATCAACAACAATCATCGCCGACTCACCAATCTGCGTCCCGTCATTATAGGTAGAGAAAACATCGGTTGAAATGATTCCATCCTTCTCATAAATCTTCTCCACCGGCGTATGCCCTACCACTTGTGTATATGTATCCTTCCTAAATATTTGTCTCTTCATATACTGCGGTCTTAACCACAAAGGAGATCCGTCAGTCCACAGATAATCCTGGGAAGCTTCATTAGCTGCTGCTATAACATCATCTATATCAGCATCCAATAAATCTTTACCCAGCTTCCTTACAAACTCCGTTGACAGTCCTCCATGAGAAAAGAGAACATTATCAATTCTTTGCATTATTGCTAACTGCGAAGAATCCTGAAGTGATTGTTCAAGTTCTTCCAGCTTTGACATTACCGTGCTCTCCGCATAAGGTGAATATCCTGTCTCCAACCGTCCCCACGGATAACTGACGTCATGATTGCCGTAGCACCACAGTGTATCCGGATAATCCTTTGAAAATGCAATAGCACGATCAAAGGTCTCTCTATATAATTCCACCTGAAATTGCATATCCCAATCATCAGGTATATCCATAAGACAGACCGCCCTGTCTGCCTCACCTCTTTTTATAATATCTTCTGCCCTGTCAAATATCCATGTCTTAAGATGGATATCAGGGATTACGAGTACTTTCATATGGGTGTTCTACCTTTCTATTTCATTTGCTGGCGAAGAGATTTGTGGCATTTTGGCGAAGACATTTGCGGAAAAATACAGCTATCCATGTGTCTACTCCCCCTTATGTTTCAAAAAGGTCATCCCCGACAATTACATTCTGAATAATCCCCGAATACTTATTCTGCCTGTAATCATCTCCGCATATGAGCGTTACATGAATGGCGTCCTTTGACCCAGTCTCTTTCTGAAACTGTGTCAATCTGTTTTGAATCTTATCATGTTCTTCACTATCAAGAGCATATACCTCATTTGTATATTTTATCTCACACAGATTAATCACACCGTCCTTTCTGGCGATAACCAGATCAATCTGTGCACCCTTACCGGAACTACCGCTCCTCCATGCATACTCATTTGTTTCTATACCACTGATTCCAAGAGCAGCCTTTATTTGATTAATATGATTGAAACATACCACCTCAAATGAATTTCCTCTCCAGGAATTGTATCCGGGAGAATTGATATACTCATTCCATGAATCAAATCTTCTATTATTCAGAAAAGCAATACTGAATAATGTAAAGGGATCAATTATCTGATAGCAGCACTCATTTTCACCCTTGGTTAGCGTATTGAATTTCCTTATAAAGCCGCACTCCTCCAGTTCTCTTAAATCCTTAGTAAGTACCGATCCGCCACCAATCTCTTTATATCCGGACAGTTCGACCCTAGTCATTCCAATTTTATTCTTAGCCAAGGTTTCGAGTATTGCCATATGTTTCTCCGGCTTATCAAATAGCGAGGAAAAAAGACTAAAGTACTCATTATAAAGTGGTCCATGCTCACTAAAGCACATCTCATTTACGTTCTGAGCCAGGCTTAGACGTTGATCCATAAGGTTTAGATAATATGGTATCCCTCCAAAATACATATAGCTTTCGATAATCTGCTTCCGGGTCATAACTATATCATTGTACTCAAGTAGTTCTTCGCATTCTGCAAGAGAGAAAGGGGCAAGATGAATGCGTCTTGTCACCCTGTTATGAAACCCTTTTTTATTATTAAGAAGATTGGTTATTATCCATGATGTGGCAGAACCACAGACTATCAGTACCAGGTCATCCTGCGTAGACGCCCAACTATTCCAGAAGTAATCAAGCGCACTCTTAAAGTCGGATCTTGCAGTATCCATCCACGGCAATTCATCAAGAAATACAACCCTTTTGCTATTTATGGGCTCTCGATAAGTATTCTTCTTCTCAAGTAACTCCCTCAATCTGGCAAATGCTTCAAACCAATCTCCGGGGATACTTTTATCCTCATGCCCATATGCATTCAGGCCTGCAGCAAATCCGCGAAGTTGCCCTTTAGTCTTTTCATCTGAAAGGCCTGTAGCATAAAATGAAAACTGATTGTTGAAATACTCCCGAACTAAAAAAGTCTTCCCGACTCTTCGTCTTCCGTATACCACTACAAATTCGGGCCTTTTGGAATTAATGCACTGCATTAGGCTATCTTTTTCTTTCTTTCTTCCTATGACCTTCATGAAACTCCTCCGTTCAAAACTGCCTTATAAATCGCCGCAGAGAATTGAACATTTCTTTGTCTGGCGATTTATAGCTTATAATTGTATTATAAATCGCCACGCCATAGTTTTCAACAAGTTTTTAATTTATACTAAACAGTTTATATCCACTTCATTATTCTTCTGAAATCGTTCTCGCGCCTCCCAACTCCGATTACTATAATTTTGGGCTTTCTTGCCTTCTCAGGAATAACATTTATCATATTGCTGTCCTCCGGTCGCATCCGTTCCACCCTCAACTGCCTTTGCAGGCGGGCAAGCCTGATCTGCTCTCCCATTTGTGCAAGTATCTCTAAAGTATCAGGAAGTAATACATCAGATTTCTTAGCCATATAACAATCACTCCTTATGTATATATTATTATACGTAAGGAGTGATTATGTCGATTTTTATTTACTTAAATTAAAGGTGTAAATAATTCATACAAATAAACTCACATACAACATGATTAGATTATACAAAAACGGAGACCCTGACACATTGCATGTTTACTTAGTGTTGACGTCTCCGGTGGTCTACGTTAAATGTAATTGCATCTAATCTGGTTGAGATAACTGCCTTATCTAGATATCTCCACAAATAGTTGTCCCCATACATCACTCCAAACTCGATTGTTCCATAATGGCATGCATTTTGTACTCACTCTTATGATGCGGATTATATATAAGTTTTCTTGCTGTAATAGTCCATTCATACCCACATATTTTGCATCTAACTCTAACTGGGCTTGTTGTTCCTTCATATTCACTGAGTAATTCTATGTTAGGATTAGCTTCAAACAACTCCTCTTTATATTGTTTTTGTGTTTTTCTTCTTCCCTTACCCTTTTTTTCCGCCCCACAAACAGGACATCCTTCACCGTTTAAGAGTGAAGCCGCAACTGGATCCCAGACAGTTCCACAAACATTACATTTAGCACGTACATGTGCTTTACCTTTTATATACTTTCCAAGGATAGTTATTTGGGGCTGTTTTTCATATACCTCCTCAACAAATTGTTCATGGCTCTTCGTCTGCCTTTTTGTATTCTGTTCTTTTGAACAACTGGGGCAATTACTTCCATGAAGAAGATTCGCCGGTCGAGCATTCCAAATCTTCCCGCACTTTTTACATTTAGTCGTTATTGGTATTTTGGATCCCACATATGTCCCAAGTATCTCAATATCCGATCGTATAGTTGTTATTTCATTAATAAATTCCTCTGTATTCTTTGCCCGAGCATCCCTATATGCAAGCTGCTCAATCTCGTTCCACTTTGTCTCAGTAAATGTGTTTGATAGCCCTGTCAGTTCGAATAGTCGCACCACTAAATCTCTTATATAACTATGATCTGCTGTGTTATAGTCGTAATTAAATACTATACAATCCTCTTGAAATGGCGGACGCTTATTCTTTGGATAAGAATCGTATACTGTGATAAGTCGAATCCCTTTTTTTCTACACTCTTCTCTTTTAGTTTTGTCTCGTTCAACAGCGTTTTTGTGAAAAGCCCACGTGCCAGGTTCAATCGCAAAACTCATAAATGGAACATATATATCAAGTTCCATGCCTATTGCTGTTTTATCTCTTGAAACAACCCTAGCTTCTCCTAATGCTGACATAAATGCGTGAAGGATGAATTGCTCCATAAAGCTAGTCCCAGATCTCGAACATCGTTTACATCCATGCCCATAGAGCAAAGACTGCGGAATCGCATCCCAAGTATAGCCACAAATATTACATTTACACTCTATTGGTTCTGTGGATGTGCGATATTTACCAAGTATTTGTAGATCTGGCAGTACTTCGGACACTTCACGTTCAAATTGTTCCTGACTCTTTCTTCGTTTAATTAAGGCATTAGTCTTGCGACAATTGGGGCACCCTGGACGGTATATTAGTGCGGACGCTTTTGGATTCCAATTAAATCCACAAACATTACATTTGGCTGTTATTTTTTCCGTTAAACCCTTAAAAGATCCACTAATATCTACACCAGGATGTAAATGTCAATATAAAAATGTAGGAAAAGTGGAAAATAAAAATGTAGGTTTTTCCGCTTATTCCTCAGCCACTTG
>SVDM01000009.1 GCA_015058015.1 Lachnospiraceae bacterium | reverse complement strand
CTATACACTTCCCACTATCTGGGCGTGTTCGGGACTTTCACCCGTTAGAGCGCGCCCATGGCGCGCAAACAGAAAAACGGTCAGCTTCACGACTGACCGTTTAATATTGATGTAAAACTCTCTAAGTTTATTGAAAACGGTAAGTCCCGACAATCTCCGCCACCGCTTCTTTGATTTCGGAACTATCATCCTCCATCATCTCCCCAAGATTCTTAATCTTCTGCTTAAACTCCTCATGGTCGAATACCAAGGGCTTACCAATAAATATCAACTCGTTCTCTGTCTTCGCCAGCCCCTCTTCTTCCATAAGTTTTTCTTCGTACATCTTCTCACCGGGGCGAAGACCCACGTACTTAATGGGAATCTCATCTAAGGTATAGCCGGATAATCTGATCATGTTTCTGGCAAGATCCACGATCTTAACAGGCTCACCCATATCCAGGACGAATATCTCTCCGCCCTTGGCATTGGCTCCTGCCTGCAGCACCAGAGATACTGCCTCAGGAATAGTCATGAAGTATCTGATTATCTCAGGGTGGGTAACGGTAACAGGTCCCCCTTCTTCTATCTGTTTCTTAAAGAGAGGGATAACACTTCCGTTACTGCCTAAGACATTTCCGAATCGAACGGCCACGAACTCTGTCTCAGACTCCTCGTTAATTAGCTGCACAATCATCTCACAGATTCGCTTAGTAGCTCCCATGATATTGGTGGGATTAACCGCCTTATCCGTAGAGATAAGGACAAATCTCTGAACCTCATATCTGTCTGCCGCTCTGGCTACATTCAAGGTACCGAATACATTATTCTTCACTGCCTCGTTAGGACTATCCTCCATAAGGGGCACGTGTTTGTGAGCCGCAGCATGGAACACCAAGTCGGGACGATACTTGTCGAATATCTGATCTATGCGCTCCGCGTCTCTAACAGAGGCTATTACAACCTCCATATCAAGAAGGGGCTTGCCGGTCTCCGCTTTGGTAGTTCCATCCAGTATATTATAGTGACGCTTAAGCTCCATCTGGATATCGTAAGCATTGTTCTCGTATATGTCTAAGATGATTAATTTCTTGGGCTCATGGGCTGCTATCTGACGGCACAGCTCACTTCCGATGGAACCACCTCCACCGGTGACTAAGACTGTCTTGCCTGCCACATATTCCATGATTGTATCTATCTGGGTTCCCACTTCTTCTCTGCCAAGTAAGTCTGCGATGCTTACCTTACGAAGCTTGCTGACGCTTACTTCTCCCGTTACCAGCTGATACATTCCCGGCAAGGTCCTCAGCTCACAATCTGTCTCTTTACAGTATTTCAGTATATCTCTCATGGCCGCTCCCGATGCGGAAGGGATGGCCACAATTATCTCGTCTATATTATAGCGGGATGCGAAGTTGGGGATATTTTCATGTCCGCCTACGATTTCCTTACCACGGAGGTATTTGCCCCAGATGGATTTATTATCATCTACGATGCAGACTACCTTCTCATGAACCTCTCCCTTTTCCAGGTCCTTCAAAAGCATCTCTCCGGCCTGTCCTGCACCGATTAGCATTACTCTCTTGACATCTTTATCTGTCGCCGCCAAGTATCTGTTCTTCATAATTCGCAAAAATCTATAGGAGAACCGACTGCATACAAGTTCGGCCGCTATAATACCCAAGAACAATACATGAAAGCTTCTGGGAACGTTCACCTGCATAACGTGCATTACGCATACCTGAAGCACCGCCGCCGCGAAGCTTCCCCCTATAATATTAAGCAGTTCCCTGGTACTTGCCAAGCGCCACACACTCCGGTACAACTTAAACAACGCGAATACTATAACAGTAAGCAATGTATTAATCGGAGCGTATCTGGTCACTTCTGACAGATAGTTTCCGGGGATCCTGCTTACCGCAAAATCGAATCGAACTATAAGACTCAAAAAAGACGCTATCTGAATCGCCACAATGTCACATAGCACAAGCAGAACCTTTCTGTAGTTAATATTAATTGTAATCTTCTCGTCCATACACTCTTTGCCTTCTCGATAAATCTATGCTATATACCATTAACTTTATAAAGATATCCTTCCCCGGATATATTCTTTATAAGTTCATACCCCTGACACTTCATTTCATTTCTTGAGTATATATACTTAATTCCGCTTCTAATAAGGGATGCTCTAAGGCTTTCATCATCCCAGTTGATATTTACATAAAGCTTATCATACATCTGAGCATATGATGAACTCTCACCCATTCCTCTGGCGCACACCACATTAATCTTTGATGTGTACTGCCGCGGGTAATATGAGATATCAGCCGGGAAGACACAGGTAGTCTCACCTTGGTCGCTTAATTCCCTGCATACCTCAATAACCTCCGTTGGCACCCGATATTTGTTAACATGATTCGAATAGAAAGAATCACTATATATGTATTCCCCGGCATAACAGATTACAACCGCAACCACCGCTGTTATGAGGCATCTCATCCATTGCCTTGTTATATTGGGTGACGATATCGCATATGCAATAATAACATAAATTGGAATAATCCAATACAGTCGCCAATATACATCCACTCCCGTCACCTTACTGGCTACGAAACTGATAAAGAACGGATTTAGGAAGGTGGCAAATGTCGTTGCTGCGATTCCCACCAGCACCTTGCAGCCAACCTCTGAATTCTTCCAGATAAGAATGTAAAGTACTGCAAGATACAAGATGACAACATACAACCCTTGAAGCATGTTCTTCTCAAATATTGCGAAATAGTCAGGTGGTGTACTTTTGCTGTAAGATACCACAGCCGCTGTTCCAAGAAGCCGTACAATAACAATCAAATCATAGATTATTACAGGCAAAACTGTAATAACAGCTCTAATGATTGTTCTCCCGGTCTCTTTGTATTCTTTATGAACAAGCCCTATTATAACAACAGGTATTCCGATACATATGTACATAATGGGCATCAAGTATAGCCCTACAGTTGACATCGCCATTCCGCCAACCACGATTAATGCATTTACTATCCAGGTCTGAACTCTATCCTTCTTCTTGAATATATCCACGCAGTTTGATATAAGCATTGGGAAAAAGAAGCTGGGAAGCATGGCTTTTCCCTGCCACAGTCTAAGGAGCATAAAGCATCCCGATGAATAAACCGTATATCCGCCGAATAGATTCAACACCACTATCAGTAGCAGAAACTGCCGCTGTTTATGAACGTCATCCAGTAGGTTGACACCCACTTCATAAAAGGCCATATAGCAAAGTAGCAACAGCAGTGCCGGAAATACACTATGGCATATAACCGCCGGATGCATTCCAAATGTCTTCGCCAGGTAAGCTACGTGAAGCTCCCATGAAAAGCTGCTGCTTCTAATGGTCTCACCTTTTGAGACTGTTCCGTCATACACTTCACTTCCATCATAGGTAATCTTATCCTGCTCAAGAGCAATATTGGATATTGAAATAAAATAGCCATCGTCCGCATCAGTATGTGTCTTGTAAGTGCTGTTATACATCTGAAAGCCTATTACCAGCACCGCCACAATAAGCATTGGGCTAAGATATTTCTTTAGCTTGAAACTATCTTTATACTCTTTATAATCCTCGTTTTTGATAAAGAACACTGTGGCTACAACTATAAGAACTGCCTCTATTCCTCCAAAAGTATAATAAAGAGGCGAATACTTAGTCTTAAGTTCTATGAATATAATTGCCACTACTTCAAACAGACCCATTATACCGACAAAACCGTATATAACAGATCTGTAAATTATTCTATCCTTCTTCATCCATTTCAATATAAAATGTCCGAAGATAAAACATGTATATAAGAACGCCGCAGACATAATCCCGCCGTTAACTAGAACTTCCTGCATTAAACCTTACTCTTTCTCTTCAATATTACTCTCTCTCACCAGATACACCGGCCGTTTCTTAGTCTCCAGATACGTCCTGGCCAGGTACTGCCCCATTATACCGATGCAAAAGAGCTGCACCCCTCCCACAAACAGCACGATACAGGTAAGGGACGCCCAACCTTGTACCGGGTCGCCGAATACCAGCTTTCTGATAACGAGAAATATAATAGCCAGCGCCCCAAGGATGCACAGCGCAATCCCCATAAATGAGGATATCTTAAGAGGAAGGGTGGAAAAGTCCACGATTCCCTCGATTGAATACTTCACAAGCTTTCTAAAGGACCACTTTGATTTGCCCGCCACACGATTCACATTTTCATAGGCCAGCCACTTTGTATTAAACCCGATCCAGCCGTAGATTCCCTTGGAGAAGCGGTTTACCTCGCTCATAGCCAGAATCGCATCCACCATCTTCCTAGACATAAGGCGATAATCCCTGGCCCCGTCCACCATCTTGGCGTCACTGATTCTGTTAATCAGCTTGTAGAATCTCCTTGCGAAGAAGGACCGGACCTTAGGCTCCCCCTTTCTGGTGACCCGCCTGGTGGCTACGCTATCGTACCCCTCCTCCACGATGCCCTTATACATCTCGGGTAGCAAGCTCGGAGGGTCCTGAAGGTCTGCATCCATAACCGCCACGTAGTCTCCGGTGGAGTGGACGAAGCCTGCATACATGGCGGCTTCCTTGCCGAAGTTACGGGAGAAGGAGATATAGCGGATTCGTCTGTCGCTACTTGCCATCTCCTTAATCATCTCCAGGGAAATGTCAGTGCTACCGTCATCCACAAAAAGAATCTCAAACTCCTGTTCGTTCATCTCTTCCGTTACTCTGTTTAGTTCTGTATAAAATGGCTTAAGGGATTCCTGTTCGTTGAAGACAGGAATAATCAGGGTTATCTTGTCCATTTATGTTCTCCACAAAGATTTGGTCAACATTTCAACACTTAACATTATAGCATATATGCTGTTTTGGAATAGGGATTTCTTATCCGGGGAATAATGTCTTAATATTTTCCAGTTTTTCTTGAATTATCTATCAAATTTTGTTAGAATGACTGTACAACAATAACAGATTATACATCAAGTATTATACTTGCTTTGAAACTTTTTAATCCGAATTACAGAAAGAAGGTTTTGCCATGGAATACCAATTTAATGATAACAATTTCAGATCTGAAGTTTTAGAAAGTAACATTCCCGTACTTGTTGATTTTTACGCTGACTGGTGTGGCCCATGTCACCGTATGGCCCCTATCGTGGAGGAGCTTGCCGCCGAGTTCGATGGCAAGATTAAGATAGGCAAGCTTAACATCGACAACAACCAGACCTCCGCCACCAACTACGATGTAATGAGCATCCCCAACTTCGTCTTCTTCAAGGACGGCAAGGTTGTAAACCAGGTAGTGGGCGGCATGACCAAGGATGAGCTGAAAGCAAAACTGGAAGCATTACTGTAAGCATTACTGCAAGCAATCCCTATATTTTTAATAATAAAAGACGATTCAAACAAGCGCTTATTTTTCCGCTTTGTTTGCTCGTCTTTTTTCTTTAGTACTCATCCAGAAAATGATGTCGCACCCCGTTCTTCTTGTATTCGATTACCGTATCCACGTTGACATTTTCAACACTCTTAAAAATATTCGACTCAACAAAAGGATTGTTCTCTTTGAGCATCGCAATAAGCTTCTTCGTCTCCAACCGCTTTGAGGATGTAGTGCCGTCCTCATGACAGGTGGAGCAGGTCTCCGTAAAGTGACATGCGCACTGCAGGAAATGCAGCTCATTATAATCTCTCCACGCGCATATGTCCTTCTCCCTTACAAGATACAAGGGTCTGATAAGCTCCATTCCTTCAAAATTGGTGCTGTGGAGCTTGGGCATCATGGTCTGAATCTGCGCTCCGTGAAGCATTCCCATAAGTATGGTCTCGATTACGTCGTCATAGTGGTGACCTAAGGCAATCTTGTTGCAGCCGAATTCCCTTGCCTTATTGTACAGGTGGCCTCTCCTCATTCTGGCGCATAGATAGCAGGGGTTTTTATCTATGGTGTCCACCGCATCAAATATGCTGCTCTCGAATATCTCAATGGGAATCCCTAAAGCCTTGGCATTGCTCTCAATCAGGCTTCTGTTTTCCTTATTGTAACCCGGGTCCATCACCAGAAATGTCAACTCAAAGTCACATTTTCTATGTCGCTTAATCTCCTGGAACAGCTTGGCCATCAGCATGGAGTCTTTTCCTCCGGAGATACACACCGCAATCCTGTCACCGTCTTCTATCAGTTTATAGTTCTTACATGCCTTAGCAAAGGGTGTGAAGAGCTGCTTGTGGAACTTCTTACGGATGCTCTCTTCCGCCCTCTGTTGCTTCTCGGCTTGCCCTCTTTCATCAGCCATAGAAGCTCTGACATATCCCATATAGCCGCCTTCCAGGCTGTAGTATTCCCGTCCATTTGGGAGCTCCTCCTCCGGCAGCTCTCTCGTCCTTCTTCCGACTTCGCAATAAAAAATGAGCTTCTTATCCTCAGGTATAGCCTCTATCTTGCGGTTCCTCTCCTCCGGATCCGTGGCAATATCCATTGCCACCGCCCCCGGAATAGTACCATATTGTCTAAGATCCTCATTCCTAATATCAATTAGGACGTAATCGTCCTTACTCAGTTTGTATAAATCATCAAGTGTTATTTCCGTCATGTTACTGTAACTTTCTAATGTATTGTTGTACTTCCTAACTACTGCTTAGGGCTCTTACCGGCTAGCGCTTTCTCAACCTGCTCGTCACTTATCTCTGCTATTGACTGGGCTTCTTCCCTATCCATTCCCTTTTCCATGCATCTTAAAAAGACCTGGATACCTTTTTCTTCTCTCCCGGTTTCTAGACCTTCGATACGTCCTTCTAGGCGTCCTTTAGTTTCCCCCTCGCTTACAGCGTCCATGTAGAATGCCATGTTTTGCATAAACTCCGACCTCCACTTCTCATTCAGCTTTGCATTGTTAACCTCTTGCTGGAGATTTTTTGCCAGTTCTCCATTTACAGCCCTACCACCAAAATAATCTAACAAATCCTTACATTCGTCACCTATACTGTCGGCTCCTTCAGTACTTACAAATAACCTGTAAGTGCCATCATCCATAACTATAGACTGGTCCTGCGTACATGTAGGACGAAAAGTATACAAATGTTTCTTATATCCAAAAGGGTCAAATGTGCATATAAATATCACAAGACTATTTGGCAAGTCCTCATACTTACCTCCTGAATCTAAAAAGCTTGTATCAATTGTGCTTTGATAGTATCGGCTCCTTCTCGCAAGATTTTTCCGGTTTGTAGTTTGCATTTCAAGGTTGTAGACAGTATCTTCATCATCTTTAAAGATAACATCAAACCTTACACCTTTTACTCCAATTGTACTTTTCTCAGACTTTTGCGCTCTAACGTCAGTTAACTCCTTAATCTCACGTTGAGTTATAACTTCGATAACTTGTTTGCATAAATCTATACGTGTTTCAAAGATTTTGCAAAATAGAAAATCATCAGCTATCGTCAATTCATCATATTTTACTTTCATAAACACTTTTCCTTTCTGGTTTTATAATCAAAACCGCTACCGGAAACGTGTTATAATTTATGTTTTTAATATGGCTAAATTATAACACGCACTTATAAAGGTGTCTATATTCCCACTGTAGCGGCACATTGCCCAAATGCTTCTAGCAAGAAGCATAATATGTCTTATTCCGCTTGACTACATAGACTCAGGCGTCCATGATATGTCAAGGCTGCGTAGCACCGCTTGCGGCAAGGCCTTGACATATCATGGCCTGCCTGAGATAAGTTAACCAAGCGGAATAAGACAACGTGTAATTGTACCAATTCCTTGTATACTATCTAGTACAGGGAACAATTCTTGTCCGGGGTACACGCCGTTTTGGTAAAGTGAAGGTTTGGGTCGTAGTTGTGAAGCCGGCGCTACCCGCCAGACATTAGAATTGTTTAGATAGCGTGTCATGAAACACGCTTTTGTAGATTTTTTCCAGAAATGAGTATATGACAACTTCCAGAATTTGTCAACCCATTATTTGTAAATTCTGCAAATAATTTTACATAAAAAGAGGAGCCTTCCGGCTCCTCTTCTACTTCAATCCTCAATCATTCTTTAGTTCTTCTTATTCTCTGCGTAAGCTCGCTTCGCTTCCTCGATGCCGGCGTGCAGTCCTGCCAGGCCTGCCTTGGCTACTTCCTTGCTGGCCTCGGCCAGCTCTTTAGCGATTACCTGCGCTTTATCAGCTGCATCGCGGAGTTTCTCCTTAGTCTCGTCGTCCACTTTCTCATCAACCTTATCTTTAATCTTATCTGTGAAGCTCTTGGCTTCCTTCTTTTCCTTGATGGCTGCCTGCGCTGCCGCAAGTCTTGCGATGGGAACTCTGAATGGTGAACATGATACATAATCAAGTCCTACTCTGTGGCAGAATTCAACGGATGAAGGATCACCACCGTGCTCACCGCAGATACCAAGCTTAAGATCCGGTTTGGTCTTACGTCCTCTCTTGCAGGCTATCTCCACCAGCTCACCTACACCGGTCTGGTCAAGTCTTGCGAATGGGTCAGACTCGAAGATCTTGTTAGCATAGTAAGCGTCAAGGAATTTACCTGCATCATCTCTGGAGAATCCGAAGGTCATCTGGGTAAGGTCATTGGTTCCGAATGAGAAGAACTCAGCCTCTTCTGCAATAGCATCTGCAGTAAGGGCAGCTCTTGGAATCTCAATCATAGTACCAACCTTGTACTTGATATCGGAGCCCTTCTCTTTCTTAACAGCCTCAGCTGTCTCAACTACAACGTCCTTAACAAACTTAAGCTCTTTCTTCTCGCCTACCAGAGGAATCATAATCTCCGGTACCACGTCAAAGCCTTTCTCATTCTTAACCTCGATGGCAGCTTCCATAACAGCTCTGGTCTGCATCTTGGCAATCTCCGGATAAGTAACCGCCAGACGGCATCCACGATGACCCATCATGGGGTTGAACTCATGAAGTGAATTACAGGTTGCCTTAACCTCTTCAACGCTAAGTCCCATATCTGATGCAAGAGCCTTGATATCCTCTTCCTCTGTGGGAACGAACTCATGAAGCGGCGGATCCAAGTATCTTACTGTCATGGGCTTTCCTTCAAGAGCCTCGAACATTGCCTTGAAGTCACCTTTTTGGTATACGATAAGCTCGTTTAAAGCAGCTTCTCTTGCTTCCACTGTCTTGGACAGAATCATCTTACGAATCTTAGGAATACGCTCGGCAGCAAAGAACATATGCTCAGTTCTGCAAAGTCCTATACCCTCTGCACCCAGCTCGATAGCTCTCTTGGTATCTGCCGGTGTATCGGCATTGGTACGAACGCCTAAACGACGATACTCGTCTGCCCATCCCATAATACGGCCGAAGTTGCCTCCTACAGAAGCCTCTTCCGTCTTTATATCACCAAGATAAATCTTACCTGTGGAACCATCCAGGGAAATGTAATCGCCCTCTTTAATGGTGTGTCCGCCAAGCTCGAATTTCTTGTTCTCTTCATCCATAACGATTTCAGAGCATCCTGCAACACAACATGTACCCATCTGTCTTGCAACAACAGCAGCATGGCTGGTCATACCACCACGAACTGTAAGGATACCCTTGGCAGCCTGCATTCCCTCGATATCTTCCGGAGAAGTCTCAAGTCTGGCAAGGATTACTCTTTCCCCACGTTTGCCGGCTTCCTTGGCATCGTCTGCAGTGAAGTATACCTTACCTGCAGCAGCTCCCGGGGATGCGGGAAGTGCTGAACCGATAACCTCACCTGCTTTAAGAGCAGCGGCTTCAAAAGTAGGATGAAGCAACTGGTCAAGGCTTTTAGCATCTATTCTTTCCACTGCCTCTTCCGGTGTAATCATACCTTCGTCAACTAAGTCGCAGGCAATGTTAATAGCTGCCGGTGCAGTTCTCTTACCGTTTCTTGTCTGCAGGAAGAAGAGCTTGCCTTCCTGAATGGTGAATTCCATATCCTGCATATCACGGTAGTGTTTCTCAAGTTTATTGGCAATCTCCATGAACTGCTTGTAACAATCCGGGAGATCTTTTTCAAGCTGAGTAATGGGCTGGGGGGTACGAACACCTGCTACAACGTCCTCACCTTGGGCATTTATCAGATATTCTCCAAAGATACCCTTAGCTCCGGTAGAGGGGTTACGGGTAAATGCAACTCCCGTTCCGGAAGTATCGCCCATATTTCCGAATACCATGGTCTGTACGTTAACAGCTGTTCCCCAGTCTCCCGGGATATCGTTCATTCTACGATAAACGATGGCTCTCGGGTTGTCCCAGGAACGGAATACCGCCTTGATAGCCTCCATAAGTTGCTCTCTTGGCTCCTGGGGGAAGTCCTCATTCATGGCATCCTTATATACTTTCTTGAATCTGACCACCAGCTCTTTCAAATCGTCGGCTGTAAGCTCGGTATCAAAAGTAACACCCTTCTCAGCCTTTATCTCATCGATAAGCTTCTCGAAGTGTGACTTGGGAACCTCCATAACAACGTCTGAAAACATCTGGATAAATCTTCTGTATGAGTCATATGCAAATCTGGGATTGCCGGTCTTCTTAGCAAATCCTTCTACGGAAATGTCATTGAGACCGAGATTAAGAATTGTGTCCATCATACCGGGCATCGAAGCACGTGCTCCGGAACGAACGGATACAAGTAATGGATCCTCTTTGTCGCCAAAGGTCTTACCATTTATCTCTTCCAGCCATTTTAACTGTTCCTCGATCTGACCTTTGATCTCATCAGTAACCTTCTTGCCACTGTCATAGTAGTCGGTACAAGCCTCTGTAGTTACTGTAAAACCTTGCGGAATGGGAAGACCTAAGTTGGTCATCTCCGCTAAGTTAGCTCCTTTTCCACCTAAAAGATTACGCATATCTGCGTTACCTTCAGTGAATCTGTAAACCCACTTTCTACTCATTTATATTACCTCCATATTATATTGATAAGCATAAAGCTTCTCATTCAAATACCATAAAATCCCCTAGCAAGACACCACACGGTTCCTTCCGCTGTTCTTGCCTCGATACAACCTCTCATCTGCCACCTTAATGATGCCTTCGATGGAGTCATGCTTTTCTGATACTTCCGTTCCTATAGTAACGGTTATCTTAAAGGACCTTCCGTTATATATAAACATCTCACTTTCAACGGTGCTCCTAATTCTTTCTGCAATTATCACCACGTCCCCGGCATCGCATCCGGGAAGGTAGATAAGTACTTCTTCGCCGCCCCAACGGCTTACTACGTCGCATTTTCTAACGCAGGAATTAATTATATTGGACACCTTGATCAGAACAAAATCCCCACAATCATGACCATGGGTGTCATTTACCTGTTTGAAATTATCTATATCAAGCATTATTACCGCAAACTGGGTGCCGGAAGTGGTGGCCCTGGTCAGGTATTCCATGATACCACGGCGGTTCTCCATTCCCGTGAGGGCATCCTGCTTGGATACGCGCTCTAATATGCTCTTTTGCTCTCGAAGCCTGTTCTCCGCTGAACGTACCGTTCCCATCAGCTTAACCATTACATAATAGAAGTCGATGACAACAAGTATAAACAGCGCCAGCCTAAGTCCATCATACACTTCTTGGGGCACCTTGTAAAGCGGAGGAAGCTTCCAGGAGATGACCTCCGCCACTGCCACCGCACCGGCCATAAAGCCGAAATACTCGGGGTAACGCACGCCCTCAGACTGGTAGAGACTCAAAAGCCTGTCATAGTACACGATAAATGGCACTACCGCAATGGCAAGCATAATAAATCCGCTGGAATGTCCCAGAATAATTATTCCGAATATTGAATGGAACAGAATCTCAAAATAGACCACATTAAAAGCCAGCCTGTAGTGTTCTTTTTCAAGAATATACAGGTTTAAGAGATAAGCTGTTACGCTAAAAATGTTGATATAAGCCATAAGATATATGCGGGTAATCAGGAAAAATAACAAGAATACCGCATGTATTAAGAATAAAAGAATGTTGTGACGCCTAAGTTCTTTAACCATAAGCTTATCACTCCCGCAAAACACAAAACAAAAACCAAATTACTACAACTTCGAATCATCAAATCGTAAGGGGAATATATCGTCTAAAGTATAGGTCTTGTAATGCTCGGTGTCTGTCGCCAGTATTATTACAAAATCTCCTTTACAAAACTCACCCATTACCTGCCTGCATGCTCCGCAGGGCGGACAAAAGTCCTTGACCTCTCCTCCCGGGCCACCCATTATACAGATAGCCGTAAACTCCTTACATCCTTCATTAACAGCGGTAAATATCGCCGTTCGCTCTGCACAGTTGCACAGGCCGTAGGAAGCATTCTCGATATTAACACCGGTGTATATCTTCCCATCCTTAGCAAGCAAAGCTGCCGCCACATGGAATCCCGAATAAGGGGCATATGAATCCCCTAACCTTGATTGAGTCTTCTCGATTAGTTGAGTGATTAGTGCCTTATCCATAGATCTACCTCTGCTATAATTCGAAAAAAAGCACCGCAATGGGTGCGTTAACGGTGCAGACCGATTAGAATTTGAACTACGTTCAAATGCGGTCTGCGTTGATCATGAGGGCTCCTCCCACCTTCGGCGGGTCCCTCCTCATGATATTATGCAGAAGAAGGGACTTGAACCCTCATGATATTGCTATCACACGGACCTGAACCGTGCGCGTCTGCCAATTCCGCCACTTCTGCAAATGCATGTTCCATTTTATCGTAATTGGGGATAATAGTCAAGAGTGAAGGACACTAAAATACGGGGCGATCACTCGCCCCGTATTTCGGATTAAGTATATTGGAGGGTAGAATAAAACATTTATTTCAAGTGTACTTATAATCTAGTTTGCGAATAACTGTACCCAGTAGTTTACTCCTCCGATATTGGCTACTGCGATACCTGTTCTGGTATATCCACCCAGCATTACTGAGTGATGTCCGGGAGATGCTATCCACATCTGTACTACACGGTCTGCACTTGCCTGACCTTTTCCAAGGTTCTCACCGAGTTTTCTGAAGCTAAGCCCGTACTCTTTTGCCAAATCTCCTGCATTGCCTCCGTCCGGTCTTTCATGTGCCCATTTTCTTGAGATTTCCTCTGCTCTTACAGCTGCCATGGCATTCAATGTGCCATCCATTCTAAGCATTCCCAATCCGTTTTCTACTCTATGTAAGTTAACCAGTGCAAGGACCCTGCTTGTTCCGCCGCCGGCTGCGTTAACAGCTGCCTGTGCCTGCTCTAATGCTGAAGGAGCCTGAGCCTGGGGCTGCGCTGCCTGTGCAGTGTTAGCTGATGTCTGAGCCTTGGCTGTTGTTGTATTCTTCTTAGTTGTTGCTGTAGCGTTATTAGTATTCTTTGAGGCTTGCGCCTCGGCTGCAGCTTTTTCTTCTTCCGCTTTCTTCTCTTCTTCTGCCTTCTTTTCTTCGATCTTTGCGGCCTTAATTGTTTCGGCCTGCTTGGTTACTTTCTCAATTGTTTCGGTTCCCATGGATGTTTCCATTGCGCACACCTTGTTGATGGACTGTGTTGCAACGGTCTGCACGTTTACCGATGTGGTCTCAGAGATAGTTGAGAGACCTACCGCTGAAACTCCTACTAACAAACATACTGTGGTTACGATGATACTTGCGATCTTAACTGTGTTCTTCTTCATAATTAACCCTCCAAATCGATGTAAACTGTTTGGAGCCTGATGTTTGTAAAAAAATTCCCCCAACCTTGGTCTTCTTCCGGTTGCGGGAAATCCTTCTACATACAAGTATCACCTGTACGGCAACCGGCTGTCATAGCTTTCGCTTTAGACCCTTGGCTTTGCGTCCCCACCTTTCAGTGGGTTTGCCCAATATTGATTTTTCAACAAAAAATATCCTGAATAGATTGTCTATCAGGATATCGATTACATCTGGCTGTCCCAGTATGGCAACCGGCTATCCTAGCGTTTCCGCCTTAGACCCTTGGCTTTGCGTCCTCACCTTTCGATGAGTTTGCGATTAATGTTTTTTGTTGATTTAATCATAAGGGAATCCTTATGGCATTACAATAGTAGTTTATACCTATTTTCATGCAATTTATGCAAAATTTATTAATTTTCTGTGACTTTAGTACCAAGTTTATTCAGAATTTATACTTTATTTAGAATTTCTGTCAGACAGTTTATAAATTCATCCTGGTTTTTTGTGGCAATTAGATAGTAACCAAAGCGCTTGCCACTGTCTGTTACCTCCCCTTCCGTAACCTCACGAATATCCGCTTCTACCAAGGCTTTGGGGTGTTTTTTTGCAAATGCCTCGTAGGTCTCTACATCCTCCTTATTAAAGATAAAACGTACCGCACAGTAAGATCCAATTGTATGTACAATTTCAGGTGCTTTTCCTAATGCTATATCTATCACTGCCCCCACGAAGTCAAACCCCGTGGAAAGCTCTACCAGAGCGGATCCTATGAGATCTCCCCCCATGCGTCCTCCTATTTCTATCAGCTTTATATTTCCATCTTTATCAATTTTTAGTTCGATGTGAGAAGCCCCGAATTCGATTCCAAGGCTGTCTAGGGCATGAGAGGCATAAGCTTTTACTTGGGCTAAGACAGCTTCTGTTACATCCGCAGGTTGCACGTGTCCCGTCTCTATAAAATGAGGGGCACCGGTGGTATATTTCTTGGTTAGTGCCAGAAATGTATGCTTACCTCTCCATGAGATATACTCCACACTATACTCGTCTCCCTCGGCGAATTCCTCCACCAGGGCATGCTTATCAAAGCCCTCAGCCTTGGCATTCTCAATGGCTTCTGCCAGGCCTTCGGGGCTTTCTAACTTGGTTATCCCTCTGCTTCCGGAACGGTCCAAGGGCTTAACTATTACGGGATATGAGATATCCTTTCCCTCTAGGTCTGCTGCAGTTTCCACAAGGAAACTCTTAGGAGATGGGTCACCGTGTTCTTCGAAGCACTTCCTCATCTCATGTTTATTGGTAGACTTGATGGTTGCCTCCATGGAGTTGGCTATTAACCCTAAGGCATTTGCCACGTAGTTTACCGTAATTACAGCCAGGTCTGATGCTATAGTGCATATGCCGTCGATTCCTATCTCCCGGCACTTAGCCAGTATCTCGTCCTTTTCCACTATACTTATGGGGTAGAAGAAGTCTGCACTCTTCTCCCCCACATCCCCTGCCGCCCAGGCAAAGACATGGGTCTCTATTCCTTTTTGTTTTGCTTTTTGAATAAGGGGCTCCTGTAAATAGGAAGCCCCGATTATTGCTAATTTCTTCAATTGTGTATCTCCTCTGTCTTCATATCTGCGTCGTCGCCTTCCCCGGAAACAACCTGCCTTATTATATACAGCGGTCTGTTCTTGGACTGCATGAAGGTGTTACCTACGTAGATTCCCACTACGCCGATTACCATAACTATCAGTCCGCCTACAAGTACTGTGGTGGCTATGATACTGGTCCAGCCCGGATCTACGCTGGATACGAAGTAGTTTACCACCAGGCAGATTAGTACGACAAATGCCACCACTGACATTACGAATCCCAGTCCCACGAAGAATCTAAGGATTGCATCAGATTGGGATGTAAGGATGGAGGTGGCCAGCTTTATCCGCTTTCTAAGGCTGTATCCCGACTTGCCTTCGTATCTTTCATTATGCTCTACATCAACGATTGCCCGCTTGAATCCCAGCCAGAACATATACATTGAGTAGTCTCTATGCTCTTCCCGCAAGGAACAGTAGCTCTCGATGACATTTCTCTTTGCTATACTAAAGTTGCAGATAGCACCGTCATAATCCACTCCCGTGGCAGCCCTGTATACACTGTAGAATCTGTTGGATAAGAACTTCTTTACAGCCCCGTCTTTACGCTCTGCCCTTCTGGCAAATACCACGTCGTAGCCTTCCATAGCCTTGTTGTATAATGTAAGAATCTCCTCCGGACGGTCCTGCAGGTCGCAGTCCATAACCACGTTCCACTCTCCCGTGGAATAATCAAGACCTGCCTGAATGGCCTTCATCTGGCCGAAGTTCCTGGATAACTCTATTCCCACCACATGGTTGTCGTTCTTACAAAGTTCTTCTATTACTTCCCAGGAATTCTCCGGGCAGTTGTCATTTACCAGGATTATCTCGTAATCCTTGCTTATCTGAACCAGTGTGTCGGTTAATCTCTTATGAAGTTCCGGTAGTGCGCTCCTGCATCCGTAGACAGGAATAACAACGGAAATGTACATGTCTTACCTCTTCTCGTAAAAATCTGCAACAGTCTGTGCCGCCTGCTCCACCTCTGACAAGGTCAGTTTGTAATACATAGGCAGTCTGGCCAGTCGTTCGCTTTCCTTCGTAGTATACTTATCCTCTCCTGCAAATCTTCCCAGGCGCTGTCCCGCCGGTGAAGTATGTAAGGGAATATAATGGAATACGGTCTCTACCCCGTTACTTTTAAGGTACTTAATTAGTTCTGTTCTTTCGCTTAAGTCCTTCGCCTTAATATAGAACATATGGGCATTGTGAACGCAACCCTCCGGCACTGTGGGAAGCTCGATACATCCCTTGTCAGCTAAGGGTTTCAGGCACTCATAGTATCTGTTCCAGCAGGCCATCCTGTGATTGTTAATCTCATCTGCTTTTTCAAGCTGGGCGTAGAGATATGCCGCATTCAGCTCACTGGGAAGGTAGGAAGATCCTGCATCCACCCAGGTGTATTTATCAATCTGACCACGGAAGAACTTGCTTCTGTTGGTACCCTTTTCTCTGATAATTTCGGCTTTCTCGACATTTGCCTCATCCTTAATCAGAAGGGCACCGCCCTCTCCCATGGAGTAGTTCTTGGTCTCGTGGAAACTGTAGCAGCCGAAGTCCCCGATGGTTCCAAGGGCCTTGCCCTTATAGGTACTCATAACGCCTTGGGCCGCATCCTCCACCACGTAGAGATTATGCCGCTTCGCAATCTCCATTATCTTATCCATCTCGCAGGACACTCCGGCATAATGTACCGGCACGATTGCCTTGGTCTTATCCGTGATAGCATCCTCAATAAAATTCTCATCTATATTCATAGTGTCCGGACGAATGTCCACGAACACTGCTTTGGCTCCTCTAAGTACGAATGCGTCTGCCGTTGATACGAAGGTATATGAAGGCATAATCACTTCGTCTCCCGGCTTGATATCACAAAGGAGCGCCGCCATCTCTGTAGCATGGGTACAGGATGTGGTAAGAAGGGCCTTGGTAGTCCCCGTCTTCTCTTCTATCCAGGCATTGCACTTCTTGGTAAATGCCCCGTCTCCGCATATCTTGCCACTCTCAATGGCTTCTTTTATGTAATCAAGTTCCGTCCCTACAAAGGGCGGTACGTTAAATCCAATCATATCTGGCCTCTCTTATAATTTATAGATAGAATATTATCATACCTGCTAATATTAATATATTACCTATTATCTTTCTTAGGGTAATTCCTTCCCCGAAGAAGATTCTACTAAACACCATAACCAGTACGAATCCCAAGGATTCTATCATTACGCCATTCTTGTACTCCACTCCGTTATGGTAAGCTATAACTCCACAAACCGTGGACACAAACATAAGTCCATACCCTACGATAACAAAGGGATTCAAATATTCCTTAATTAATGAGCCGTAGGTTTTTTCCGCGCTCTTCTTAAGCAGCACCTGGGACACCGACGCGATAAAGGTACCTGCTGCTATAAGCCACATCCAGTTATTCATGAGCAGTACCTCCATCTTTAAGGTCCTCCTTGGCTTCGCCGTTAACTATGATGGTACCGGCTAATACCAGGATAACTCCTATAACATTCTGCAGGGTTATACCTTCCCCGAAGAATAATACAGCCCATATCATGGACCAAAGAATAGCCAGGGACCTGTTCACATATGCCACCGACAGGTCTATCCTCTTTATAATCTGCTGCCACAGCAGGGCATAGATTCCCAGAACTGCAATCTGTCCTCCGTAGAAGAGAATAAATCCGGGCGTCATAAAGTCCTGCCCGCCGGCTAACTTACTGCACACTCCCGCCATAGTGTAGATAATAACCACTCCCTGCATGAGGATCATGGAGAGGAGGGTTAGTTTCTTCTTTCGGGGGACGTCGCCATAGTGGACGTCACCTGAGACTCCGGCGTGGGGGACAGTTTTGGCAGTGCCGTTCAATAATTCACTATTGTCTTCAGTTTTATACATAACTTCTGCCTGAGCCGGATTTGGCTCAGGCATTGTGTTTTTATTAATTGTTTCGTTATTCATTATACTCCTACATATAAGGTATTACCGCAAGATTATAAATATTATAAATCAAAGTCGTAGACATAATAAAAGCTGATACATTAGCAAGCCAATTCTTCTTTGCTGAACTTCCAATTCCTTCAGGTACAATAAAATATAAAAAGGGAATCAATGTTGGAAGGATATAGCGATATTGACAACCAGCAATAGTATTGGCCCCAACTGGCGTAAAAACAAGATAGAATGTCGTTGCAACTATCAGTATTCCTCCAATTGCTCCTACTATCGCGCCAATTCTAATGGGCATTATCCTTTTCCTATCCCCTGACTTATCCAAAAATGCTACTACCGCAATAGTCATTAAAACTAAAAGATAAAACTTTCCTGTTCCTAGATAAGCATAGAATTGAAACAGCTTTTGAGAATTTCCAAAAGCCAAATAATCCTTCAAAAAATTGAATAAAACTGCTATATATTCTTTTACGTTATGGAGTATGTAAGACAACTGCCCCATAACGCTTATTCCTTCTCCTCCTCTATGATCTCCTGTACTGGTTCCCATAAGAATCGGTAATACAAATGATACTACTAAGAGAATTACAGCTATTACTGCCACAAAGTAATACAGTTTTCTTTGATTTTTGGTTTGAAACTTTTCTTTTGGCATAAACAGCAACGGAAACATTATGACAACATATACAGCCTTAGGCATAAATCCTAAAAAGAAAGCTATATTCATCATAATAATATCTTTTGTCTTAATCTTTTCTTCACCCTGAAGCATAGAAATAAAGTATGAATAACCTAATGAAAGAAAGGCGAAAACCCACCCATCATACGAGTATGATGCCGAAATAACAACCAGTGTAGGTATCAATCCCATTGCCATAAACAATATTTTTCCATATCGCAAACGCTTTATGGCATAATACATGATTACAACAAACAACAAAAGGTTAAAAACTTTCCCCAACATAAAGATATGTACATACGACAAAGATAATCCTCTACCCATTATTATTCCTATTGCGGAAGGAATATATGCCACATATGCTATCCCTTTACTACCTGAAGAAATACTTGTCAACGCACGACTACTATATAGTTCATTCAAATCCGTATATAATGCATCACGCGATTCCTTGTCGTAGCCTTTTTTTTCAAATATAACTTCCATGAATCCTGAAAGAATTCTTTCATCTGCTGTATAATCAACTCCGTTAAAGAAGTCTGCTAAATCAACAACCCTTGCATAATGTGTTTCGTCATCTACCATTACTCCCGGAGATGCAGGTGTAACAAGAATCACAAGCAATCCCGTAACCATCGCCAGACATGCAAACAGCCCTTCCGGCTTCTTCTCTGATACATTGCGATATATATACAAAAAGTATAAAACATAACATATTGCACATAGGGTATATCCCATCATTCTATTATGCAGCACGCCCCCAATACCATACACCGTTATAGGCGCAATAATCAGGAAGGTAACAATTTCAATTAATAATCGTATCTTATTATTCTGATAACTGCTTTGAAAAAACTTCTTAGTTTCTTTTACCCCTTCGTGCCACTTATTTATTATACCGTTAATCGGTTTAATCCAAACGCTAATGACAGGTAACACAACCACAAAGAAAACAACAATAAGCGCTTCCAAAATCTTTCTCTTTGTAATCTCCTGAACAGTCCAGTAATAAGATCTAATGAATATTATCATTAATAATACTGACGGAATAAGTATTGTAAAATAGTTTCTTCTATTGTCTTTAACGGCTCTTATCATAGGTTTGTTTCTGCATAGTGCAAACTACACAGCTGTTCTTCCTTCCTTTTTTCCATATTGAATAAAATGTAAGTAGTATAATCTGTAATCGCTTCCATACGCAGCCCTTAGGTCACCATATTTATTCATATATACCTTCATGTTAAATGATGCCTTTGCCTGCCTGCCTTCACTCATTCCAAAAGAAACAAAATGGTTAAGCATTGCCACGTCATCTTCCCCAAAAGCTCTTTTTAAGTCTCCATATTTTGAATACTCTCTGTAGTCATATACATCTGAATAATCAACACCATTGAATACTGTCAGTGCACCTCTAAGTTCAGTACATCCGGTTCCCGCACGTCCCTCTCGCTTGCCATATTGAATATAATGCATATAATATGATTTCAAGTCATTTCCAAATGCTCTACGTAAATCACCATACTGCAGCCTGTATGAACGCGCGTCGAAATCTGTATTTCCTTTCCGACCCTCATTCATTCCAAATGATACAAAATGAGAAAGCATTGCTATATCATCTTCACCAAACGCTCTCTTCAAGTCTCCATACTTGGAGTACTCATTATAATTGTATACAGCGGAGTAATCAACACCATTCAAAACAGTTGTTGCCCCACGAAGCTCATTGCAGCCGGTTCCAGCTCTTCCTTCTCTCTTGCCGTATTGAGCATAATGCAGCGTGTACAAATATAATGTATCCCCGAATGCCCTTCTTAAATCCGGATATTGACGACGATATGATCTAACGTCAAAGTTCTTACTTGCTCGTCGCCCCTCGTATACTCCATAATTTACAAAATGAGAAAGCATTGCCAAGTCATCTTCGCCAAATAATCTATACAAGTCAGGATTATACTCTTTATAATCATTATAATTATATACTGCAGAGTAATTGAACCCATTATAGGTTGTTTCGTAATTTGTCATAACACTGCAACCTGTTCCTGATCTGCCCTCACTATATCCATAATTACAAAAATGCCAGTAATATGATGGAAGATTTGTCCCAAAAGCCCTTCGTAAATCTTTATACTGTCTCATATAAGAGTATACATTAAATAACTCACATCCCTGGCGCCCTTCTTTCATTCCATAATCAATAAAATGACTCAGTAGTGCCATATAATCATAACCAAATGCCTTTCTTAAATCCGGATACTTGTTTGCATAATAGGATGCATTAAAAATACTTTCATAATTTGTTATATCTTGAAAAGAACCTATTATTCCCTTTGCATCAGCTTCCGCAAGTTCTTTTATTCTTGCATCAGAATTAAAGTACCCCAAATCAGTTGTACTATCAATAAAGCAATGTTCAATCAAAACAGAGGGGATGCCATTAAGCTTTCCGATTCTGTTGATAGCAAGGTAATCCGCAGTGGAGCCATCCGGATATGTCTTATCTCCGTTTCTAACCTTAACTCCTTCACCGCGCTTTCTTAGCCCAAGTGCCACTAACTGATTAACTATCCTTTCTCCTGTCGCCTGGGATACAGTATGACATTTCTCATTATAGTTTGCGTTTGGCACATAGACTTCTACTCCTTGAGCCCTAGATTGCGGCGCGCCATCAATAGAGTTTAAATGAAAGCTCACTAAAAGGGACGCCCCTTTATCCCTCGCAATATTAACTCTTTCTTCCAACTCTAGATACTCGTCGCTTGATCTTGTAAGATAAACGTTATATTTACCACTCTTTTCAAGTATATTCTTGCAATATAATGCAATCTTTAAAACAACATCTTTTTCATAGTAAGTATCTTCACCATGAACACAAATTGCCCCAGTATCATGCCCACCGTGACCAGCATCTAACACAACAGTTGTTTTTCCATTTGAAGCATAATTAGCTTTTATTCGCAAATCTCCCTTGGTTTGCTTTTCAATATTCATAATGTCAGGTGTTATGTTACCGGTATCTTTGTCCTCAGACTCTTGGATGATGTATGCATCCGGTTTTTTTTCAGCAACCGTATTAACTCCAAAAGAAGCAATGATTCCTATCTTTTCTAACTCTTCTTTGTATTGATAGTCACCAATCTTATATTCTATAGATTTCACCGAGTAAACTCCGGCTACCAACTGGTTTGCTTTTGGTGTAGCAAATAAAACCGCTCCTCCAACACTATTAGATGCCTTAATTGTTAATTCATCACCGGTATTCATATTCTTCATCAATATATTTGCATCGTCGATTCTATGATCTGTATCTATGCCCACAACTATATTCTGAACCATATTACCGGAAATATCTGCCTTATCTAATACACAATAATTAATTATTATTTCAGGTCTTGTTTTAGAAACACTTTGTTCCTGAGTCGTTTTTTCTTCCTGCTCATTCTCTTTTTTCTCAACCTTTTGTTCTGTTTCACGCTGTTTAACAGTTTCAACTTGCTCGGTCTCGGGTTTATGATTTTCTTCGGCAGCACTTACTTGACCTGTCATTACGCTTCCCAATACCAGCATTGAAATAAGTAATAACGATGTGATTCTCTTAATACTTTTTTTCAATTAAACTTCCTCCCAATTATTATGATGCTTTTCTTCCTTCAGTTCTTCCGTATGACATATAATGATAATAATATGCAGCATTATTGTCTCCAAACGCTGCCCTCAAATCCGGGTATCTGTTTTTATAAACACTCAGATTGAACAATGTGTTGCCCTTTCTTCCTTCGCTCATACCATAATTAACAAAATGGCTTAACAACGCAACGTCATCTTCTCCAAAGGCTCTTTTCAAATCACCATAAGAACTGTAATAACTGTAATCATATACAGCCGAATAATTCACTCCATTATATGTTGTTGTCGCACCGCGAAGAGAAGTACAGCCCGTCCCAGCTCGTCCTTCCCTCTTTCCATAATTAACAAAATGCATATAATAAGATCTTAAATCATTACCAAAGACCCCTCTGAGATCTGCGTATTGCAATCTATAGGACTTGACATCAAACTTGTCACTTCCCTTTCTTCCTTCGCTCATACCATAATTAACAAAATGGATTAACATTGCAACATCATCTTCTCCAAAGGCTCTTTTCAAATCTCCGTATGAACTATAATAACTGTAGTCATATACAGCCGAATAGTCTATTCCGTTATACCTTGTCACCCCTCCTCTAAGAGTGGTGCAGCCCGTGCCGGCACGTCCCTCTCTTTTTCCATAGTTCATGAAGTGCCTGTAATACGCTGCAAGGTCATTACCAAACACTGCTCGCAAATCTGCATACTGAAGTTTGTAGGACCTTACACTAAATGCACTATTTCCCTGACGACCTTCGTGCATTCCGTAATTAACAAAATGAGAAATCATAGCATTTTCATCTTCGCCAAATATTCTCCATAAATCGCCATATGAACTATAATAGCTATAATCATATACAGAAGAATAATCTACTCCATTATACACAGTTGTGGCGCCTCTAAGAGTAGTGCATCCTGTGCCTGCTCGTCCTTCTTTATATCCATAGGATGTGTAATGTTTATAATAAGCGGCAAGGTCATTACCAAATGCTCTCCTAAGATCCGGGTACTGACGCTTATATGAATAAACATCAAAGCTATTATTCCCTCTTCTACCTTCGTGAATTCCATATTGAATGAAATGCCAAATCATGCCGTCTCCTGAATTGCTGTAGGCCTTCTTCACGTCTGGACTATGATTTGCATAATAATATGGATCGTATACCGGAGAATAGTCTACTCCGTTATACCAGGTAGTATAGGTGCTGGCGGATGATAACCTACCCATCATGTTTAGCACAGATTGGTAATACGTACTGCTTCCGCCCCAAGTATTAAGATCTTCTACATATTTCTTTGTACCATGAATTCCTGATAGTTTATTATAATATGCTTCTTCTACTCCTTCAGCGAGTGGATTGTTAAATCTGTTAATGGGAGTGCTTGACGCATATATCTTTAATCGCTGAACCTGAGCTCTTATACCCTGCCGTACACTAGAATATGATCTTCCTGCTATTCCCGCACGAGCATCTATTCCTCCAAAATTATACTGCGATATGCTAACGTTTCCACCAAAACGCAAAAAGCCCGTCTCTATCATTGCCTGACTAAAAGCAACATTTACATCAACGCCCTCAGCCTCGCATTCCTGATAGTACATAGCGCAAAAGTCATATAACAACGGCGCATCTGAACCGGCATAATATGATGGATAAGAAGCATTGGCTTGGAAGAAATTCATCATCTGTCCTATGGTCACGGAATTACGCGCCATAATAGGTCTTCCGCCATCAGCTCTCATCTTGGCACTAATACCCAACACCATAACAACGCATATTGAAAGGGATATTAGGATGGCTCTCTTTGCTTTTCCTGGTATTCTCCTAAGTAACATATATCTATCGCCCCCGAATTATTATTCCGCCTTCTCTTCTATTAGTAGCTCAGATGTGCAATGTGGACACTTTGTTGCCTCAATGGCAATCTCTGACTTACAATACGGACATTCTTTGGTCGTTGCTTCCGGTTCTTCTTTTTTCTTACGTGATAATTTATTAATTGACTTAATCATAATGAATATGACAAGGGCAATTAGAAGGAAATTAATAATAGCTGTAATAAATGCACCATAATTAAGTGTTGCTGCACCATCTCCTGATCCCAGCGTTACACTAAGTGACTTGAAATCAAATCCTCCAGTAATCAATGAAATAAGCGGCATTATTATATCATTTACAAGTGATGTTACAATCGCCGTAAAGGCACCACCTATAATGATACCAACTGCCATATCCATGACATTACCGCGTGCAATAAATTCTTTGAACTCTTTCATAAATGCTTTCATATTCTTTTCCTCCTCAACACTATGTTTTTATATTTTATTGGCATTTCATCCATTTCTGACATTTAACTAAACAGCTCTTCTGCCTTCCCTTCGTCCATAATTGATATAATGATAATAATATGCCGCATTATCATTTCCAAATGCAGCTCGAAGGTCTGCATATCTGCTCTTGTATATGCTAAGCTTAAAACTGTTACTTCCTGTTCTACCCTCAGCCATTCCATAACTAATAAAATGGTTCAGCATCGCAACATCATTATCGCCAAAAGCTCGCTTTAAATCTCCATATGTACTATAAACATTATAGTCATAAACCGCAGAGTAATTCACTCCATTTAAAGATGAAATCGCGCCCCTAAGGGTTGTGCATCCCGTCCCCGCGCGTCCTTCTCGCCTTCCATAACTGATGTAATGATAATAATATGATGCAAGATTACTTCCAAATGCTGAACGCAAATCAGCATATTGTAGTCTATATGACCTGACGTCAAACGTACTGTTACCTTTTCTGCCTTCACTCATTCCATAATTAACAAAGTGTGAAAGCATCGCAACATCATCTTCACCAAAAGCACGTTTCAAGTCGCCATAAGTGCTATAAACACTATAATCATACACGGCAGAGTAATTTACCCCACCATA
Source organism: Lachnospiraceae bacterium (assembly GCA_015058015.1). Taxonomy (GTDB): domain Bacteria; phylum Bacillota; class Clostridia; order Lachnospirales; family Lachnospiraceae; genus SIG280. The sequence continues at coordinate 72,727 of SVDM01000009.1, read as the reverse complement.
TGTTGTAACAGCTCCCCGAAGGGTTGTGCATCCCGTTCCTGCCCTGCCTTCCCTATTTCCATAACTAATATAGTGATAATAGTATGATGGCAGGTAATTACCAAATGCAGCACGAAGATCCGGATATTGTCGTTTATATGAATATACGTCAAAACTAGCTTTTCCCTGTCGACCCTCTCTCACTCCGTAGCTTACAAAGTGATCCAGTAATAAAGCAGAATTACTTCCAAATACTGCTCTAAGATCGCTATATCTAGAAGCGTAATAATCCGGGTCAAATACAGCAGAATAATCTACTCCATCGTATATCCATGCCCTTCCGCTTGCTGCTCCCGGGATTCCCAAGGCTCTTATCCAATCTTCCGGGATATACATCCTGGAGCTTAAATTTGAATCCGGAACATTGAATCTGGTTCCACCCAGGCCTGAGTTGGTTACATCCACATTAGTCCAGGACCCGTTTATGTATACTTTATTCCACTCATGAGTCTCACTTACAATAGATATTGTTTCGATTCCCAGCTTATTGCAGAGAAGTTGGAATGCCTCCGAATAACCTGCGCATACTGCCTTGTTCTCAAGGAAGATTCCCGCAATACTCTGATTATACTTTCCAAAAGAATAGTTATTGTTGCTGATTATTAGGTCATGAATCTTCTTTTCTCTCTGAAGATTTCCCGACACACTCCTTGCCTGATTCAGATACCAGTTTACCCGTGTGTTAATCTGTGCTGTGGCATTGGCTCTGCTTGACTGACTGCTGAAGTCATCATAGACAGTAATAGCCATGGAGTTGCCACTAATAAATATTTGCTCGCTCAAGAAGTAAAACTGAGGGCAATTGGTCATAATCAGTTTTCCGACAGCTACTGCATCATTACCGCTAAGTCCCGATTCAAAGGACACAAAACCTGTGGTATACTTGCCTTCATACCTTGTAAGCTGGCCGCCGGAAGTAAGCAAAGTATTACACTTACTCTTCATGGCTCTATACAGACTCTGCTGTTTTAGTGACAATCTGTTGTAAAAATAATCACTCTCTCCGCTGCTATCTGCAGTTGCATACTCAGCAATTGAAGCATTGGCACGGTTCCTAATAGACTCCAGAGGATTCTCTAACACAACCCTCTCTTTAATCTGCAAGTCCCCGTCATGTACTTCCTCTGCCCGAACTACAGCACCGGGAAGCAGTCCTATAAGCAGCACCGTTATGGCTGCTAACAGTAATCTCCTTGCTTTAATTCCTTTTGTCATCATAATCCCCCCTGACAAAATTCTCCCAATAACTACTACTCTACCTTAACCTTTGAAAACATATCGAAATATCCCACCGAGTTCTTCTCGGCAATAACTGATACGTTACATACGTCATACAATCTGTGATATACGGTGAACTCTCCGTCTTTATATCCTGTACATCCAAAGGATAATAGATACTCACCGCCTTGAAGGTTCATATTCTGCTTGAAGGAAATAACCTGCTCATCCCCATTATGCTGAACATCGAAGTATACCCCTTCTAACATGGTATTGGTTCCCGTTATCTCCGTTCCCTTTATATCCTTAAAGGTAAAGGCGAATATGGGCTCCTGTACATCCGAGAAGAACTTAATCTTCATCTTGATGGTGAAGTCCGTTCCCTTCTCGATGGTGTTAGTAAGTAATCCTTTGTTGTCGAATATCCCAAAATCATATATTGCGGCTTCACCGCCACCATATTCTATTATATCAGAATTTAATACTAATTTGTCCTTCCAAACCTCATCTTTGGAAATTAATTCCGTGTCTTCTTCTCCGGCTTCCTCGATGCTCTTCTGGATTACGTTACCTTCTTCATCTAAGTCAAGCTGGTTAACCAGGAGTTTTTTGTACATGTCGATGATTTCCTTAGGCTCACCCTCTGCTAAGACATTTCCCTTGTTTAAGAGGATTACCTTATCGCAGTACTTAGAGATACTGCCCAGGTCGTGGCTTACAAAGAGAATAGTCTTACCCAGCTTCTTAAACTCCTCGAACTTATGAAAACACTTAGCCTGGAAGAATACGTCTCCTACGGATAATGCCTCGTCTACGATTAGAATCTCCGGGTCTATATTGATAGCCACTGCAAATGCCAGTCTTACGAACATACCACTTGAATAGGTCTTTACCGGCTGGTTTACGAAGTCTCCGATATCAGCAAAGTCCAAGATATCCTGCAGCTTGGCATCTATCTCTTCCTTGGAGAAGCCTATCATGGTTCCGTTTAGGTAGACGTTTTCTATTCCCGTATACTCCATGTTAAAGCCGGCTCCCAGCTCTAAGAGGGCGGAGATACGACCGTTAATCTCCACATTTCCCTCAGTCGGATTAAGGACTCCGGTAATTATTTTTAGGATGGTTGACTTACCGGAACCATTAGTTCCGATGATTCCGATGGTCTCTCCTGTTTTTACCTGGAAGGATACGTCGTTTAAGGCCCTGTGGTCTCTTGAACGCTTCTTTCTGGTAAGACCAAGAGACTCCTTAAGTCTGTCCGAAGGCTTATCATAAAGCTTATATATCTTACTTACATGATCTACTTTTATTGCATAATCGCTCATGTTTTTTATCCTTTTTGTTTAAACTAAATTTAGTTTTACAGTACATCTGCAAAATGCACCTTAAGTCGTCTAAATACTACCATTCCGATTACAAAGAATACTATTACAAATCCCCAGAAATAGAGGCTTAGCATTCCATGCTCCCAGAAGGGTACCTTGTTTATCAGGCTGTCCCTATAACCCTGTACTATGTAGAACATTGGGTTTAGCTTAAAGAGCCCCTTTATGGTGGGGTTGATGTTTAATGCATCAAAGTTCCACATAATAGGTGTCGCCCATATTCCTACCTGAAGGGCTATGTTAATGATAGGTCCTAAGTCCCTGAAGAATATGATAATGGCTGATGTGGTATATACCAGTACTGCCACCAACAGGAACATACATATCATGTAATACAGTATCTGCGCCGTATAGATGTCAGGTAAGAAGCCGTATAATGCGAATATCACCAGGGCAAATGCCGTGAAGAACAGATGCACAAAGAATGATGATATAAGCTTAACCACCGGCAGGATACTAATATTGAATACCACTTTCTTAACCAGATAGTTGTACTGTATAAGGGAATTGGTTCCGCCGTTTAAGGCATCCGAGAAGTAGAACCAGGGCACAAGTCCCGCTATAAGCCACAGCACAAAGGGCACTGCAATGCCGTCTTTAAGTCCTACTCCGCTGGCATGCAGAGCCTTCTCGAATACGAACCAATATACACAAACCGTAACAACAGGCTGGATAAAAGCCCAGATGGTTCCAAGGTATGAACCTGAAAACTGGGTTTTAAAATCGTTGAAAGCCAGTGTTCCAACCAGCTTTCTGTTTTTTATTACTTCCTTTGGAATTGAAAATAATCCCATGTTAATAATCTCCTACTATTTGGCTTTACTCGCCACATACTCTTTTATTCCGCCCCATACCTTATCCTTATCTGACAAAGTAAGGTCTGCTTCCGTCATGCCCTCAGGCATAGGCCATTCTACTCCGATGTCCGGATCCTTCCAGAGAAGTCCTCCCTCATCGTTTGGATGATAGAAGTCTGTTACCTTATAGCAGAACTCTGCATAATCGGATAATACTACGAAGCCATGTGCAAATCCCTTAGGGATAAAAAACTGCTTCTTGTTTTCTTCTGAAAGAACAACTCCAAACCACTTACCGAAAGTCTCAGAACCCTCACGAAGGTCTACTGCAACGTCGAATACTTCACCCTTTATAGCTCTAACAAGCTTATCCTGAGGATAGTTAATCTGGAAGTGGAGGCCCCGAAGTACTCCCTTCTTGGATGCGGACTGATTATCCTGTACGAACTTGCAGTCGATTCCCACTGCCGCGAAATCATTATAATTATAGGTCTCCATGAAGTAACCACGCTCATCACCGAATACGGTAGGCTCTATTACCTTAAGACCTGCTATTCCGTTACAATCATCATTAACTGTAATCTTTCCCATGTCACTATTCTTCTTTCTTTTATTAATTCTTCTTTAAATTATAATCCGTTGGCGATATCCATTAAGTACTTGCCGTAATCTGTCTTTAAGAGGGGTTGTGCCAGCTTAATAAGCTGCTCCCTGTCGATAAAGCCTCTCTTATATGCAATCTCCTCTATACAAGAGATGTATAATCCTTGTCTCTTCTGGAAAGCATATACGAAATCAGCAGCTGACAGGAGCATGTCATGATTACCTGTATCAAGCCATGCAAATCCACGGCCAAGAGTCTCAACTGAAAGTGTTCCTCTTCTGAGATACTCGTTGTTTACTGATGTTATCTCTATCTCCCCTCTTGCTGAAGGCTTAACATTTTTCGCTATATCTACTACGTCGTTATCATAGAAGTAAAGTCCCGGTACTGCATAATTACTCTTAGGCTTCTCCGGCTTCTCCTCAATAGACAAAGCCTTGCCGTTTTCATCGAATTCTACTACTCCGTATTCTCTGGGGTCTCTTACATAGTATCCGAAGATTGTTGCTCCCGGCTTGCTCTCGGTTCTCTCTGCAGCACTTTTAAGTACCTTTGAGAAGCTCTGTCCGTAGAAGATGTTATCCCCTAATACAAGAGCTACTGCGTCATTTCCTATAAATTTCTCACCTACGATAAATGCATCTGCAAGTCCTCTTGGCTGGTCCTGTACTGCATAGGAGAAGTTCATTCCCAGCTGCTCTCCTGTTCCGAATAAATCTTCGAATATAGGCAGATCTCTGGGGGTTGAGATAATAAGCACCTCTCTTATCCCCGCCAGCATCAAGGTTGATAAGGGGTAATAAATCATCGGCTTATCATAAACCGGCATAATCTGCTTAGATATTGCTTTTGTAAGGGGATAGAGTCTTGTTCCCGATCCTCCTGCAAGTATAATTCCCTTCATTTTTCATCCTCCAAATCTTATCTTTAAACATGGAACAAGCAGCATCATCTCTGACACTGCCATCCCTTTTTATTTGTCTTTGTACATATCCTCATAATACTTCTGGTAATCACCGGAAGTTACATTCTTCATCCAGTCTTCGTGCTCGAAGAACCAGGCGATGGTCTTCTTGATACCTTCAGCAAACATGGTCTCAGGCTCCCATCCTATCTCCTTCTTAATCTTATCCGGAGCGATGGCATATCGTCTGTCGTGACCCTTTCTGTCTTCCACGAAAGTAATAAGGTCTTTCGTAACCAGTTTCTTTCTGGAATCTGAATCAGGAAGCATCTCCTGTAATGTCTCTATTATGATATTTACTATCTGAATATTTTGCTTCTCATTATGGCCGCCAATGTTGTAGGTTTCAAAGAGGCGTCCTTGTTCCTGAACCATATCGATTCCCTTAGCATGGTCTTCTACGTAGAGCCAATCTCTAACGTTCTTACCATCTCCATATACTGGAAGGTTCTTGCCCTGAAGTGCGTTGTTAATTATAAGTGGAATTAACTTCTCCGGAAACTGATAAGGTCCGTAGTTATTACTGCAGTTGGTTATGTTAGCCGGGAACTTGTAGGTATCCATGTAAGCCTTTACCAGCATGTCTGATGATGCCTTACTTGCCGAATAGGGGCTGTGGGGATCATAGGGGCTGGTCTCATAGAAGAAGGCGTAATCGTCATCAGGTAATGATCCGTATACTTCGTCAGTGGATACGTGAAGGAACTTCTTGCCTTCCTTGAATGAGCCGTCAGGCAGCTCCCAGGCTTCCTTGGCACAGTTAAGCATAACTGCTGTACCAAGTACGTTGGTCTTAACGAATACTTCCGGGTTCTTGATACTTCTGTCTACGTGGCTTTCTGCCGCGAAGTGTACTACCCTGTCGATATCGTTTTCCGCGAAGATCTTTCTTATGGCTTCCTTATCGCAGATATCCGCTTTGACAAAGGTGTAATTATCTCTGTCTTCTATGTCCTTCAAGTTCTCAAGGTTTCCTGCATAAGTAAGCACATCGACATTTATAATTCTTATCTCGTTATCGTACTTCTTAAACATGTAATGAATGTAGTTGGAACCGATGAATCCGGCTCCGCCTGTTACTAAATATGTTCTCAATTTTATATCCTCCAAACATTCAAGAAAACGTCATTTGATTGACGTTTTCATTAACTCAAATATTATACCATATATGTATGTTAGTTGTCACATTTAATACAACATTAACGATTTCTAAGGTTTTCTTAAGAAGTTACTTCCACTCTGCTCCCGGCAGTTCGTCCTTTCCTTCTCTGTTCATTAAATCCTTCAAGGCCTCCCCCGCAGGCTTGTCCTCGAAGAGCACCTTACATACTTCTTCTGTTATGGGCATTGCCACGCCGTATTTTTCTCCCAGCTTCTTGGCAGCCTTGGCGGAGTACACTCCTTCCACCACCATCTTAACCTCATCCATGGCCTGCTTGCAGGTGTATCCCTTACCAATTAGGATTCCCGCCCGGCGGTTACGGCTGTGCATACTGGCGCAGGTTACTATAAGGTCTCCTATTCCGGATAGGCCGGCAAATGTCCCTGCTTCGCCTCCCATGGCAAGCCCCAGTCTGGTTATCTCCGCGATACCTCTGGTTATAAGGGCTGCCTTGGTATTATCACCATAGCCCATACCATCAGCGCAACCTGCCGCAAGAGCGATAACATTCTTTAACGCCGCTCCTACTTCGATGCCTAAGATATCCGGGCTTGTATATACTCTGAATACGTCACTCATGAATATCCCCTGGACATACTCAGCCAATTCCTTGGTCTCTGCTCCCACTACACAGGTGGTGGGAAGACCTTTTCCTACTTCCTCTGCATGGCTGGGTCCCGATAAGACACATACCCTCGCCTCGGGAATCTCATCTGTTATTACCTGACTTAAGGTATAAAGGGTGGATTCCTCTATTCCCTTGGCAACATTTACCACTATCTGTCCCGACAGGATGTATTCACTCATATCGTGAGCCGTCTTACGGGTAAATGAGGAGGGCACCGCCAGCACTAACACGTCTTTGTGTTCCATGGCAGTTTTTAAATCATCAGTTAACATTATGTTCTCATCAATATGAACACCCGGAAGCTTCGACCCATGCTCCCTGGTCTTCTTCAACTCTTCTACTTCATCTGAAAGTGCCGACCAAAGTGTTACTTCCTGACCGTTGTTATTCAGTAACACTGCCAGTGCTGTTCCCCAACTTCCTGCACCAAGTATTGCTACCTTACTCATTATATCTCCCCCTAACTAATCTCTGACTTTCCATGGAGGTTCAGCTTATTCTCACAGCCCTTTACCAGTCTCACGATATTAGATCTGTGTTTAATTAATGCAAGAGCTGCCAATACTCCCATTATTACATACATCTCGATTAATGCCTGTCCCGGCTCCACTAAAAAGCCCATATATCCCGTTACGAAAAAGGCTACTGTCAGTACGATGGTTCCCACTATGGAGCCTAATGATACGTACCTGGATACTGCCACTATAACGACAAAGCAGGCAAGTCCTATTACAGCCGCTATTGGAGATACTACCACCAAAGCTCCGGCAGAGCTTGCTATTCCCTTGCCACCTTTGAATCCCATATACACCGGGAAGTCATGACCAAGGATAACGCCAAGAGCTGCGTACATCTGATAGAGTTTTACGGGTTCGGCGGCATTTGCAAAGATAAGGCCTACCACCAGAAGAGCTATAACTGCCTTGAAGAAGTCCCCTATAAAGGTGATGGCACCGCCCTTTGCCCCGAAGGTTCGCAGTGCATTGGTGGTGCCGGCATTGCCGCTTCCGTGTTCTCTTATGTCTGTATGTTTAAACTTTCCGTATATATAGCCCGTCTCAATGAGGCCGAAAGCATAGCCTATTACTACGCACAATACTCTTTCCACTACTTCTCTTTCCTTTCCCTGACAAAGAATTTTAATGGGGTTCCGGAAAAGCCGAAGGACTCCCTGATGCGGTTCTCAAGGTACCGAAGGTATGAGAAATGCATCAATTCTTTGCTATTTACGAATATTACAAATGTAGGCGGCTTCACGCTTACCTGGGTTGTGTAATAGATTTTCAACCTCTTGCCCTTATCTGACGGGGGCTGCTGTAAGGCAGTGGCTTCGGATACTATCTCGTTTAATACTCCGGTTTGAACTCTCAAGGTGGAGTTCTCTAGAACAACGTCTATGGTCTCAAAAAGCTTGTTTAAACGCTGGCCCGTCTTGGCTGAGATAAAGATTATCTCGGCATAGGGCATAAAGCTTAGGATTTCTCGAACCTTCTCGGTAAAACGATAGATAGTCTTGTCGTCTTTTTCCAAAGCGTCCCACTTATTTACGGCGATAATCATTCCCTTACCCCGCTCGTGGGCGATACCTGCTATCTTGGCATCCTGCTCTGTTACACCTTCTGTTGCATCTATCATAAGAACCACTACGTCTGCCTTCTCCACGGCAGTAACGGCTCTAACTATACTGTATTTCTCTAATTCTTCTTTAATTTTATTCTTTCGGCGAAGTCCTGCCGTGTCAATAAAGAGGTAGTCTTTTCCGTTAAATACTATGTTAGTATCCACCGCGTCCCTGGTGGTTCCGGCGATATCTGATACGATTACTCTATCCTCTCCCGCAAGCTTATTAATAAGGGAGGACTTGCCTACGTTAGGCTTACCGATAACAGCCACTTTAGGTCTGTCGTCTTCCTCATCGGTTTTCTCTACTTCATTAATATTCTTCATTACCTCTTCAAGGAGATCTCCAAAGCCTAACTTGGAGCCCGCACTTATGGGGAAGGGTTCTCCTATTCCAAGGTTGTAGAATTCATATACGTCCGGCATGTACTTCTCGAAGTTATCTACCTTATTAACAGCAAGTACCACCGGCTTACCGGAGCGGCGAAGCATATCCGCCACCTTGGAATCCGCATCAACAAGGCCCTGACGCACATCTGTAAGGAAGATGATTACATCTGCCGTATCGATGGCAATCTGCGCCTGTTCTCTCATCTGAGAAAGTATTATATCCTTTGTGTCAGGCTCGATTCCGCCTGTATCAATCATTGTAAATGTGTTGTTCAGCCATTCTACGTCTGCGTATATCCTGTCCCTTGTTACTCCCGGTGTGTCCTTAACGATGGAGATTCGTTCTCCCGCAAGGGCATTGAAGAGTGTGGACTTACCTACGTTGGGACGTCCAACTATGGCTACTATAGGTTTGCTCATTTAGTTTCCCTCTTTACCTATTGAGAGCCACGACAACCTGAATCTGCCAAGCAGATGTCGTGGCCTACGTAGTATAAAGTTTTCATAGAAAACTTTACACTACCCCTATTAAAGCGTCTAACAAATCCTGTCCGCTTGATTTTACAGTAATTACTTGAACTTGTAAAGTTTTTTCAAGGTCCGCGACAGTTACGTCGTCAAGGAAGATATCCTCGTCAGCCTTAAGCATATTGCAGGGGATAAGAAGACGGGGCTTAGTTGTACTTCCCTGTGCTCCCTCGCCCAATTCTTTAACATCCAAATATTTTTCCAAGACAGGTTTCATCTGCGATATCACATCCTGTCCCGTTATAAGCCCTGCAACGGTTATCTTGGGCCCGAAGAAATCATTCTCTATCTCTGTGACAGTAGCCTCTATATTAGGGAATTTGACTTTAGCTTTATTAATTAACGATTTGATAAATTCCGCCGCCAGTTTTCCCGTTGCTATGTGAGACACTACCCGCCTGTCGTCTCCAACAGCCGCTTCCAAAGCTTCTTCGAATTCATTCATTAGAAGTCTCATCATTCCCACACCGTTTTCAAGCTGCAGATATCCGTCGTAGGATTCTTCCTCCGGCAGGTCTCTTCCGGCTAAGATATACCACTCGTCTGAGGCGTGAATAAAGTGGGTCTTGTGCTCCGGATATATCTTCTTCTGCCAGCCCTCCACCATATCTATAAGCTTAATGGCATCTTCCTTGGTAAATGACTCCAGGGGAGTAAGGCCATCTCTATACTTAGTAATTCCCACAGGAACTATGGATACCGATTGTAAGTAGGGCAGATAATGAGTGAGATCTTTTATGGAGCGTTCTAACTCTTCTCCGTCATTTACCCCTTTACATAAGACTATCTGGCCGTTCATCTCTATACCGGCCTCGTAGAGCTTATCTACCTTTTTAAGCGCCTCACCGGCCTTCTTATTATTAAGCATCTTGCAGCGAAGGTCAGGGTTGGTGGTCTGGAAGGATATGTTGATGGGAAACAGATTGTAGCGAATTATTCTATCTATATCCGAATCCTTCATATTGGTAAGGGTCACGTAGTTGCCCTGTAAAAATGACAGTCTGGAATCGTCGTCCTTAAAATACAGAGTATCACGCATTCCTTTTGGCATCTGGTCTATAAAGCAAAAGATACATTTGTTGCAACAGGACTTGTAATTATCCATGAGTCCGTTGTCAAATGTAATCCCAAGGTCTTCGTCTATCTCTTTCTCAATCTCTATCTCCCATTCCTCCCCGGAAGGCTTCCGGATTAGGAGGGTGATGAAATCGTCTTCTACTAGGAAGTGGTAGTCGAATACGTCTTCAATTGTCTGTTCATTTATGCTTATTAGTATGTCACCGGGCTCGATCTCCATCTCTTCCGCGATAGAGCCCGGAACTACTGATAGTATCTTGTGACCTTTCATATTCGCTCCTTAAAATTCAACTTTACGATACTACTATACTTTGCAGATGTTGTAAAGTAGAAAGCTATGACTGGAAGTCAAATGCGTTCTCAAAATGTATTATCTCGTCATCCAATATGCTAATTACGTCAAACCTGCAAGGCACATCCATTCTTTTAAGCCTTGTGGCAAGGTAAAAGAGAGCTGCTCCCGATATCCTGCGGCGCTTTCTTTTATCAACTGCCTCTGAAGGGTTGCCTTTAACATTGTTTATTCTATATTTAACTTCAGTAAATACTATGGTGTCATTTTTCTTTGCAATAAGGTCTATCTCACCTTTTACGCACCTGTAATTATGCTCTAAGATTGTGTAGCCTTTCTTCTCCAGTTCCTGTGCTGCTATCTGTTCATACTTAGAACCGATTGTTCTTTTGTTCTCCATCGTTAATCCCTATTTATTGCTTATTTATAGCTATTTGATTATATCATTTACTCTGACGATTCCTTATATCTCCAATGGCAATATACACCTAGCGCCTTCTACCCGCATCATCATCCAGCTTAGCTTTTAGTTTCTCCATATTATCTACATATACCAGAATCTCAGCAACTGCAGCATACAGCTCTCTTGGAATAGTGTCACCTATTTCAAGTTTCGACAAGGTCTTGGCAAGCTTCGAATCTTTATACAACGGCACATCGTCTGTCTTGGCCTGGTCTATGATTTTTTCCGCGATGTATCCCTTACCTGTTGCGATGATTTTGGGCGCAATGTCACTGGGATCGTACTTTAAGGCAACAGCGGTTTTATCTTTCTTAAGTTGTTCGTCTCTCGGATCTTTGTATTCCATAAGTTTCACCTTTTATGCTCTTACGTCGAATTGGAAACGCTGCACTACTCCGACGCTTTGGCCCTGCTTCATGAAGTCCTCCACGAAGTCTATCTGTTCATTGCCCATCTCGAACTTGACGGTACAATTATATCCCTTTGCTTCCAGTCTTGTTATCAGTTCATCTATATGGTCTTCAAAAAGCTTGTAGGATAAGTCATCATCCAATGTAAACTTGGTATCAAGCTTTGTATCATGCAGTTTCATAAATGCATCCACCGGGCCCAATGCATCCATATCCAGGTGAAGAAGTGCCTTTATCTCCCCATCGCCGCCAGACATGTTCTTGCGGTTAGAGAATACGTATAGGTCGCTTTGCTTATCCTCGCCGTTTATCTTCACCGGTATCTGTACATATGCATACATCTGGTTTAGATGGTTCATAAAGTTCATATTGCTTGATGTATCTGATGCCATCTGCATTATATTGTTACCCGTTGTAGGAAGGTTGGCTGTCTGCTCTGCCACCTGCTTCATCTGGCGGTTTAGCTTCTCGTATAGGTTAGCAACCTTCTGCTCTTCTCCCACTTCCGCAGGTTTTAAGAACCACTGTTTTGATATGGCATTGGACAACACTTTTTGATAAGTCTTGTTAGAGAGTAGGGCTTGGTCTAATATCTGCTTGATACTTCCCTTGTCGTTATTAAATTTATCCTTAATTTCATTCAATAATTCTTTATCTGTGATAGTTCCTGCATTAACAGCATTAACAAGGTCTTCGCTCATTCCTATGCCCTTTAAAGCGTTTGCCAGGTCACTTCTTTGAGTTACGGAGAGTTCTTCTGCCAGGGTAGGATTCGTCATCTGCTGACCTGTAAGATTCTTTGAAGCCTCCGCATTTGTAGTATCAATTGTGGATTCGCTTGCCACAAGGCTTTCAGGAGCCCCCTGGGGTTGTGGGCCTGCCTGATTATTAATAGTTTCAGAATTTTGTGTATCCAAAGTACTAGTGGCCATGGTATTCTGACTATCGCCATCTTTAATCACGTTTAAATTCTCGTTTGCAAGGTTTCCTGCAGGATCTTGCACCGGATTCTGCACTTTATTTGCGTCCGTCTCGCCTGGCACTTGAACGGAAGCCTGGGCCGCAGCCTCACCTGTAACGCTTTCTTCTTCCGCTACTCCAACAACAACTGCCTCCTCAGCCCCTGTATCAAGTGCTATATCTATAAGCATCTCATTATATTCCAGTGCCTGTGGCATATTACCGTCCTTAATTGCATCCACTGCCGCCTGTATGGTCTCAGCAGAGCCGTTTATATCCAGATTAGCCACCAGTGCCATCTCTTCATCCGTCATGGCTATTCCCGCATTCTGCAAGGCATTGCTCAAGGCCTCACCCCCCTCAGACAATGTGGGAAGCTCCGGATTCGTCATCTCTGTTACTGCGTCTTTTACCGTGGCAAATGCCATATCATCCAGACTCTTTGTAAGCTCAGTTGAAAGATTGGACAGTTCCTTGGATATCTGGTTCTCGAAGTTCTTGTAATTCTCAAACTGGGTCAGATTCTCAGGTGTCACGGGAATATTGAACTTAGTCATCTGAATAAGGTTCTGTAATGGTGCATCCGGATTATTCAACACCAGTCTATGCATGCTTTGCAGGCTTGCCTTGTCTATAGGCATGCCTTCCTGCATCATATTATTAACCATTGAAAGATTGGCCTCTGTGGCAGGCAAATCCGCCGCCCCAAGAGCCCTTAGCAGTGTGGGATTAACTTCCGTAGGTATCTTAGAGGGAGTGATATCTATAGTAAAGCCGTCATTGGACTTCACCGTAAATGTAATATCATCTCCTATATTGAATTCTCCGGCCGCATCAAGTCTGGCGCTTATCTGCTGTCCGTCGGAGAGTCGCAGCTTAATTGTATTATTGTTGACATCAGAAACAGAGGCCTTGAACTCATGGCCGGGTTTTAAATCCGCTATAGTAAGGGTCTTTCCTCCGTTTGCAGACTCCGACTTGGCCACATTGGAGCTGCCTTCAAGCCTCGTTGTTGATTTGCCGAAAGATTTTCTGTCTATAAATCCGTTGCCGATATTCAGTGCCACAGTAAAACCTCCCATTTATGAAACAATGTATAACTACCTGTACTTCCAGCTACTTTCATGGGGAATATGAAAGTTTTTAATAAAGCTTCTTCTATGTAAAGGACAAGGACCGTACTTTTCTATCGCTGCGATATGAGCTGCAGCACCGTATCCTTTGTGTCCTGCAAATCCGTATTCGGGATACTCCTTGTCGTAATCCACCATTATCCTATCCCTGGTAACCTTGGCAATAATACTTGCCGCGCCTATTGATATGCTCTTGGCATCCCCTTTAATTATGGGGACTTGCCGCATTGGCACTTCGGGAATTGTTACAGCGTCATTTAACAAAAGGTCTGGAACAACTGCCAATTTGCCAATGGCCTGCCTCATAGCTTCGTAGGTAGCCTGAAGGATATTTATCTCATCTATCCTTTGTGCATCCACGATTCCCACAGCGGCAGAGATAGCCTTTTCATATATTATATCGTACAATTCCTCTCTTTTCTTCTCACTTAATTTCTTGGAATCGTTAATATAGAGCAGGTCCGTATCCCTGGGCAATACCACAGCCCCTGCCACAACCGGGCCTGCCAAGGGGCCTCGTCCCGCCTCGTCAATACCGCAGATACATGAGAATTCGCTGTATTTGTCCTCATATATCCAAAGGCCGGCTATACGCTTCTTCTCCGCCTCTAAGTCAGCTATACGCTTGTTAGCTTTCTTTATCAGGTTTTGCACCCCGGCTCTGCTATCTTCTTCATATTCTTTTATTAATTGAGGCAGCATCTCAATGTTTGCTGCCTCAAATTGTTTCTTTATTTCACTAATGCTCGTTGCCATAATTACCTCAATCTACTGATGCTTGATAACACTGAACCGCTCCAAGGGCCAGCATATTATGAAAGCACGACCGATGATGTCAGACCGTTTGATATTGCCCACAGAGGGCTCCCTGCTGTCAGAACTGTTGTTACGGTTATCTCCCAGCACGAAGTATTCATCATCCCCCAGAGTAATCTCCTCTTCGGCACGTCCGGCCTTCTTAATCTTCTCACGACCGTAAGACTCCGGTAATACCTCGCCGTTTATATAAATCGTTCCTTCGCCGTCGATTCGCACCTTTTCTCCCGGCAGACCGATGATACGCTTAATATAGTTGGTATCCTTGGCATGCTTATAAGGGAATACAATTATGTCAAATCTCTTAGGATCCGAAAAACGATATGATATCTTGTCCACGATTACGCTCTCGTTATTAAAAAGAGTATTCTCCATGGAGGGTCCCTGCACCACCATACGCTGTCCTACAAAGGTCAATATAACAAATGTCAGCACTATGGCAAGTCCGATGTATATTACGTAGCTTAATATCTCACGCTTAACATTTACAGGCTCTTTGCCTTCTTCCTGCTCCTTGGAATCCTTCTCTTTCTTCTTGCCTCTTGGGGCACGGTAATAATCGTCATTAGCATCTATTTCTTTCGCTTCATTCGATAAATCGACTACCTCAAAATCATCCTCATTAGAATTAGTCATTACTTCCTCCGGGTTGTTCTATTTCGCTAAAATCCTATAATAAGTGTACCCTTACACCTCAGGTTTTTCAAGGGTTATTTTGCCCAGACGGCCGCTACGGAAATCGTCTAGGAACATCTTGGCTGCTTTTTCCGTATCCAGTTCTCCGCCCTTTTTAAGGCAGTTTCTCTTCTCGGCTATGGCAGACAGTATCTCGTGAGATGCACCTGTCTCCGGGACAGTGTACACGCCCTCAATAGCCCCTTTATAATTGGCCGTCAGGTAATCAATAGCCTCTCCTGCCAGGTCCTCCAGATTCAATATCTGGTCGTTTATTGAACCTGCTATGGCCAGGCGGATTCCTATTCTTTCATCTTCAAATTTGGGCCACAGTATACCCGGGGTATCTAAGAGTTCCAACGTCTTGCTAAGCTTGATCCATTGCTTACCCTTGGTTACTCCCGGCTTGTTACCCGTCTTGGTGGCTGCTTTTTTGGCATATGAATTAATAAAGGTGGACTTGCCTACGTTAGGTATACCCACCACCATGGTCCTGACCGGACGGTTCTTGATGCCACGCTTACG
The DNA here is from genome assembly GCA_015058015.1 of Lachnospiraceae bacterium. Lineage (GTDB taxonomy): Bacteria > Bacillota > Clostridia > Lachnospirales > Lachnospiraceae > SIG280. The sequence continues at coordinate 57,041 of SVDM01000009.1, read as the reverse complement.
GTCTCTTTCTATCTTCTCCTTGCAAGCTTCCTGTATGATATTATTGACATCCTTCATACCGGAATTCTTACGGGAATCCATCTTCACCACGAAGAAGCCCTTATCTTTAAAATAGGCTTCCCATTCTGCCGTAACCGCATCATCCGCCAGATCTGCTTTGTTCAATATAATAATTCTTGATTTATTTTTTGCTAAGTTGTCGATATCCGGGTTCTTGCTTGATAGTGGCAATCTGGCATCCACTAATTCAACCACTAAGTCAATCAGCTTGATATCTTCCTGCATCTGCCGTACTGCCTTGGTCATATGACCCGGATACCACTGTATATTATTACTCATGTTATACAAATCCCATCTTAAATATCGGTGAGCTCTTAAACCACACCTTGCCGATTATATCCTTTGCCGATACATTTCCAATGGATTCAAACCGGCTGTCCTCGCTGTTGTTCCTGTTATCTCCCATCACGAAGTACTCGTCTTCGCCAACGGTTATCTCCTTATCAGCACTGCCGGAGTTCTTAATAGCTTCGGCTGTAAACTTATCGTTGTATACCCGGTCGTTAACGTAGATAGCGCCGCCCTTTATGTACACCTTATCTCCCGGTACCGCGATAATACGCTTAATCTGAACCACGGACCGCTCACCGCCATCCTTGGCAAAGGCTACTATATCCCCACTTCCCGGCTTAAAAAAACGATATCTGACCCTGTCTATGCACAGAGACTGACCATTTTCAATAGTCGGCTCCATGGAGATATCCGTCATCTTGTATTTCTTGCCAAATGCCAGGGTAAGCATAATACCCAGTGCCACTACTCCCACAGCTATTGCTGCCCTTATGGCATATTCAATTTTAACCCTTTTACTCAAACGGCGTCTGTGCCGATAAAACTTCAATTCGCTCATGTTAATATGATATTACTTATCAGGTTTAAGTGCAACAATAAAGAGAGCGAACAAATCGCTCTCTTAAAAATCTTGTAAGCTTATTTGATTAACTCTTTAACCTTAGCTCTCTTACCTACTCTCTCACGGAGATAGAATAATTTAGCTCTTCTTACTTTACCTCTTCTTACTACCTCAATCTTCTCGATAAGTGGTGTATGAATCGGCCATGTCTTCTCAACGCCTACGCCGTTAGAATTCTTACGTACGGTAAAGGTCTCTCTGTTTCCTCCACCCTGTCTCTTAATAACGATTCCTTCAAATACCTGGATTCTTTCTCTGTTACCCTCTTTAATCTTGTTGTGAACTCTTACTGTATCACCAATGTTAAACTCGGCAACTTCTCTTAACTGCTCGTCTTCGATCTTCTTAATAATCTCGTTCATTGTGATCCTCCTTCTATAAATCTTAAGGTTATTATGACGTTCTTAAGGCCTATGCCCCAGCGGACCATCTTTCTTGTAATCTCACAGAGTCATATTATATCATCTATCTACGCACATTGCAAGGCAATTTTTTGTACTCTTCTAAGAAGGCCTGCTCCTTCTTGCTTAAATTAGCATTTTCCAAGAGGTCGGGACGACGCTCCAAGGTCCTTATTATGGACTGCTCACGCCGCCACTTCTCTACGTTGGCGTGATGACCGGAGAGAAGGATCTCCGGGACCTTCTTGCCGTTCCACTCTTCAGGGCGGCTGTACTGGGGATACTCTAATAGATTGTCGTTAAAAGACTCGAACTCTGCGGATACATCGTTATTTAATACTCCCGGTACCAGCCTGGCCACAGCATCTATCATAACCATGGCAGGAAGCTCTCCTCCGGTAAGAACATAGTCACCGATGGAGATATTGTCTGTTACGATCTCCTCTAGTACTCTCTCGTCAATGCCTTCGTAGTGGCCGCATAAGAACACCAGCTCCTCTTCCTTGGATAGTTCTTTTGCTAAATCCTGATTAAATGTTCTTCCCTGAGGTGTCACATATATAACTCTTGGTTTGGAAGCACACTTATCCTCCACAGCTTTGTATGCGTCGTATACAGGCTGGGCCTGCATAACCATACCTGCGCCACCGCCGTAGGGGTAATCGTCAACCTTCTGGTGCTTATCCAAGGTGTAGTCTCTTATATTAATCGCTTCAACGGATATGTGGCCTGCCGCCTGGGCACGACCAAGGATACTGGTATCTAAGCCCTGCTTAATCATATCCGGAAAAATCGTCAAAACAGTAAATCTAATCATAATCTATCCTCACCAAGTCTCGTGGTTGGTTCTCCCAACTCGCAACTTTCTAGTCTACAAGTCCCGGCAGGAGATGCACCTCCATGCGTCTTTCTTCCATATCCACCTTCAGGATACAATCCTTGATGGCGGGAATAAGCACTTCACCGTACTTCGTTCCATCCACCACATACACATCATTAGCTCCGGTGATAAGAACATCTTTAAGCTCACCCATCTTGCTGCCATCATCCTCGAAGACCTCAAGACCTATAAGATCTGCAATAAAATACTCATCCTTGGCCAGCCGAACCGCATTCTCTCTGGTAACGTAAAGATTCTTCTTCTTGTACATCTCCACGTCATTAATATTATCAATGCCCTTGAACTTCAGGATAACGAATTGCTTGAAGAACTTCACGCTCTCAATCTCAAGCTCGATAAACTCCTTACCGGTATCAAGTAACACTTTTTTCAACTTCTTAAACCTCTTTGGGTCATCCGTCGTAGGAAACACCTTAACCTCACCCCTCACGCCGTGAGTCTGAGTGATAGCTCCCACTTGTAAAATATCATCCATCAAAACCTATCCTTCTCCCCTGTAATTCAGGGGCTCATTGCTTTATTCATCGCATTTAATACTATTTTATCACCAAAATCACTAATTGAAATATGACATCCAAAATATTATTTCATCGGGACAATCGGAGACGTCGGTTCTTAGTGAACTCGTAAGAGTGAACTTAGAATCCGTTACGTCGGAGCTTTAGCGAAAGCGTGTCCTCGATGGAATAATATTTCGGATGTCAATTCACTTAATTCTTTTTTCTTTAAATAAGAGCCATGAGCAATCGCCCATGACTCTCCAAACTACTGTACAATCTCAACTACAACCTTCTTATCCTCTTTGGATGCGGCTGCTTTCACCACGGAACGAATAGCTCTTGCGATACGTCCCTGCTTACCGATTACTTTACCCATATCTGTCTTTGCAACAGACAGTTCCAATACAATAGTCTTCTCGTTGACAGTTTCTTTAACAACGACTTCATCCGGAAAATCAACCAGTGATTTTGCAATTACTTCTACTAATTCCTTCATAGTCTTCTACCTCACCAATTTTATTTCTCGATTCCGGCTAATTTGAAGATTTTGCTAACTGTCTCTGTAGGCTGTGCACCATTAGCAAGCCATTTCTTTGCAAGCTCCTCGTTAACGTTAAATACGCTCGGGTCTTTAGTCGGATCGTATGTTCCAATCTCCTCGATACATCTACCGTCTCTCGGTGATCTTGAATCTGCTACAATAATTCTGTAATATGGAGCCTTCTTCTGTCCCATTCTTCTAAGTCTGATCTTTACCATTATCTTTCACCTCCTTGAAAGTCTCTCTATATTGAAAAAGCTAATAGCTCGTCAATAAGCAATTAAAAGGGCAACTTGCCGCCACCGAATCCCGGGAATCCCATTCCTCTTCTTCGGCCCTTGCCTCCCATCATACCGGGAAGCTGTTTCATCATCTTCTTGGTCTGGTCAAACTGCTTGATAAATCTGTTGACCTCTGCTATATCAAGGCCTGCTCCCCTGGCAAGTCTGTTCTTCCTGCTGGGGTTCATAAGCTTAGGGTTGGCTCTCTCCTCGGGTGTCATACTAAGGATAATGGCCTCTATATGGGCTAACTTCTTGTCATCCACATTATCTTCTATGGCTGCAAGCTGCTTGCCGCCCATACCCGGCATCATGCTAAGGATACTGGATATACCGCCCATCTTCTTCATCTGACTCATCTGATCTAAATAATCATTGAAGTCGAATTCATTCTTCTTAATCTTCTTGCCAAGTTCCTTGGCTTTCTCTTCGTCGAATTCCGACTGGGCCTTCTCAATAAGTGTAAGAACATCTCCCATACCCAGAATTCTTGAAGCCATACGGTCGGGATAGAACTGCTCTAAGTCAGAAAGCTTCTCTCCCATACCTACGAAGAGTATGGGCTTACCAGTTACTGCTCTGATGGAAAGAGCGGCACCGCCTCTTGTATCGCCGTCTAACTTACTAAGGATTACTCCGTCGATACCAATCTTCTCATCGAACATTCCCGCTACATTCACCGCATCCTGTCCGGTCATGGCATCAACCACGAGAATGGTCTGGTTAACTTCCACATTCTCCTTGATGGCTGCAAGTTCATCCATCATCTCTTCATCTACATGAAGTCGTCCGGCGGTATCAAGGATTACTACATTAAATCCCTGCTTAGAAGCATGTAGCACTGCCGCCTTGGCAATGTCCACCGGAGAATTCTTATCTCCCATGGAGAATACCTCCACTCCCTGCTTCTCACCGTTTATCTGTAACTGAGTGATGGCTGCGGGTCTGTATACGTCACAGGCTACAAGAAGGGGTCTTCTGCCCTTGGCCTTAAGCTTGCCTGCTATCTTGGCGGTGGTGGTGGTCTTACCTGCACCCTGAAGTCCCGCCATCATAATGACCGTAACCTTGTCCGAGGAGCGAAGCTTAATCTCTGTGGTCTCGGAACCCATAAGGTTAACCATCTCTTCGTTAACTATCTTGATAACCGTCTGTCCCGGGTTAAGGCCGCCCATAACATCAGCGCCAATTGCCCGTTCCTCTATAGTCTTTATAAACTGTTTAACTACCTTGAAACTAACGTCTGCTTCAAGAAGAGCCATCTTAACTTCCTTAAGTGCTGATTTAACATCTTCTTCTGTTAGGGTTCCCTTGCTGCGAAGCTTTTTAAATACGTTCTGCAGTTTCTCGGATAAGCTGTCAAATGCCATCTATCTTCTCCTAGAAATCCTCCAATATCTCATTGGATAATTCTTCGATTCTTCTAACTGTCTCGTTACTGTCGGCTTGTGCCCCGGCTAATTTATGTATCTCCGATACCTTAGTCTTGGCCGCTTGGAATTTCTCCACCAGGCAAAGTTTTTCTTCATAGCCTTCCAGTATCTTATTGCATCTTTTCACGAGGTCGTGGACGCCCTGTCTGGATATCCCCGCCTCCTGGGCAATCTCACTTAAAGAATAATCATCAAGATATAATTCGTATATCTGCTTCTGATGGTCTGTAAGCAGCTCGCCGTAGAAATCATACAGCAAAGTCTGTTCTACTATTCTTTCCATAACATCACCGAGTACAATAATATAACAAACAAAAAGCCCTGTCAAGTAAAAATTCTTGACAGGGTCTAAGTCACTGTAATTACATTATCTGCGACTGTCACCGGTTCCGGCCTCCTTAGCCGCTAAGGCTTCCTTATAGACTCTTTTTGCCTCGTAAAGCTTCCTGTCGGCCTCAGCTATAACCATCTGGAACTCGGTTAAATCCTCATATTCTGCTACACCGATACTCATGGAGAGTTCGTAGGACAGGTCTCTGCTGACCTCCTCCAAGCCGGCATCTATCTCGTCTATCATATTATATATTGTCTTTTCCTCTGCAGCCTCCACAGCCATCATAAACTCGTCTCCGCCGGTTCTGGCAACCACTCCTCCGTGGGAGGGAACAATCTTATCAAGAACGTAGGCGGTTACAGTCAGGGCATTATCTCCTTCAGGATGGCCGAAGACGTCATTTATCTTCTTAAATCCGTTTAAGTCGCCTTCAAGTACGTAAAGTCTCGTGGCACCGTCCGGCTCCCTGTTATGCTTATCAATCTTCTTCTTAAGGATAATCTCAAAGGCATATCTGTTGGCCAGGTTGGTAAGAAAATCCCTGGTAATACGGGTATTCTGGTTAACGCCGTATAGAATCAACAGTCCCATAAAACAGCCGAATTGCATGGTAGGTATACCTGTGGGCAACACCAGCTGGACGATGGAAACCATAAAGGCAGGTATGGGGAATACTTCTATGGCAAAATACCTGCTTTTCTCATGGGAGAATGAGGCTTTCCTCCTTGCAACGCCGGCGCGGCAGGCACCTATAATCATATATAAAAATGTCATTATTGTTGGAATAAAATGAAGAGGCCCTCTTTGGTATACGCCATCCGGGGACACAGAAAATGTCCAGCCCGTCCAATAGGCTGATATAACATAAACCGCTGCGCTCATACACACCACTATAAGCCCTAAGTGTCTGCGCCTATAGAACCAGCTTTGTCTGTCGGGAAGGAGATCATACATGGTGAGCATCCAAAGATAGCCCAACACCACCAGACCCGTAAGGTCTAAGATGTTAACAATCCGGTTAAACTCCACATACTGAGGCTGTCCGTTAACAAGCACCCATATTATATCCAAAATGCTGATAAACATAACGCATATATACAGGCTGTTTAATGGTGTACTTCTGGTAATTCTCGTCTTGTTCTCCAGCACAAACAAAGTCGCAAACAGGAGAATAAACAAAACCATTGTCGATAAGTATAATACCTTGTAATCCATTTTACCCCTCCCCTTTATGGGGGATGCCCCCTCCCCAGGGCTTGAAACTACAACATGGTCATAACAATCTTAGGTCTGTATCCGCCTTTTCGAAGGGCATGAATAATCTGCTCTTTATGCTCTGTTCCGAATGCCTCCATGGTAATCTTAAGCTCCACAGCCGCATTACGGTTGGTGGATACAAACTGATTATGCTCTAACTTAATAACATTACCTTTTTCTTCTGCGATAATGCCTGATACATTAGTAAGTTCACCGGGCTTGTCAGGAAGAAGAACGGAAACCGTAAATATCCTGTCTCTTTGAATAAGTCCGTGTGATACGATGGATGACATGGTGATAACGTCCATATTACCGCCTGTTAAGATGGATACTACTTTCTTATCCTGAACATCAAGGTGCTTTAACGCAGCTACTGAAAGAAGTCCCGAATTCTCAACTATCATCTTATGATTCTCAACCATATCGAGAAATGCCACGATCAGCTCAGAATCTTCTACCGTAATTATACCATCCAAATTTTCCTTGATATAGGGGAAAATAGTCTTACCCGGAGTCTTCATAGCTGTACCGTCTGCTATGGTATTGACCTCCGGAAGGGTGGTAACTTCATTATGCTTAAGGGAAACCTCTAAGCAGTTGGCTCCTGCGGATTCCACACCGATAACTTTTATATTTGGATTTAACATCTTGGCAAGGGTTGCCACGCCGCATACCAATCCACCGCCCCCTACGGGAACAAGGATATATTCAACGGTGGGAAGTTCCTTTACAATCTCCATAGCCATGGTTCCCTGCCCTATAGCTACGTCAATATCATCAAAGGGATGTACAAATGTAAGGCCCTTTTCTTCTGCCACTCTAAGTGCCTCTGCGGATGTCTCGTCATAGTCATTGCCAAAGAGGACAACCTCCGCTCCCAGATCCTTGGTGGAATTAACCTTGATAAGGGGAGTGGTGGCAGGCATCATAACCGTAGCCTTAACTCCGTACTGTCTTGCGGCATAAGCCACGCCCAAAGCGTGGTTACCTGATGAGGAAGCTATAAGTCCCTTGGCACGTTCTTCCTTGCTCATGGTGCTTATCTTATAATAGGCTCCTCTTACTTTATATGCTCCCGTAACCTGCATATTCTCAGGCTTTAGGTATACTTTATTACCCGTCTGCTCACTGAAGTATTCGCTCTCAATAAGCTTGGTCTTTCTGGTGACGCGCATTACCACGTCAGCTGCTTCTTCGAATCTGTCTAAAGTCATCTCGCTCATTCTACACGTCTCCTTCTATCAACAAAAATAGACCGTCAACCCCTTCCCTAGGGGGCCACGCCCTCCCCAAAGAGGGCATCTACAAATGCATCCGCATCAAACTTCTGTAAATCCTCTACATGCTCTCCCACGCCTACGTATTTCACGGGGATACCAAGCTCTGACTGAATAGCCACCGCTATTCCACCCTTTGCGGTTCCGTCTAACTTGGTAAGGATAATTCCCGTTATAGGCGCTACTTCAGAGAATTCCTTGGCCTGAGCCAGGGCATTTTGTCCTGTGGTTCCATCAAGTACTACCAAGGTCTCTCTGTAAGCATCAGGGAATTCCTTGGTAAGAATTCTATCAAGCTTCTTAAGCTCTTCCATAAGGTTCTTCTTGTTATGAAGCCTTCCCGCGGTATCGCAAAGAAGGATATCCGCTTTACGGGACTTGGCCGCAGCCACTGCATCGTAAAGCACAGCTCCCGGGTCCTGGCCTTCTTGTCCGCCTATTATCTCAACTCCGGCTCTGTTGGCCCATTCCGTAAGCTGTTCTCCCGCCGCCGCACGAAATGTATCCGCCGCTGCAAGGATAACTCTCTTACCTGAGTTCTTAAGGTTGGCCGCTAGTTTTCCGATGGAGGTAGTCTTACCTACGCCGTTTACTCCGATAACAAGTACCACTGAGGTCTTCTCTTCGAACTCGTAGGCTGTCTCTCCTAATTTCATCTGTTCTTTGATCTCATCTATAAGAATCTGCTTACATTCCGCAGGCTCTTTAATATGCTCTTTTTTTACCCGCTCCTTAAGATGCTCAAGGATGGTATCTGTGGTGCGGACTCCGATGTCTCCGGTGATTAGAATCTCTTCTATCTCCTCGTAAAAATCATCGTCTATCTTGGAGAATCCGTTAAATACTCCGTCGATTCCCGCCACAAAATTGTCTCTGGTTTTGGTCAATCCGGCTACTAATCGGCCGAAGAAACCCTTTTTCTCTTCACTCATGTTAAATCCTCATTATATAATGTAGAAGTCATTATGCCATAGCATTTTTAGCTTCCGCTTCTTCTCTATCAAGCTGGTCCTCTATCAGGTTGACTGATACAAGAGTGGATATTCCCTTCTCCTGCATGGTTATACCATAGAGTCTGTCAGCCGCATTCATAGTACCCCTTCTATGGGTAATGATAATAAACTGGGTATTCTCCGTAAGTTTGTTAAGGTACTTGGCAAATCTTACTACGTTGGAATCATCCAGGGCCGCCTCAATCTCGTCAAGAAGACAGAAAGGTGAGGGCTTCATGTTCTGTATTGCAAAGAGCAGGGCAATGGCAGTAAGGGCTTTTTCTCCACCGGATAACTGCATCATGTTCTGCAACTTCTTGCCGGGAGGCTGGGCCGTGATACTGATTCCGCATTCAAGTACATCATCATCCACCAGCTCAAGGGTTCCGTGGCCTCCTCCGAAGAGTTCTTTAAAGGCCTTGTCGAACTCCCTGTTTATTATTACGAACTGCTCAGCAAACTGCTTACGCATACCAGTATCCAGGTCTTCTATGATAGCCTCTAAGACCTTCTCTGCATCAACCAGATCGTCATGCTGACCCTTTAAGAATTCAAAACGTTCTGATACCTGCTTGTAGTCTTCAATAGCGTTAACATTAACATCTCCCAGTTTCTTAATATCATCCTTGATAGAAGAAATGCTCTTCTTGATCTTGGCGATATTGGTAAGGATCTCATCTCTGTAGGGAAGTACGTTATTGTATGTCATCTCGTACTCTTCCCAGATGTAGTTAACTATGTTCTCAAGGTTTTCCTCAAGACGTTCCTTCTGGGACGCCAGACGAGTGGTCTCTTTCTCCAGAGCCGTTCTCTCCTCGGCCAGCTTATTCCAGTTGTCGAAGAAGTTGGCATGGGCTGCCTTCTTCTCATTACGCTCTATTGTAAGCTTCTCGATTCTATCGTTTAAATCCTTATTTAATTTATCCAGTTCCTCGATAGTTGCTTTAACCTGTGCAATCTCTGCGTTCTTGGCGTCAGCATCCTCTTTGGACTTGGCTTCATTGGCATTGAAGCTTTCAAGCTCATCACGAAGCTTTCCCAGTTCCTCCTGTACACGGTCCATGTTGGCCGTAAGGAACTCTTCCTGTTGCTTTAAGTTAGAGTATTCGATATTGATGGTGGATACCTTCAGGCTGTAATCACGTTCTTCCTGATCCTGCTTCTTAAGCTCAGCTTCATACTGCTCTACTAGGGCTTCCTGTTCACCCTTTTGCTTATCCGCCATATCAATCTCAAGCTCAATTAACTCTCTGCTGTCTCTTATCTCATTTAACTGACTTGCGATCTCATCTCGCTCTGAGATAAGGGATGAGTTGTCGATACCGATCTGCTCGATACTTTGCTCAGCTGCATTAACATTAATCTTAGCTGTATTCTGGGCGATGTATTTCTCCTGGATAGCAGCCTTAATCTTCTCTAATTTTTCTTCCTTAAGGGCTTTCTTCTTCTCTAATTCATCTACCTTGGCGAGAAGTTCTTCTCCCTCTTTACTGATCTTAATAAGCTTCTTCTCTAAGTCTTCTATCTCTCGACGACGGCCCAGCAGGTTGCTGGTGTTCTTAAATGTACCACCGGTGATGGAACCGCCGGGCTTTAAGAATTCTCCTTCAAGAGTAACTATCTGTACAGACCTGTCACAGGTTTTGGCTACCTTTAGGGCATTGTCAATATTGTCTGCCACAATCATGCGATGAAGTAAGTAGGTAACGATATCCCGATACTTATTGTCGAACTGTACCAAATCTGCAGCCATTCCAACGATTCCCTTCTCATCAAGAACGGATTCGTCCTTTAACCCACCTCCCGGCTTAACGGTGGAAAGAGGCAGGAATGTAGCCCTTCCGAAACGACCTTCTTTTAAGAATTCAATCATCTCTTTGGCTGTGGCTTCATCCTCTGTAACGATATTCTGGATGTTGCCTCCAAGGGCTGTTTCAATAGCTGTCTCGTACTTTTTATCAACCTTAATGATATCGGCTACTACACCGATTATCTTCTTATTCTTAGACTTGTTCTCCATGACACGCTTAATGGAGTTACCGTAACCCTCGTAGCGCTCTGTCATATTCTTTAAAGAATCAATTCTGGATTCAATTTTGTGATACTCGCCGTTCTTACGAACCGCCTCTTCACGGACTTCTTCCATACGGGAAGCCGTGTCGGCTATCTCTGCCTTAAGCTCGCTCTCCTCGTTCTCTAAGGCTACTATCTCCATGGAAGCTTCTTCTAGCTTGGCTCTGTATCCGTCTAAGAGTTTTTGCTTCTCATCTTCCTCGCTCTTTATCTTTAAGAACTTTCTATCCATCTCCGCTTTACGGATGTTGGTCTGTTCTAACTTCTCATCAAGACGCTGGAACTTGGCATTAACTATACCCTTCTCATTTACTATCTTAAGAATAGTGGTCTTGGCAGCCTCATTGAGGCTCTCAAGACGCTTAATCTCTTCAAGGACGGAACCATGGTGGCTTTCTGCCTCATCCCTTACCTGCTCTTTCTCCGCTATATTAGCAAGAAGAGTCTTCATCTGCTCTTCGTACTCTGCTAGCTGAGATTCTTTCTCCTTAATGTCCTTATCAAGTCCCTCGGTACGCTCAGTAGTGGAAGAAAGCTGCTTCTCGATACTGTTAATCTGCTCTGTGAGAAGCTCAATACGTCCCTCTAATTTCCCCTGCTCTATGGCATTGGTAGACAATTCATTCTTAGATGTCTCTATATTCTCACCTATCTCGGAGAGCTCTTCCTCGATACGGTCGTACTCCTTCTTTACATTGGCAAACTGCTCCGTAACCCGGCTTAAGCCTTCTGTGGCAATGGCTAACTTCTCCTCGCCCTCAGAGAGCTCTCTCTTTATTCTCTCGTCCTCAATAAGGAACATATTCATATCCAGATTCTTTAATTCTTCCTTCTTGGCCAGGTACTCTTTTGCCACCTTGGACTGCTCCTCCAAAGGCCCAACCTGGGTCTCAAGCTCAGATAATATATCATTAACTCTGGATAAGTTAAGACGTTCGTCTTCTAATTTCTTGATGGTCTCGTTCTTGCGACGCTTGAACTTTACGATACCGGCAGCCTCGTCAAAGAGTTCTCTTCTCTCCTCCGGCTTACCGCTTAAGATACGGTCAATCTGACCCTGACCGATAATGGAATAACCCTCTTTACCAATACCTGTGTCGTAGAACAATTCGTTAACGTCCTTCAAACGGCAGGTTACTCCGTTAATCAGATATTCACTTTCGCCGGAACGGTATATTCTTCTGGCTACCGTCACCTCTTCAAAATCAACGGCAAGAGAGTGATCCGAGTTGTCAAGCGTAATGGCAACATAGGCGTAGCCCAAAGGCTTTCTGTTCTCCGTACCCGCGAAAATGATATCCTGCATCGAAACACCGCGGAGCTGGCGAACCCTCTGCTCACCCAGAACCCATCTTACGGCGTCAGCTACATTACTCTTACCGCTACCGTTGGGACCCACGATGCCCGTTATTCCATTGTGAAAATCAAACTTTATCTTGTTGGCGAAGGATTTAAATCCATGCACCTCAATACTTTTTAAATACATTAGTTCTTCTCCCGGCTACTCATCCTGCTGAGTCTTCATCAAGGCATTGTAAGCCGCCTCCTGTTCAGCAGCCTTCTTGGTACGTCCGTGTCCGGTACCAATTACCTCATCCCCAACTCGCGCCTCAACGATGAAACGCTTGTCGTGATCCGGGCCCATCTCTCCTATAACCTCATATACCAGCTCTCCCGTGTAGTCACTTTGAACCACCTCTTGTAAGATGGTCTTGCTGTCATAGAAAAGCTGCTTATTCTTAATATCTTTTAATATGTACTTTGTGATAAATGCCTTGGCGCTTTCAAGACCTCCGTCAAGATACAAAGCTCCGATAAGAGCTTCCATAGCATCAGACACAACAGAAGCTCTGTGTCTTCCACCGGTTTTCTCTTCTCCTTTGCCAAGTAATATATAGCTTCCAAGATCGATGTCATTGGCTGCAAGAGCAAGAGTCTGTTCGCAAACTATGCTTGCTCTCATCTTAGTCAAATCCCCCTCGCGATGATTAGGGTATGTGGCGAAGAGATAATCGCTTGTAACAATTTCCAGGACTGCATCCCCCAAGAATTCCAGTCTCTCATTGTTGTATATCTTCTGGATTCGATACTCATTAGCATAAGAACTATGAGTCATGGATCGTCTCAGATGCTTAAAGTTTTTGAAGGTATATCCTATTTTATCCTCCAATTCATGCAATTTCTCATACATTTAAGACACACCTTCTATTCGCTTATTGCATTATGAATCTGATTTGCTGCATCACCGACAGTTACAATGGTCTCTGCCACTTCGTTCTCGATGGATACGCCGAAGGTGTCCTCAATCTCCATAATTATCTGGAATACATCAAGCGAGTCTGCGCCCAGATCTTCCTTGAAGGTAGTCTCGGGTGTAATCTCATTAACGTCAACGTTAAGTACTCCCGCAATAATCTCTTTTAATTTCTCGAATTCCATAATGTTACTCCTCTCAGTATATTAATTCACCTATTCTTCATTAATGTCCACCATGGTCTTAATCTTGTCATTAATCTTCATGGCTTTGAAATTCTCACACTGCATAAGGGCATTGCAGATTTCTTTTCTTGTGGAGTTACCGTGAACTTTAACCACAAGACCCGTAAGGCCAAGCAGCGGCGCTCCGCCGTGTTCTGACGCATCGAAAGCCTTAAGGGATTTCTTAAGTGAAGGTTTAACAAGTGCTCCCCCGATCTTACCTCTTATAGTAGCCATCATGCCCTCTTTCAGTTTGGACACCAGGGTCTTAGCCAGTCCCTCGTAAAGTTTTAAGATAACATTACCTACAAAGGCTTCGCATACGATAACGTCTGCGTCCCCTGCCGGAATATCCCTGGCTTCAATACTTCCTACGAAGTTGATGTCGGGACAGTTCTTCAATAAAGGATATGTCTCTTTAACCAGCTGATTACCCTTTTCTTCCTCAGCACCGATATTTACAATGGCAACCCTGGGCTTCTTAATTCCCACCACGTTTTCCATATATACAGAGCCCATCTTGGCAAACTGCACTAAGTGGGATGCTCTGGCATCCACATTGGCTCCGCAGTCAATAAGAAGGGATACTCCCTTGGCTGTGGGAATAAGGGGTGCAAGGGGCGGTCTCTCCACTCCCTTGATACGGCCTACAATTACCTGTCCGCCTACTAATATGGCTCCTGAACTTCCTGCCGATACAAATGCATCCGCCTCCCCGTTCTTCACCATCTTCATGCCCACCACCATGGATGAGTCTTTCTTGGCTCTGATAGCCTTCACGGGAGCTTCTCCCATGTCTATAGTCTCTGTAGCCGCCACGAATTCAATCCGGGACTTATCATATGTATATTTGGATAGTAAGGGGGGTACTTCCTCCTCTTTACCTACCAAAACAACCTGCAGGTTCTCATTCTTGTTAACTGCGTCAACAGCACCCTCAACGTTGGATAATGGTGCATTGTCACCGCCCATGGCATCTACTACCACGCGACATATCTCTGACATAGTATTTCCTCCTCTAATGCAAGGTATCATTAAAAATATACTATATTCAAGCATATTAATCAAGGAAAAACAAAAAACCCGCGACCATAGTCGCGGGCCTTAAATACTTGAATTAGTCTACAGAGATAATCTCTTTCTTGTTGTAAGAACCACATGCCTTGCATACTCTGTGAGGCATCATGAGCTCTCCGCACTTGGAACATTTAACGAGTGCCGGAGCTGTCATCTTCCAGTTAGCTCTTCTCTTATCTCTTCTACCTTTTGAAGATTTGTTCTTTGGACAAATGGACATGGTTACACCTCCTTAAATTCTTTAAAAATATCCTGGATTACTGCCATTCTCAGATCAAGTCCTGTGTCTTGACAATCACATGTCCCAAGATTTAAATTCTTGCCGCAACTGCCACAGACTCCCTTGCAGTCTTCACTGCACAGAACCTTATCCGGCCAGTTAACCAAGATCTCATCATAGACAAGCTTGTCCACATCCAGGTTGTATCCAACAACATATCCTGACTTAACGTCTTCATTCTCCTCTACTTCCTGAAAAGAAAGCTTGTCGTCGAAGGTCAAGTCGAATTGTTTAATGACATCGGTTAAGCATCGATCACAGGGAATTGTCACTTCCACCGAAGCGGTAAATGAAACCTGAATCTCTTCCTTGCTGAGACGGTCAAGGGTTAAGTCTATATCACTTTTGCTCGTAACGGGATAATCCTTTCCGAACACCTTAACACTGTCAAAGCTTATTGGAAGCGTTTTCTTAACGGTTCCGGCTCCGGATAAGACATTAGATACGTTAATCATCTATATCATTCCTACCATTTTCAATGCATACTGTTGTATTATACAGTTCACTAATACATTTGTCAACTAAATTTTATACCAAAGCAAGAGTCTCTCTTGCAATAGCAAGCTCTTCGTTAGTGGGAACGCAAAGTACCTTAACTGTTGAATCAGCTGCAGAGATAACTGTGTCTTTACCTCTTACATTGTTAGCATCAGCATCAATCTTGATTCCCATGAACTCTAAGTACTTGCAGATGTTAGCTCTTGCTGTGATGGAGTTCTCTCCAAGACCTGCTGTAAATGCAATTGCATCTGCTCCACCAAGTGCTACCATGTAAGCACCGATGTACTTAGCTACTCTGTAGTAGTATACCTCTAAAGCGTTAGCAGCAAGCTTGTTACCGCCGTTAGCAGCTTCCTCGATATCTCTGAAGTCTGAAGATACGCCGCTCATACCAAGCACACCTGACTTCTTGTTAAGTACGTTAAGAGCCTCAGCTGTTGTAAGGTTATCCTTGTTAGCGATGAACTCTACGATAGCGGGATCAAGGTCTCCTGAACGTGTTCCCATTGCAAGTCCTTCAAGGGGTGTAAGTCCCATTGTTGTATCTACTGACTTACCGCAGTTAACTGCACAGATGGAAGCTCCGTTACCAAGGTGACATACGATGGTCTTAAGCTCGTCGTATTTCTTGCCAAGGATCTCTGCTGTTCTCTTGGATACGTAAGAGTGGCTGGTTCCGTGGAAACCATATCTTCTTACTTTGTACTTGTCATAGTACTCATGGGGAATAGCATATGTGTAAGCTTTCTCCGGCATAGTCTGATGGAATGCTGTATCGAATACTGCAACCATAGGTGTTCCGGGCATAAGGTCTTTACATGCGTTGATTCCGATAAGGTTAGCAGGGTTATGAAGGGGTGCAAGATCGTTACACTCTTCGATTCCCTTGATTACTTCGTCTGTAAGAAGAGCTGATGATGTAAATCTCTCTCCTCCGTGTACGACTCTGTGTCCTACAGCTCCAACTTCCTTAAGGTCTTTGATAACACCTGTCTTCTCGTTCATAAGGGCATCAAGTACAAGCTTGATGGCTACCTTGTGATCCGGCATAGCAGGCTTGGTCTCTTCCTTGTCACCGTTTGCAGGCTGATATGTAAGAGCTCCGTCGATTCCGATTCTCTCGCAAAGTCCTTTTGCAAGAACTGCTTCTGTATCTGAGTTAATAAGCTGGAATTTCAGTGATGAACTTCCGCAGTTGATAACTAAAATGTTCATAATGTACCTCCATTATTTTTTCCGTATTTTGAACTACAAGTAATGGCCTAGCCCATTGCCTGAACGGCGGTAATTGCTACGACACCTGCGATATCCTCTGCTGAGCATCCTCTTGAAAGGTCGTTAACCGGTGCTGCAATACCCTGTAAGATAGGTCCGTAAGCTTCTGCTTTTGCAAGTCTCTGAGTTAATTTATATGCGATATTACCACAGTCAAGGTTCGGGAAGATAAGTACGTTAGCATGTCCTGCAACATCGCTGCCCTTAGCCTTGGAAGCTCCGATAGCCGGTACGATAGCTGCGTCTGCCTGTAACTCTCCGTCCAGTTTAAGATCCGGATATTTCTTCTTAGCAATCTCTGTTGCCTCGATAACCTTGTCAACGATAGCATGCTTAGCGCTTCCCTTGGTTGAATGTGAGAGAAGTGCGATTACAGGCTCTGCGTCAACAAGCTGCTTGAAGCTCTTAGCTGAGCTGTTAGCGATGGCAGCAAGTTCTTCCGGATTGGGATCCTGACATAATCCGCTGTCTGCGTAAATAAAGATTCCGTCTTTTCCGTATTCACAGTTGGGAACATCCATAAGGAAGAAAGCTGATACAAGCTCTGTTCCCGGTGCTGTCTTTAAGATCTGAAGTGAAGGTCTGATTGTATCTGCTGTAGAATGGCAAGCACCTGCAACCATTCCGTCTGCATCCTTCATCTTAAGCATCATAACGCCGAATGTAAGAAGGTTTGTTGTAAGAATCTCGCGAGCCTTCTCTTCTGTCATACCCTTAGCCTTACGAAGCTCTGTAAGAGTAGCTACATATTCATCAAGCTTCTCGAATTTAGCAGGATCAACGATTTTGCAAGCTGAAAGATCAAGTCCGAGTTCAGCAGTCTTAGCCTTAATCTGGTCTGTGTCACCTACAAGAATAATATTAGCTGTTCCTTCCTTAATTACCTGAGCAGCAGCATGGTATGTTCTGTCATCCTCTGTCTCGGGAAGTGCAATTGTCTTAATATCTGTTTTTGCTTTTGCTTTGATAGCATCAATAATTGCCATGAAAATGTCTCCTTTACGTAAAAAATGCGGCTTTCGCCAAATACTCTCAATATTATAAACCTATTTTCTTCTATATTCAAGAATTAGTAACAACCCGACTGATATTTTTTTGTCAGAATCGGGTTGTGCTATTCTACTATTATTAAATTCTGCCTGTATTCACTAAAGCGGGAAGCATCCCCGCCGTACTTTTTCTTTACCCGCTCCTCGTAGAGCTCCGATGCAAAGACGTCTTTTTCAAAGCAGGATAAGGCTTTCCCTTCAAGTACTTCCCCCGCCTTAGATGGCTTGGTAATAACAGGTATCCCGGAAATGTCACTGATACGTCTTACAAGCTCCGATGCACCTTTTCTCATACCAAGAAGTCTTGCATAGCCGCAGGTCTCCGGCACTTCCTTTATCCCAAGCAAGATGTGAATCAGGCTCCTGCTAATTCTGCCATAGGTGTATTGCTTGGTCTTTAAGGCTTCGCAGACTTCCCCGTAGGAGGTCCAGGTTATATCCAGTTTCCCCAGCCTGTTGGCTATTTCCTCCGATAAATCTTCAAAGTCTCCAAGGTCGGCTCCCTCTGCTAAAATTGACTTTACCTTATATCCCACCAGGTCAACAAAGTCATCGGGGGTAATGGGGAATTCCCTCCCGAAGCTATCCTTAAAATCTTTCATTACATCTTCCGGAACAAACTCTGCGAGTTCCTGTGCCGGGCCCTCTGCCAATAGCTTTTCCCTAATTCCCGTAGCTGATGCAAAACCGGTGCCTGAGGCACTATCATTGTAGCCGTCTCCTGCGCGCAAAACTGCCACCGGTTCCATCTTAGAGCCCAGTGTTTTAAGGGATTTCATATATTCCAGGGCCAATATGCTATTGGGGGAGTTCAAAATCTCTGCTATCTCCGGCGAGTCTCCAAGACACAGCCTTACCGCCGCCTCTCTTGCTGCCGGGAAGGTCTCTCCCGCCTTTAGTCTCTTGTTTAGTTCTTCCTTAAACTCAGGAGGTTCCGCGGATAGGAGTTTGGCCAGCTGCGACATTTTCTCCATATCATCTGTTTCACAGCCAAAACTTACGAAGTCTACAACTCCCAGAGCTTCAAGCAGCGAAATGCCACCTCTTGCGAACTTCTCAGCCCCGGCGGTGGCATATACAACGGGAAGCTCTATAACCAAATCCGCCCCGCCAAGAAGAGCCTGGCGGGTGCGGTGATATTTGCTTATTACAGAGGGTTCCCCACGTTGGACGAAGTCACCGCTTACTACCGCGATAACGTAGTCTGCCCCTGTGGTCTCCCGTGTCTTACTTATATGATATTCATGTCCCTTGTGAAAGGGGTTGTATTCTGCTATTATTCCTGCTACTTTCATTGTTCACGCTACACCTGGAACTCGGATACACGAGCTCTAAGGTTGCTTGAGATATCGCTAAGTGCTTTGGAGTTGGTAGCCATGTTGGCAATTGTGGAATCCAACTCGCCGATGGTAGCGGTGGTCTCTTCGGTTGACGCTGCGTTTTCTTCTGACAAAGCGGAGAGCTCCTGGATGATGTCGCTCATCTGACCTCTTAAGTCTCTAAGGTTGCCCGCTATGCCTCTTATTTCATTGATGCTTTCAACAGACTCGGAGACATTCTTGGCAAGGATATCAAAGTTGCCCTGGGTCTCTTCGATCTTGTTCTTCTGCCGGTTAACGGTCTCTTTAACGTCTGACATAACCTCAACGGTCTTGGATGACTCAGCAAGAAGTTCTGAGATGGAACGTTCAATATCCGCAGCCGATTCTGAAGACTGGTCCGCAAGCTTTTGAATCTGGCTTGCCACAACTCCGAAGCCTCTTCCCATCTCTCCGGCTCTGGCAGACTCGATACTTGCGTTCAGTGAAAGAAGTGTGGTCTCTTCCGCAATGGCTGCGATGATATTAACAGCAGCACCGATTTTCTGAGCGGCTTCGTTGGTAAGTTCTGCCTGGTGGGACAGTTTTTCGAATGCTTCCATGGTTACTTCAATGTAATCCGTAACCTCATCTAAATTCTGACCTGCACTCTTCTCAATAGCGCCCATACTGCTGGCATTCTCTGCAAGAGAGTCAACATCATTGGCTATATTCTCTATGAGAGTGCTCATCTCGTTCATACGCATATTGGCGTTCTGGGTATTCTCTGCATTATGCATTGTTGCATTGGCCAGTTCGTCCATAGCCTGGTTAACGGCTCCCGTTGAGTCGCGGCTGACGGTTGCAATATTGTCAATATCAGCAACGGAGTCATTAAGTTGTCCCGTGTGCTGAGCAATCTCACTGATTATAACAGACAGCGAGGACCTTAGCTTTTCCGTAGATCTTGCTATAAGCCCAATCTCATCACTACGTTTTTGCGGTTTTGCTTCAACCGGTTCATTAAGGCGTCCTGCTGCAATAACAGCCAAGGAAGATGTAACAGACTTCATGGCCCCTGCCATTCTGCTTACCAAAAGCAGAATTCCCACTATGGACACAATGAATAGTACAACAGCGATTATAACCAGTGATGTAATAGTTCCGCTGATGGTCTTGTTAACCTCCGTACTTGGTTTTCCGGTAAACATCATACCCACTATTGAACCATCTGCATTCTTAAGGGGTGTATAGTATCCGAAATAGGGTGTCTTATTAATTGTAATATTCTCTGCAAAATAATCATTGCCACCTTTCAAGCAGGCTGCAATTACTGCATCACCGGCCTTGGTCCCAATAATTCTTTCGCCTGTATCCACATCCTTTAGACTGGTTACATAACGGGTATCCCCAAAGAATAATGTAAAGTCTGTCCCCGTTTTATCATGATTAATGTCGAACAACTCATAGTTGCCGGTAAGTTCCGATTCTCCTTTAAAGAGCTTACCGTCTTCTCTTAATACGAAATCCCCCTCAAAATCCTTGTCGTACATATTGGCCATGGTATGAGCAAGATCCGACAAGTCGTCCTTAACCTCTGCCGTAATGCTACTCTTCAAACTAAAGCTTGCAATCACTGTAGTTGCAACAGCCATAATAAGAAGCGGCACCAGCGCAACCATAAGCATAGTCATCCTGATACTGTGTTTAGCCTTTTCTTCCATATCTGTTATCCCCCCATATTCTCTTATAAAATAATTATAAACATACATATATTCCTTTTGCAATAAAATATATACAATAGCCATTATAAATTGTATGACTTTAGTACTAAAATAAATTATTTTTTTGTTAATAGACTGTTAATACTTTTTTTGTGGAATTTTCATTATCATCCTATCGGACATTGCATTGACATACCATTTGATATATAATAGGAACGGTTTAAAAACTTATTATCATATTTAATAGGAGAGATTTATATGAAGTGTAACAATTGTAATTATGAAGCACCGACAGATTTTGCATTCTGTCCTCAGTGTGGAGCAGCAGCTCCGGCAGCTTCCGAGCAGCCTCAGCAGTTCCAGCAGCAGCCACAGCAGTTCCAGCAGCAGCCTGCTTATACAGCAGCTCCTCAGCCGACTATGTTCTATGCTAATGGAACAGAGAGAATCCTCGGTTTCTTCCAGGATACTTTATTCCTTGTTGTTGCTATCTGCTTCAGTGTAGCTGCAGGTGCAGGATTATGTAAGTTATCTATTCCCGTTATCGAGATTTTATTCACCATCTTCTTCTGGCTCATCTTTGTAGCAGCTAAGAAGAACAACGTAACCGGAGCTCAGGTTAGATGGCTTAGCGGAACTACATTTGCTAAAGTAATTCTTCAGTATGTAGCAGCAGGCGCTATCCTTATTCTTGGTTTCGTTGCAATGGCCGGTTTTAGCGCACTTGGTTCAGCAGTAGGAAGCTATGGTAAAGCATACGGCTACGGTTCAGCAGCAAGCTCAGCAGTAGGCTCAGCAGGAACAATCATCCTTGTTGTTTGCATCGTTGCAGCAGCAATTACCGTAGTTCTTGCAATCTTCGGTATCAGACCTATCAACAAGTTTATCCGTTCAGCTTACGAAAGCCTTAACGCTCAGAACCTTATGCTTGATAAGGTTGGAGCAGCTAAGATTTGGCTTATGATATTCGGTATCCTCAAGGGTATCAGTGCTCTCGGATCAATCGTTGGTGGAGCAGTTGTTAGTGGAGTGCTTGGTTCAGCTATGAACACTATCATGGCAAGAATCCCCGCTGCAGCAAGATCCTTCATAACAATTCCTACAGTAGGATTTGACTTCTTCGGATTCCTTGGCAATGCAGCAATGGCAGCCGCTTATATCATCTTAAGCATTATGATCGGTAAGTTCTTCGGAGATCTTGCTCAGGCTCAGCCTCAGCAGCAGAACTTCCAGCAGTTCTAATTGAACGTAATTTACGAGTATAATTAAAGGACATGGCTTTTTGGCCATGTCCTTATTATTTTTCATTTTTAATATACGTCTTTGGTGTACTTGCGGATTAAAATGTTCAACATTATGAATGCTGCACACATAGCTCCGTTTCGAAGAAACCCTATGACTGTTATCAATCCGCCAAGTGCGCTTAAACCACTGAATACTGCGAATACAATCAACCATCCGCAGGCTCTTGATTTCTTCTTAATCTCAAATGTTCCCGTCTCAATGCTCCTATATACAGACTTGGTAAAGATGTGAAGCCCTCTCGTACCGCATATTCCCCATACGAATACGATAGCGGCTACGATAATAAGCATCATCATCACCATCACTCCTGAAAAATCAAGCATCGCTTCCATCATCTCATAATAGTTACCTGAATAGGAATAATTGAAATACGAATCGGGAAGCATGTCGATGAGATCGTATATAGCTCCGCTTCTTACAATACTTGAGAAGAAGGCTGCGCAAATAATACCTGCTACTACTAACAATCCGGCCACAACATACTTGATAATCTCTGCCGCGAATAAGGTTCCACTGATACACTTGATATTACCCGGTGTAAGTCGTCCACCCTTTGCCTTTGCAAAACAAACCCAGAAAAAGATGGTTAATAGAATGGTTACTATGGGAAATTTCAAGGTGAAAACGCTTAATGCAACGTTAACACTAAAAAGTATACACACTACCAAAAACAAGCTCTCGCTAAAGAAGTTGCACGCTCTTGTGTAAAGGTCCATGTTCGATACCGGAGGCACCGGAGGTACCGGAGGTGCGGGTGTATATCTTACTTCTCCTGCGCTTGTTGGTACTCCGCCGCCCGTCTGGGCTGTGTACGTTACCTGGGGTCCCATCTGCTGACCCATGGGTTGCTGGCCCATTGGCTGTCCACCCATTGGTTGCTGTCCCATCGGCTGGCCCTGAACCGGCGTTTCCATACCGGGAACATAATAGATCGGGTCCACCGGCTTTAATGGTCCCGGCTGTCCGCAATCCGGACAGTAAAGGAAATCTTCCGGGGACTCATAATTACAATTACTACACTTCATACTATACTATATCCTCCATATATCAACTAATTCTTGAAGCTGTGGATTGGAGCAGGGATTCTACCTCCACGATCCACAAATGCATCACAAGAATACTTATTAACCGGCATAATGGGTGCATATCCCAGTAGTCCTCCGAACTGAGCCTCTTCTCCCACTTTCTTACCGATAACCGGAATGATACGAACGGCTGTGGTCTTCTGATTAACCATACCGATAGCCATCTCATCTGCAATGATACCGGCGATGGTGGTAGCCTTGGTATCTCCCGGAATGCATATCATATCAAGACCTACCGAACATACGCAGGTCATTGCCTCAAGCTTTTCAAGAGTAAGAGCCTCTGCTCTTACGGAATCTATCATTCCCTGGTCTTCGGATACAGGGATAAATGCACCTGAAAGTCCTCCTACGTAGGAAGAAGCCATTACTCCACCCTTCTTAACCTGATCGTTTAAGAGGGCAAGAGCTGCTGTGGTTCCCGGTGCTCCGGCATATTCAAGCCCAATCTCTTGCAATATCTCTGCAACTGAGTCTCCCACTGCAGGTGTAGGTGCAAGGGACAGGTCGATTATTCCAAAGGGTATTCCCAATGCTTTGGATGCTTCCTGTGCCACTAACTGACCTACTCTTGTTATCTTAAATGCGGTACGCTTTATGGTCTCGCATAACTGCTCAAAGTCCTGACCCCTTACTTCTTCAAGGGCCTTTTTAACAACACCCGGACCGCTGACACCTACATTTATAACTGCGTCTGCTTCTGTTACACCATGGAATGCTCCCGCCATAAAAGGATTATCATCCGGTGCGTTACAAAGAACTACCAGCTTGGTACATCCGATGGAGTCCTGATCCTTGGTGGCTTCTGCTGTCTGTCGTATTACATCACCCATGAGACGAACCGCATCCATGTTGATGCCTGTCTTGGTGGAACCCACATTAACGGAGCTCATGATTCGTTCTGTCTTTGATAATGCCATGGGGATTGACTCCATAAGGAATCTCTCCTTCTTAGTCATTCCCTTGGACACCAGGGCCGAATATCCTCCGATAAAGTTAACTCCCACTTCCTTAGCTGCCTGGTCCAAGGTTTCTGCTATGGTCACATAATCCTCGGGGCTGTTGCAGGCTGCGCTTCCGATAAGTCCTATAGGTGTTACGGAGATTCTCTTGTTAACTATGGGAATTCCGTATTTGCGCTCTATGTCTTTACCTGTTGCCACTAAGTCCTTGGCTACTGTGGTTATCTTCTTATATATATTGTCATTGAGCTTCTTTAGATCTGAGTCCATGCAATCAAGAAGGCTGATGCCTAAGGTGATTGTACGAACGTCAAGGTTCTCTTGCTCAATCATCTTGTTGGTCTCGTTGACCTCAAACATGTTAATCATAATTTTGTCTCCTTACAGGGTATCCTTTTACGATTCCCGAAATTACGTGCATTCGTAAAAACATTCTGTTTTTACTCATCACGTAAGGTTCCTGCCTCGCAGTAACCCGAACAAGTCATAAAATATATCTTACAAGCAAGCTTGACGCTTTATTTTATGCCTTATTCGTTTCTGTGAATCGTAACGCTAGATACGGTGCATCTTTTCAAAAATATCCTCGTGCTGGCAGGTGATCTTTACTCCGATTTCGGCTCCAACCTGCTCAAGCTCTTTAGCGCAGTCATCGAAGGGTTTCTCTGACTGATTCATGTCTACTATCATCATCATGTTGAAATACCCCGATACAATGGTCTGGGATATATCCAGTATGTTAATTTTGTTGTTGGCAAGGTATGTACAAACCTTGGCAATGATTCCTACAGTGTCCTTACCGACTACCGTAATAATTGTCTTAGTCATTTTTGGTCTCCTTTTATTATATTTATACGCATAACACTTCTGAGGGGCAATCTCTCTTAGCCACTTTAATAGGAAAGTCGGAAGATTTATACGGGTTGTCTCCCATGGTAACTTCCAGTCCCACCGTCTCGTAAGCCAATTCCGCATAATTGTTCTCTTTGCTTAAGTGCCCCAGCATTACCACCTTAAAGTTATCATGCAGGACCTCTCCTAAGAGCTTCCCGGAATTCTCATTGGACAGATGCCCCTTATCCCCCATTATCCTTTGCTTGAGATAATAAGGATAAGCTCCAACCATCAGCATATTCCTATCATGGTTGGCTTCTAGAAATAATACATCCAGGTCCCGTATCTTGTCAATGATATAGTCATCATAGGTGCCAAGATCAGTAACAATTGCCCCTTTCTTGCCGCCTCCGCCAAAGACATATCCTACGGGTTCTTCCGCGTCATGGGATATCTTCATTGGGGTAAATGTCATGTCTCCTATGGAGAATTCCTCATCCGCCTTAATTATCCGAAAGAGCCCGGGATCAATGGTGCCAACGCTTGAAGTAGCCATGATGGCATTCACTGTTCCTTTGGTGGCATAGATGGGGATGCCGCATCTTCTGGCCACAACCCCAAGACCGCTTATATGGTCTATATGCTCGTGGGTTACAAGTATCCCGGATAATTCTTTTGTCTTAAGGCCAAGACCGTTTAGTCCCTGTTCTATCCTTTTACCGCTTATGCCGGCATCGAACATAACGTGGGTACTGTCCGTGCCGGCATAGATACAGTTGCCACTGCTTCCACTGGCTATACTGCAAAGTCTCATTAACTCTCACTCCATTTAACGACTATATCGTCTCCATCGTGAAGTACGTCATTGTAACCGCAGTTGTTGCCGTTAATCATGGTGATAACGTTTCTTCCGTTGGATTCTCTCAAGTTAAAGCTTATATAGTCGAATATATCTACAAATGTAAAGGTATCTTTTCCCTTCATGGTGTAATGACATCCGTTAATCACTACATGCAGACCTAAGAACTTGTTAAAGCCCGGTTCTTCCCTAGGCGGCTCTGTGTTATGGCCTCCGAAGATATCTCCCGGCTGGGCGTCTCCTGCAAAGCTCGGTTCCGGCTTAGACTCCGGTGCAACTTCCGGCGCTTCTCCTGCGGTTTGCTCCGATGCAGCATCCGACGCTTCTTCTGCGGGTTGCTCCAATGCAGCTTCCGGCGCTTCTCCTGTGGGCTGCTCCGGTGCAGCTTCCGGCGCTTCTCCTGCGGGCTGCTCTGCTGCCGCCTCCTCGGTGGCATTTCCCTGTTCTTTTGCTTCTGCTTCAGCCGCTGCCTGTCTTTCTTCCTCTACAAAATCAGGCTCCACAATCATAAAGTCCACGGTGAAGTTCTCGTATACCTTCTCGTCCGGGTCAACGCTTTGATTGTTAACGTAGATTACGGAATCGAATCTGATGGCAACGTCCATAAATGCAACCAGCTGCTCAACTGTATAGTAGTTACGCATCTCGATGCAGTCACCATCCTGAATCTCGTAAGTGGGTGACTGAAGGACTCCGTCAACCTCAGCATATCTGGGGCAGGCCACATTCTGGCCGTTTACGATAAAGTTGATGGTTGACTCGTATTCCGGAAGCTCGGCTATGGTACAATGAGCCGCCGCACCCTCTGTTGAAGGTGTAAGCTCTATAAAGCTGTTGTTATTAATGGGGGTGTTAAGGCTTACTTCACGGTCATTTACCTTGATAACTGCCGGCTCACCCATCTCTCCGCGGATGATTCGCTGCTTGTCCCCTACATAAAAGCTAAGCTCTTTTCCTCTCTTGGGGAAGAGGCCTTCGTTGGGGAAGCCCGCCTCAACAGCCGCATCCACAATGGTAAGTCTTGCATTGTTGTATAACTTAATTCTCTCTCCGTTGAAATGAACGAAGATGAAGCTGTTCTTCTGCTCGAAATAGTTGAGGCAGATACCTACAGGTGTAACGATAAGGGGATCTTTCTTAATGCCCTCTTCCTCGAATACCACCTGACCGAGAACCTCCTCACCACGAAGAGCAACACGCTCATTGGGAAGGTCAAGTTCTGCTGCCACCCTTTCCGAAAAGCCGTGGATCTTGCCGCCACCGCCTACGATAAATACAGCGCTTACAGGTGAAGCCCCGTTAAGCTCCATAATACGCTCGGCAACGTCTTCCGCAATCTTGCCAACGGTATCCGCCGTAAGGTCCCAGACTTCCTGGGGATTAATCTGGTGGGAGATGCACATAATATCTTTGTACTCTATGGGTCCCATCTCGCCGGCGCCAATCTTGATGTGCTCGGCAGTATTGAAATCTACCAGATAATGCTGTACCAAAAGCTCGGTAATCTCATCTCCGGCATATGGAATCATACCGTATGCGATGATACTTCCATCCCTTGTGACACAGATATCGGAGGTTCCCGCTCCCACGTCCACCAGGGCAAGATTCAGCATTCTGAAGTTCTCCGGGATAGCAACATTAATAGCTGCAATAGGCTCCAAGGTAAGGTTAAGAACACGAAGTCCCGCTCTTCCTACAGCTGCATACAAGCCGTCTACAACATCCTCCGGGAGGAAGGTTACAATCAGGTCTTCCCTAATTTTGTTGGCCTTATGTCCCTCAAGATTGGAGATTATATCATCGTTCAAGTAATACTTTATAACGGTGTAGCCTACACAATAGAATCTAAACTTAGTATCATTATTCTCAAGCAGGAGGTTCTGAGCCTTCTCTATACCGAAGAGGTCAAGGGAGTGAATATGCTCAGGAGTAACTATGGTCTCCTCCGGGAATTCGTACTCCACATCCGTGGTAATGGTCTTTAACACACGACCTGCGGCTGCGATGCATACATCCGTAAGGGGCTGACCAATCTTCTCTTCCAAGTCCTGCTTAACAAGCGCTACCGTCTTACCAACCTTATTAATGTCATGAATCTGGCCGTCAAGCATAGCCCTGGTCTCGTGCTCTCTATTGCACATGGCCACTACATGGAAGTCCTCCTCCTCTTCCTTGTAACCTACGATACCAACTACATTTCTCGTACCGATATCCAGGCCGAATACATATTGTCTACCTTCATTTTCCGGTGCCATCGTCTCTACCCCTCCGTCATTCTCCAATAGTTTTCTAATCTGTTCATGGGTCTCTTCCAGGGACCCGTCATTTTCTATCACTGCCGTAGCAGCCCCTCTGAATTCATCTTCACTCATCTGTGATGCGAAGATGCTGTCTATCTTCTCATCCGAATACCCTCTGGTCTCCTTTAGTCGCCCTCGTCTTACGTCTTCCGAAGAATGAATATACCAGATTTCATCTAAGAAATCCCGCCGCTTGTCTTCAAGCAAGAGAGCTGCTTCGTATATGAAGAAATCCACTTCTCCGGACCTTCGCTCTCTTGCAATCTCCCGTATCACGTAATCCCTTACCGCAGGATGCACGATGGAGTTCACCAGACGCCTGTTCATATCGTTGTTAAAGATAAGGTCCGCCAACACTTCCTTCTTAATGTTGCCTGATTCATCTCTGACATTTACCTCAAATGCCTTGGCAATCTGCTCATTGCAAGGCTTCCCGGGTTCCATAAGCTCATGGGCTATCTCATCCGCCTGTAACACCTTTGCATTGTAATTATCCTTTATGAAATTAAGCACTGCTGATTTGCCGGCTCCCACGCCGCCTGTAATACCTATAATCTTCATATAAATGCCTTGTATCTTTTATTTTGCTTCGTACCAGTTGTTGCCCTCCGATACGGATATCTCAAGGGGAACCTTAAGGTCTGCGGCTCCCATCATCTTCTCCTTAAGGAGTTTTAGAACTTCCTCCTTCTCCGAAACATGTGCTTCAATAAGGAGTTCGTCATGAACTTGAAGGATAAGCCTTGACTTCATGCCCCGTGCCTTTAATTCACGGTCAACATCTATCATGGCAACCTTTATTATGTCAGCTGCGGTGCCCTGGATAGGTGCGTTCATGGCTACACGTTCTCCGAACTGTCTCTGCATGAAGTTGCTTGCCTTAAGCTCAGGCAGGGGTCTTCTTCTGCCCCATAATGTTATGGAATAACCAAGTTCCTTGGCAGAGGCCACCATCTTATCAAGACAACCCTTGATGCCGGGATAGGTCTTGTAGTAGCTCTTCATGTACTCTCCCGCTTCCTTGCGGGTGATGCTTAAATCCCTGCTTAAGCCAAAGGAACTGATGCCGTAGACGATACCGAAGTTAACAGCCTTGGCATTGCGCCTCATAAGGGGTGTTACCTCTGATAAGGGCACGTGGAATACCTGGGATGCGGTAATGGCATGTATATCCGCCTCTTCCCTGTAGGCCTTAATAAGGCTCTCGTCTTCCGACATATGGGCTAAAACTCGAAGTTCTATCTGAGAATAGTCTGCGTCGATAAATACGTAGCCCTCTTCCGGTACGAATACCTTACGAATCATTCTACCCAGTTCCATACGTACCGGGATGTTCTGCAAATTGGGCTCCGTGGAGCTGATGCGGCCGGTGGCGGTAATGGTCTGGTTGAAGTTGCTGTGGATTCGTCCGTCTTCTCTTATATATTCTGCCAAGCCGTCAGCGTATGTAGACTTAAGCTTGGTTAACTGTCTGTATTCAAGGATATCCGCAACTATTGCATGTTCTGCGGCCAGGCCTTCAAGAACATCTGCTGCGGTGGAATATCCGGTCTTGGTCTTCTTGCCGCCGGGAAGATTCATCTTCTCGAAAAGAATTACTCCAAGCTGCTTGGGGGAGTTAATGTTAAACTCCTCACCGGCTGCCTTGTAAATGGCCTGCTCTAATTCTCCGATTCGGCCCACAAGCTGCTCACCGTACTCTTTCAGCTCGTCGCGGCGAACTAAGATGCCGTATTCTTCCATGGAATGAAGGACGAATATAAGGGGCATCTCTATATCGGTGAAAAGCTTGTACATATCCTCTGCTTTAAGTTTCTCTTCCAAAACGCTTGCGGCTTCTGCTGCTACGTAGGCTCCGTTACCTACTACGTAGAGGAAATCTTCCGGTGCGTCTGCTTTCGCATCTGCCAAGGTCTTCTTGCCCAGGCGCTCCTTACGTGAAGTAAGTATAAGCCCTAAGTGTTCGCCGGCTATGTCGTCGTAAGCATAGGTGTCTTTTAAAGGATTTAACAGATAGGCTGCTATGGATACGTCGAAGTAGCGAGGATCTTCCTGTAAGTCTATTGTTTTAAGGGTTTCTTTTAAGTTGGCAAAGGCTACGTGTTTTGCGCCTTTTGCGGCTTTAGCTATGCCTTTTATTATGGTCTCTTTTGCTAATTTATCGCCTGCAACCGCAACAATTGTATCGCCACCTTTAATGGAAAGGGATGCGCAGGTGATGTCAGGTTCGGCAATGACATTTACCCCAAGGGTTTCTGCCTTACCGGCTTTGGCTATAAAATCTTCAAAAGACTTCTCGTCTTCTGTAAGAATAAACTCTACGTCGCTTTGGCTTGAAGCGCCTGCGGTGGTGGCGGAATCGAATCTGCCAAGGATGCTCTTTAGTTCAAGCTTTTTAAAGAGCACGTAAGCTTCTTCCGTATACAGATTCCCCAGCTTCATGTCTTCTAAGTTAAAGTCAATATCAGCGTGAGTGTTAATTGTGGCCAGTTCCTTGCTAAGCACTGCAAGGTCGTAGTGCTCTTCCAAACCTTTTGAAGCTCTGGGGGGCTTTACCTCAGCCCTGTTCTCATATGCATTCTCTATACTGCCGTACTTTGCAATAATTGCAAAGGCAGATTTCTCTCCCACACCGGGAAGTCCCGGAATATTGTCGGAGCTGTCTCCCATCAAAGCTTTAACATCTATATACTGGGTGGGTGTTACACCCTTTTCTTCAATAAAATCTTTGGCGTGGTAGTTATGTACTTCCGTAACTCCCTTGGAAGTCTTAGGGATGCGGATCATGATTTGGTCAGTAGCCAGCTGAAGGAGGTCCCTGTCACCGGAAAGAATGGTTGCATTCATGCCCTGGCTCTCCGCATATCCTGCTATGGTTCCAAGGATATCGTCTGCCTCGAAACCCGGAGCCTCAATAGTGGGGATTCCCATGGCATGAAGCACGTCCTTCATGATGGGTACCTGCTCATGAAGCTCTGCCGGCATAGGCTTTCTGGTGCCTTTATATTCGGCAAACATCTTGTGTCTGAATGTAGGGGCCTTGACATCAAAAGCAACAGCCAAGTAGTCCGGCTGTTCCTCATCAATCACCTTGAACATTATATTTAAGAAGCCCAGCACTGCGTTGGTGTGTATCCCCTCCGAATTGGTAAGGGGCGGGAGGCCGTAGAAACCTCGATTCAGCATGCTGTGGCCGTCGATTAGTAGTAGTTTTTGCATCCTTTTCTCCATTACTTTTTTCACTAGTTCTATGATACACTACTTAAGTCTATTTTGAAAGGGAAAATATATAGGACAGGCCTAAGCCTGTCCTATCTTTTATAACAAATCTGCAATATCATATATCATGCGTTCGGTCTTCTCCCAGCCAAGGCAGGGGTCTGTGATGGACTGGCCGTAGACATTTCCTCCCGGGGCCTGATTGCCGTCAACTAAGTAAGACTCAATCATGAGACCTTTTATGATGCTGTTAATCTCCGGTGAGAGGCGCATGCTGTGGAGAATCTCCTTGGCGATACGGGGCTGCTCATCGAACTTCTTGTTAGAGTTGGCATGGTTGGTGTCAACGATAACTGCGGGATTGGCCAGCTCTGCCTTCTCGAAAAGTCTGTACACGAACTGAAGGTCCTCGTAATGGTAGTTGGGGGCGTGGTTGCCCTGCTTGTGGGTGTAACCGCGGAGGATGGCATGTGCCAAGGGGTTGCCCTTACTCTTTACTTCCCATCCGGTATATACAAATGTATGTGAGTGCTGGGCCGCTGTGATGGAATTCATCATTACGGAGAGCATTCCCCCTGTAGGATTCTTCATTCCGACAGGGATATCAAGACCCGACGCTGTAAGACGATGGGTCTGGTTCTCAACGGATCTGGCACCTACTGCTACATAAGAAAGCACGTCTGATAAGAATGAGTGATTCTCGGGGTAGAGCATCTCATCTGCGCATGAAAAACCCGACTCCTCTAAGGCACGAAGATGTAATCTTCTTATGGAAATGATTCCGTTAAGCATATCCGGAGCTGCCTCAGGGTTTGGCTGATGGAGCATTCCCTTGTAGCCGTCACCTGTTGTACGGGGCTTGTTGGTGTAGATTCTTGGAACAATTACGATTTTGTCCGCTACCTTTTCCTGTACTTCACGGAGTCTCGATATATACTCAAGTACCGAATCCTCTCTATCTGCCGAGCAAGGTCCGATAATAAGCAGGAACTTGTCGCTTTCACTCTTTAATACTGCCTGTATAGCCGCGTCATTGGCAGCCTTGGTCTTAGCCCCCTGCTCCGATAAGGGGTACATTTCCTTAACTACTCTTGCATTAGGTAATTCTCTTTTAAATTCCAGATTCATGATATTCCCTTCCTTTTCTACTCTCCTGATTTATATGTTCCCACCATCTTAAGCTGCGCGCAAAGGGCGCTAAGCTCCTGCATCATGGCCTGTCCGTTTCTAGAGTGAATGTTGCCCTCTGCCTCGATATAGAAGTAATAATTCCATGGCAGACTCTTTAAGGGGCGACTCTTTAAGCTCTTCATATTATAACCGTGTGCGCCTATGATATTCAAGGTGGCGGCTAATGCTCCCGCTTCATTCTTAACGGTAAACATTATTATGAAATTCTCATCCCCTGTAGCCGTCTTTATTTCATCCGGCTCTGCAACCCTTGAAAATACAGCAAATCTCGTGGTGTTAATTCCGTTGTTTTGAATGTCAGAATCAATTATGGTAAGTCCCGCAGCTTCGGCTGTTTCTTCAGAAGCTATAGCTGCAATGGATTTATCTCCCGACTCCTTTACCTTGGCAGCTCCTAAAGAGGTGTTGGCTGTTTCAAAGGTGGTGATGTTTTGTTTGCCCAGGTAGTTGCTGCACTGGGCGATAGCCTGGGGATGTGAGTATACCGATTTGATGTCCTCACGCTTTGCTCCCGGAAGGCCCAGCAAGTGGTGCCTTACCTGCAGGTCGTATACTTGTCTTACATGCAAAGAACCCTGGAACATAAGATCCATAACCGTTCCCACATCTCCCGCCATGGAGTTCTCCAATGGAAGGACAGCACAATCATTTATCCCTTTTTCCACGCTTTCATAAGCTTCGTTAAAGTCGTGCATGGATATTAAATTTGCCTTGGGGAAGAGGTTCTTGGCCGCTATGTGGGCAAATGCCCCGACTTTCCCGCCGTAAGCCACTTTCATGCCGTTCATCTGCATCTCCTGATAATCACAGGAAACGTTCAAAGTGGACTCTAAAAAGCGAACGTAATAAGAACGAATGTCCTCATCTTCTATAAGCTTGCTGTTGTGGGCTATAAGCTCTTTTTCTCTGGTCTCGTCCTTTACGGAGAGGCCGTTTTCCTTCTTGTACTCCGCAATCTGTTTAGCATTCTTCATGCGTTCTTCGAATAGAGCGGCGATTTTGGCATCAATCTCCGTAATATTGTCTCTGCATTCCTTCAGGTTATCCATGTATATTCCTCCTTGTATTAGGCAGTGTATGTCGTGTGGAAGGCCACAAAATAAAGCGGCTTCCTTCCCCGGAAACCGCCTGTTGATTCTACAGTATACTTCTAATTCACGATTCCTTATGAAACGGGGTCATTATTTTTACCATCACAAAATGAGTACGCAAAAAATCGTACTTCAAAAGAATAGTAAAAATAATAGTTGTTCATAAGTGTCTTCATAGTATTCTCCTACGCCGAGTCGCTTTAGGACTTCAACGCTTTTAACTGCTAAAGTTTCTAGTATCTTAACCCATTTTTTTCCGTATGTCAATAGGTTATTTTATTATTTGCTATTCTATACCAGCTCAATAGCCTCAGTCAAGTTAGATACTCCAATTATTTTTATTCCATCGATTGTTCCTATACGTTCTAAGCATACCTTGGGAACAACCGCGGTTTTAAACCCGAGTTTGGCAGCTTCGGCAACTCTCTGGTCGGCATTGCTGACGGCACGAACCTCGCCGCTTAGGCCTACTTCACCAAAGACTACCATATCATCTCCTATAGCTCTTTCACGAAAGCTGGAAGCGATAGCCATAACTATGCCAAGGTCTATGGCAGGCTCTGTCATCTTCATACCCCCGGCGATATTAATATAAGCATCGTAACCGGAGATGTGCATACCCAACCGTTTCTCTAACACGGCCATTAAGAGATTTACTCTACCCCCGTCAGTTCCTACGGCTGCGCGGCGTGGAATTCCCAGATTGCTCTGAGTTACCAGGGCCTGAATCTCCACCAGAATGGGTCTTGTCCCTTCCATTGAGCAGGCAACACAATTACCCGATGCGTTAAGAGGTCTGCCGTTTAGCATATACTCAGAAGGATTGGGTACCTGGGTAAGGCCCTTCTCCGTCATCTCGAATACGCCGATTTCATTGGTGGAACCGAAACGGTTCTTAACTCCCCGAAGGATTCTGTATGACGCATAGCGGTCTCCCTCAAAGTATAACACCGTATCTACCATATGCTCTAAGACTCTGGGACCTGCTACGGTTCCTTCTTTTGTCACATGACCTACGATAAATATCGCCGTTCCCAGTCCCTTAGCGATGGATAACAGCACCGCCGTGGACTCACGAACCTGAGACACACTGCCCGCCGAGGATGTAATCTCCTCATTTACCATAGTCTGAATTGAATCTATTATAACCGTCTCAGGCTTCTCTTTCTTAATTACCGCTTCTATGTCCGTCAGGTTGTTCTCGCACATAAGAAGAAGATTGTCATTAAAATCTCCGATACGGTCCGCCCTAAGCTTAATCTGACGCAGAGATTCCTCGCCTGATACATATAAAACCTTGTGATTCTCACGGGCTAAATTCTCGCACATCTGCAAGAGCAGGGTGGATTTGCCGATACCGGGATCGCCTCCCACAAGGGTAAGGGAGCCTTGTACGATACCGCCTCCCAACACTCTGTCCATCTCCAAT
This sequence comes from Lachnospiraceae bacterium, assembly GCA_015058015.1. Taxonomy (GTDB): domain Bacteria; phylum Bacillota; class Clostridia; order Lachnospirales; family Lachnospiraceae; genus SIG280. The sequence goes on along the minus strand of SVDM01000009.1, from coordinate 22,121 downwards.
ATACCGGTGGACATACGAATCTCTTTGTCCATATTTATCTCTGATAAATGTACCGCTTCAGCATTGGAACTTCTTCTTACGGTCTTGCCCCCTGTGGTGGGTGAGACCTTCTCTTCTACAAGTGTATTCCAAGCCTTGCAGGCCGGGCACTGCCCCATCCACTTGGAAGTCTCATTGCCGCATTCGGTACAAAAGAATACTGTACTTGGTTTCTTCGCCATGATTATCCTCTTAATAAGACCTCTCCCGCTTTGCGAGAGAGGCCTTAAGTCGGCTTAATTTTTATATCTTCTTAATCACTACATCCACATGATGTGTATCGTCAAACTCAACGGAAAGGCTAAGCTTGCCTCCAAGATTAGTCTTGTAGGTTCCTGCGTCCTTGTCATTGACAGTGATCTGATACTCTGCCTCATCCTCAAGTCCTACGGTAATCTGGGCATCTTCCTTACCCTCCACACCAAAGCTCATACCGTCCTCAGTCTCAGACAATGCCGTAACTGCGGTTCCCGGAACTGATTCATAAAGGAATGAACCGTTCTTCTCAAGCTTGGTAATCTCATGAAATGTCTTTACCTTGTAAATGTCGCCCTTAGATTCAAAGTTGTCCAGTTTGGACTTCTCCTTTAACTCGTAATTTCCAAAACTGATGGTTCCGTTGGATTCCTTACGAATTAATTCACTTATAACTGCCATAAAAAGCAACCTCCTACGAACTGTACGTTCTTTACTATGTAACGATAGAAGAATTATAACATTATTCCGATAAATCGTCTATTCTATTTCTTGGTGGTTTTTTGAACTTTCTGTGAAGGGGTAAAGGTAATCTTCTTATTCTTTAGGCCTACGGTTACCTTATTGCCGGCCTTCACCTTGCCCTGCAGGATGGTCTCAGCCAATGCATCTTCTATCTCCGTCTGGATGGTTCGCTTCAAAGGTCTTGCGCCGTACTTGGGGTCGTAGCCTTTTTCTACGATAAACTTCTTAACGGAGTCCCTGATATCCAGCTCAATATCCATCTGTTCCCTGCAACGGTCCACAAGATTCTTCGCCATAATGGTTACAATCTTGGTCATATCGTCCTTGGTGAGACTTCTAAATACGATAATCTCATCGATACGGTTTAAGAACTCCGGCTTAAAGATTCTCTTAACCTCGTCCATTACCCCGTCCTTCATGCGCTCGTAATTGTGCTTTTCATCATCAACTGAGGCAAATCCCAGTTTCTTTGGCTCGATGATGGACTGGGCACCGGCATTACTGGTCATGATAATAATTGTATTCTTAAAGTCTATCTTTCGTCCCTGGGCATCTGTAATATGACCGTCGTCAAGGACCTGCAAGAGCATGTTAAATACATCCGGATGGGCTTTTTCAATCTCATCAAAGAGGATTACAGAGTAGGGATTGCGACGAACTTTCTCGCTAAGCTGTCCTCCCTCTTCGTAGCCCACATATCCCGGAGGAGAACCAACCATCTTGGAGACACTGTGTTTCTCCATGTATTCCGACATATCAACTCTTATTATTGCATCTTCTGTTCCAAATATGGCTTCCGCCAATGCCTTGGAAAGCTCAGTCTTACCAACACCGGTGGGGCCTAAAAGCAGGAATGAACCAATGGGTCTTCCCGGGTCTTTTAAGCCTACACGGCCTCTTTTTACAGCCTTGGCGATGGCTTTTACAGCCTCATCCTGACCAACTACACGTTTGTGTAAGATGGATTCCAATTTAAGAAGTCGCTTGCTTTCCGCTTCTTCCATCTTGGCAACGGGAACCTTGCTCCACATGGACACTACCTGGGCTACGTCATTGTCCGTAACCTTAAGCTTCTTCTTCCTTCCGCCGCCTTTGGAAGTCTTCTTCTTAAGTTCTTCTTCCGCAGCCAGCTTTAATTCTTTATATTCTTTGGCCTTGTCCATAGCCCTATTCTTAATGGCTTCTTCCATGGCCTCCTGGTATTCTTTTATCTTAATTCGAAGGTCTCTGAATTCATCCTTGGAACTGTACTTGCCAAGGCGAACTCTTGATGCGGCCTCGTCGATAACGTCTATAGCCTTGTCCGGGAAGAACCTGTCATTAATATATCTCTCGGAATATTTAACGGCTGCCTCTAAAGCTTCATCTGTAATAATTACGTTATGGTGGTCTTCGTAACCGCCCTTTAATTCATGCAGTATCTTTAGGGTCTGCTCTGTGTTGGGCTCTTCAACCATTACCGGCTGAAAACGTCTCTCTAGGGCAGCATCCTTCTCTATGTACTTACGATACTCGGTTATGGTGGTGGCACCAATAATCTGAATCTCACCCCTGGCAAGAGATGGCTTTAAGATATTGGAGGCATCAATAGCACCTTCCGCGCCGCCGGCTCCGATTATGGTATGGAGCTCGTCGATAAACATAAGGATATTGCCTACCTTACTGATCTCTCGAAGGACTTTTTTGATACGTTCCTCAAACTCACCACGGTATTTGGATCCTGCTACCATACCGGACATATCTAGGGAAACAACACGTTTGCCCATAAGGGTGTCAGGAACCAAGCCGTCTGTGATGCGCTGGGCGATACCCTCTACGATGGCGGTTTTACCGACTCCAGGCTCTCCGATAAGGCAGGGATTGTTCTTATTTCTTCTGCTAAGTATCTGAATGATACGCTCGATTTCTTTGTCACGCTCAACACAAGGCTCCAACTTTCCCTTTGAAGCCATAACCGTTAAGTCTCTGGAATACTGGTCAAGCATAGGTGTGGCGCTTCCTGTAGCCTTCTTCTGGGGGAAACGTCCGCCTTTAAACTCGTCACTGTATTTGTGCACGTCTTCTCCCATTGCCGAGAGAATGTCCACGTACATCTTGGCCGGGCTTATTCCAAGGGTTAAGAGCAGTCTTGTTCCCACACATTCAGGGTCACGAAGAATAGCAATAAGAATATGCTCCGTTCCGATGCTGTCACTGCCGAATTTATCGGCCTCCCGCCATGCTCCCTCTAAAACTCTGGTAGCTCTGGGAGTATAGCCCCCCTGCTCAAGAAGGGCTTCATTGGCCTTGGGGGATATGACTTCCGAGATAAGATCCATAATCTTGTCCCTGTCAATCTCCGAGGCGTACATTACTCTGGCGGCAGTGCCCTGACCTTCTGTTAAGAGGCCTACTATCAAATGCTCTGTTCCAATGTAGTTATGCTCTAATTGTTTTGCCGCTGCTTCGGCAAGAACCAGGGCTTTTTTGGCTCTGGCGGTATATTTTTTTTGCATATTAACTCCTCCCGAGTTTCTGTTTACAATAATGAAATCCTCTTAGTCGTCAAAATCTATTAATTCAAACTCAGTCGCGGCATGAGTCTCCTCATCCGTAGCTTTACGTCTTGTTACCCTCTTATAATCATCGTCTTCTTCCACAACTGCATTCTTGTAGTCGTCGTCTTCTTCTACCTCGGCGTTCTTGTAATCGTCATCATTGGAAACGTAGGTTGTGGTCTCAGGCTCTTCTGCCTCTGTCATAGTCTTCTCTGTCTGTGCCGTTATTGCTGCCTCAAGGTCAATGTCCGGCTCCGCCTCTTTTTCAGGTTCAGCGTTCACTTCAGGCTCCGCTTGGCTCTCAGGCTCCGCTTGGCTCTCAGGCTCCGCTTCTTCTTCAAGCCTTGCTTCCACCTCTTTAGTGTTAAGCTCAGCCGTCATGCTTTCAGCCTTAACCCGCTCCATCTCTTCCTTCTCGTAGATGTCTTTTACTATCTTGTTCTCTGCAGCATCTTCTTCATCTTCTTCATCCTCATCGTCATAGTATCCACCCGCGTTCTTCTTTCTGACAAGCAGGATGATAAGAACTATAACGACAATTAGGAGTACTCCCGCAGCTATCATAAATATCAACTCGAAGGTCTTCTTCTTTTCCAGTTCTGCCTTTAGGTCAAGCTCTGACTGAGTAGCCCCCGCTTCATCCAAAGAGCATCTCTGGAAGGAGCCGTACTTGGTATCATAGCGGTACCAGCCTCGCTCGCCTTTGTCATTTACGGCATAGAAATACAAGAACTCCGAATCCTCTGTATCGGTTCTACCTAGGGCATAGAAGGTCTTGCCCTGTACCTCGGTGGTCTTTATGGTTAGGTTGGCGGGATACTCTGTGCTTGTATCCGGTTGCAGAAGAACCATGTAGTTGTCGGTTCCCAGAGCCACCTTGATAAAGGGATAGAAGGTTGTATTCTTGTCGTCGTATACGTAAAGTCCCTTGCCCTGGCCGCTTGCATCCAGCAAATATACAGCCATAAGGTTCATAACCTCATTCTTTATTACCTTGACATCCTTGCCCGTAACCTCCGCTGTGGTCTCTTCGAATCCCGCGGGAATCTCGGATTCGGGAATCTTGGTCGCAATAGAGCAGTCTTCTCCGTCAACGGTAATCTTCACGTCTGATCCGGTGTTCTCCCCTTCTGAGCCCGGTGCCTTGACACCGCAGTACACCTTAATCTTGTAGGTAAGGCTTGCGCCGTCTGAAGCTTCCGTAATAACCGTTACCGTATTCTCACCGTGTTCTATGGATTTGGCGCCGTTAACGGATTTAACCTTGGATGAGGAATCAGCAGTTTTGGCTGAAACCGCAATCTGTGTAGTCCCTTCCGGAACTTCCGCCACGTAGTTATATACATTTCCTGAAAATGCCGGTGATAATGTTCCCGGTGATATGGTAAGGGAAGAAAGTCTGGCGTTGCCCTTCTTCTCGTTGTTTTGATTCTGGTTCTGGTTTTGGTTTTGATTCTGATTTGACTCGGCTCCAACCTTAACATTGGCCTTGCCGCCGGAGCAGTTATGCTTTTCCGCGTCGGCTCCCACGATGAAGCAGGACTTTAAGTTTACTGCCGTGGAACCGGTTGCAATAGCTGAAAATGTCACGGTTACAGACCTGTTCTTTGTCTCGCCGTCATAATCCTGGGCAAAGGTTATCTGCCCTCCGCCGCCGTTGATGGTTGCTCCGGAACCGCCTGTGTATTTCAATACTGAAGCATCATATTCAAGCGTACCCTGTACGCCCCACATTCCATCACTGTTGCTTAAATTAACGGAAACACTGACCTTGTCTCCAACGCCTACATTTCCACCTCCGGAGATAGTGGCATATTCGCCGGCTGCCTGAGCAGGCAGGGCGGGTATTGTCAGGGCAAGTACCATGCAAAGAGCAGCTATGATACCTCCTATCTTCTTCTTAACTGTAAAAATCATTGTATTAAAGCCTTCCTAAAACATTTTTTCAATATCAATCAAGGGAGATAAGTCCCACTATGCATCGCTTTACCATTACAAGATCAACTACGTCGATGGTGCCGTCACCGTTGATATCACCAGCCTTGTATTGATCTCCCGTAAGAATCTTAAGTCCTACTATATGTCTCTTAATATGAACCAAATCAAGTACATCCCTGGCCCCATCACCGTCGATATCACCCCGGCGAACCGTAGCACCGCCGGAACCTGAACCGCCACCGGATTCGCCGCCCTGGCCGCCTTCATTCTGGCTTCCGCCATTGCCGCTTCTTGTGATGTTAATCATGTAAACTCTCGGGCTTCCGTAGGTAGGTGTAACTGTTACCTTAGCAACCGTCCTGGTGCCCGTAAGACTTACGGTACCTGTTCCTGAAACCTTAGAGCTTCCCACTACCGGGCTTGCAGAGATATTTACACTTGTTGTTCCTTCAGGAACAATTATATCATAACTTGTTACACCCCTTGCAAATGTAGGTGTAAGGCTGTATCCGTTAACGCTTAAGCTATTCAGGAAGTTGTTGGGATTACCGTCTGCTGTGGGCAGAGGATAATTTGCCTCTGACATTCCCGAATAAATCGGTATTCTGAAGGTTACCTGGTTGTTGCCGTAAGCAGATAAATTCTTTGCCAGCTTAGTAGCCTCATGCTGAGGCGCAATAAGGTTACCCATGTACTGATGCCAGTACAGTCCGTTGCCGTCTTCTGTTATGACATCGAACTTCTGGAAGTAAAGGGTATCCTGACCTGCGGAAATATAGTTGCCGCCGATAAATTCAGCACCACCCATAATAGCCTTCTCGGCAGTATCCCAGCCATGAGCCTGGGCATAGTTAACCGCAGCCTGTACCGGGTTGGCACCTACGGCGCCTATATTGTAATAATTCTTATATGTTCCCGTAACACTTCCGCTTCTACCACCGGCAGTCTCCTGATCCGCTCTGGCAGCCAAGTGGTATGCACTGACATTATAAGTCCTTCCGGCATTCATAAAGTATGTTACAAATGCCTCGGAATTCATAGCTGTAGGAGCTAGGATATTACGAAGTCCTGCGGCTGTCTCGGAATCATTCCAACTTAAGGACTGGAACATAAGGATATTGTCGTCATCGTTAAGGAAGTTTCGAGGATCCAGACAATACTCGATAATCTCCTTAGAGGCTGCATTCCAGCCTTTTTCATATTCGTACCAGGTATCGTTATCCCAGTCGTAGGCTCCGTCTTCAAGGGATTTCCATGAGCTGACATTTCCCTTCTGAACCATATTACGGGATACGACGGCAGTCTCACCTGCTATTACTTCACTAAAGCTAAGGCCTGTATTGTAAGCTTTGAATTTCCAGTTGGGGTGAAGCTTGTGAAGAGCCCGCAGGTATCCCTTGTATGTGTTAGGGAAACCCTGGGCCGTCATGTAGCCCTCGAAGTCAGTGTCGCTGGTGTCATTATCCGGGGTAATGGATGTATTCACCAGGTCGGAACGTATCCAACCGGTTCTGGTCTCATCTCCGTCACTGAAGGAGACGTTGTACCATATGAACCCGTCTGACTGTTTTGCTTCGTTAATAATTGTGAGTGGGAAACCGGTATTGACCTGGGTAATTATTGAACCGTTAACCGGTGAAGTACGGATGCGGCAGCCCGAGCCATTAACCGTACCGGCCTTGGCATTGTAAGCACTTCCAAAGAAGACATTGGTGCCTATTCCGTAAAATATAATTGCTGTAAACAGCAACATTATCGATATTCTTTTTATCTTTGAGAAGATAGTCTTTTTCTCCATAATCTAAATCTTGTGTTTAAATAAACACTCTCCTACAATATATAATATGCTTTGTGGAAGAAAAAGGCAATGGTTTTACGGGGATTTTGCTGGATTTCTTTGATTTCTACCCGCCAGACTTGCTTTTTACTACTGTTCAACTTGCAGAATATGCAATTATACCTACAATATAAATAATTTTCTTTACATTTCCAAAAACGCATAGTACAATGGGACTAGGTTAAAGTAAAACCAAGAACCTTGACAATTAGAAATTTGTGACGTTGGTTCCAATTATTCTATTAGAAATCAGATACAAACTGTATGTTTTGTTTCTTCTACCGGGAAGAAACGGTTAACCCCGCTCTCCATAAAGCGAGGCTGAAAATAGGAGTTGAAACCTGAGATATTTCAACGGTTAACCCCGCTCTCCACAAAGCGAGGCTGAAAACAGGAGCCAGACCCTATATCGTCTGGCAGGTTAACCACGTTTTCCTCAAAAAGCGAGGCTGAAAATAGGGAGCTTACCTCGTACGAAATGTAAGCAACTTTGTATTAGCAATGATATAAAGCAAACCGAAAATAGGCTAAGGAGCAATTTAAAATGAGAAAAATGCGTAATTTAAATGTCTTCAGTTTAATTGCAGTTTTAGTATTTGTATTTGTAATAGGATGTAGCTTTACACCTATTAACCACGTAGATAAGGATGTAGAAGCAGTTGTTGAGAATACTGTAGAATTTACACAGTCCGATAACAAAACCTCAATATCATCAGCTGTTTTCATTAATCCGGATTTACTTATAGCCAATGAGCCGGATGGATGCGGAACAGGTGATGTCAATGCATCACAAACCTCTTCTGCAGTATTTTTAAACCCGGAACTTGCGATTGCAAACAACTAATTGCCTAATGACGTTTTTGACGTTTCAACTTAATACTTATGTAGGGAGACATCCGTGAGGATGTCTCTTTTACGTGTAAGCGACAAAATTGTATTACCCGCCAAGGCAGAAAAAAGCAAACAAATGAGGCGCCGCTTTCGCGACGCCCCTGTATTTTTACCTATATATTACCGGGTAATTTATTAATAATCTCTTCGTCTCTTGTATGTCACAGCGATACCAAGCATACCGGACAATGCAAGAGCAACAATCATAACGAGTACGGGAGCAGCATCTCCGGTCTTGCCGTAAGCTGCGCCTAAAACTGCAGTTTCTTCATTTGCAGAAATTTCTGCATCGGGATTAACGAATTCTTCTCCAAGAACTTCTCCGTCCTCATCAGGATTCTCGAACTCTTTTCCCTGTACTTCCTGCTCATTGAATACTGCGTAGAAAGTTGTGTCCTGACCGAAGGTCATCTTGTTGATATCTTCAGCAGAAATTACATTTTCTTCGCTATTCATCTTCCAGCCTTCTAATGAATAAGTAACTGTTTCAGTGTTGGTTCTTTCAGCTACAGGTGTTGTAACTGTTTCTTTATCCTTTAATACGAAGAAGGTCTTGCCAACCTGTGTATTATTGTCGTAGAACTCAACCCTAATCTTATTCTCGGGCTTGTAAACAGGATCAAATGCCATATCTCTTGTTATGGCTGTGTCAAAATCAAAGGTCTCAGGCTCCTTCTCAGCTTTGAATAACTTAAGAAGAGATGCGCCGGAAACATTGGGGATACGCTCTTCAATCGGAGGTAACTCTCCTTCTTTCCAGCCGAAGAATCTGTTGATGAATTCTTCATACTTGTCTTCCGGTTCATCAGCTGATGTTGGAATAAATTCCTTGGCAAGCTTGTGGCCATCCTCAACACCGATTATGACTGTGCCATGATCGGTATGGAAGTAAAGATGATGTACTACCTTGTTCTCCTCGTTCTTCTTAACATAAGAAGCCTGGAATACTAAGAGTCCATCCTTCATATGGCTCTCAAAAGCACTAACCTTAAGTCCGCCAAAGCTCTTATAAGCCGCAGCGTCAGCGTCGCCATTTACCTTCCAACCCTGGAAAGCAAATTCTCCGGCGGTATCGCCTATCTTAGTAGGTTCGTTTTCAGGAGCAACCAATGTATCATCAAGCTCTACCTTTGCCTTGTATACCACCTGATCATCATTGTAGAAGAACAAGTTGTACTGATTCTCAGTCTTTTCATATACAGCTTCGTATTCAACATCGCTGTTAACTACTGCTGAATCATCTGTTGCAAAATCTATTACATCTTCTCCTTGGGCGCCTCTTAATTTCCAACCTTTGAAGCTGTACTCATAAGAAGCATCAGCTCTTTTTACAGGAGTATTGGCCGGTGCAGAAACTCTGCTGCCTTTAGTTACATACTCCTGATGGAACTGCTCATTGCCATTGTAGAATGTGGCTGTTGGCTTCTTAACAAGAATACCATCTAAGTGCCATACTCCTACATGGTCCGGATCTGAGTAATTATCCTCCGGAGAGAACTTCAATACGTACCATCTGATGGTGTACTGATTAGAATCAAATCCGAGAGCTGAAAGCTTATCCTTAAGAGAGTCTGCTGTAGGCATTGTCTCTACGATATTATCTGCGATACGCTGTTCAGTCTCAGGCTCTTCTATATCTCCGTAGATGGCTTTACGCTCTTTAACAGTTAATACCCTGTTTCCGACTTCTTTGTAGGTTCCCAACATAACGTTACCGTATTCCTTGGGTTCTACACCATATCTGATGTAAACTGTAACCTTGTGCTCGTAAACAGCGGTAAATACTGTATCGTCATTGATTGTCATTGCAGCCACTTCGTCTGAGGTATAGAGATGCTCTTTATCCTCACCCTTGTACCAGAAACGGAAAGTCTCTGAATCAAGGTTACGATTCGGCAATGTAGAAGCCTCGTATTTGAATACCTTGTCTCCTACTGTGCTGCCGAGGTCAATATTAGCTTTGCTAAGTACATTGTTCTTGTCATCCTTGAAGGTGACATTTGCCTTAGTCTTAACAAGTACACCGTCAATGTGCCATAAGCCCTTTACACCCGGAACTGAGTAGTCATCTTCCGGTGAGAACTTTAATACGTACCATCTGATTCTGTATTCATCAGGATTGTATCCAAGGGCCGCAACCTTATCCCTGTAGGTTTCGATTGTAGGCATAACTTCATTGATGTTATCTGCAATGTCTTTCTCTACCTGAATAGTACCGATTTCCTCGCCAAAGATACTCTTACGCTCTTTAACGGTTAATGCCAATGTAGCCATCTCGTGGTATTGACCACTTCCGACTCCGCCATTTTCCTTAGGCTCTTTATTGTTAGCCTTAAGGTAGAGATTTACTCTCTTCTCAAATACAGCGGTGAAAACTGTATTCTTAGAGATCTTCATATCCTTGATATCTTCTGTTGAATACTTTGTTTCCGTATCGTCGTCTTTGAGCCAGTAGCGGAATGTCTCTGCATCCATGGCATTCTTCTCTTTATCGAAGATGTAAACCTTGTCACCAACCTTGGTATTAAGGGTAATATCCTCAGTCTTGATGATATTATCCTTGTCATATTGGAAGGTAACAGTAGGATTCGTAAATACAGGTGTATAGTCATGGCTGGATTTAATCTTCTCGTTCAAAAGTGCCTTATTTGAGTATGGCTTTATGTCTGTGCCTACTCTGTACCATCCTTTGAAGTTCTTGCCCTGTTCACCTGTAAACTTGTAGGTTTCCTTTAAGTGTCCTTCTTTTACCGTATACTCCTCATGAAGTACGGTCTCGCCGTCCTCTGCAAGGAATCTTGTACGGAATACATCCTCATAGAATGCATAGAAATCAATATCCTGCGTAATCTTTAAATCTTCAGAATAGGTGATATTCTTACCGTCTTTAGTCCTAAAATCTACGAAACGTTTATATTTCGTGATATTCACCCACCAGAATGAGTAGGTCTCTTCAGCTTTTTCAGCCTTAGCTGTACCGCCTGCCTCAATCTTCTGAGTCTGACCTATCTGATTTCCGTCATGATCAAAGAATCGTACGGTGAATAACTTCGTCTCAGAATAATGTGCCACAAATACGGTATTGGCATTCAAGGAATATCCCTTAAGTTCTTCCTTGGAGTAAACCTTATTAGTTGTATCTCCCTTTACTGTATATCCGTCGAATGTATATCTTGTATCGTCAGAATCAGCTCTTGTGGGATCTTCAGGTATAAGGTTTGTATCCTCTACCTTGGTTCCGTAAGTAACTTTTTTAGGATCTACGATAGATGTCTCATCGAAATCTTCGAAAGCTACCGTAACGTCCTTGTGGAGAATTACTCCGTCAATATGCCATGATCCTTCAGCCTTCATTACATACCATCTTACATAGTAATCATTGGTATTGTAGGTCTCTTTAAGTTCGGGCAATTTTACAAGAACCTCTGCCAATGTAGGAAGAGTATTATTAAGGTTTGCCTGAATAAGAGCCTGGGTTTCAGGATCACCTGTCTTACCGTGAATCTGCTTACGTTCTTTAACCGTATCGGTTATTTTGGTGTCGTAATAATACGAAGAGTTGTAATGAGTATCTCCATTCTCATACTGCTCTACCCCGTCTTTTCTGATATAGAAATGGGCAGTTGTTGAAAATGTCGCCGTGAAAGTTGAATCCTCTGTAATCTCAAGAGCTTCAACATCAGCTTTCTTCAACTTCTTCTTACCATCGTTCATAAGCCATCCGGCAAAAGACTTCATATTAACATAATCGGCTTTTGTATACTGGTAAGCTTTAACGTGGCCGCCTACTTCTACCGGACCTTCCCATAAGGGTTTTTCTTTTCCCGGTTCAACAAACTTAACAGTAACGGTCTTCGGAACAAGAACTCCGTCTACCTTCCAGATACCACCTGAAATCTTCACTACATACCATCTGATGTCATGAGTCTTGTTGGTGTATCCTAAGTCTTTTAGTTCCTTAAACTCTTCTACTGTGGGAAGTGTTCCGTTAACATTTGCAGCGATTGCAGCCTCAGTAGTAGGATCGTTCGTATCCCCTGAAATCTGCTTACGCTCAATGAGCTGACGGGTTACTTCACCTTCTGAACCGTAGTAGTCGACTGCTTCATACTGAGTAGAACCATTCTCGGTCTTCTCAATACCGTCCTTACGAACATAGAAGTTGGCAGTATAATCATATACACCTTCAAATGTCATGTCATTTTCAATACCAAGCTTGGCAATATCAGCATTGGTGTATGTCTTGCCGTTTGCTTTCCATCCTCTGAAGGTATTGAAGTCCACGAACTGTGTATTCTGATTGTAGGTATATGCCTTCGCATAAGCACCCTTTTCTACTGTCTGGGTTTGGCCTAACTGGTTGCCCTTGTCATCGACAAACTTGACTGTGAACAGTGTCTGTTCTTTCTTTGATTTTGTATAGTGAGCATAATACTCGGTTTTTCCGGTAATGGGGCTCGTTGCTACGGTTTCATTTGATAGAACATCACCTTTGTTGTTCACGCGCCATCCATCAAAGGTATACTTGTACTCTCCGACTTCAAAGTCGAAAGCCAAATCCTTTGGTGATAATGTCAGTTTATCTCCTTTAAGTACCGTTTCTTCTCCCACTTGTTCTTTATATGACTTATCGTTCATAAAGGACTCAACTTTATCCTGTTTGTTATCCTTTACTTTATAGAAAAGCACGTTATACTTTGATACTTTGGAATAGTGAGCACAAAAGATTGTATCCTTTCCGATAGCCAAACTGTTGACTTCAGATGAAGTATACACTTTGGAGCCGGCAGTCTCATATTTTTTATTCTTTTGCTGAATTATCTGCCAACCGTCAAACTCATATGTGTCACCCTTCTTGTCTGTAACTCTCTTAGGAGCAACCGTCGGTGCAGTTGCAGACTGTCCTGTTGTTATAGTTTGAATCTCACCAAGCTGTGCATGATTGCCCGGTTCTTTGTAATAGTCTGTTGTAAACTTTCCTGTCTCCTGGGCGGAATCAATAAATGTTACAGTCAAATTGGTGATTTCATGTACAGTATAATACTGCCTGAAAGCCAAATCCCAATTATGAACGATCTTTTCATGAATCTCTTCTAATGAATATGCCTTTTTTACATGATTCACATCTGAGACTTCGAAACCATCTATTGCTCCTGCTCTATAACATAACCATCCTTCAAACTGGTGATATACCCCGTCTTTAATATAAGACTTTCCATCCAGATTCTTAGATGGAACAGGGATTTTTTCAAGGTACTTGCCATAGAATGAGTCAACATGACTGCCGTCGGGTTCAAGATATACAACATCCACATTGTATCCCTTGGGATGTTCTGCTGCAACAGCCGGAGTAACATATCCCAGTGTCATTGAAAGTATCAACAATGTGCTAAGACACGCGCCAAAAACTTTCTTTAATTTTCTCATTAAATTTTTTCTCCTTAGCTTATCTTCGGTGTGCGAAAGTTTTTCGCGACGCCCACTTTTAGTTACGAGGTGGGCTCCCTATTTTCAGCCTCGTTTTTAACGGAAAACGTGGTTAACCTTAGTATGCTATTTAGGGCATACTTCCTGTTTTCAGCCTCGCTTTTACGGAGAGCGGGGTTAACCTTACCAGATCTATATAGGGACCTGGTCCTGTTTTCAGCCTCGCTTTTAATGGAGCGGGGTTAACCAAAAGCTTGGAAACGTTCATTTTAACGCGTTTTTAGCACTTTATGTCTTTTGTAATCTGCAGTTTACTCATTATGCGATTGTCAATGTACCCGGTGCGATAGGATAAAAATCAAGCTACCACTCCACGCTCATATTATCACCTTCACCAATAGCCAGTATATTATACAAAAGGATGATTTGAGCAAAATAAAATGCTGCCTAAAGCAGCGCCAATGACTAATGTCTCATCGGTAATAACAGTTTATCAAGAAAAACGCATCGATTTATCATCCAAATGGATGATAAAGGGTCTTTCCGCGTAGGATATAAGTACCAAAAGTGGATTTTCATCTGCCGAAACAAACACAAGAGGCGCCGCTTTTTGCGGCGCCTCCTACTAAACCCGAATAATCATGGCTTAGATATCTTTTCTTCTCTTACTCATTCCTGCAATTACTATTACAGACATCATAAGAGATACAATCATAATGAACAGTGGTGCAGTATCACCTGTAGCGGTGAAATCTGCTCCAAGTACTTCAGATTCATCATTGGTATTGGTGAACTCTTCTCCTAAGACTTCTTCGTCATCCGGGTTCTCAAATTCTTCTCCCAGAACTTCAGTCTCATCGAATACAGCAACAAATGTGGTATCACCCTCGATAACCATCTGGGCTACCATCTCAGATGTGAATACATCACCCTGTCCGTCCACTCTCCAACCAGCGAAAGTATACTCTATTGTAGGAGTATTCTCTCTGGTGGCGGTAGGCGGTGTTACTGTAGTTCCGTCAAGAGCTCTGATTGTTTCGCCAATCTGTGTTACGCCATCATAATTCATGAACTTAACATCGAATTTAGCTGTTGTTGCATATACAGGTGTGTAAACTGTAATTCCACTTACAGGCTCTACATTTACTTCATCTGTTGTAAGGTAGCTCTCCGTCGGCATGATAAGAGCTGCCCTTCTAAAGTTACGTGTCTGCTCCGGTGTCGGCTCAATTACTTCTTTGTGCCATCCTACAAATGTATACGCTCCGTTTTCATCTTCCGGTTTAAGCGGAGGATTCTCGGGAGCCTTAGCAGGCTGACCGTCTAAGATGTACTGAACTTCGCCGTAGTCATTTCCGTCAAAAGCCTTGAATGTTACACCATACTTGTTCGTAGTAGTGTATTCTGCAAAGAACTCAGTATCACTATCAAAAGTTAAAGAAGCACTGTAAACTGTTCCGTCTGAAGTCTTCCACTCTTTGAAGTCATACTTACCATTGTTGTCTTCCCAAGTTGCAGGATCTGCCGGTGCCTCAATTGAAGTACCCTTGTCGATATTCTCGGACTTAACAGTGGTATTTCTGTCTGTGAATGTAATGAGAGGTCTTGCCTCTTCGTCAAACTCAGATACAAATACTACGTCCCGGTTAATCGGATATGCCTTTACTTCATCGGAAGTATAAACCTTGGTATCATTTGAGCCTTCTACCTTCCAACCGCTGTGGTAGAACTTTATGGTAGTTGTGGACTCTCTGGTGGCCTGCGGAACTGATTCCACGTTACCGCCCTTCGATACCTTTTGGGTTGCTGCCTCGATGATTGATCCGTCGCCATTCTTAAATTTAACAACGGGTTTTGCTTGCTTGTCATATACTGCAACAAGTACATAATCAGATGTATCTGTGTCGCTTGCATAATCCGGAACGCTCAACGCATTCAGCTGTGCCTCAGTTAGGGTGATAGTTGAACCGCTCTCTGCCCAGCCGAGGAAGAAGTAATCATAGTCTTCATCAGTAGCAGCATATTCCGATACAGGTGTGGCAGGAATCAGATCTTTAATGTCTGCTCCGACTAACTTACGGTCTGAGGTTACAATCGATGTCCCCTTGTCGTTTTGGAAGATTACTGTACGCTTCCTGATGGTAGAGTACTTGGCATAGAAGGTAATCTCCTCTCCTTCGTTAAAGGTCATGTCAGGATTGAAGGTTACTGTTTGGCCGCCTCTGCTTGCTTCCCAATGTGTGAAGGTGTACTGTCCGTCTTCATCTTCAAGGACTGTCTCAGGAAGTGTGGGTGCAGCTGCCTTGCCGCCAATCTTAGGATACTGATTTGCTTTCTGGGCATCCGTAAGCTGATTGTGCTCCGTGTCAAGGAATGCTACAACCGGTTTCCTATGAGTAGCAAAATACGGCTTAATTACAGTGTCACTATCAAGGGTAACCTCCGATGTGAACTTGGTAGCTGTGCCGCTTACATCATATATCCAGTACTCATAGGTAAACTCTTCTGTCTCAGAATCACCCTTGGTAGGTGTATCTGTAGGCCACTTGGACTCGGGGTATTTGTCACCCTTAACAATCCAGTCGCTTTCAACCTTGGATTCACCATTTACTTCGTACTCGAAGGATACCTTAACCATGCGCTCGTAGTCAGCTGTATAAGTAACAGCCTTTCCAACATTAAGGTCTTTAATCTGAGCTACAGTGTATACCTTGTCATCAAGTGATGACTTGTATTTGCCGGTCCATTTGTATTGTATTTCATCTTCTACATGAATATCTTTGGATTCCGGTACATTTGTAACCTTAGCAAGATCTGCGATCTCCTGAGTCTGCTCTTTGGCATCCCCGTTCTTATCATAGAACTTGAAGGTAACATCAAAGCTTGCGTCAAACTTTGGAGTTACTGTTGTCTTGTCCTCAGTAATGGTTGTTGCCTCTGTGAACTCGTTAACTTTAACTCCGTCTGCGTATGTCCATATTCCGAAAGTATAATGTTTACCTTCTTCATCCGGGACTAATGTAGGTGTCTCGACAGGCCATTCGGTCTTTGCCAGAGTATTGCCTTTCACTACCCATTTGGATAAAGTCTTCTTAACGCCTTTTACTTCATACTCGAAGAATACTTCACCCATGCGCTCGTACTCTGCTTCGTAAGTTACTTCTGCTGTAACTTCTTCGTCAGCAATCTGAGCTGCATTATAGGTCTTCTCGCCGGCTTTCCAACCTTTAAGGATATAGTGGTTACCGTCAGCATCTTCTATTTCTTCCGGCAAGGAAGGAATGTCTGCTGCAAGAACCTTCTCGCCAGGTTTTACATAAACTGTTGAAGTTATCTTCTGACCGTTGTACTTGTCAGTCCACTTGCTAAATGTCACTGCATGCTTACTTACACTTGAATAATTAGCATCGAATCTGGTGGGCGCTTCAATCTTATACTCCGCCAGGTTGACGGGTGTATCTCCTACTTTCCAGCCGTCGAATGTCAGGGTTTCTGTATCCTTTTCTATGGTCTGGGCTGCAGTAGGGATTTCCGTTACATAATTCTTCTGGATGACGTACCTGGTCTGTCCAAGCTGATTTCCATCCTCACCGTAGAACTCAACCTTGTAGGCCGTTTCGTAGAATGCATTGATATGTACGGTTTCACCTGTAAAGGTAGTGTCCGGTGTAACTGTAGCATATATACCTTCAAAACCAATCCAATATTCAAAGGTCTTCTCAATTGCAGTATTATCTTCTCCTACGGTTTCATAATACTTATCGGGAGCTGCCGTTGGCCACTGGGACTGGGGCAGTTTGGAATTCTGCGGAATCCAACGCTCCTCCGTTGTATTCACACCATTCACCGGATACGTGAAGATTAAATGTACCATGGCTTCATAGTTTGCCTCATATGTGACAGCCTCTTTAACCTGTGTGTCTGCAATTGTTGCTGCTGTAACTACCGACTCACCCAGTTTCCAGCCTTTCGCTTCATATTTCTTGCCGGCTGTATCAAGGATGATGTCAGTTAAAGAGGGAACTTTGGAAATATCCAGCTTTTCACCTTCTTTTACACGTTCGGTTACTGTAGTCTTTTGTCCGTCATATGTAGCAGTAGGATAAGTAAAGGATACTTCGAATTCCTTATAAAAATCAGGCGTCACATAGATAATGTAGTCATCGCCGGTTGTGTACAATCTCTCGTTACCGGTAAACTCTTTAACGGTATTGCCATCATTGTATTTCCAGTTCTTGAATACAAAGTGACATCCATTTTGAGATTCTTTGGTGGGAATCTGTGTCTTATCCACGTTATTTGGTAATAAATGATTTCCAAAGAGATTTCCTTGAGAAACCCAACCACCAGACCATTCTATCTTTTTGCCGTTTAATTCATATTGGAAGATTACCTTTATCTTCTGCTCATATACCCTTGAGAATGACATAGATTTAGTTACTTCGTTAATTTCCTTACCAAAGATACGGTTGTCTGTCGAACCATCATTTTTCCATCCTAAGTAATCATAAACAACTTCGTTGTCTCCTTCACCAAGGGAACGCGTATTACTACCCAGGATATATTCCATAGGAATGGTAAAGTCAGTTCCATCTTTAACCCAAAATGGATCAGCAAGAGTTTCAAAACCAAAGGGGGCTCCTTCCTTTAGGATTAACTGATGATATAAGTCGTACTGAGCAACAAAGATAATATCCTCAGTGCCCATGGTCATCTCTTTAATCTGGTCTGCTGAGTAAATCTTGCCATCCAGCGATGACTTCCAGCCGGTAAACACTTGCTTGGATATGCCTCCGTTTGGATTTGCGCCTTCCTGCTCCTTCATAGCAGGTTCAGCCGGGACATTTCCCTCTTTTGCTCCAAGCTTATAGCCCTCTAATACATAGACAGGCTCAGTCTTGATTGAATCATTCTCTTGAGTAATATCATCAGAGTTAAACTTCGCCTCACTAAATATCACACTGTGAGCAGCTGTTTTAAGCTTGTAAACAGGAACATAGGTTGCATCTGCCTGCGCTTTTGTCTCTGATGTAAGCTTTTCACCGGTGTCTTTATTCTTCCAATAATCGAAGCAATAAAGGCTTTTGTCCTTCTCGTCAATACGATCTGCGGGCTCTGTAGTAGGCGCGGTGATTACGTCACCGGGCATAAGCCGCATTGTTACATTGTTGTTCTTGTCCTCATCGTACTCGAAGGTTATTAACGGCTTTAGCTTCCAATTAATGCACACAACCGTGTGACGGGTAATAGGCTCTGTTTTAAACTTTTCATAGTCAAAAGACTCTGTTGAACCCTTTAGCCTCCAACCGGCATTATAGTAGTCATTCTTCACATCATTCGGTGCGTAGTATGGTGTAAGATAATTAGCCATAATCTCAGGTTTAGGAAGGGTATATTCTATGTCATTTATAGTTTTTCCTTCCTCAACCCATGCAGTATCTATTGTCCCTTGTTTCAAAATATCATTATCATCAAAGCTATCCTTTATCTCTACAAAATAGTAGGTTGCGTAGGTTGCGACAAATGTTGTGTTCTCTGTAATCTGTAAATTAGCAGCAGCAATAGCAGCTCCATCTTTATAGATTGTGTTATCATTAGAACCTTCTATCTTCCAACCGGAAAAACGATACTGCGAGTCGAAGCTTATTATGTCTATTGTTTCCTCTACAGTTGGAACATCAGCAGCAGCAATGCTCTCACCGGGAATAACGTAGTGTGTATCTCCGATTTTTGCACCGTTGTTGAGATCCTCTGCGTATTTGAATTCTACTGTGTACTTGAGTGTAGGCGTATAATCTGCAACAAAGTCAGTTGCAAAGGTAATTCCACTGTCTTTTCCGTCTGTAGAATACTTAGAGATATCTTCATAGGTTGTATCCCCTACTTTCCATCCCTTGAAGTAAAGAACTTCCTTCCCATTATCGATAGGATTCTTCGCAGCAGGCGCACCGGTTACAAAACTATACTGATCAACATATATATCTTTGCCAATCTGAGTCGTACCGTCCTTTTCAAAGAATCTAACCCTGTGTTGAACATTATAAGTTGCAATCAAATTGTATGAGTCGTTCGTAAGAATGGTATCTCTCGTAAAATCTGCATTAAACATACCATTTTCGCCAAAACCAAAATAAACCCAACTCTTGAATGCCTGAAGACTCAGGCCTTCAGGATCCACCGGAGCAGGTGTTTCTGTTGGCCACTGGGTTTCATCCAGTTTTTCGCCTTTTACGCCCCATCCGATATGTGTCTTGCCGGTCTGCCCTACGGTGTAATTGAAAGTGACCATAACCATCTTCTCGTACACAGCTACGAATTCCGTGGTGTCGTCAAATGTCATGGCCAGGATTTGAGCTTTCGTATACCTTGTTTCATCGGTTGACCCTTTTTTCTTCCAGCCCATGAACTTATACTTAGCCTCATCAGTACTATCCAATATTTCCACCGGTTCAGGAACAGCCTTCTCGATTAATTTGCCGTTGGAATCAACTACCCCAAAAACCTGGGTATTATAATAATTCGGAAATTTCGGATCGTACTTTTCATTATTCAAATAATAGAATTTCACTTCTATATTATCTTCCTCGAACTGGGCTACAAAAGTAACAGTCTGGTTAAGATTGTATTCCTTAATCTCATCAGCGGAATATACCTTGGAAGCGTTAGAGTCTTTAACCTTCCAACCGGAGAAGGTATACTTCTTACCGTTTGAACTGGCTCTTGTAGGATTAGACACAGGCAATGCACCACTATCTTTAACCAAAGTGTTGTAACCTACACTATTACTTCCAAGAACACTTCCGTCGAAGTTTTCGAAAGTAACGGTTAATTCAGCACCAAAATCTCTTCTGGTGTAGTGTGCATAGAATTCTGTATCCCCGTATATAGGCAGCACCGCTAATTCAGCACTGCTGTACACCTCATCCATCATTTTCTTGTTGCCTTTGTCGTAAATCTGCCATCCGTCAAAGACATATAAGCCGTCCGTATGAGTTAAAGCTTTGTAGTTATATTCGGTTTCAAACCCTGATGTTGGAGCTGTGGCGTACTGTCCCTTTTTAATCTCCTGCCGTGAATCAGCAATCAACTGTCCATTAGAATATGGTTTTTCAGCATAGTTTCTTATTGTAACTGAACCAATCCCTATAACTCCACTCTTCAACTTGGGGTGATTAAACCTTACTTGAAATGAATTCTGAGTATACTGGGCAACAAATATAGATTCAGTGGAAACCTTGCTCTGGGACAAGTCAGTTGTGATATCTCCCACGGCTTTTAGTGAATCTATCGCTCCGCCGTCTTTGTATTTCACTTCATATTGTTGCCATCCGGCAAAAACATACTCATAATTATAATCCTCGGTTCCTCCTCGTACCTCCGGAACGGTAATGCCAGGATCAGAAGGATACAAATCCTTATTCACCGTCTGTGTAGCACTAATCTGGAACTTATTAAGATTATTCTTCATATTCTTATTACTGCTATAGTAACTCGAATTGTATAGTTGGTCTGCTCTCAATGTATAAAAAGTTACATCAAAAGCAGATACCGCATAACGTGCATAATACCTTGTATTACGCGTTACTTTGTCATTAATAACGTCTTCCTCAGACATTATTTCGTATGACTTTGGATTCTTGTAATCATCAGAATCGTCATATTTCCACCAACCGGCAAATGAATAGGTGGTCCCATAATAACTCTTTATCGGGACTACCTCATTGGTATCCGGCACTGTTGCATGACCATTCTCATCTACTATCTGAGTTGTACTAAACTTCTCCCATTTATCCTCATGGTCACTGTAGTTTCCATAATAGTCCGGGGAGAATTTATAGAACTCGACAGTATAAGTAACGTCGCCTTTAGCCACTACGGGTAAAGCATTTCCCAATACCATTGAAAGTATTAACAAAGTGCTTAAACACGTGCCAAAAACTTTCTTTATTCGTTTCATTAAAATCTTCTCCTTAGCTTATCTTCGGTTGCGGCACTATTGCCATACCCACTTTTTATACGAGGTGGGCACCCTATTTTCAGCCTCGCTTTTAATGGAAAACGTGGTTAACCATTTCGGCACACTATATAGGGTGTACCTCCTGTTTTCAGCCTCGCTTTTTTATGGAGCGGGGTTAACCAATGGAATAATTCCTCGCACCATTGTTAAACAATCTGTCATACTTTCTGTTCATTATGAAATTGTCAAGGTACATTATTATAAAGTCATAATAGCATGGACAAAAAGTACTATAAACTGAACATTGGTACCAAGATTACTGATTTGACTGACGCATTTTTTTCACCCAAAAAATGCAATCTTTTATACTGCAAATGCTTTACTTTTCAGAAAACTTGTGCTACGCTTTTCTAGGTGAGCTTTCTCACTTAGAGTTTTTTATTGGAGGTATCGTAATGAAAGGTACGGTAAAATGGTTTAACAACCAAAAAGGTTACGGATTTATTTCTGATGAGGCAGGCAATGATGTATTCGTACATTATTCAGGACTTAACATGGAGGGATTTAAGTCTCTTGACGAAGGCCAGGCTGTTGAGTTTGAAGTAGTAGACGGAGCAAAAGGACCACAGGCTACCAACGTAACAAAATTATAATCAATGGGGTTTAAGTGTACCTTTTTCTAGATAAATTAAACACACCGGTTTTATTTAGGATAGAAAACAAGTTATATTAAACAGATTGAAACACAATTAAACCGCCGGAGTACTCCGGCGGT
>SVDM01000008.1 GCA_015058015.1 Lachnospiraceae bacterium | reverse complement strand
GTAAGTCCAAGAGATGCTGCATTCATGTTGTCGATGCTGATAGAAATCTTCTGATTTGTATTAGCTCCAACCTGAAGATTCTTATTGGTGAATGTTCCATCCAGTAAGTTCTGCTTATTGAACTGTGTTGTGGATGAGATTCTGTCAAGCTCTTCTGTCAATGCACTAAGCTCTGAGTTGATAGCCTCACGGTCAAGACTCTGGTTTGTGTCATTAGCACCCTGTACTGCCAGTTCATTCATTCTTTGAAGAATGGAGTGAGCTTCATTTAATGCACCTTCTGCTGACTGTATAAGTGAGATACCGTCCTGTGCGTTGTCTGATGCTCTGTCAAGTCCTCTGATCTGACTTCTCATTTTCTCAGAAATTGAAAGTCCTGCTGCGTCATCGGCTGCTCTGTTGATCTTAAATCCTGAAGATAACTTCTCAGATGCCTTTGCCTGCAATCCTGTTGTAACACCGAGCTGTCTGTTAGAGTTCATCGCTGTAAGATTGTGTTGTACTACCATATAAATTCCTCCTTGAATTTGTCCGCGGCGTCCTTTGCCGTCGGTGATAATAATTAGTTAGATATTTGGTTTTTTGAGGTTTGCGGGTTATCCGATTTCAACGGCCGTACGCTCCGAATCCTTCTTCTAACTTTGGGTCCTCATCCCGGTTTATAATATAAATAATTTAATCACTTAAATTAATTATATCCACTAACTATTTTCTCTTGTCCATAAACTGCGCATCCACGTAGTTTACCTTGGACATGCTGGAATAATAACTGTTGGCCGCCTGTCTGCTTCTCTTGGCCGTCTGGATATTACTCCTCATATTGTCAAACTGCTTCTGGGCTGCTACCCTGTTGCGTTCTTCTTCTGCACGTATGGTAACGGTCTTTTCCGTAATCCTGGAGATAAGCTCCTGCATCTGCTTAATCTCCGTCCTATATGCATCCCGGTTATTCCCAAGCTCATCTTTAATACGGTCGAATATCTCCTGGAATCCATCATCTAAGAGGTTAAGTTCGTCTATTAACTCGCCTTTTTGGGTAAGATTATCCTCGAAGCGGTCGGTATCCATCTCCTCTGCGGATAGAATCTCCTTCTGCTCCTTATTCGCCTCGATTATCCTATCGAGAACCCGAATCTTCTTCTCCAGGCTCTGTATTAAGATGCTGATATAGGTGTTACTCTTCTCCATTACCTCTACCTCGTGCATTTCATGATACCATTACTTTCCTGGCAGAGTTATCCTTGGCAGCCTTCTCCATAACTTCTTTCCATGTATCTCTCATGGTACGAAGATGGGTAAGAACCTCCTCAAGGATCTCCTTATCTTTTCTGATATTTGCAAGTATCAATCTATCATGCAGATATTTGTATACATTCTCAAAATCCTCGGCAACGGGATACTTGTGATCTAGTGTTGCTCTGAATTCTGCTATGATTGCTTCTGCCTTCTTAATGTTGATATGGGCTTTTTCCACATCGTTTTCGTCTATTCCCATTATTGCTATGTTACAGAACTTAATTGCGCCTTCATATAACATAAGTGTCAATTCCGCCGGAGAGGCTGTGAGAACCTTGCTATTATTGTATGCTGCGTATGGATTTCTTGGTGCCATATTATTCGCCTCCTTTTAGTCTTTCTCTTATCTTATATATCGGCTACTGTCCAAGTAACATTGAGAGAGAATTCTGACTTGACTGTAACTGTGCCAAGGCTTTTTCCATTCCGGAGAACTTCTTGTAATAGAAGTCTTCGTAGTATTTAACCTTGTCTTCCCATTTCTTTATCTTATCCTTGTAATCCGTAAGATCCTTTGTTATCTGCTTGTCGTTGTATACAACGTAAGCACTGCTCATTGAACTACTCTTCATCTTCGCATCAAGAGCCTCATATGTACCCTTAACCAGCTGGCTGAAGAACTCTGCCACATCATCCGGATTCTCTGCGATAGCCTTTAAGAGCTTATCGTCCTTGGTCTTGGTAAGAGCATCATCGGAATCTCCGTCGATATGATACATATTCTTCTCGGTCTTAGCTGCTGAGAGATAAGACTGAGTGCTGATTCCAAAGGATGCCAGACTGTAACTCTTACCATTGATAGTATATGATTTTGCAAGAGCTGTTCTCATGGCTTCTGATACGGAACCTAAGGTGGAATCTCTTCTAAGGAGTGAATCCTTAATCTTCTTCTCCCACTTCTCAACTTCTGTATCACTCATCTCATCCTTCTCATCATCTGTAAGAGGTTCGTATCCCTTGGCATTATCTGCATTAAAGAGGGTGTCCATCTCTTTGATGAGGGTGTTGTACTCTTTAAAGAAGTTCTTTATGGAATCATAGATTCCCTGAGAATCAACTGTTGTATTGATGGTGATGGCACTTGTGGTCTCCTCAAGAGCTGAGATAGTCAGTCCGTTAATGGAGAAGTTACCATCCTTTGATGTAAACTCTGCATCATTAAGTTTAATGATTGCATCCTGACCTTCAACCTTGGCAGCGCTGCCGCCGTGCTCTTTATCCAGAAGTCCCAGTGTTGACAGAACATCTGTTACCTTGTTGGTGTAACCATATGCAGTGCCACCCTGGCTTGAATCTAAGAGACCTAATGCTCCGAATACATCTCTTGAATCATCGTCCACTACTGTACTGAAGGTAGCATTCTCCCCTTCTTTGTTTCTGATGATAAATTTCGGAGTCTGTCCGTTTCTCTGATCGAATTCGGCATCAAGTCCGATTTCCTTCATCTTATTAACGATATCGTTAATATTGTCTTCCGGATTAATGGTGATACTCTTTCTCTCACCATCTATATCAAATTTGATTTCCTTAGTAGTTGTAATTCCAAGTTCTTCTGCTTTTGTAATAAGCAATGCCGGTCCGCCATTAACCGTAAGCTCTGATCCCGTAAGCATTGTGGAATCAGATGACTTAATTGTAAAGTTGGCTGCCTCTCCCGATTCCTTGGAACTGATAAAGAATCTCTGGGACGCTGTGTCAAATGATGCGCTAAGACCGATATCTTTAAACTTCTCTATGGTCTGCTCAATAGTATCAGTTGCGGATATATCCACATGTTTGGTCTTTCCCCCAACTTCTACTTCCAGGCTTGTGGCACCTTTAACTCCCAACGCGCTCATAGCTGTAGTAAGGCCTGCTTTCTCGCCGTTTAAGGTTTTAACTGCGGAGCCTGTCAGGTATCCGGACTGTGCAGTCTGGAGAATCTCCAACTTCTGCTTTCCTACCGGTGCAGTGTTGGATGCTTTAACAGTTGCTTTCGTAGCGTCAGACACGTTGGTCTTCTTGGCATTATAAGCGGAAGCATATCTAAGATTGGAAAGCTGTGAGCTGTAGAAACTGTAGATCTTGGTATTAAGATCTTTCCAGGCATCCTGTTTCCACTCTAACTTAGTCTGCTTCTTTACAATATTATCTTTCTGTGTGCTGTATGATGATACCAGCTCTCTTACGATAGCATCTGTATCAAGTCCTGAGTTAAGTCCGGTTATCCTTACTGGCATAAGCCCTACCTCCTACTTCTTTTCGTCTACCATTATTCCTGCAAGTTCCCAAACCTTAGCAATCATGTCCAAGGTCTCCTCCGGTGGGAATTCTTTGAGGACCTTCTTGGTCTCCTTGTCGACAATTTTGATTGTCACTCTGTTGGTAGCTTCGTGTATGCCAAACTGAGCCACCGAATTACTCATCTTCTTGTTGATTGTATCAACCGCTTTCTTCAGTGCCTCATTATTATTACTTATATTCTCGTCAACCTGTCTTGCAGAAACTGCCTGCTCTCCATATGTAGCTGCTGTTTCTTCAAGAGAAAAATCATTTTTCGGATTGGCTGCCTGCTTTTGAGTCACTCCATTGACAGCGGGTGTCGCATTTACATTAGTGTTGATCTGTGTGCTGGGCTGTGCATAGTTGCTAGCCTGCTTAATTGCTTCCAATGCCATCCTTGTCACCTCCGTGTGAACAATATACACTTATACTTTCTATCCTGTATATCGTCACGTGTGCATGATTAGTTAACAGTAAAATGAAAATTTTTTTAAAAAAATTTCTTAGAACAGCTTCTTGATAGCGTCAACGTCTTGTGCATCAAGGGCTGCCTTATTAGCTTCCTGAATCTGAAGATAGATCTCTTTTCTGTAAATCGGCACATCCTTGGGTGCGGATATTCCAAGTTTGATCTGATCTCCCTTTATCTCTAATACAGTTACTTCTACATTATTATTGATTACAATTGCTTCGTTTTTCTTTCTTGTTAATGCCAACATACTACTCACTCTCCTTTTTCTTGAGAATGTCGTATATCGGGAACTTAACAGGACAATCCTCATCATCTATAATAACCTGGCAAGCTCTCATTGTATCTACATCGATTACGATGGGGGCCTTAAGGTTAACCGTCATGTCTTCGATTTTCTTAGGTACAGTAAGTGTTACAAGAACAAGATATTCGTCTTTATCGAAATCTCCCAGTCCCTGTAATATTTCGTCTGAAATAGTCGGTGCATATGATGCATACACCAGTGACGGGTCCATGGTGGGCAGAGCAAGATTCTCCTCGTCTACCGACTGAAGCCACAAAACTCCCTTTTTGTTGTTCTCGTCATCCTCATTAATAAGGATGAACTTGTTCAGTGATTCAAAACCGATCAGACCGCCAAGCATATCAACAACTTTGCTGTCGTCAACTTCGATTTCCCCACATATCCTTGTTTTGATCTTCATACGTTCATCTCCTTATGATTTAAATAAAGTCCAATAGAGTTTGCTGCAGTGCCTTGCTTGTAGCCTTAAGGGAAGACTGGTAAGCTGTCTGCGCTGATGTAAAATCTATTATAATCTCACTAAGTTCGCGATCCTCATTAGTGGATTTTAACTTTTTAAATGTAGCCTGCTGGCTGGCCATTCTGCTTTCCGTAAGTTCTACTCTGGAAGCCCGGCTTCCGCAGTCGGTAATGGCTAAGTCAACCTTATCCAGATATCCCTGCCAGATTCCTATGTTTCTCTCAAAAAGCTTCTGAGTCTTATCGTCTAACAGGTCTCTTTCCTTCTTTGCCGCATTAAGCATGGTCTCAAGGTCAGCCTGATTAGCCTCGTCAGAATATCTTGCCTCCTTCATCATCTTCTCGATATTAGCTATCTTGGCATCCGATGCATCCAGCTTTTGAAGGTTACTGATCATATCGTCTATGTATCTTGCCATTCTGCTGTCAAATACTTCTGAAGCCTCAGTATTGATTCTGATGGTCTGATTAAAGCTAACCGTGTAATCTATCGGGTTGTCTTCTTTTTTATATTCAACCATTACATCGTCCCCGGCTTCATCTTTAAACCTGGTACAATCATAGTAATGTTCGGGTCTAAGCTCTCCCTTTTGGAATCCCGTCTTGGTATAGGTAAAGGTAATATCCTGGGCCTTACGAAGCTCAATCTTCGCTGCGTTGTTAAGGATAATCTCTCCTGTCTCGGGGATAAAATGAGCTTTTGGTGTATTGCCTGCCTCATCTACATTATAAGCGTCATCCGGGTCTGTTCCAAGAGTCTTTACATCACATTCGATGACTCTATCAGTACCGGCATCATCTTTATAGTAGATTCTGATGGGATCTGCTGCCGCCGGCATATCAATATTGTAATATCCCAGAGACAGTCTGGCGGTCTGGGTTACGCTTGGCATATCCGCTTCCATTATCTCTCCCACCTGACCGTATTGAACGGCCGGAGCCTTATTAATATAAGTAAGGTCCTCTACATCTATAGAACTTAAGTGCTCTGTTATCTCATATGAGGACTTCAAATCATCATTCTGGAAGGTTAGGAACTCTCCCGTCTTCCATCCGGTAAAGATTGAACGTCCCGCATAATCCGCATTACCTTCCGCGTAAATCTGTTTCTGGCACTCTTTTAACTCGTCGAGGATAACCTGACGATCTGATTTTTCAAGAGTATCCGTTGCACCGTAATCGCACTGCTTAGCTACGGATGCGATGATTCCCTCCATGTTAATGAGGGCGGTCTCCGTAATATCAAGCCATGCCTGGGCATCCGGAATATTCTTGGTATAGTACTGATCTATCTGGCTTAAAGCACCGCGAAGACGAAGTGAACGAATAGCAATTACCGGGTCCTCAGAAGGGGTATGAATTCTCTTCTGGTCTGACATCTGACTATTCAACTTGTCTACGGATACCTTGTTGGTGTTAACATTGTACTTGGAATTATTGGCTATTATGTTGTTAGTTACTCTCATCATAGTGGAACCTCCTGCTTGCTCTTTAAGCTCCACCATCCTTGGCTAAATAGCGTCTAATAAAACTTCCCTGTTTTATACCCCTGTATTAAACTCCTGTTTCAAGTATCAATCTGTTGTATATCTCACTCATGCACTGAACCATTCTGGATGAGAAGTTGTATGCATTCTGGAACTTAATAAGGTTCATGGCCTCCTCATCTTCGTCCACGCCTGAGATTGACATTCTCTGGGTCTTTATTGAACTGGTAATATTCTCGTAATTTTCGGAAAATGTCTTTAGTTTGTTGGTATCAATGGCTATATCCGACAACACCGTTTCAAGGAACTTAGAGGAAGTTGCTCCCCTGAAGATCTTCTTCTTATCATAGAGTTCCTTCATATTATCAAGTACATCCCTGAAGTCCTCACCCTTTGTAATGTCGGTGCTTACCGCCATATTCTGAGGATTTCTGAAGAGGTCTTCTCTTACCTTGAAATTCTCAGCGGTCAGCTTGTAGTAGGAATCGGATGTTGAAGTAACCTTGTCTGTAAAGTGGTATTCATCACCGATTTCACCATTTGGAGCCATATTCTTACCTGTAAAGAATATCCCCGCGGGATTTCCTGCTGAGTTCTGTCCTTCGCTGTGAATGTTGTTCATCTCTTTTGCATAGGTTCTGATGAATGCATTCATCTGCTGCATATAGTAAGGAACTCCCTTAAAGTCAATGGGTTCTCCTACATTTACGAGACCTCCCGTATACAAATCCGGCATTCCGATTTCGGAATCAAGGGTAAATGTATAGGTACCGTCATAATTCATGGTAAAGTCTGTATAATAAAAGTAAGTATTATCAAGTCTTATCTTGCCTTCGGCTCCAAGGGTCAATTCTTCAACGCTCTTTTGGTTGGGTAATGAAACCGTTACCCTTGAGTAGAAGGTCTTATATCCTGTCTCCGGATTGGGGATACCGATTTTATCGATGGCCTGAACCCTTCCTTGGAAGTTTTGAAGGTTGTTGCCGTCTCTTAAATCATAGAGGGCCTTTAACTCTCCTGTCATGGCCTTGCTTCCAAGAGCCAGTACTGATTCGTCGTTGGACCATCTTACATCAAACATACCCAAAGGATCTGTCTGGGTTACGGAATATGATCTGGGGAGGCACTCCAATGTGTTGAATGCGAAATTATCAACCAGGACATGTCCCATAACCGTTACCTTGTAAGTGGTAGCTCCTGTATGATAATCCGGATTGTTGGAGTTGACTATGTCCTGCTCCTCCGTCTGAATCGGAAGTAAGGTTGAAAGCTTATCTATCAGTAAAGCTCTCTTGTCTCTAAGATCGTTGGCATGTGTGCCCTTAAGCTCTATACCGTTAATCTGGCGATTAAGAAGGGCCAGCTCATTGGCGATGGTGTTAACCTCCTGAACCTTGGCATAGATTACTGAGTTAACGTCCTTCTGGATATTCTGTAATGTATTAAATGTCTGTGTAAAGTAATCACACAGGCTCTGGGAGCTGTTGATAAACTGATTTCTAAAGGACGGGTCTGAAGGGTTGGTTGCCAAGTCCTCTAAGGCTGCATTCATCTTAGAGAAGATACTTGAGAAACCAACGATGGAATCGTCATCCTGGAAAGCACTTTCAATCTGCTGTAAGTAGTTGTACTTTACATCGAACTCACCGTACTTACAGGCGTTGTTCCAGTACTTTACGTCATAATATGTATCTCTTATCTGTTTGATATCGGTGGCTTCGGTTCCGGAACCGATCATTCCGTACTTGGCATTGGCACGAAGGGCTTCTGCTGCCGACTGCTCAACTTCCTGTCTTGAGTAACCTTCTGTCTTAACATTGGCTACGTTATTGGCCGTTACATTGATTGCCGCATTGTATGTTGAAAGTCCGCTTCCTGCAATTGTTAATCCGAAAAATGTTGATGCCATCTAATCACCTCTTGTTTTGGCTTTGATTAAAGACGCAATATTATGTGTTCAATCATTTCATTTACAACATTGATATATCTTGATGATGCATTGAATGCATTCTGGAACTTAATCATGTTGGATAACTCTTCGTCTGATGATACTCCCACAACCTGCTGCCTCTGGTTGGTTATTGCCTCAACAGTACCGGCAATAGTCTTCTCCTTGTTGTCGTAGGTTTCTCCCTCACTGGCGAACATATTAATCATGTTCTGGTAGTATTCCATTACCGTAAGCTTGGTTGAATCTGTGGGATTGAGTACAAGGCTTCTTGTCTGGAAGAGTTCAACCATGGCACTTGTAAGTGTAAAGTTAACGCTTCCGTTCTTGTTCAGATGAGGAAGTAATGACTCATCATCCATAAGTTTCGAGTTAATGGTAAGAGAATCCAGAGTGTATAATGTCTCCGGTACCTCGCTGTTTTCTTCGTTGTATACGTAGAACACTTTGGCTGTTCCGTCTACATACAGGGTCTTTTCTGTATATCTGGGTACACCGTCTCTTACGAACATTTCTTCCGAAGGAACAGTTCCTGCAGCTCCGTAAGGTCCGTTCTCGTCCCATACCCTGTAGGTAAATCCCAAATCATCCACAATTTCAATAGTGGGTGATAAGAGTTCGTTAATCTGCTGTACTACATTGTGGATGAATTGATCAAACTCAGCTTGAGCATTCATCATTGTTCTCATCTGGAGTCCTTCCGTGTACTCTTCGGTTGAGAGACCGGCAATATCAGTGTAATTAGCCTGCTTGTCGCCTCTGATTAAAATCATAGCTTTTAATTCACCAACATCGCTGTTATTAGCACTTCTAATGCCGTGTGAGAAATCAAAGACCGGGTGATCGCTTATGGGCTCGCCTTCCTTGGCAAGATGAGGCCATACCGGTGTAAGAAATCTTGTATTTTTATCG
Organism: Lachnospiraceae bacterium; assembly: GCA_015058015.1. GTDB lineage: Bacteria > Bacillota > Clostridia > Lachnospirales > Lachnospiraceae > SIG280. The sequence continues at coordinate 90,712 of SVDM01000008.1, read as the reverse complement.
AGGTAGGTATCCATTGGATTATAATTGGCCCTGCCTACGAAATATTCGCCTTCTGCTTTGACTAGCACTACGCCGTCATATAATTCTTCGTAATCAATATTTATGTATTGGCTAAGCTCATCGAGAAGCTTGTTTCGCTCATCTCGAAGGTCGTCTGCCTTCTCAATGTGGGCTGCCTCTATTCTCATAATCTCTTTGTTGAGTTTGACCATTCGGGCGCCTATCTCATTGATACGCTTAACCTGCTGTTCTACCTTATCATTTACGTCTTTCTGGAATTCCTTGATACCTTCGTATACTGCGTCGCCTCGCTCTAAGAATTCAAAAGACTTCAAAATTACCAAATCAAGGTTGTTGGAATCATCGGGAATCTTGTCCCACTCTTCCACTGACTGGTAGAGTTCCAATAAAGAGTTCTGAAAAGCCACACCTTCCATTTCTCCAAAAAACAATTCAAGTTCTCTGACACCGGTATATGCCGTATCATAGAACTTGTCTCTACCTGTCTCTGTTCTGTAGAATCTGTCTAAGAATACGTCCCTTACCTGACGCGCTTCGGAATAGGACACTCCGAGGCCTGCCTGAAACGTGTTCCCCAGTGAAGCACCAACGGAACCCATAGGAAGGTCAGCCTGGTATACCTGCTGACGTGTGTATCCCTTGGTGTTAACGTTAACAAGGTTATGTGCAGTTGTGTTTAATGAATTCTGGTTGGCTTTGATTCCCGAGGAACCTACATATAAACCGCCAAATGATGACATCTGCTCATCCTCCGTAAAGCTACTGTTTGAAATCGAATCCCGAACCACCCAGCAATGCGCCGGTATTGTATGCGTTCTTGTTGTAGTTAGCCGTCTCCGGCGCCTGCCGCATACTCTTGACTAAACTAATGTCGAATTCAACCATTTCAATTGCCTGATTAAGTAATACTTCGTTTTGATCGTTGATACGTTTCATATCCGTAAGTACAGTTTTCAGCCGGTCACGAAGCTTGAATAATTTCTTCTGCACGTCCGGCTGATTGTCCATTAATTCCGCAATACGCGAAATGGTTAAATTCTCATTTTCTCTGTTAATAACTACGGCGATATCCTTCACAGTCTCCTGACGTCTGTTCTCTAAATATTGGAGCTTGTCCGTCAGTTCCTGTTCCGAAACTGTAATCTTTTGAAGCTTATCAATGTCTCCATCAATAATAACTTTGGCTTTCTGTGAGGATACCTTTACCAGTTCTTCGTAGCCTTTACATTCTTCGCCCAACAGTGAAATGAGATTATCCATTAAACCTGCCATTTACGTCCCTCATTTCTGTTGAACATTATTTTCCTAAGAATTTGTCTACCAGCATTTCTGCGATTGCTTCATCACTAAAGTCATAAGATCCGCTTGCGATACGAGCCTTAATCTCGGCTACCTTATCTTCACGAACATCAGGAGCTTCAGCAACTGCCTTCTTAGCGATCTGGTAAGCCTGACCGAAAGAAGAGATCTCAACTTTGTCAGAACCGCCTGTGTAAGAAGTATTAGCTACGTTCTTGGTTTTCTTTGTGTTGTAAATTTGATTGACTGCATTATAAGCATCTATACGCATATCAGTCACCTCCCTGTTTATTATATGCGTTTATACCTAGGGTTTTATACTATTAATATCGGACGAATTAACATTTTAATTAGTAAAAAAACATAAACAAACTATTAAAATTCTATAAACTTATCCCGTTTATTTCTAGTATTCTAACCGGCATAAACGCCTGTTCTTAGCACTCCGTAATCTATATCGAACAAATCACTATCATTATAAACCCTAATTTACAAATTTCTCAAAAAAATTTTTGTGCACCTGTAATCTCCTTAAATCTCTTATTATTTCCCCTACATTTCTGTAACGCTTGTTCGGGTCTTCTTCCAGGCACGTATATATAATCTTTCTAAGCTTCTTACTCTTTATTCCCGTCGCCTGCTTACCCCCACTTTCTGCCGGGGATTTCCCTGTAAGAAGGTATATCATGGTGGCCCCAAGAGAATAAATATCGCTCCGCGCGTCCCCAAAACCTGCGTATTGTTCCGGCGGGGCATAGCCCTTAGTACCCAGGGCCGGCAGCTTACCGGCGCCCTCTCCCGCTTCTTCTGCTATCCCCAGATCAATTAACCTGATATTACCTTCCGGAGTAATAAGAATGTTTCCGGGTTTTAGATCACGGTAAATAATAGGCGGCTTTCTGTCATGAAGGTATTCCAGCGCCAGACAGATATGCATCATCAAACAGACCCCGTTTTCTTCGTCAAAGGGTCCGTAGGTTTTAACATACCTTGACAAAGACAGTCCTTCTATGTAGTCCATCACAATATAGTTTTTCTCATTTTCTTTGAATATATCCACGATTCGTGGAAGATATGGATTATCAAGACTTTTTAACAAACCAGCTTTCGCCGAGAGACTTTCTGATACGACTTCTTTTACGGCCAGGTATTTCTCAAGCCGAGTATCCTTTGCTAAGAATACCCGACTCATACCGCCTTGTCCCAGAAGTCTGACGAATTGATAACGACCCTTAAGGTTCGTCAATAATCGTCTCCTCCCTTCCTTATGTTCTTTTTCTCCATTTTCTGTTCATCTCTGCATTGGATATGGCTATGGGGTGCTTAATCTGCGACCACTTAACATCCATAAACAAGGCAATGATAGAGATAGGTACGTAAGTCAGCATAAAGATGGGGAAGGTAAAGATATACAGTATCTTCTTAACCCCACCGCAATATATCTTATCCCATTCCGTAATGGTAACCAAAAGCCCTAAGACAAATGCCAGGGCGTAAGTGCCTGCAAGGGCCGATATAATATACCACCCCAGAATCGGGAAGAACAGATTTATATCCCACTGCGCCTTAGCAAAGAGAAGTATTCCCATAAGTACGCAATTAGCCAAAAACACAATTCCCGGAGATATGATGGTTAGTACGTCATAGCAGGCAAAGCCTCTCCCTGTAAAGATACCCTTTAACAAAGCGCCGCCTTTGGCAAATAGAATCTGATAGAATCCCTTGGTCCAACGAAGCCTCTGATTCCAGGAATCAATAAAGCGTATGGGCTGTTCATCATAGAATACCGCCCTGCCGCAGTAAGAGATCTTCTCTCCCGCCAGGATATTGTTAACGGAGAATTCCACGTCTTCCGTAAGCTTATAATACTTCCAACCGTCCTGGGCCTTAATTATATCCTTATGTACCACATATCCGGTTCCCGATACCATGCAAGACACACCAAGAATCATCCTGGCTCTGTTAAGATGTCTGGCCTCACGAAGGAACCACATACCTGTAGATGCACTAATCCAGTTGGAATCATAGTTCTTGGAATTACGATAAGAAGTGATAATCCTGTGTCCGTTAGAAAACAGCTTGTTAATCTCCGTCAAGAAATTCTCCGCCAAAAGATTATCCGCGTCGAATACAAGATATCCGTCGTAGGAATCAAGCCCCTTATCATCCCTTATACTTTGAATAAGGAAGTCTAAGGCATAGCCCTTGCCTACGGTGCTTGTATCGAATCTCTCGTAGACAATAGCCCCTGCAGCCCTTGCTGCTACTGCCGTATTATCCTCACAATTATCGGCGCATACGAATACGTCGAATAATTCATGAGGGTAATCCTGTGACTTGATACTGTCAATAAGATGCCCAATACAGTTCTCTTCATTCTTGGCAGATATTAAAAAGGCGTATCTGCAATTACCCTTTGCCACATATTGCGGCAATTCATGAGTAAGTGCCACCACCATATATACGATTTGGTATAAAAACAATATAATGAAAATGCAGCTGAATACGGAAATCAGCACATCAATAATACTCATAAGCTCTCCCATCCTCGTATCAATGATTGTAACAGAATAAACCCAATCAGTCAAAAAAGTCTTCATGCTCAATCAGGTGGTTATTAACCATATCTTCTATGGCCACTCTTTTATCCTCTATTCTGTCTTCATGTCCCTTTAAGGCCGCAAAGGAACCGAATATTTTGGCTCTTTCTTCCACCGCCATGGGAGGATGCTTGTCGTATCTGCCCGGGAAGGGATATTCCATATCTATTATATCCTTATAATCATCTATCATGCCTTGTGGCCTCCAATCTGATTGTTACGCAGGATGGTAGTACCGCCTTCAGACAGGTTCATACCCTTAAGAACGGCATTCTTCCCGAACTTATGCTTCAAGGTAATCATGGTCTCCTGCATCTTACGTTCCTTCTCGTCAGTCTGCACATTATCAAAGAGAGACACCTGGCTGTAATTCTCACGCATAAGATTGTTAGCGCATATGGTAATTCTTCTAACCAAAAGCTTCTTATCTGCTATCTCATCATATAGCTTCACCATACCCGCCATTATCTTCCTGGTACTACTACTTACTGCATCTAGCTTAAAGGAACCATGAGCGCCTTTGGGTATGTCTCTTCCAAAGTGATCCTTCTTAACCTCTCCTTTATAGTCTCCGGTGGCCATGTTGCTTCTGTCATAACCGATTGCCAGGGTAAAGCTGTCGGTAACCAGGCCCTTCTCCACCATATCAAGCACCAGAAGGTCAGTCATCTCCTGCACTATAAGTCTGGCCTTCTTAAAATCATAGGGCTCCATCAACACCTGCCCGGATGTAAGGCTTTCCGTGGAGGGTTCATAAGACTTGATATCCTCTATACCACAGGGCTCATACCCCCAGGCATGGTCAATAAGAATCTCCGCGTCCTTACCCATCTCCTTATAGAGGCTGTCGGAATCCGCCACCGAGGTCCTTGCTATATCCCCCATGGTATAAATCCCCATGTGGGATAACCTTCTCGCAATACCGGGACCCACTCTCCAAAAGTCTGTTATGGGTCTGTGTCCCCAGAGAAGCTGCCTGTAACTCTTCTCATCAAGCTCTGCAATTCGCACCCCATCTTCATCGGGAGTAGCATGTTTTGCCACTATATCCATGGCAATCTTGCACAGGTATAGATTCGTAGCGATTCCCGCAGTGGCGGTAATCCCCGTCTCCGCCAAAACTTCCCGTATCATCTTTACCGTAAGCTCTCTGGCGCTTAGCTTGTACAGCTTCATATATTGAGTAACATCCATAAAGCACTCATCAATACTGTAGACATGGATATCCTCGGGACTTATATATCTCATATATACTTCAAATATCTTCGTAGAAATCTCCACGTACCTGGCCATACGGGGGGGTGCCATAATATATTCCACCTTCTCCCCCGTCTCTTTCTCCACCTCTTCAAGACGGTGATTCACTTCGAAAACCCTGGCTCTTCCGGAGATTCCGTAAGCTTTTAGGGCAGGGGTTACCGCAAGACAGATGGTCTTATCCGTTCTGGTGGGATCCGCCACCACCAGCTTGGCGGTAAGGGGGTCTAAGCCTCTATCCCTGCACTCCACCGAGGCATAGAATGACTTAAGGTCTATGGCCACATATGTGTGTCCCGCACTGTGATTATCAAAGCTCATACTATGCCTCCTTTCGAACATACGTTTTATTTATGATACCACAACCTCCTTTCTCCTTCAACCCCGGCAGGCATTTCCCCCTAATCCTGTTCCATTTTCTTACAACTTGTGTTATATTAAACTTCATATAGGATATTTGTGGGACTAAGATGGGGCGTGAGACTATGAAAGCTGATAAAATATATACTAATATAATAGTAGGAGCTTCTTCTATCTTCCTGCTTATTTCTTTGATTCTGTTCTTCGTGGGTACTATCTTCCCCAATGACAGTGACCCTTATGTGGGATCCTTCGATACCTTTGATTTTAGCGAAGGGTGGGAACTTACCGTAGATGGTTTTACGGAACCCACTACCGTCAATCTCCCCCTTACGGTTAACGAAACAATAGGACATACTGTTTACTTAAGGAAGACCCTTCCCATGGATATTGAGAACAATATGTCTCTATGCATCCGTTCCACCATGAACGATATCTACGTCTATGTTGACGGCAACTTAAGGGGCAGTTACGCCTCCGTCAACTACAAGAGCATGAGCTATAACCAGCCCAGTGCCTATATCTTCTGCGATATTTCAAGATTAGATGCCGGTAAAACCGTGGAGATTAAACAGTTTATGAAGACCACCGGCGTCCTCAACTCCGTATCCTACGGTTACAGCGGTAACCTTTATTATCATATATACAGTGAAAGCCGCATGACTGTTATTGCCGCATATATTCTTATTACCATAGGAATTGTAATTATATGCGTTCATTTTATCATGAAAAAAAGAAGGGGTCGTGCCGTATCCCTCCTGTACACAGGTGAATTGGCCCTTGCCATGGGATTATGGCTAATCAGCGAATCCAAGCTTCGCCAGTGGCTCTTTGCGTCCTTTAGCCCCTCGGCTATATACTGCTATATTACCATTGAGCTGTTGCCTCTTTTCGCCTGCCTCTTCTTCGACTCTGTCCAGAAGAAACGGTATCACAAGCTATACCTCCCCATTGAGGTTGTCATATTGGGACAGTTTATTGTGAATACTGTTCTTGCTGTTGGAAGGGTTGCCACCTATTACCAGACCCTTTTTATGTCCCACGGATGGATGATTGTGGGCATCCTCATATCTATCATAACCATCATTATTGATATAAAAAGGAAGCACATTAAAGAGTATTTCTTTATTGCCATCGGAATGGGGCTTTTTATCCTTCTAAGTGCCGGTGAGCTTGCTGTCTTCTATCTCAACAAGCTTATTACCCTTGGTTTCTTCCTTAGTATCGGTATCATTGTTTTAGTTGCCTTCTCTGTTATCCAGGCTGTTTACAATGAGATTCGTCACGGAAGAGAGCGATTGGAGATTCAGGAGCGGTTTACACTAAAAACCCTGGAGTCATTTGCAGAGGCCATTGATTCAAAATCGGATTATACCGGAGGTCACTCCATCCGAGTGGCTCGTTACTCTGCCATCCTGGCTAGGGCCATGGCCGATAAGTACAACTTTACGGAAGACGATATTATAAAGATTCACAACATTGGTTTGATGCACGACATCGGCAAGATTGCAATTCCCGATTCTATTCTAAATAGCAGGGAAGATATGACAGAGGACGAGGCTTCTCTTATCAGACAGCATGTAATCTTAGGCGAGATGCTCTTATCTCCCTTAGAGAACATTGAGTGGCTCTTCTACGGTATCAGATCCCATCACGAAAGATTCGACGGCAAGGGCTATCCCGACGGACTAAAGGGCACCGACATCCCCCTTGTAGCCCGCATTATCTGCCTTGCCAACAATTATGACGCCATGGTATACGGTCACGTATACGGTGATATGACCAAGTCCCAGATTCGTGCCCGTATTGAAGCAGAAGCCGGTAAACGTTTTGATCCGGATATGGTTCCTATTATGTGTCGTCTTATTGACAATGATACCATCTCACCTGATGTACCACTTGACGAAGAATCCTCTAATGGTCCCACAGTACCGGCCCAATCCAAGATTCTTGACAGTCTTATCATGAAGAAAATGTCCTCCGATAATGAATTCGGACTCATCCAGCCGGAGCAGATTGGTCTTGTAAGTTACATGGCCAAGCTATCAGAACGTGTTAATTCCAAGGTAGACATCTACCTTATAGGTTTTTCGGATGCGATGGCAAAATCCATGAAAAAAGATGAGCTTGAGGATAAGTTGGCGCAGATTAAAAGCACCCTTAATTCATCCACAACTCTTCATGATATATTGATTAATTTTACATCTAACCTGTTGCTTCTTATGTATATTAACCGTAAAGATTCCGAGATAGCAAAGTCTCTTACTTCCTTCTCGGATCTGGATATAAAAGAGGAGTTATTCATTCGCAGAATAACTCCCGGTATCTTATGATTCAAATTTTATACATCATTGGTAAGCATCATGCCAAGCTTCTGGAACAGCTTCTCATCCGTAGGATTAAGTCTGCATGTTGAATGTACCTGCGCTCCACGAAGCTTGCTAAGCTGGCTTAATGCCTTGTCCGCCATAGGATTGGCATTGGAGCTGGCTGAAAGAGCTATAAGCACCTCATCCATATGAAGTCTGGGGTTCACACTTCCCAAGTAATCCACCTTCATCTTGGAGATAGGGGATATAACCTCGTCAGTAATAAGCTTATCCTCGTGATCAATTCCCGCCATCTCTTTTAAAGCATTAACCAAAGCTGCGGCACATGCCCCCAGAAGAGGTGTGGTCTTTCCTGTGATAATTCTTCCGTCGGGAAGCTGGAAGGCTGCGGCTGTATTGCCTGTCTCTTCAGCTCTCTTTCTTGCTGCAGGCACCACCTTACGGTCTTCCACCGTGATACCCGCCTTGTTCATAAGAAGCTCAATCTTATATGCTTCCTCCTCGGCAGCCTTACCTAATGCAATGCTGTTAAGGGTCTTATAATATCTTCTGATAATCTCCTGCTTGGATGCCTCACGACATACTTCATCATCGCAGATGCAGTTTCCCGCCATGTTAACACCCATATCAGTAGGTGACTGATACATGCTTTCTCCGAAGATCTTCTCGAACATTGCTTTTAATACAGGGAAAATCTCCACGTCTCGATTATAATTAACTGTGGTCTTGCCATATGCCTCCAGATGGAAGGGGTCAATCATATTAACATCGTTAAGGTCTGCAGTAGCTGCCTCGTAGGCTAAGTTGACCGGATGATTAAGCGGAATATTCCAAATGGGGAATGTCTCGAACTTGGCATATCCGGCTCTTACACCCCTCTTGTTCTCATGATATAACTGTGAGAGGCAGGTTGCCATCTTTCCGCTACCCGGTCCCGGTGCGGTAACAACCACAAGGGGTCTTGTGGTTTCAATAAAGTCATTCCTTCCATATCCCTCATCGCTTATTACAAGGGGGATATTGTTGGGATATCCGGGAATCAGGTAATGTCTGAACACCTTAACTCCCATATTCTCCAGTCGTTTTTGGAACATAACGGCGCTGTACTGTCCCGAAAAATGTGTCATACATACAGAGCCTACGTAAAGTCCCAATGACTCAAAGATATCCTTTAAACGAAGCAAATCATTATCATATGTGATTCCAAGGTCAGCACGGATCTTGTTCTTCTCAATATCTTCAGCACTGATGGCAATTATAATCTCCACCTGATCCGATAACTGCATGAGCATCTTTAACTTACTGTCCGGCTGGAATCCCGGCAGAACTCTTGAAGCATGGTAATCATCATAGAGCTTACCTCCAAACTCCAGATACAACTTGTTGTCGAATTTGGAGATTCTGTCCCTAATATGCTCCGACTGCATCTTCAGATATTTATCATTATCAAAACCGATTTTCATATATTCCTCCTATTTCCTACCATACAATACTATCTATCCCACTTATCGCTAAGGGCATTAATCTGATCCGCAAATTTACCAAGTTCCTTGTTGGGAAGTCCCTCGTTCTTTCTGATAACCTGCATGAGTCGCTCACCTGCAGCCACAAGTCTGGCAAATACATTGGATGACTCTCTTCTGGACTTCTTCTTACGAACAATCTCTCTTGTTCCCTGGGCTATGCAAAGATTGGTCTTTAAATCGTAAGTGTCGCCGCTGTAGGGCGCTATGGCATCAAGTCCCAGTTCTTTATGAAGGTGATCCGCGAAGCTATCCGTAACCTCATCATTACCGTGAACTACAAATACTCTTCTGGGCTTTTCTTTAAAATGTGCCATCCAATCCGTTAAATGGTCCATATCCGCATGACCGCTTATACCGGGAAGATTAACAATGGATGCGTTAACATCTACGGGCTCGCCGAAGAGCTTAACTTCCTTCACTCCATTAAGAAGCTGATATCCAAGTGTACCTTCCACCTGATATCCTACGAAAAGAATGGTACATTCTCTTCTCCACAGGTTATGTTTTAAGTGATGTCTGATACGTCCCGCCTCGCACATACCCGATGCGGATATGATAACAATGGGCTTGGATATAAAGTTTATATTTCTTGATTCATCACTGGTAACGGAAGTTCTAAGGCCTTCGAATGCTATGGGGTTAATACCCTTTTTAACAAGGTCTAAGGCCTCCTCATTAAAGCAATCACTTATATTCTCACTGAAAACGTTGGTAGCCTGAACTGACATGGGACTGTCTACATATACCTCGAAATCAGCAAACTCAGGCAGCAAGTTCTCCGACTTTATGCGACGACAAAAATACAACATCTCCTGGGAACGGCCTACGGAGAATGAAGGAATAACCAGATTGCCCCCTCTTGCAAATGTACTTCTCATAATACTTGCAAGTTCCTTGGCATAATCAGGGGGTGTATGATGTAATCTGTCTCCATAGGTGGACTCCACGATTACATAATCTGCCTCTTCGATAAACTCCGGGTTCTTAATAAGAGGACGGTTACCGTTACCTATATCACCGGAAAATGCCAGCTTGGTCTGTGTATCTCCTTCTTTCAGCCATACCTCAATTGATGCTGAACCCAGCAAATGTCCTGCATCGGTAAACCTGATGGATACCGTATCATCTATATTAATCTTCTTGTTATAGTCACAGGGAATAAAGTGTTCAAGAACGCCTTCCGCATCATTCATGTCATACATGGGGATGACTTCCGGCTTGTTGGCACGACGTGCCTTACGATTCTTCCATTCAGCTTCTGTCTGCTGAATGTGAGCACTGTCTTTAAGCATGATATTACACAAATCTGTTGTAGCTTCTGTTGCATATATCTTGCCTCGAAATCCATGGGCGTATATAAGAGGTAGAAGTCCCGAATGGTCAATGTGAGCGTGGGTTACAAAGACATAATCTATGGTTGCCGGATTAACCGGTATATCCTGGTTCTCGTAAATATCAGGGCCTTGCTGCATACCGCAATCGATAAGCATGGTCTTGTCACCGGCCTCTAAATAATGGCAACTTCCTGTTACTTCATGAGCTGCACCCAAAAATTCAATCTTCATTCGCAACCACTCCTAACGCCTTAAAAAATTTATAGGATTCCTATGTCTAAACATAAAAATCCTTCTAGTTAAAGTATGCTCCTTTGCCATTTAAGTGTCAATAAAGACATCAAGATATCCTTCCTTAATATTATCAGAATATTTTGATTTTTTATTGCAAAAACGGCTATTTGTGGTAAAATATCCTTAAGGTTTTTTCTAAAATAACAGGGACAAGGGGGATAACTAAATGAACTTAGATGAGTTACTGAAGATGCAAGAACTCTTGCTTTTCACAATACAAGCCTGTATGCCGGAAGACGTACAATTATCTCTGGGAATCAGGAATGAGAATAACGAATACGTCATCACCAAGGTTGTTCAGGCAAAAACTTTTCACGTAGATATCAAGGAAGGCAATATGGGAGAATTAACTCCTTCAAGCCCCACCTTAGGACCTATCTGTGGAGCATTTGACAACGGAGATCCTTTTACGGTTCACTACCCCATTGAAGTATACGGTGAGCCCTTAAAGACTTCCTATGTACCGGTATACGGCCCGGGCAGAAAGGTTATAGCTCTTATAGGCGTAAGTCTTTCATTATCACAACAGTTTAATGTTAACAAGGCTGCCAAGTCTCTTAACACAGGTATAGCAGAGACCGACAGAGCAGTTTCGGATATTGCAGAAGGTACACAAACCCTTGCAGAAAGTCTTTCCCATATTATGGACCTGTCAGCACAGGTAAGCAGCAATGTTTCTGAAGCCACATCTCTCATTAAAGATATTCAGGGCAATGCTTCCCGTTCCAACATTCTTGCTCTTAACGCCTCCATTGAGGCTGCAAGGGCCGGAGAAGCCGGTCGGGGATTCGCGGTTGTGGCCAATGAGATGGGTAAATTAGCAACTATGAGTGGAGAATCTTCCTCACAGATTAGCGAGACTTTATCCACTATGTTTGATGCATTAAACGAGATTAATTCAGCCGTTGTTGAGGCCAACGATATAGCAGGTAACCAGGCTGCTTCAGCCCAGGCTATTTCCTCATCTCTTTCCACTATTACAGATGATGCGGAAACCCTTGCTTCTCTCGTTGATTCGGAAGAATTAGACGCTCTCCAATAATATGAGGTTACTCATATTTCACAACATAAAGACTTCTTGTTTCATGAAAAAAGGATTTGAGATACATCTCAAATCCTTTTTTCTTATAGTAGTGGTCTTACTTAATGTACGTATTATTCTTATTCGCCTTTGTTCTGAGCGATCTCTGCCTGGTACTGAGCAATCTTCTCTTTGTTAAGTGTATAACCGAAGAGTAAGAATACAAGACCGATGATAAGAGCGATTGCAGGGATAAGCATGAATCCACTTGCGATAGCCTTATTAAGTCCTTCAACCTTAGCAGGATCAGCTGCAAGAGCTTCTGCTGCTGCGATAGCTTCCGGAGTAGCTTTAGCCTTAACTGAAGCAACAACGGCTGCCTTCATAGCATCGAATGCACCTGCTGCAAGACAAGCGTTAACGATGATGGATCTTGTCATAACTGCAACCTTAAGAGGAAGGTTCTGAAGTCCTGAAATCCATCCTGCAGCGTTCTTCTTTGTCTTCCACTCTGAGTAAATAACGGCATCTGCATAAAGAGCCGGAGATGCAGCATAAGCAACACCATAGAAGAAGTTTACAAGAGTGATAAGTACGAATACTAATGTAGTATTGCTGTACATGAAGAATCCAATAAGAAGCATAGCTGCCATAGCGATATAAGAAATGATCATAGCCATTCTGTTACCAACTGCTTTTGCGATGTACTTACAAGCGTAAGCACCAAGAACGCCGGCAATACCTGTAGCAAGAATGTAGTTAGGCTGGATGCTTGCATCCTTTGCAACAACTTCCCAGAAGTAAGCTGCAACTGCTGCGATAACGAACTTGATCATCCATTTTGCAAGGTCAGCGATAAGTAAGGAAACAACCTGTACGTTGAGTGATCTAACGATATCACCAACTGATGTCTTCTGCTTAGAAGGAGCTGCTGCGTTAGCTTCCTCGATGATTTCATATCCATCGAACATCTTGAAGTGAGCAAAATATCCGAGAGCTGTAAGTACACCGAAGAGGAATGCAGCTGCTGCATATGTGTTGTCCTTACCAACGAAAGCAACGAGTCCTGTTACAAATGGGAAGATGTATGAGAAGAGCACTCCACCGAGGTTGTTGTATGTACCACGGATAGAAGCAAGTGCTGCTCTGTCTTCACCTGAGCTAGCTGCAACAGCGATCATTGATACGTTAGCTACATAACCAAAGTTCCAAATGATATGAGAAAGGATGAATGCAATTGAAATAATGATAGGAGCAACTGCATCTCCACCAATCTTTAAGAACTGGAATGCATATACGAAAGGTACAAGCCATGGAAGTAAAATCAACCATGAACGATAACGTCCCCATTTAAGAGGTTTGATACTATTGATAATAGCTCCGTAGATCCATGATAAACAAGCATCTACTGTTGATGTAACTGTACCGATTAATCCGGCTGTTACTGTTGAGAATCCTGCGATGTTTGTTAAGAATGCGTTGAAGTAGAATGTTTCAACGTTTGACATCCAGGTGAAACCTAAGTCACCGACACCGTAGAAATACTTCAGAGCTGTGCTGAGTTCTGTTTTTTTCTGCATAATTCTTATTCTCCTTCTCTAGATTCCTTATAGAAAATAATGTTAATAAGTTACGACCGCTACCCTCCTTAAAAATACAATACGCACTACATACTCTGATTATATATTACACTTTTGACATGTTACAACCCACATGGCGTACTAACGCCCCTCTATGGGTTCGTACACTTTGTAGTATAGATTTTTTTATTTTTAGTTTATAAATAATTTATAATTAAAAAAGCGGTCTGCGAAGGCCTTGTATGCCTCGCAAACCGCTTATTTTCTGGGATTATTACTTTTTCAAGAACTTGCATCGCTTGGGATCCATATTTCTTTTTATGATATTATTTATAGTTTCTTCAGAATTGTTTAGTTGTTCTTTAGGCAATATCAGAGCAATCTTGGGGGTCATGTACAATAGTATCATACCCTTTGTTTCATGCATGAAGAAGACATCCGACCATGCAATATTAACATTAGCCTCTTCTCTTCTTTCCTGACTCATGTGGATACCTTTATCACCAATTTCATATGTGGTGGATGACTTGCTCTTTCTCTGTCCCCACATCATAAGCGCTGCCTTTCCGAGCAAAAACAGGGGATAGAATACCGTAAAGGTAAGACCTAACAATAGTAATATAATATCCAGCCAGTCAATACCTGACCGAAATCCTACGAAATAATATACAAGACACATAAGGGAGAATCCCACCTCGGCGACTCCCTGTCCCTTATAATATCCGCCATGGAACAAAAACTTGGCAATGTGCTTGTAGCCTATGTCAACAGTAACTGTAACTTTGCTGTCCATTAAATAACTCCTCCAATACTTCTCTAGACTATATGTGTTTCATTATAATGCAGATTTGCCCATTTAGGCAAGTAAATTCCTGCGCAGCAAAAAACCTCAAGCGCAGTCTGCGTTTGAGGCTTTATAACTAGTCAACTCTCTTGTCGCCTTTGAAGAATACGGCAACGGTTCCCGGGCCTGTATGGCATCCGATTAAGGTACCGATATAGAAGGTTTGAATCTTGCCCTTAAGAGCGGGAACCTTCTCCTCGAGGAGCTTCTTAACTGCCTCAGCATCCTCCGGGCAGTTGGAGTGGGAGATAAAGCATTTGCCCTGATAATCGGCTCCTCCCTCCATATGCTGTATAACTACATCAACTGTCTGACGTATAACCTTTGCCTTGGTACGAATCTTATATCTGGGGATAAGACGGCCCATATAGTCCATATTAAGAAGAGGACAAATATTTAGCACTCCGCCGATAAATCCCGACGCCTTGGATACTCTTCCTCCTTTAATAAAGAAGGTAAGGTCTGTGGTAAAGAACCAGGCATGATAATAATACCTGAACTCATCTACCCACTTGTATGCTTCGTCAACGGACATCCCCTCGTCTCTTCTGTCTGCCACAGCATCTGCAAGAAGGCCGTGTCCCGAAGATGCAAGAAGGGAATCCACAACATATATCTTTCTGTCGGGATACTTCTCTCTCATAACTTCCATGGCAAGTCTTGCGGAATTATAAGATCCGGAGATTCCGGAAGAGAGGGTAATATGTATAATATCCTTACCCTGACTTAAGAATTTATCAAAGTACTCTTCATACTCGTACTGGTTAACCTGAGATGTCCTTGTATCGGCGCCATTCTCCATAGCCTTATAAAAATCCGGGTAAGAAATGGTCTCACCGAAGTCGTCCTCATGCTGAACTCCGTCCAGCTCATAATGAAAGCTTAAACACTCAATATTTCTGGACTTAAGGTACTCCTTGGATAAGTCTGCCGATGTACAACAGCTGACAATATAATCATTCATGTATGTATCTCCTTTTTATGATTATGGGAAAAAGTAGTTTTAAAAACTACATTTAGTATATAATACAACAACCACCCTTCTACGTCAACAGACGCAGGATACAAAAAAAGCTTTGGATATTAGTCCAAAGCCTTTAGTTCTAGCCGTATTGTGCTGTTGTAAGATTATGTTCCCCGGTGGCGGAATAGTAATCTATGTTTATCTTACGGGCATGGTCTGTCTGTTCCTTCACACCCATGTTGTACATACGTCCGTCCTTTAAGAAATGAGTTCCGCACCTTCCAAAGATAAAGTCCGTATTGGTATTGATGCACTGCCATCTTATATCCGGCAGCCACTCAAAATCAAGGGGTCTTGCGTTCTTGGCCGCTTCGCCTCCCGCAATTACCGTTTCTATGGTATCAAGATAGCTCTCGATATTTATAAGCTCCAAAAGGGGAGCACATAATACTGCCTTATGCTTAATGGGAAGCTCCAAGAAAATAGGAAGCCTCTCGTCTGCAGTCTTTTGATCCTCCACTGCACAAGCCACGATTACATTATCGTAACCCATCTGCCAGTCATCCGGAATACAGTCGTAGAATCTTTCGATCCTTCTGGTTCTTACCAGGAACATAAGGTCCTTTCGTTCCCTGATAATCTTCCAGATTCCCTCCCGCCATTTATCTGCCTCCGGCAAAAAGAAGTCAGAATTGTTGGCTACGGATACCAGCTTGCCGCCGGGAATTTTATATTCACCGTTTTTATTCTTATCTAAGGGTGCCCCATACTGCTTGGATTTTTCAAATACCAGTTCCTCTACGCCTTTTTTCTTGACACTTCGCTGGCACATGCAATACCTGCAGCCTTCACTACATCTGCGGCAACCCTTCCACGGATTCCAAGTTATCATATATACCCCTTATACTTCTTACTCCTCTTCATGAGAAAACCTGCGCAAGATGCACAAGTTTTCCTTAGCACCTATACTATCATGGCATTAAGAATCCTTCAATAATATTTAAGATAATATAATACAGTTTATGGATTTTTTAGACTTTTGTCTTTGAGCAAAATAACAGGTCAGACAATAAGCCTGACCCGTAAGAATTATCCCTTATAATAGTTTATCAAACAACCCTTTAATATAATGGTTCTCTCGTCCTCTGTCATCTCCCCCAGTTTCAGGGTGAATTCATAAGCCTTGTCCCGAACCACGAAAGCCTTTATTTCTGTGGCTTTCTCTTCCACAGCTTTTCGAATTCCGGGAACAAAGATGTACTCGTCCTTCTTAAAGGGCAGATCCCCCTTATCAATTATAAAGGGAAGCATACCCCAGTTAATAAGATTGGAACGATACCTCTTGGTGGCATATTCGTTGGCAATATTAGCCCAACCGCCTAAGACTTTTTGGCAGGAGGCTGCCTGCTCCCTTGCAGAACCGTCTCCCGGCTTAACTGCAAAGATTGTACTGCCGATTCCGGTATTGTCCTTATCTATCTTACAAATGCCCTCGAGTTTTTCTATTACCTCTTTAAGTTCAGGAAGCTCTGCTATCGCATCACCGCCGGCGCATCTCGCCTTCTCGGCCTTTTGAACTGCCTTGGCCTTGCCCACGTACTCAGGGTCTTTTCTTGATAATGTAAACTCAGCAAGTCCCAAAGGATTGGATCTGTAAGATGAGGTCTCTCCTGATGGAATAAGCTCATCGGTAGTGGTGACAGGATCGTGGATCTCTGATACCACCTTAAGAAGTAGGTTGTCCGTAAGAGGGCTCATCTGTGGCCAGTCCTTAATGTTGGGGCCGAACTTTATCTTAACGTTCTCATCTGCCACACCCTTGCTGTCAAATACTCTGTTCTCATAAATAGTAGAATCAAAGAAATACTTGGGACACTTAAAGTCAACATCCATATCCGTTGCGGGAGTAAGGAATCCCTTGTTGGCTGCTGTGGCCGCAATAGAACGGGCATCCATAAGGGCAACAGATGCAATCTGTCCGGACTGTAACTTAGAGCCTTCCCTGTTGGGGAAGTTTCTGGTGGAATGTCTAATAGAGAAGGCATTGTTAGCCGGTGTATCACCTGCTCCGAAGCAGGGACCGCAAAATGCAGTCTTCATAACACCTCCGGCCTGCATAATAGCTGCTGCCGCTCCATTCTTAACAAGTTCCATATATACAGGCATACTTGCCGGATATACGCTGAAGGTAAATTCATCCGCACCGATATTTTTCCCTTTTACTATTTCCGCTGCGGCACATATATTCTCAAAGCCGCCGCCGGCACAACCTGCGATGATACCCTGCTCTACATAAAGCTTACCGTCTCTAATCTTATCCTGCAACGAGTAGTCCACTGCGCCGTCTAAGCTAACCAGTGCTTTCTTCTCAACATCCGCAAGGATATCCTTCAAATTAGCGTTTACTTCTTCAATTGTATATGTATTGCTGGGATGGAAGGGCATCGCAATCATAGGCTTGATAGCGGATAGATCAACCTCTACCACACCGTCATAATAAGCCACTTCTCCCGGATTAAGCTCTTTATAAGCGCCGCTTCTTCCATGAATATCATAGAATTCGGCAACCTTAGAATCCGTCTTCCAGATTGATGAAAGGCAAGTGGTCTCCGTGGTCATAACGTCTACGCCGATACGGAAGTCTACGCTTAAAGCATCCACTCCCGGTCCCACGAACTCCATAACCTTGTTGTTTACATATCCTTTGTCGAATACTTCACCGATAATGGCAAGGGCCACGTCCTGGGGTCCGACTCCTAATACAGGCTCTCCCTTTAAGTAGATTGCCACTACTCCCGGCATATTAATATCATAAGTCTTGGATAAAAGCTGCTTAACAAGCTCCGGGCCGCCTTCACCCATGGCCATGGTTCCCAAGGCTCCATAGCGGGTATGGCTGTCAGATCCTAAGATCATCTTACCGCCTTCAGCCAGCATCTCTCTTGCAAACTGATGGATAACCGCCTGATGGGGGGGTACATAGATTCCGCCGTATCTTTTTGCGCAGGACAGACCAAACATGTGGTCATCTTCGTTGATAGTACCACCTACTGCGCACAGACTGTTGTGGCAGTTGGTAAGAACATAGGGAATAGGGAATCTCTCAAGTCCCGATGCTCTTGCAGTCTGAATTATTCCTACAAATGTTATGTCATGACTGGTAAGCTTGTCGAATTTAATCTTAAGCTTATCCATATTGCCGGAAGTGTTATGGTCCTTTAATATTCCATAGGCCATGGTCTCCTTCGCAGCTTCTTCTTTGGTTACATTCCTGCCTGTAAGGGATGTGACTTTCGCAGCAGCCTCCGGGCCGTCTGCAACAATCTCCTTACCCTTTACCAGGTACGCTCCGCCATCATACTGCTTAATCATGTGTTTCCTCCGTGTTATTGCTTATTTCTTGTATATCTCTTTTTACGATGGGAAATGCCACCGTCACTTTAAACAAATCTCCGTCTAAGTAGATATTGAAGGTTCCGCCCTGAAGGGTAGTCAGACTTCTGGCAATGGATAATCCTAAGCCGCTTCCCTCAGTGCTTCTGCTTATATCTCCTCTGATAAATCTCTCCGTAAGCTCATCCGCTTCTATATTAAGGGCCTGCTGAGAAATATTCTTTATTGAAAGTTCTGCATTGTCTCCCTTAACGGAAAGGTCTACATATACCCTGGTGCCCATCATGGCATATTTGGCTACATTGTTATAGAGGTTCTCTATTACCCTCCAGATACGCATACCGTCTGCTAAGATGTATACCTGCTTCTCCGGGAGAGTAGTTACAAGTTCTAAGTTTCTTGCCCCGAACTTTTCTACGAATTCTCCTTCCGTCTGATTAATCAGCTCATTAAGATTAATCTCTGACAAGGTAATCTCTATGTTGCCGGAAGATATCTTGGACGCTTCCACCAAATCCTCCGTAAGATGCTTTAATCTCAAGGACTTTTCCTCAAGGACCCTTATGTAGCCCTGAACCTTCGGGTCTGATATATCCTCTCTCTTTAACAGCTCTACATAGTTGATAATGGATGTGAGAGGAGTCTTAATATCGTGGGATACATTGGTAATAAGGTCGGCTTTTAATTTCTCGCTCTTTATCCGCTCTTCCACAGAACGGCTTATTCCTTCACCGGCCTCATTGATAATCTCACCTATTACAAGATTATCGCTTTTAAGGCCCTCCAAGTCAATCTTATATTCAAGATCTCCGTCTGCAATTTTGGCGGCACCGTCTATTACACGCTTCCGTAGGAAGGATTCCTTAATAAGGACTGTTCCCACATATACAATAAGAACTCCCAGTATCACCAGAGCGGGGAATATCTTACGGTAAAATCCCAGATAACTAAGCCCCAGAAACACCGCAACCGCCAGAGCATATCTTACAACTACCCTTACGGTGATGACCTTGGTTCCTATAGCCGTCTTAACGGGCGATGTTACCGCGTAAAAGAGGCTGTTGGAATACAGGTTGCCAGCACGTCTTCTTCTCACAAAGCTTAAGAATACCGTAAGAAGTATCGCATCAATTCCCAAAGCCATAGCTCCGAAGAATATCAGATTAGAGACTATATCGGAGCCAACAAAGCGGTCAACGTAATATTTGTATATCTCGTAGCTTAATATTCCCAGCACCAATAAACCTATAAGGAAAGTTACTTCCGTGTATAGTTTATCTATTAGGGCCAGTTTAACTTCTCTCTTTTTGCTGTTCTCATATCCTGCTGTAACCGCCAGATAAACTACGGAGCAGATTACTCCGATTATGCTTACTATGCCCATGATAACGCAAGTCCAAAACCAGGGTCGTAAGTTTTGGTAATTGTCATAGGACTGCTTTATGGCATCTGCCGCCGGCAGGTTCTTATCTATAAAAAGATACACAGCATATCTGGAGTTGTCAAAGGACTGCAGCGAATCCAGATACTTGTACATCTCACTTTCAATATCAGAGAAGCTACTGTCAAAGGAAAAGGTGTTGGAATCAATGTGCATATACACACCCTGTTCTTGAATATAACTCTTCAAGTAATCCCCTGTCACTTTTTCCTTCATACCCGCAAATTCCATGTTGGTATACCACTCACCGTTACAAGTAATTACATAACGGATATTGGAATTCTCAGCCTTAAAGTGGGTGTTTTCTTCTTTGTACTTATTAATATCTGCAGGCAGGGCTCTGATGGTTCTGTCAATATAGTCTACCCAGCCTAAGTATTTGTCTGTGGTCTCAAAAAAACCCATTCGATACAAGCCTTCAAGAGATGTAGCATTTCCATCCCACACTGCACATTTTTCCGTCAGTGCGTTTTTGACGGTCACTTCCATTCCCGTATTGTCTTTAAATGTATGAGTCTCCTTGTCTATTCCCCATCTTCCCCATTCAATCAAATCTCCCATAACATAGGCGATTCCATTCCTGTTGTAGCCGGAAATAACGTCTCTTTCAATATAATCCTTTACATCCACCACTTTGTTTAAGTCAAAGGAACCCTCTACCTCGAAGTTATTGCGCAGCTGTGCATAATACAATAGCCTCTTTATCTCCTTGGTAGCGTCCCTCCTGAAATAATCCGTGGTGAAATAATCAGCCTCAGCGAAACGTCCGTCTGTAAACATATTCTTGTCGAAGGACGCAATAAGAACATACACGCTGACAACCATTGCCACCGCGCAGGCAAGCTGAATAATAATGGCTATTCCTTTTTTAACGGGACTGTAACTCCTGGACATCTGTCATCTTCCTTATATCTTATCTACTTTATAACCAACTCCCCATACAACCTTTAAGTACTTAGGCTCCTTGGGGTTAATCTCAATTTTTTCTCTTATGTGTCTTATGTGAACTGCCACCGTGTTGTCCGCGCCGATGGCATCTTCATTCCAGATGCTTTCATATATCTGGTCTATGGAAAATACCTTGCCAAGGTTCTTTACAAGAAGAAGCAGGATATTATATTCAATAGGGGTAAGCTTAACCACAGCCCCGTCTACCGTTACTTCCTTCAAATCATCATTAATGGACAAACCACCTACAGAGAAAATCTGTTGGGAATCTTCCACTACATTCCCCAGCTTGGTATATCTTCTTAAGTTGCTCTTTACCCTGGCCACAAGCTCTAAGGGGTTAAAGGGCTTGGAGACATAATCATCCGCCCCCACGTTAAGACCCAGAATCTTGTCTGCATCCTCAGACTTGGCAGAAAGAATGATGATGGGGATGGAGCTTTTCTCTCTAATCTTTAATGTGGCATGAATACCGTCAAGGCGAGGCATCATAACATCAATAATAAGAAGATGAATATCCTCCTCCTCTAAAATCTTCAAGGCCTCTTCCCCGTCATACGCTTTAAAAATATTGTATCCTTCCTGTTGAAGGTATATCTCTATGGCATCAACAATATCCTTGTCATCATCACATACCAAAATATTCTGCATTTGTTATCCTCCTTAAAAAGTGTGATTTTGCTCACAAGATGCGGGTTCTTCTATCCAAGTTTCCCACATTTTCGGCATTTTTTCCACTATGTAAATATTTACATGCTTTACTTGATAAAGCCAGCCTTTTTTGTTATAATCTATATGGTTTGTATTAATCATTTTATAAGAAAGTAGGTTCTCGTTGTGAAAATAGGTATTGGAAATGATCATGCCGGTTTCCCCATGAAGAAGGAACTGGTACCGATTCTCGAAAGTATGGGCCATGAAGTTATTGACTACGGAACTCATAATGATGAGAGATGTGATTATCCCGTTTACGGTGAGAAGGTTGCTAACGCAGTAGCTGTGGGTGAAGTTGACTGTGGTGTTCTTCTCTGTGGTACCGGAATCGGAATGTCACTGGTTGCCAACAAGGTTCGCGGAATCAGAGCAGCTGCTGTCTCTGAACCATACTCAGCTAAGCTTTCCAAGATGCATAACAATGCTAACATCATTTGCTTGGGAGCACGTGTTATCGGCATTGAAACAGCCAGAATGATTTGCGAAGAGTGGCTTGGTGCCGAGTTTGAAGGCGGTCGCCACCAGGACCGTATCGATCTTATTATGGCTATTCAGGATAATCAGTAGCACACCCAAAGTTTAATAAGATTTAATAAGCGTTATGGAAATTATGTTTTCATAACGCTTTTTATTTTCGAATCTTAAGGGTCTCAAGAAGGGAGCAGTACTTGTCTGCCAAGGTCACTATCCATGCCTCTTTGCACCTTGGAGGTATAGGGGTTAAGGGCCACATATGCTTCTTTATTATCTCCCTTTCCCGAACCGTTAAGTCAAACTCCTTCTCTGCATTGCGAAGGGCAATTCCCGGGTGAAAGAAACCATGAAGCTTCTGGTTATCTACTCCGTTACCCACATGCCAATCGTATAAAAAAAAGTCATGGAGCAAAGCCCCTCTTACCAATTCTTTCTTTCGCACCTTTACCTTCAATGCGTCTGCAATCCGAAGACTTGCTCTTGCCACATCGATGGAATGGCGCATAACGGTAATGGTGCCATGTTGTATATTATTATGAGAGCTCTTGAAATTCTTCGATGAAAGAATATCTCTGCCATACTCTCTTATTATCCTGTTAATACTCTTCTTATTCATATATATTCCTTTTGAATCATCTATATAATAACACAGGGCTTATTACTCATAATTTAAGAACTTTTAAAGATATTCGAAAGAAAAGCAAGCCATTGCCGCTTATTACGACAATGGCCTGTAAATCTGTCAATACTTCTCAAGGGCTCTGCTAAGAAACTCCCTTGTTCTTTCATGCTTGGGATTGTTGAAGATGTTCTGTGGTATGTCATCCTCAACGATAACTCCCTTATCCATAAATACCACGCGGTTAGACACATCTCTTGCAAATGACATCTCATGTGTAACCACAAGCATTGTAAGTCCGCTCTCAGCCAAATCTTTCATAACCTTCATAACCTCTCCAACCATCTCCGGGTCAAGAGCTGATGTAGGCTCGTCAAAGAGCAAGGCCTCCGGTTCCATGGAAAGAGCTCTGGCTATGGCAACACGCTGCTTCTGTCCTCCGGAAAGCTGTTTTGGCTTCGCGTTAACATATTCGGCCATTCCTACCTTTTCAAGATACTTTCTTGCTATCTCTTCGGCTTCGGCCTTATCCTTCTTAAGTACCTTGATCTGTCCCACTGTACAGTTGTCAAGGACATTCTTATTATCAAAGAGATTGAACTGCTGGAATACCATTCCCAGCTTTGCACGATACTTGGTTACGTCATAACCCTTCTCTAAGACATTGTCTCCATGGAAAAGTATCTCTCCCTTGTCAGCATGCTCAAGCATGTTGATGCAACGAAGAAGGGTGGACTTACCGGAACCTGATGAGCCGATAAGACTTACAACCTCACCATAATTAACGGAAAAATCTATTCCTTTTAATATCTCATTTTGTCCAAAACTCTTATGGAGGTTCTTAATTGTAACTACTTCACTCATTATTTAGGTAAACCTCCTCCGACTTTGAATTGGCCATCCGGCATATTGGATGATGCCTGAATGGTATATGTGCCGTCTCCGTCCATCTTCTTCTCGATTAATCTCAAGATTCTTGTAATGGTAAAGGTGAGAACAAGATAGATAACACCTGCAACAAAGAAAGTCTCAAATGTTCTAAGGGCAACACCCTTAACAGTCTTGGTTACAAAGAAAAGTTCTGATACCGAAATAACGTTAAGTACGGATGTGTCCTTAATATTGATAACGAACTCGTTACCCGTGGCAGGCAGAATATTTCTGATTGCCTGAGGAAGTATAACATTGGTCATGGTCTGCCAATGGGTCATTCCTATAGCATGAGCCGCATCAAACTGTCCCTTGTCTATGGACTCGATACCGCCTCTTACTATCTCGGACATGTATGCACCCGTATTAATTGATACGATGAGAATACCTGCCGTAAGGGGGGCTAAGTCAATCTTGAAAGCCTCCATAAGACCATAATATACGATCATGGCCTGAACCATCATGGGGGTTCCTCTGAATATCTCTATATAGATTGCCAGTATCGCGTTAATAACTTTGAGGAAGCCTTTCTTTGCTCCGTTATCTTGAGGTAATACCGGGATCGTTCTAAGTATCGCAACAATTAAACCTATTATAAAGCCAATAACGGTACCGGTAATTGCAATAAGCAATGTAGTACCGGCACCGGATATGAACATTTGTCCGTAATTGGTTACAATTGCGCCTACCCAATCCCAAAAGGTTTTGGTAGCCATTAAAAAATCTCCTTACATTCTATCCAATCTTAGGCTGGTTCTTGATAGCCTCGTCCATAAGCTTAGTTCTTTCTTCTTCAGAAATGCCCTTGAGGATCTCGTTAACCTTTGTTGTAAGATCACTACCCTTCTTAAGGCCTACTGCGATGGATACTTCATCAGTATCATATTTAAATCCTTTGCCCTGGCCGAATTCTACGTATGAAAGCTCCGGGTTAGCTGCAACTGCTGCAAGTGCGCCGGGACGCTCTGAGATGTATCCGTCAATCTTGCCTGACTTAACAGCGGCAATCATGGTGGGGAAGTCCTCTAATGCATTCTGCTTGCTAACACCTTCGATCTGATCAATAACTGTATAATGGAATGTGTTAAGCTGTGCTGTAATCTTAGCACCCTTGAAATCCGGTAATGAAGTAGCCTTTGCAAAAGCGCCGTCCTTCTTTACTACGACTACAAGGTCTGATGTATAGTAATTCTCAGAGAAATCGATAGTCTCTTTACGTTCCTTTGTAGCTGACATACCGGCAATAATCATATCAATCTTGCCTGATGTAAGAGCCGGTGAAAGTCCGTCCCACTCGGTCTTAACAATAACAAGCTTCTTGCCAAGTCCCTTGGCAATCTGCTGAGCAATTGCAACGTCGTATCCTCCGGCGTATCCGCCCCCCTGAATCTCGGCTGCATTGTTACTGTTGTCTGTCTGTGTCCAGTTAAATGGAGCATAGTCTGCCTCCATACCTACACGTAATACGTCGCTATCTCCTGACGCTGCTGATGAGCTTGACGCACTACTTCCGCTGTTACCGCAACCAGCAAGCATACCGCAAGCGGTTACTGCAGCGAGAGCAACTGCTATCACCTTATTAAGTCTTTTCTTCATAATAAAATATCTCCTCTCGATTCTCATAGAAGTGCCTTTCTAACACTTTTGATATAATATCACGGACGTCTGTAAAAATCAATCTCTACCTATGTTAATGAACATACTTGTGCTTTGAATTTTTTATGTGTGCACCATGCACATTTTATTTTTTTTTTATTATTTTTCATGAACATGTTTATAATTATAAAATCCCTAATCGTTGAAATACAAAAATACCTTTGCTACTCTTAAACTAGCAATAAATTAGGCATTTGCGCCTAATAACAAGTCACAGAATTGAGGCTGTGATTGTATTTATAAGGAGGGAAATTATGAACTTAGCTTTATGTATCTGTGCAATCGTAATATCAATCTTCGTTGGTTGGAAGTTTAAGCTCAACACCGGAGTTATTGCATTGGTATTTGCGTTTGCAATCGGCGTATGCGCAATGGGACTTAAGGTAAACGAAATCATCGCTTTCTGGCCCACAACTATTGTTTTCTATTTGCTTTCGATTTCATTGTTCTTCAACTATGCAACAATCAACGGAACAATGGACGTTCTCGGCAAAAAGTTACTCTATGCATTAGGTGGTAATGCAAAATTCATCCCCATAGCAATCGCACTTGTCTGCGGTATCGTTGGTGGTCTCGGAGCAGGAGCTTCCACACCGGCTATCGTAGGACCCTTTGCTTTCGTTATGGCTAATGCAGCAGGTGTTAATCCTGTTCTTACCTGCGTATGTATCGCATTCGGTAACTTACTTGGTTCCAACAACCCAATTAACGGTTACGGCGGAGTTATCGGTATGAACCTTATTAAGAAGAGTGGAGCTGATCTTGCAGCTTCAGCTGATGCAATCGGAACATACACATGGATTAACAGTATTATTGCCAGCCTTATCATTATCATTTTCTACTACATCATCAAGAAGGGTTACAAGGCAGAGAAAGTTGCTGTTGAGAAGCCCCCGAAATTCACTGATGTACAAAGCAAGACATTTGCACTTATCATCATTGCTTTCTTCTTCATGGTAGTACCTGCACTCCTTAATGCATGGGTTAAGAATGATATTATCAAGGCAGTTGCTAACTTCTGTCAGCCACAGGTTATCATGATCATCGGTGCAGTTCTCTGCGGATTCATGAAACTTGCTGAGGAAAAAGCAGTTATTAAGATGATTCCTATTAACACAATCGTTATGATCGTTGGTGTATATACACTTATCCAGGTAGCAACCAAGGCAGGTCTTGTAGATGCTATTACACAGGCACTTCAGACATCTATCCCGCCATTCCTTGTACCTGCAGCAATCGTATTCTTCGCAGCATTCTTGAGTTTCTTCTCAAGTTCAACCTCAACGGTTATGCCCCTTATGTACCCCTTGGTACCGGGACTTGCTGCTTCACTGAGCTTGAACCCTGTAATGCTTTATGCATGTATCTTCTTCGGAGGATTATCAACAGCGGTTTCACCATTCTCAACAGGCGGTGCTCTTACAATTGCTTCATGTTCAGACAACGAAGTAAAAGAGCAGTTAACCAACAAGATGATTATCGTTGCTCTTGTTTGCCCGCTTATTACAATGGTTATTGCAACAATCGGATTGTTTGGATTCTTCTCTGTATAATTAATAGACAGATTCCTAAAAATACGAAAGAGGTTGTCCTTGTGGCAACCTCTTTTTTTATGTATTAGTGTACTAGTGTATTAGAACCCGCGTAATATTTCCCCGAGCCTAAGGCAGCTGTCAAGCTCCGAATAATAAATACACCGAGGACCCTCGGAGACGTCGGTTCTTAGTGAACTCGAAGAGTGAGCTTAGAACCGTTACGCTCGGAGCCGGAGCGAAAGCGTGTCATCGGGGTAATTATTACTCGGAGCGAGAGCAGCGTCACTCAAGCTCTTGGTTCAAGTACTCCGTATAGTATTTTATAATCTGGCAGGCATAGAGAAGCCTCTGCTGCACATTTCCATCGGAAAGGTCTAGGGTTATAAGCTGAGTAATCTTGGCTATCTTATTCTGGACAGTGTTACGGTGCATGAACAAAGCCTCTGCTGTCTGAGTAATGCTGCGGCCTGCGGATAAGTAGTTTAGCAGCACGTCGCACAGATTACTGTTATGTTCTTTATCGTAGCGATGCAAGGTTATTACCGCCGGGTCCGTTAAGAGGATAATATCCGTAGAACCCAGAGTGTCCGCGAACTGCCTTGCCGCCATATCAATGGATACATATATGGAGAATTCATCAAAAGGATACACTCTTCCATATGAGTTATGGAAAGTCATCTTTCGAAGGATCCTTCCCAGTCTTCTGCACAGCAGATAAACCGGTTTAAACTTCTCGTAGTGTCTTATGGAGCCTGATACCACGGCTATTGCATGGTATTCCTCCAGCAAGGTGTTAAAATCCGAATAATACAGCACATCCGGCAAACGGTGAGTCTTCTTATCATCGGAGTATATTATAAGGATTGTGTTCTTATAAAGAGCTGTATTGCAATTCCCGAACAGATAGGACACCTTGCGAAGAACCTCCTCGTAAGGCGGCTCATAGTCCACATCATTAAAGCTTATGATTATGCATCTTATGTATGTTCCCAGCTTGTACTCAAGGCCACTTAAACGGTCCACTACTTCCAGCTCGCTGATGGGCCGCTTCTGGTGTATATCCGCTATAAGAGAACCGAGCCTGCTGCCCGTTACCATACTGCCCATAAACTTTTCGCCAGACAGACTTCGAATCACTGCCGCTAACTGGTGCGTCAGATGGAACATATCATATTCATCCGGAACCGTCTGCATAATTATCATTATTATTCCGGCAGCCATTCCGTCTACTATTATTCTTCTGATAAATACATGGGTATCCTCATCACTGGGTATGAAATGATAGTAGTTATCCTTGTCGCCCTCTTCACATTCCTCAAGACGTTTCTCCAACTTAATTACGGTATCATAGCACAAGAATTCCGACCGGCATACCTCTGATGAAAAATGAGATGTAAATGTCTTGGAAAAGCTTCCGGCCAGAAGATGATATCCGGTGTTGAAGAGCATTACCTGGGCATCCAAGAATTCTCCGCATCTTGCAATAAGACCGTTTATTCCTTCGTCATTATAGACCGTATCCGTAATGATACGATCCCAGGAACTGTATACTTCCAGAATACCGTTAAGCTGGTTGAATAAATCCACCAGGGAATAGTCCATGGCAACAAGATTAACTTTCTTCACCGGCAAAAAGATGCTCCTATCTTCCGCCGCTGCCGAAATCATGGTAACGACTTCTTCTCCGTCGTATTCCGTGGCGGCCCTCATTACATCCTTCAGTTCACCGATATAAACGTAATCAGCCGATATTAAAAGGTTATTATTATTACTGTCTAGAATCTTGATACCATGTACCTGTCCCGGTTTGGTATCAGTCATGAATTTCTCGTCGATATGCGGAGTCATCCGCTTAAGACAAAAAGATAGATTAGTCATTTACGTCCTTCCCCCTACAGTCACGTATAGCTAAACATCAACAGATACTTGCATCTCCTATTTAATCCCCCTTATGCAATGTATAGATTATAACATATAGGAACAATTCTAATCAAGAATGCGGTGTGCAAGGTGCCCTGTTACGGCTCGTCAAAATGTGCACCCGTTACATAAAGGATGCTTGCAGATTTCAACTCGTTGAATGGTGACTGTGGTCTCGTTATACTCAAATCAGATGTAGGGCTGGTTTTCCCCTTTTATATAATTAGCCCTTCCCAATAACAGAGTGGGGAGAAAGTCTTTCTACTCAAAAATATTGCCGGGACCTAAGGTCCCGGCTTTATTCTTATGAAATTGTATTATGCAAAAGGATTCTCTGTCGGGTACGGCAGGCTCTTTGGCTGGTTATAATTAAGATCTTCAACCGGAACTCCTGCGTACTTGAATACCTCGAATAATGCCTTGCCGAAATGTCCGAAGGCAACTGCTCCGTGATGAGGGAAGTTCTTCTCTATAAGCACGTGGCGATAGAAACGTCCCATCTCGGGTATAGCAAATACTCCGATACCTCCAAAGGACTTGGTCGCTACAGGAAGTACCTCGCCCTGTGCAATATAAGCACGAAGCTTATTGTCAGCCGTAGACTGGATTCTGTAGAAGGTAATATCTCCCGGCGCAATATCTCCCTCGAGAGTTCCGTTGGTAACCTCGATAGGAAGATTTCTTGCCATAATCTTCTGGTACTTCATCTCGCAGGAAGATAACTTCTTTGCGTTTGTATTGCCGCAATGGAAGCCCATAAATGTATCTTTATGAGTGTAATTAAACTTACCTTCGATAGCTTCTTTGTACATATCTGCCGGTACTGAGTTGTTGATATCAAGAAGTGTAACCACATCGTTACTTACGCAGGTTCCGATGAATTCACTTAAACATCCGTAGATATCAACCTCGCAGGATACGGGAATTCCCATGCCTGCTAAGCGGCTGTTAACGTAGCACGGAACGAATCCGAACTGGGTCTGGAATGCAGGCCAGCATTTACCGGCGATAGCTACGCATTTGCGATAACCCTTATGCTCCTCAACCCAATCAAGTAATGTAAGTTCATACTGAGCAAGCTTGGGGAGAATCTCAGGCTTCTTGTTGGCGCAGCCAAGCTCTCCTTCCATCTCTTTAATCTTGTCGGGAATTCTGGGGTCTCCTTCATGCTTGTTAAATGCCTCGAAAAGGTCAAGCTCGGAGTTCTCTTCTATCTCTATACCCATGTTGTAAAGCTGCTGAATGGGTGCGTTACATGCAAGGAAGTTCATGGGACGTGGACCAAAAGAAATAATCTTAAGCTCGGAAAGTCCTACAAGAGCTCTTGCAATGGGTACAAATTCTTCAATCATATCAGCACACTCTTCTGCTGTGCCAACGGGATACTCAGGGATATAAGCCCTGATACTGCGAAGCTTTAAGTTGTAGCTTGCATTAAGCATTCCGCAATATGCATCGCCTCTTCCGTCAAGAAGATCTGCCTGGCTTTCCTCGGCTGCTGCGATAAACATCTTAGGTCCTTCAAAATGCTTGGCAAGAAGGGTCTCTGAAATCTCCGGTCCGAAATTGCCGAGGTATACAACCAAAGCATTGCATCCGGCTTTCTTAACATCTTCAAGAGCCTGTACCATGTGAATCTCGCTTTCAACGATACAGATGGGGCACTCGTAAATGTTCTTAGCATCATACTTGTCTGTGTAAGCCTTAATAAGGGCTTTTCTTCTGTCTACTGACAAGCTCTCCGGGAAACAGTCACGGCTAACAGCCACAATTCCGATCTTAACCTGTGGTATATTGTTCATATCCTATAACCTCCTATTGTATTCATACTGTTAAATATGATTATACCACCGAAAAAAACTTTTCAGAATGCGTTTATTTATGAAAATGATTTGTTTTTTTTGGATTTTTTTGGGGTATGAAAGAAAGACATATATGGTATAATGAACCATAAGTATTTTCAAAGGAGAAGCAAGATGAAAAACATGAATTTCGACGCCTTTGGAGGCGGCTTTGAGAGATTTCGCAGGGCCTTCAACAACGGCCATCGTGAAAGAACCGTAGATTTGCGTACATTCAGCAGAAAGGCTAAGATTATTCTTGCTGTTTTGTACGTATTGTGGCTGGGTATTTCCTACTATACAATGCTCCCACCCATGAACATTCACTCCACACAGACCTGGACCTACCTGGCTTTCTGTGTAATCCTTCCCGGCACCTGCCTTCTGGGAATCCAGAGTGTATCCAACTACCTTAGGGGAGGCAGGGACAAGAACAGTCTGAATAAGCCCGTTAAGATCGGTTTTATTGCCATTGCCGTTTTAATAGGCGGTATGATTCTTATGAGATTATACGGACTTGAACTCTTCCATGCCAAGGAATACTCAAGCATTATGCAGCTTAAGGATTGTGAGTTCACGGAAGACATCGACCAGTCCACCGCCGTATCCAAGATAGCTCTTATGGATACAAGCTCTGCCATTAAGTTCGGTAACAGAGAGATGGGTACCTTGTCAGACCTTGTCAGCCAGTACAATGTATCCGAGGACTATTCACAGATAGATTATAATGGGGCACCCCTTAAGGTTTCTGCCCTTGATTATGCCGGATTCTTCAAGTATTGGGCCAACAAAGACCACGGAATTCCGGGATACGTATCCGTTGACCCTGTAGGTCAGGATGCCAAGTACAACCCCCTTCCTCAGGGAATGAAATACGTTCCTTCAGGATATTTCGGGGATAATCTGGAACGTCACCTGCGCTTCCAGTTCCCCACCAAGATATTCGGAAATATTCACTTTGAGATAGACGAGCAGGGTAACCCCTTCTATGTAGCCAGCGTATACGGCTTCAAGATCGGTCTCTTCGACGGTAAGACTGTAATCGGTGCCATCGTATGCAATCCCTGCACCGGCGAAAGCACCTACTATGATTTGGCCGATGTTCCCACCTGGGTTGATGAAGTATTTGACGGTGAACTCCTGGTTACTCAGTACAACTGGAACGGACTTTTATCCAACGGATATATTAACTCCAAATTTGCCAAGAAGGGTGTGCGCCGTGCGACTCAGACCAAGAATGACGGCGGAGAGAACCAGCCGGATTACGGTTATATCGCAAAAGACGGAGACATCTGGATCTATACCGGTGTTACATCAGTTAATGATGACGCTTCCAACGTAGGATTTATCCTGGTTAACCAGCGTACCGGCGATGCCCACTACTACACCATTGCAGGAGCGGATGAGAACTCTGCCATGTCTGCCGCAGAAGGTGAGGTTCAGGAGAAACGCTATCAAGCCTCCTTCCCCTCTCTTATAAATGTAGACGAGCAGCCCACCTACGTTATGGTGCTTAAGGATGCCAGCGGTATCGTAAAACTCTATGCCATGGTTAATGTCCAGTCATACAATATAGTAACAACTGCATCCAATTTAGATGATTGCTTTGCCCAGTATAGGAAGCTCTTAAACGGCGGTGTCTTACCTGAGCCTAAACCCGGCGAGCAAAAACCGGAAGCAGGTGATGAGGGCGAGGTTACTGATGCCACCTTTACCATAAGCTCCATCCAGTACGTAGACATTTCCGGAGATACCTATGTGTACTTCGAAGGAAGCGACGGCAATATATACAGACAGAAATTCGCCGATAATGAGGAGCTTATTACGTTTAGAGCCGGCGATAACGTTAAGGCAAGAGTCACCAAGAAGGGTGAGAAGACATTTAATTTAAAGAGTATTTCTAAACAATAACCATATGTGAGGGGAAACAATGGATTTAAAAGCATATTATGAAAGATTAGGCATCGAAAGGCCTGCTGTTCTTGACAAGGCAGCGCTGGATAAGATAATTCAAGCTCATCAGTGCAGCATTCCTTTCGAGGATTTGGAATGTAATTATCTAAAGAAAAAAGTATTGGTTGATACAGACTCACTTTTCAATAAGATAATCACCAATAAAAGAGGGGGCTACTGCTTCGAATTAAACGGACTCTTCAAACACTTCTTAGAAGAGACGGGATTCGATGTATTCTCCGTATTCTGCCGTGTCAGAAGCTTCGACCGCCCGGTTATGCACCGGGGTAACTTTATAAGATTTTCTGACGGACTCTACTTTGCGGATGTGGGCTTCGGCGGCCCCATGCCCTACGGCTGCGTTAAGCTTGAGGATGGATTAAAGCAGGATATCTTCGGTGAGACTTTCTGGTTCGAGAAGGCCGATGATTACTGGTGGAACCTAAAGCGCCTTAACGAGGAAGGGGAAACCGAAAGTGTCCTCTATATGACAACCCAACCTCAGCCGGATATTGAGTTCGAAGCCATGAACTACTTCTGCTGTACCAACCCGGAGGGACGTTTTGTCACCTTAACCCTTGTAAACCTTCGCCGCCCCGACGGATACTACTCTATCACCGACAGAGAGTTCAAGTCCAAAGTAGGTGATAGGGTGGAGGAGCGTACCCTTACGACTGACGAAGAGTTTAGAGAAACTTTAAGCAAATATTTCGGAATAAATCTATAGCACTATGAAAGGATGCCTTTTATGAGACTTCAAAAGATTCAAAACCAATTAAACAATATGGGAATAAAATATTCTTATTCCGAGGAGGACGATTGCGGCAGCATCGACTTCGAGCATAAAGGGCTCCGCTATAATATATGGGAATTCCCTGCTCCCGAGCGTGGAGCTGAAAGTAATATAAGAAGCACCGGACGCCAGGAGGAGTTCGGT
This sequence comes from Lachnospiraceae bacterium, assembly GCA_015058015.1. Lineage (GTDB taxonomy): Bacteria > Bacillota > Clostridia > Lachnospirales > Lachnospiraceae > SIG280. Next base: position 56,921 of record SVDM01000008.1, on the reverse strand, counting down.
GCTTCCTATGAAGAAGAACTACTAGACATTCTTAAATCCTGGCGATGAGAGGGGATATTCGGTTATGAAATTATCACGGGAAGAAACCATAAGCTTAATATCCGGCAATGGAGCCTGGCACACCAACGATTGTAATGGTAAGTTGCCCTCCATTCTACTATCCGACGGCCCCCACGGTCTTCGTATGCCGGAAGGCGCCTTGCTTGGCCACAACAATGACAGTAAGTATGCTACGGCATTTCCCACTGCCAGTGCTGCTGCATGCAGCTGGGACAGAGAACTTATAGCCAAAGAGGCTAGTGCCATAGCCGACGAAGCCCTGGCCAATAAGGTATCTGTTGTCCTTGGCCCCGGTGTAAACATTAAGCGCATCCCCTTATGCGGTCGTAACTTCGAATACTATTCTGAAGATCCTTATCTGGCCGGCTCTCTGGCCACCTCCTTTGTAAATGCCATGCAGGAAAAAGGAGTGGGCACTTCCCTTAAACACTACGCCGGCAACAACCAGGAATCCAACAGGATGATATCCAACAGTCAGATAGATGAAAGAGCCTTGCGAGAGATTTATACTGCCGCCTTTGAGATGACGGTAAGGCAGGCTCAGCCCACCACCATCATGGCTTGCTATAACATGGTAAACGGTGAGTACGGAACCCAGAACAAGCACCTTTTAACAGACCTGCTGCGAGACAAATGGGGCTTTAAGGGCCTGGTGGTCTCAGACTGGGGCGCTTGCTCTAATCTGCCCAAAAGCATAGAAGCGGGAATGGACTTAGAGATGCCTGGTAATAAGGGTGTTCACTTTGGTTCAGTGCGCCGGGCTTTAAAAAGCGGCACTTTAAGCAAAAAAGCTCTTACCACTGCTGCCGGCAGAGTTGCAAATCTTGCCAGAAGTCAGGGTGCCAAACTAATCGACCACACTGCCGATTTGAAGAATTCCCATGACGTGGCCCTGCAGCTATCCTTAGGCTCCGCCGTACTTCTAAAAAACGACGGAATACTCCCCTTATCTGCCGGGGGCAGAATAGTCGTTATCGGGGATTTGGCTGTTAATACCCGTTTTCAGGGCGGGGGAAGCAGTCATATCAATGTCAAACATGTGCAGACCGGTGTGGAATGCCTGGCTAAAGTAGGTTTTGATGTTGTATTCCATAAAGGATACGACTCCGATATAAATCTTCCTCTGATTCCCTTGGAAAAAGAGGCGTTAGATGCCATCAAGCCCGGGGATACAGTGCTGTTCTACGGTGGCCTGACGGATAAGGCTGAAGGGGAAGGGTATGACAGAAAAACCTTGGATATTCCTTATAACCAGGTTCGTCTTGTGGATAAGATCTTAGAAAAGACAAAAGATGTGGTTTTCGTAGCCTTTGGCGGCGCTCCCATGAACATAAGCTTCAGACACAGGGTTAGGGCTATTCTTATGATGTACTTAGGTGGCGAAGCGGTACAGGAAAGTGCAGCCAAGCTTTTGTGCGGGGAGGTTAGTCCCAGTGGAAAGTTGGCAGAGACATTTCCCTTAACCTTAAAGAGCACTCCGGCTTACAACTTCTTTAGCCGGGTCAACCTTGATGTGGAATACAGAGAAAGCATCTTCGTAGGATACAGATATTACAGCACCTATGGCCATAAGGTTATGTACCCCTTTGGTTTCGGTCTGTCCTATACCACTTTCGAGTACTCTGATCTTAGGGTGCCGGAGGAATTCCGGGAGGGTAAGATAAATGTCACCCTTAAAGTAACCAATACAGGTAGCCGGGCCGGACGGGAAGCAGTGCAGTTATACGTAGGTAATCCAGGATGCAGATACTTGCGGGCAGCTAAGGAACTGCGAGGCTTTGCCAAAACAAAGCTTTTAGAGCCCGGGGAAAGCCAAGTCTTAGAGATTACTTTAGATGAGCGTAGCTTTAGTCTCTTTGATGTGGATAGAGATGATTTTATTGTTCCAACCGGAACTTACAAGATAATGATAGGAGCCTCTGTGGAGGATATCCGTCTTTCGAAGGATATAGAAGTTACAGGCGTGGATTACAATCCGGACATGACCGGTGTGCTTTGCGAGTATTTCAGACAAGAGGGCGAAGATTTTAATATCAGTAAAGAACAATTCGCCAAGCTCTATGGTAAGACTTTGAGCAACTTTACGGACACAAGTCGCGGAGCACTTACTATGAATAATTCCATCCGCCAGCTGGCAAAGCACTCTCTTCTGGGTAAGCTTATCTTTAACATTACCAAACAAGTGGTATACGCAATGCACAAGGATAAGCCCCATGATGACCCTGAAGTCATGATGATGATAAGCGGTGCCGTAGACGGAACCTTGGATGCCATTGTGTGTCAAAGTCAGGGGTTACTGCCTTACAGGTTAGGACAAGCCCTGGTTCATGCCGCCAATGGGCACTCCGCCAGGGCCTTTATTCAGCTGTTTGGTGATTTTGAATAGTTTGTCTATTTCAATTTGATAGATTTGATGAAATCCTGTGCCAATCCTTCCTTGTAGTTTAGTGCAGAACCTGCAGAACCCGTAGGCTTGTTGTTGACGGTAATCTCAACGTAAGCATCAAGACCATCGCTTGTCTTGTAAGCGGTTACAAGGAAGGTCTCATCCTTGTACTGGCTCTTGATGGTAAGTACCTGATATTCGTAATCACCAATCTTAATCTTTTCAATATCGGTTCTTTCACCCTTGGTGCTCTCACCATGCATCCTGAAGCACTCATTAGCTGCTTCCTCAAGGGTCTCAATACCCTTGGCCTTACCTGTTGAAGATTTAGCACCTGAAATCATACGTGTTGTGGAAACCTCAAACCAGAGAAGAGATGTATCTTTAGTTCCGGTATGCATAACTACACTACCTGTGGTCTTCGCCTCAGGCTTACCTGTGTAGGTGTATACTTCCCATTTCATTCCTTCAGGTACTTTGAAATCCGCATATTTGCAGGAAAGTTCTTTAGGCCCATCCCCTTTAAGTCCCTTTGCGAATTCACCATCTGCAGCCGCGCTACTTGACTGCGCTTCGGTTGATGCAGATGTGCTTTGTGCCGTACTTGATGCTGCAGAAGAGCTACCGCCGGCATTACTGCTTCCTCCGCATGCTGATAAAAGTCCTGTAACAAGAACTGCCGATAATGTTACTACTACAATCTTCTTCTTCATATTAATCCCCTTTCTATAGCCAAACTGCTACCCAAATTTTGTTTGCTATATCATAATTCCTCAACAAGAATTCTCCCATAAAATCCATCGGAATAAATCATCCTTTTGTTTGATTTTAGCCTAAGTTGTATCCCCCCCGGGGGCTTGTGAACCCACCCTAATCTTTGTATACTAGTGGGCGAGTCGGAGGTTACAACAATGGATTTACAACTTTTTTCGGAAAACAGAGAATACTGGAAGAACAGGGCTTACGGCTACTCTGTGGTTAATCAGGAGGAGCTGTCCGGTATTCAGAGGAAGACCTGGTCACAGTATCTTACAGAACAGATTGACGAGGCATTTCCCGGCAGGGCAAGAAAGGATATTCACATACTGGATATCGGATGCGGCCCGGGATTTATCTCCATTATCTTAACGGAGCAAGGATACAGTGTTACATCTGCTGACTTTTCACCGGATATGCTTGAACAGGCCCGGTTTAATGCGGCACAGCTAACAGAGAAGATGCATTTTGAGATTCAGAATGCCCAGGATTTGACCTTTGAATCCGAAGCCTTTGACGTGGTATTTTCCCGTAACCTTACTTGGAATCTTCAGGAGCCGGGGAAAGCTTACGAAGAGTGGCTGCGGGTATTAAAGCCGGAAGGATTACTGCTGGTATTCGATGCCAACTGGTACAACTATCTTCGTGACGAAGAATCCCTGGCCGGCTATGAGGCAGACAGGAAGAACGTATATACCGAGGATTTCGAGGATTACAATATCGGTGCTGACTTTGACAAGATGGAGCGTATAGCTGATATGCTTCCCCTTACCGGTGAGAACAGACCCTTCTGGGATAAGGATCTTCTGGAGGAAATGGGTGCGTCAAGAGTAATTCTTCGTGAGAATGTCAGCGATATATTGTATTCACGCAAGGAAAAGATTAACTATAACTCGACTCCCATGTTTATGATTAAGGCAGTTAAGTAGAAAAAGGATAGGCGAGCAAATGGGCGAATTGGAATTAATCCCTTTTGAAAAGGAGGATCCCGGAATCAAAGACCGGGTACAGTTTTATTGGAATCAGAGAGCTGCTAGCTTCTATGAGCAGCGAAGAGCAGAGATTGAAAGTGACAAAGCCGCTATATGGGCGGATGAGATAATAAAGCATTTACCAAAGGGTAAAGATAGCAAGATACTTGATATCGGTTGCGGTGCAGGGTTTTTCCCGGTTTTATTGGGACGTATGGGTTACACTGTGACGGGAATCGATCTTACAGAAGAAATGGTTAATCATGCCAACAAGTTAATAGAGCTTTACGAACTTGATACGGATAAAGTCAAAGCCCTTCGTATGGATGCGGAGAAACCTGACTTTCCCGATGAATCCTTTGATGCCATAATTACCCGTAATCTTACATGGACCCTGCCACATCCCATGGATGCATATAAAGAATGGGCAAAAGTTCTTAAAAGAGGTGGAATTCTTATTAACTTTGATGCAGAATATGCCAAGGAAGAACATGCCCACCATTCTCTTGACAATCCGGCCCATGCAGGTATCAGTCAGGATTTGAAGGATGAATGCCATAAGCTGTATCATATGCTTACCATCAGTGCCCTTACCAGACCGGAATGGGATGCGGAAGTGCTTGTAAACTATGGATTTAAAGACGTTAATATAGATAAAGATTTCTATAAGAAAGTATTTGCCAAGAAAGATGATTTCTATATAGAAAACCTTATGTTTAGAATTAAAGCTGTTAAAGCTTAAGAATTATTCTCCCCGCCTTTTTTTGGCGGGGAGAATTTTTATCTTAAACAGATATATACCGTATACGCTACATAAATAAGAACCATTGAAAGGCCTTCCCCTCGGGTTATCTCCTTCTTGGTCCAGCCGTATATCCATACCAGAATGCTTACTATCAAAAGAATAATGATATCGAAGACATTCTCCATCAGGAAGGGAATGGAGCTTATAGCTGAAGCTGAACCCAGTACAAAAAGGATGTTAAAGATGTTGGATCCGATGACATTACCCATGGCCATGTCAACTTCCCCTTTTCTGGCTGCCACAATACTGGTTACAAGTTCAGGCAGAGATGTTCCCAGGGCTACAACCGTAAGTCCTATTATGGTCTGACTTATGTTAAATGCCTGAGCTATTACAACAGCACCGTCTACAACCCAGTCACCGCCGATGGCGATGGCAATAGCACCTCCCACAATATATACGGCACACTGCCACATGGGAAGTACCATGACTTCGTCCCCCTCGTGCTCAACTCCGGGCATCTCTTTTCTGGATTTGATAGCGGAATGAATCATCCAGAATAAAAACAGCAGGAAGATTCCGCAAAAGATAATTCCATCTATCTGATTAAGCTCCATGCCAAGACATCCCAGAAGAAGCAAAAGTCCTGCGCATATGATGGAGAAGGGAAATTCCTTCTTTAATGTTCCTTTATCCACCGGAAGAGGCCGAAACAGGGCACATACGCCACAAACCATCATCAGGTTGAAGATGTTAGAACCCGTAACATTACTTACTGCCAGTGTATTATTGTTGGTAATGGATGCTGTAATACTGACTGCGCACTCAGGCAGGGAGGTTCCCATCGCCACAATGGTTAGTCCTATTATGATGGAGGGTACTCTGAATCTTTTGGCAATGGAGGAACTTCCGTCAACGAAGAAGTCAGCTCCCTTTATCAGTAGTACAAATCCCACCACCAGCATTCCTACAGCTTTTAGTATTTCGTTCATCTGATTATCCTTTCTCTTGTCCCTAGAAGGACAGGTATCCCAAATGCTCCAGCAAGATCTTTACACCAAGGAGAATAAGGATTATTCCCCCGGCAATCTCTGCTCCTTTTTTAAACCTGTTCCCAAAGAAGTTTCCAATATAGACTCCAGCCACGGATATAACAAAGGTTGTTATACCTATTATAGCAGTTACCCAGGCAATGGGGTAGTTTAGGAAGGCAAATGATATTCCAACTGCCAAGGCATCGATACTGGTAGCAATGGCAAGAAGGAAAAGCTCCTTAATACTAATGCCCTTATCCTTAGGCGTCTCCCCTTCATCATCTTCATCCCTTACGGACTCCCATATCATCTTTGCTCCTATAAATCCCAGCAGGATAAAGGCAATCCAATGATCGATACTTGTTATATACTTTTCAAAACCAATTCCCAAGAACCAGCCGATGGCCGGCATCAGTGCCTGAAAGCCGCCAAAGAACAGGCCTATAAGTAAGGTCTGCTTCTTGTTGACTTTAGTCATTCCCAGCCCCTTAGACACGGATACGGCGAAAGCGTCCATGGACAGCCCGATACCCGTCAGAAAGAAGAATGCTATCTGTCCCATATTAATCACCTATACATATAATTCCTTGAATGTACTTTTTGAGGAAAAAAATAGACCCGGTATATGCAAACTACATCTGCTGCATATACATGAGTCTCATTCATTAAGGTTTGCCAGGTGCATATCACCGAGATTGTTGACAAACCACGCAAATCTTCATTTAACGCGAACTACTCCCTCACGAAGTACATTTTCTCAATCTTACTTTATAAACGAAATAATGTCAACAATTAAAAGATTTATTATATAATAGTCTGTAAGAGACAACCTGTGCAAAGCCTTGCCACACTTGAAAAAGTGTTAAAATAGTATTATTATGTTTTGCGGTTAATTTTATTAGTTACTTTGGAGGAAACCATGAAAAAGAAATTATCTGTTATGCAGTTAGCATCCTTGTCCGTTATGCTATTCGGAATGTTCTTCGGAGCGGGCAATCTTATCTTCCCTGTCTTTATGGGACAGATGGCAGGGCAAAACATTTTACCTGCTATTGTGGGATTTATATTATCGGGAGTGGCTCTTCCCATGTTGGGAGTTGTAGCCCTCGGTCGAAGCAGATGTGAAGGTCTTCACGAGCTTAGCTGTCGTGTAGGTAAACCTTACGCCTTCTTCTTTACCTGCCTTTTGTATCTTACAATAGGGCCCTTCTTTTCAATACCAAGATGTGCTTCCACATCTTTTTCCGCAGGAGTACCGCTCCTATTCCCCGGTGTAAATGTATCTTTACTGACACTGGTATTTACTTTAATCTTCTTCGGAGCGGCGCTGTCAATTGCCTTAAGACCCCGTAATATTCTTACATACATCGGTAAGGTTTTAACCCCTGCCTTCCTTGTAAGCCTGGGTGTTATCCTTGTGGTATCAATCATTATTCCCATGGGTAGCGCAATGGATGTTCCCGCAACCGGCAACTATGTAGACAATGCCTTTGTTACCGGTGTTCTTGAAGGCTATAACACCATGGATGCCTTAGCAAGCCTTGCCTTCGGTATCGTTGTTGTTAATGTTATAAGAGGTCTTGGAATAAAAGATTCCGAATCTATCGCTGTTAATACCATGAAGGCCGGTGTATTTTCCTGCCTTATTATGGCCGTAATATATGCCCTTGTTACCCTTATGGGGGCAAGAAGCATGGGAGCTATTCCCATGGCAACTAACGGAAGTGAAGCATTAGGCGCAATATCCGCCCATTACTTCGGTAATTTCGGAACCCTGATTCTTGTGATTATTGTTACCCTTGCCTGTTTTAAGACAGCAACGGGACTTATCATCAGCTGTGCACAGGCCTTTGTGAATATGTTCCCCAAGGGACCCTCATACAAGGCATGGGCTATAGGCTTTACAGCATGGTCATTTGTAATCGCCAACTTCGGACTGAATACTATTATTAAATGGTCCGTTCCGGTTCTTATGTTCTTATACCCCCTTGCTATTACACTTATCCTGCTTTCCGTATTCGGTAAGGCCTTTAACTATAGCAAGATTGTATATGTATGCACCACAGCATGCGCTTTTGCAACTGCCCTTCTTGACCTTATTAATGCACTTCCCGCCGAGGTTGCAGTGCCTCTTAACGTAAGTGCCATAACTGAAGTGGCAGCCAAGTACCTTCCCCTTTATTCCGTTGGAATGGGATGGATTGTTCCAAGTATAGTAGGTTTTGTAGTGGGACTTATCATCTATAAGATAAGGAAACACTAATCAATGGGAGAATAAGCTTATGAAGATTAAAACCAAAGAGATGGATTACGACCGGGTAGTTGCTTTGGCGGCTAAGCCTCACCGCAAGCCTGTTAAGCAATCTGCCGTTTTAGCCAAGTTACTTCGTATGTTGTCAAAGAGCGAACTTCGCTCCGTAAACTTCAAGTACGATACCATAGGCATGGAAAGGCTGGGTAAGAAGGAGCCGGCTCTGTTCCTTATGAACCACTCCTGCTTCCTTGACATTAAAGCCAGTGCCGTTATGTTAAAGGGCAGACCCTACAATATCGTATGTACCTCAGACGGTTTTGTGGGTAAAGAAGGTCTTATGAGACGTATCGGCTGTATTCCAACCCAGAAGTTCGTACAGGATATTACCCTTATCCGGGATATGTCTTATATATTTAACACCTTAAAGAGTTCTGTTCTTATGTATCCCGAGGCCAGCTATTCCTTTGACGGAACAGCCACTCCTCTGCCGGAGAGTCTTGGTAAACTGATTAAGCTCTTTAAGGTTCCGGTGGTTATGATTAAGACAACGGGGGCATTTCACCATGATCCCTTGTACAATAACCTACAGCTCCGTAAGGTTCCGGTTCATGCCACCATGAAGTATCTCTTATCCCCTAAGGATATTGCATCCCGTACGGTGGAGGAGATTAACGAGATCCTTGCAGGAGAATTCTCCTTCGACAATTTCAAATGGCAGAAGGAAAACAATATCCTAGTAAGCGAGCCCTTCAGGGCCGACTGCCTAAACCGTGTATTGTACAAATGCCCGGCTTGCGGCGAGGAAGGCCATATGGAGGGAAGAGGAATATATCTTACCTGCTCTGCCTGTGGCAAAAGATATGAACTTACGGAAAACGGACAGATGTTGGCATTGGACGGTAATACGGAGTTCTCCCACATACCCGACTGGTACAGGTGGGAAAGGGAGTGCGTAAGACAAGAACTTCTTGATGGAACTTATGAGTTCAAGAAACTGGTGGATATCAAGATGTTAGTTAACATGGACTGTGTCTACGATATAGGAAAGGGTGTACTTGAGCATTCCACCAAGGGCTGGCACCTGCGAGGCGCCAACGGTCGACTTGATTTTAGTGTGGGCCCCTTAAGTACCTACAGTCTCTATTCGGATTATTACTGGTATGAGATTGGTGATATGATCTGTATAGGCGATACCAAGACCCTTTACTACTGCTTCCCGGAAGACACTGGGGATATCGTTGCTAAAGCCAGACTTGCCACGGAGGAATTATACAAGATTAAGAAGGCCGCAAAACGCGGCGGGAAATAAAACAAGCGTAGCAGTTGACCTGCTACGCTTAATATTTTACCATTTGATTTTATTTGTATGCTCCGCCGTTATATGTTCCGCCTGTTACTACAGAGAAATGGAATATGGGTTTATCCACTCTCTTAATGCTTATGCGCATATGGGGCAAACCTGCCGGGCAGAAGATAAGACTGCTCTTTGTAAGTATGTGGTGCTCTCCGTTGATGGTAATATCAAGCTCAGCGTGAAGATTGTATGGATCATCCGGGTCACATCCGAAGAATCCGATGATCTCATCACTCTCATGTTCATGCTCCTCAAATACCGGGTCTTTTTCCGGAACTGCATAGTACCAAGCTGTGTTCATCTGGAATGCACCGGGGCATACGTTCTTATCAATCCAGAGAATTCTGTGGGAGAATTTCTTGTACATCTCCTGGAATTCAGGGGTTCCGGTCTGGGGTGCCTGAAGGTCTTGTACTATATACTTGCTGTATTCTCCACCCTCATTGTTCATGTAAGTTTCTGCCATAATACCTCTCCTTTTTATTATAAATTTAGATTAACTCTACCCCTAAATTATATAATAATTGACACCCTTATTTCAATCAAAACATAGGAGCCTCGAAGATGGCTACTGTTCCTGATAGATGGTGCGTCCCTTCTTTGTATTAGCCATCTCAAGGAGAAGGGCAAAGATAAGAGTTATAACACTTAATACTACGATATAAACAAGTGCTGACATCACTTCATGGGCAAAGAAATAATATATTCCGATGCAAGCTATGGGATAAATGAAAGAAAATCCCATTGACAGCAGCACAGCCAGGCTTTGCTTTACAACCTGCATCTCGTTAGTCCAGGAAAAGTTAGGCTTAACCATTCCTATAAAGAGGTGCATATTAGCCTGGAGATAAGCTCCCAAAAGCCCTGCCACTATAATAAGCAGCGAATCTATAATAGGAAAGCCTCCTAAAAAGCATATAGCTCCTGTCATTACAAGAACAGAAACTCCTGAAAGAATTAACTGCAGGTTTCTCTTTTGTCTTACCACTGTCACTGTATCTATGGGAAGTGACTGATAGAGCCACTTTGTCTTAGCCTCAAGAGAAATTGCCGGTGCTGCAACTATAGTCATACCCGATATTATGGATGCTGCCGTAACTATTCCCACCTTTACAAGTCCCAAAAGCTCCAGATTCTCTGTGGATAAGAAGTTCATAATTACCGTTATCTCCTTACCCTTTATTACAAGGAAGACGGCAAAAAGAACAGTAAGTATACATCCCATTCCGGAGTTAAGCATGTAACCTGCATTGGATGTAAAAGCCTTGGTCTCTTTTTTAAGGATAGCCATGGCCACACCTGATGTCTTCACCTTAGTGCTTCTTACATACTCCTTCTTCTTCTCTCCCCTGACCTTGGTCATGGAGCCTATAAATGTCCTGGCCATAAGGGCAAGAATAAGGGCAAGAAGGCCGGCGCATATAACCATAAGGATTAATGTGGGCAGCCCGTTTCCTGCAAGACCGTTACCAAAGCCGATTACAAGGGCTGCGATGCCGCCTTCCTTGGCAGTATTCTCCGCAAATCCCACAGCAACTGCTGCAAGCTCCGAGATATTGTTCATTATCTTGAAATAGAAGTAATAATATGCTCCGATAAATGCTATTGCCACCAATACCATTATGTAACTCTTATTCTTTATCCTTGAGTATATCAATGATATCAGCCATCCAAGCAGGAGTGAAATCGCTGTTGCCAGGCAATTCAAAAAGATAATCATCAAAACTGATAACACAGCCTCTAAAGCCCCGGGTCCATGTCCTATATACACTATAACCGTAGGTACCATTACAAGGGCAAGATAGATAAGTGTTGATATCCATACGGCAATAACCCTTACACTGACAATGGTTCCTGTAGGAATAGGCATTGATAGAAGCAAGTCGTTATCCTTAGCTAAGAACATGGAATTAAATGTGGTAAAGGCACTGCCGATAACCGCCAGAAATAAGGCGATGCCACCCATCATAACGAAATACATCCATGTAAATCCCATATCTATAAAGGCTTCCATCTGAGTTGCCAACATGAAGAACAAGCCCGCAAAACAAAGAGCCATAAATATGGCAAATATTATAAGTCCCGCTCCCGTAAGGCTCATCTTTCTCTTAGACCTTTTAGAGCCGCCTAAAAAGGTTATGCCGATTTCTCTTAATTGCTTTTTTAATAATGCTTTAAACATAAACACGTCTCCTCGTTATTTAGACATTCTCCATGAATACATCTTCAAGGGTTTCGTCTCCCTTAACTTCTTCCATGGTACCGGCTTTTATAAGCTTGCCGTCTTTTATAATGGCCACCTTGTGGCAAAGCTTCTCCGCCACTTCCAGGACATGAGTTGAGAAGAATACCGCACCACCCTGTGCGCAGAATTCTTTCATCATTTCCTTTACTTCAAATGCAGCCGCCGGGTCAAGTCCTACGAAGGGCTCATCCATAATAATAAGTCTTGGTGAATGCATGAAAGCCGATATAAGCACCAGCTTCTGCTTCATACCGTGTGAATAGTCGGATACTCTCTGTGCCAGGTTTCCTGTAAGGCCGAATTTGTCAGCAAAGCTATGAATCTTCGCATCACGCTCTGCCGCCGGAACCTGAAACATATCAGCTATAAAGTTTAAATACTGAATACCTGTCATATAATCATAAATATCCGGGTTATCCGGAATATATGCAATCTCTTTCTTGCATCCTATGGGGTCTGTCTTAATTGACTTGCCGTCAATATATACCTCTCCCCCATCTGATTTTAAGATTCCTACACAACACTTAAGTGTAGTGGTTTTACCTGCACCGTTATGTCCGATAAAACCGTATATTTCACCGGGTTGAATATGAAGGGTAAGGTCGTCTACCGCCCTTTTATCTCCATAAACTTTGGTTAAATGTTCAATCCTTAGCATTTCTTTCTCCTTTCGCTTTACGCGGTTTGCTTTTTTACTTTAAAAATTATAACATACCTGGTCTTTTAGGCAAGAACTCCTTAAGAAACATAAAGGGCGCCGAAATATCGACGCCCGATACAAATCATATGAAACTAGAAGCCATGGCCTCCGCCACCACCGGAGAAGCCGCCGCCTCCTCCGCCACCGCCACCGCCGGAGTATCCTCCTCCGCCACCGCCGGAGGATTCCGTGTGTCTGGTTTTTTTCTCATAAATCTTAACCATGGATGCAGGGTTACCCACTTCGAAAGACTTTGTTGCAGTCTCGTCGAAGACATTTTTCTCCGCTGCCTTCCTGATTCTGGTTCTGAAGTTTGCAATAACAAATACCACCATAAGAGCTATTGCAAGTGCCAAAAGAGCATTGCTGATATGCTTCATGGGTTGGGGAATAATTCCCCCTTCAAGTATGGTTGATATCTGATCGAATACAGACGCTGCACATTCATAGTACAAACCCCTGGAGGCATAAGTATATACATTATCCGTTATGGTCTCGGCTTTGCTCGCAGACACCGTATCATAAAGTCTTCCGCCGGAATAGATATAGAGCTGTCTTTTGCCCATATCAATAAGAAACAGTGTTCCTGATGTCTTGCCGATTAACTCCATATACCTCTTCGTCGCATAATCGGAGCTGCTCATGCTACTCTGTCTGGTGGTTACAAGGGCCACACTGCCGTACTTCGTTATGGGCACCATGTGCTCTTTAATAGCCGCCTCCCCTTCAGGAGTCAATAAATCAGCCTCATCTCTTACAATTATCCGTTCCTCAGCCACTATGGATGTATTCTCATCCATGCTTTTGTTGCCAACTTCATTAAGTACATCAACTAATATGGGTCCTGCCATAATCACTATTGATATCACAACAGCAAGAATCCAGGCAACCGAAGGGGCTTTCTTAATCTTTTTTAAGATACTGTCTTTATTCGTTTTTATATTCTTATTTGTGTTCTTTTTTTGTGCCATCTTCTCACCCCTTACATATCGCCGCCACGACGCTCGGTAAACAGCGGAATATCTCTCATGGTAAATCGGTTCTGAATCCTTACTACGTCAAAGGCTGTCAGAATAATCATAATAATTGAGAATATCCCTGCTGTGTAATATACCATATCGTTAACGGTTTCTGTATAACCCACGTAAAGTGCAAGAATCATAGCCAGCATGGGTTTAATTAGGGTTAGAAGTTTTCTTACAAAAGGAGCCTTCTTTTCTCTAATCACACCACCCGTTCGACCCTGATTCCTTAGAACAGATACAATCAGAAGAATTACGCCTACGGGAATATATAATACTGCCGCAAAACTCATCCACAAGAACTCCTCAGATAATACCGTAAGGACTCCAAATCCGGTGCAGAATACAAATATCCATAGAAAAAGATGACTCTTCTTCTTGTGATAGTGCTTCTCTTTAACCTTATCCGCATTTCTACCCAGGTATCCTGCATCATCATAATGCATGAGTCTTCTGTATGTGTCATTTAGCAAACTGTTGGCCACACAGAAGGCTGCAAATGCCACGAAGGTAGCAAGTACAAGGAACTTATGTGGGTTAATAGTGAAAAATATATTCAAAATAATAGAGAAAAATGCCGCAATCACAAGGCTTACCGCCAGGTATTTCTTGAAATCAATGGGCACATCCGCAACCAGCTCACCGGTCTCTCCGTTTATCGCCGCATAGTTAATTCTCTTCTTGTTTCTGTAAGACAAAAACCATACCGGCAGAAGTGAGCTGTGGCTTTCTGCTGTTAATTGTACCTGATTGGCTATATCCGCTGTACTGATGGCTGCCTTTTTAACCATTACATCTGACTTAGAGGCAATATCCCTTTTAACCATAGCCTCATACTTTTCGGTATAAAGCTCCGGGGGAACATCGCTGGAGTCCGCATAGAATCCTGCAAGATAAGACTCTTTGAACTCCTTAAGCTTAGACTTTGTATATGGGCAGATAGCCCTGCTTATGCTATCTGGAAATGAAGATGAAGCATCCACCGGTATAAAATCATAATCGATGTCCACCGGCGCATTGGTTATGGCGTATTTTCTTACTACATCATACTTTTTCTTTTTCTCTGTAATAATGGTGCTTTCGGTTCCCTCTCCGCTGTAGTTTCCATGAGCCGAATACTTTAACAGGTGGAAGGGCATGTAGATACCCCGGAAATTCTCAATCTTTCCCTCTTCATCCATCCACTTTGGTGCCAAAAGAATCCTATCAATTCTGTCTTTGTAGATCTCGGCCGCTTTCTCTTTCTTCACCGAGAAAGGAATGATGTATTCCGGCTTCTTTTCTTTTACTATTCGGTTTCTAAGTAAAACCGAAGAACCACAATAGCTGCAGAATGTGGCCATTGTGGTATCCGTACTGTATATAACCGCTCCGCACTGGGTACAACTAAGCTCATTGGTAGTGTAGTACCCTTCTTTACTGAGAGAGTTCTCGTACTCTTCAATGTTAATAACACTCTCACAGTATTGACATTTCACCGACTCCTGGCCGGGTTCATAACTTATGTCCGCCCCACAATGAGGGCATCTGAATGCTAGCATTATTCTCCTCCGTATAGCGTGTAATTCTTTATTGCCTTTCATAATATAACATATTATAGGCTGCTAATCTACGCACAAAAAGATGATATGCAAGCAAAAACCCCCAGGTTTTACTCCGGGGGCCTTCGCCTAAGGTATGTTATTTTGATTGGATTGATTATTTATGGCATGAGCTGCCTGCCGGACATCCGGCTGCACAGCTACTGCAAGCTTTTCCACTCTTTTTATCCTTCATCATGCTTCTTAAGATAAGCACAACTGCTACGATAAGAATTACAGATACGATTACTGTTCCCATACTAACTGCTCCTGTAAAGATGCTTCCAAAAAGGTTAATAAGTAACGCTACCATGTATGCAAATCCGCACTGATAAGCAATTGCGAACCAGGTCCACTTTGCGTTGTTCATCTCTCTCTTGATTGCTCCGATTGCTGCAAAGCAGGGTGCACATAAGAGGTTGAATGCCAAGAATGAGTACGCTGCAACAGGTGTAAATGCCGCTGCAATGCTCTGGTATACGGTTCCTTCTCCGCCACCATAGAGAATACCCATAGTTCCTACGATATTCTCCTTAGCAATAAGACCGGTGAAGGATGCAACCGTTGCCTGCCATGTTCCCCAACCGAGAGGTTTGAAGATAACAGCAAGAACATTACCGATGGAAGCAAGGATACTCATATCAATCTCGCTTTCCTCAAGCATTCTGAATCCGTCCGGAGTAAATCCGAAGAAGGATAAGAACCATACAAGGATAGTTGAAAGAAGGATGATAGTTCCTGCTTTCTTAATAAAGCTCCATCCTCTCTCCCACATGCTGCGAAGCACATTGATAAGAGTAGGCATATGGTATGCCGGAAGCTCCATAACGAAGGGTGCCGGCTCGCCTTTGAATCTCTGAGTTCTCTTTAATACAAGACCTGAAACAATGATGGAGGCCATTCCCAGGAAGTAAGCTGATGTTGCTACCCAGGGTGATCCGCCGAATATTGCTCCTGCAATCATTGCAATAAAGGGAATCTTTGCACTACAAGGTATAAATGTTGTTGTCATAATCGTCATTCGACGATCGCTTTCATTCTCAATTGTTCTTGATGCCATGATACCCGGAACGCCGCATCCTGTTCCTACCAACATAGGAATGAAGGATTTACCGGATAAACCGAATCTTCTAAAGATTCTATCAAGAACGAAGGCAATACGTGCCATGTATCCGCAAGCCTCAAGGAAGGCTAACAGCAGGAACAACACAAGCATCTGCGGCACGAAACCGAGTACTGCACCTACACCTGCTACGATACCGTCAAGAACAAGTCCTTTAAGCCAGGGTGCTGTATCTCCGCTATCCAAAGCCCCCTCTACCAGGGCCGGAATACCGGGAACCCAGGTTCCGTAAGCTGCCGGGTCAGGTTCTGCACCTTCATACTTTAAGTAAACGTCCTTGGCTTCTTCCAACTGTTCATATGTATATGTTACATCCTCTGTTGCCAGAGTCTCTTCGTCTTCAATAGTATAATCAGCTGTTGCTCCTTTTTCGATCTCTGCATAAGCTTCATTAAACTTGGCAAGATCGAACTCTTCTCCTTCTTCGGGAGCAAGTCCGAAAGCGTCGATTACATTGAAAGCATCGCCGTATTCTTCTGCATCTGCTTCATACTCCGGAGCACCCATATTAAAGAGGTGGAATCCGTCGCCGAAAAGGTTGTCGTTAACCCAGTCTGTAGCAGAAAGTCCTACTGTTACCATGGAGAGGTAATATACAAGGAACATGATTACTGCAAAGATGGGAAGTCCCAACCATCTGTTGGTTACCACTTTATCAATCTTATCGGATACTGTCTGTCCGCCCTTGTTCTTCTTTCTGTAACATGCAGTGCATACATTACCGATGTATACATATCTTTCATTGGTAATGATGGACTCTGCATCATCATCAAGCTCTGCTTCTGCTTTCTCTATATCTGTTCCGATATGAGCAAGTGTTTCTTCAGGAATGTTAAGCTGTTCAAGAACCTTTTCATCACGCTCGAAAACTTTAATAGCATACCATCTCTGCTGCTCTTCCGGCATATCGTGAACAACTGCTTCTTCAATATGTGCCAATGCATGCTCAACTACTCCTGAGAATGTATGCTGCGGGGTAGTCTTGCCTGACTTAGCTGCTTCTATTGCAGCTCTTGAGGCATTGTCAATTCCTTCGCCCTTAATAGCTGATATCTCAACTACCTTGCAACCAAGCTGTCTGGATAATTCCTCAACGTTAATGGTGTCTCCGTTTTTGCGAACAACGTCCATCATGTTGATGGCCACAACTACGGGAATGCCAAGCTCCACAAGCTGTGTTGTAAGGTAAAGGTTTCTCTCAAGGTTAGATCCGTCTACAATATTAAGTATTGCATCGGGACGCTCGTTAATAAGATAATTTCTCGCTACCACTTCCTCCAAAGTATATGGTGAAAGTGAATAAATTCCCGGAAGGTCAGTGATTACTACTTCTTTGTCTTTTTTAAGCTTGCCTTCCTTCTTTTCAACAGTAACACCGGGCCAGTTACCAACAAACTGATTAGAACCGGTTAAAGCGTTAAACAGGGTTGTCTTACCGCTGTTAGGATTACCTGCAAGTGCTATTCTAATGCCCATTTTCTCGTCTCCTTAATATTACTACTCTACTTCTATCATTTCTGCATCAGCTTTTCTGATACTTAGTTCGTATCCTCTTACGGTTACCTCAACCGGATCTCCCAAAGGCGCAACTTTTCTGATGAATACATCAACACCCTTAGTAACACCCATATCCATGATACGTCTCTTTACGGCGCCTTCACCGTGAAGCTTAACAACCTTAACGGTACTACCGATACTCGCCTCTTTAAGTGTCTTCATTTTTCTTCCTCCTATAGTATTGAGAGCCACGACAACCTGAATCTGCCAAGCAGATGTCGTGGCCTACGTAGTATAAAGTTTTCACAGAAAACTTTACACTACCTATCATTAACCGTCATACATTAAACCATAATCTTCATTGCCAGCTCTTTGCTTACAGCAACTCTTGACTCTTTAACGTTAACGATTACGTTCCCATTCATCTCGGAAACAATCTTAACTACAGTGCCGGGCACAAAGCCCAGATTCTCCAAGTGTTTCTTCGTCTCCGCATTCCCACCGACTTTCTTGATTACGTTCTCGTTATCAATCGGTGCTAATCCTAATGGCATCATCCATCATCCCTCTTTCTAATCTTTTGCAAAAGCTTAGGTTAGTATCCGCTAACCATGAGTCATAAAAAATAGTTAGCCTTGCCTAACATTCGTTTATATTATAGTTAGACCAAACTAACTTGTCAATATTTATTTAATAAATTTAGGGGAAAAGCTTTAGAAAATCCTATAAAACCATACAATCCGCAGGTAATAAGCTTTCTGCCTTGCTCAAATACTGCCGTCAAAATTGTTAAAGTGAAAGAGATACAGGTACAACGCTAACCGACAAATATTTGATTAAAGGACCGAACACAATGACTGTGGTTATAAGTGCGATGTGGGTCATCTTAAAGGTCTCTTGTGGTCTCCCACAGAAGCCTCGGGGAAGTATTGACAGTCACTGCTTGCTTATCGCTGCGAATCGCATAATGCATAAAGTGCAGTGGCGGCAATTTGGGAAGAAAAACGCCGCCTCGGCAAGTATGAATTGCTTCATATCCTACCTTATGGTAGAATAATAACATGTCCACCCGTGAACAAGTCAACGGAAAGGAGCAATAAAATGCAAATAAACGGCAGACCCCCCGAAACCATATCAATTAATACCCTTGCAAAGCATTGTAACCTAAGCCGTGCAACCCTTCTGCGCATGGAGGAGGCGGGACTTCTAACCCCTGCCTACAAAGATCCTGAAAGCGGTTACAGATACTACGATATCAATAACCTTGACCGTGTAATCAGTATCATTAATTATCAAAATATTGGTTTATCCAAAAAAGAAATAGCTGATATCTTCAACAATGCAGACTGTGTAGAGGATTATTTAAACCGTCTCAAAGAGCAACATCTGCTTATATTAAGAGAGATTGACAAGCTGTCTACTATAAACAGCAAGGACAGCACCTTCCATATAAGACAAATCGACTACTACGGAAAACACTACCTTCGTTACGTGGAAGAAGTATCCAATGATCCTGTGGAAATTCAGCTCTTTATTAAAAGAGCCATAAATCATTTTTTGTCCACGGATTTAACGGGTATCGTCCAAAACTTTATGCATGTGTATTCCATCGGTGGTCCGTCTAGGCCTTTTGACTCTTCCAAGCGTGAATTCAATGCCCTTCTACCCGTAGTAGAGTCCTCTCATCCCACGGAAGAAATAGTCTATATTGAAAGCGCGCCGGCCCTTGCCCTTATAGGTCACTGTTACCTTAAAGATGCAGATGAATATTACAAGAAAGTTGTTGCGGAAATACAGCGTTTTGATGTGAAGAGAAAAGGAAACCCCAGATACACATGCTTTCCTGACGTGGTCACATATGATCTGGGGCCTGATACTTTAATACCCTTTAGTTTTTTACAGTTTATAGAGTGATTTACTCTCCGCTTTCCTTTGCAACCAGATTCTCGGCTCCGTATATTTTACGGAGCTTTGGTTTTTCTATCTTACCGGTAGCATTACGGGGGATTTCCGCAAATATAACTTCCTTGGGACGTTTGTAACGTACCATTCCCAGACAGAACTCGTCTATCTCCTCTCTGGTACATTCCATTCCTTCCTTTATCTCGATTATGGCTGCGGTCTTCTCGCCGTTACGCTCGTCAGCAAGACCGATAACAGCCACATCCTTTACCTTGTCAAACTTTCTGATGAAATTCTCAATCTCAACAGGATATATATTCTCTCCACCGGATATAATAACGTCCTTCTTTCTGTCAACCAGATAGATAAATCCGTCTTCATCCTGTCTTGCCATATCTCCTGTCAGAAGCCAGCCGTCCTTTAATACTTCCGCCGTGGCCTCTTCATTGTTATAATAACAGGTCATTACTCCGGGGCCTTTAACACACAGTTCTCCCACATCTCCCCGGCGAACCGCTTCTCCCTGCTCTGTTATTATCTTACACTGCCAACGATATCCCGGAACACCGATAGCGCCTACCTTGTGAATATTCTCTACTCCCAGATGAACGCATCCCGGACCTGTGGATTCAGACAAACCATAGTTGGTGTCATACTCATGATTCGGGAAATACTCTTTCCATCTCTTGATAAGTGAAGGCGGTACAGGCTGCGCACCAATATGCATCAGTCTCCACTGCTCAGTCTCATAGTCCTCTAACTTTATATCTCCTCTGTCCAAGGCATCCAAAATATCCTGGCACCAGGGCACAAGAAGCCACACTATGGTGCATTTCTCTTTGGATACCGCAGACAGTATATCTTCCGGTGATGTTCCTTTTAAAAGCACAGCCTTACTTCCTGCAACCAAAGAACCCATCCAATGGAACTTGGCTCCCGTATGGTAGAGAGGCGGAATACATAAGAAGCAGTCATCTCTTCCCGTTCCATGATGCTTTTGCTCCATCTGAGCAGCCTGGGTCAGACTTTGATGTTTGTGAAGGATGGCCTTGGGGAAGCCGGTTGTTCCCGATGAGAAATATATTGCGCCGTAATCATCCTCATATACAGGCACGTTAGGTGTCATGGAAGAACAATTGGCCACCAGCTCGTGATAGCTCTCCGCAAAACTGGGGCAGTTATCTCCCACATATATAAGAAGTCGCTCCTTCATGAGCTTTTCTGCATGCTGCTCTATACGTCCGATAAACTCCGGACCGAATACAATAATATCTACCTCCGCCAACTCGGCACAATAGAGTATTTCGTCAGCATCGTATCTGAAGTTGAAGGGAACAGCAATACATCCGGCTTTAAGTACTCCGAAGTATATGGGCAACCACTCAAGGCAGTTGTACATAATGATAGCAACCTTCTGTCCCTTTCTCATTCCTCTGTCAAGGAGCATATTGGCAAATCTGTTAGCCTTCTCGTTGAATACACTCCATGTAATCTCTCTTCTGTATGGTTCTCCACCTGTAGGCTGCATCAACTCGTATTCCTTCCAGGTGATTCTTCTTGTCTCCTTCTCTCCCGGATTAAGCTCAATTAAAGCCACCTCCGAGGGGTACTGTCTGGCATTTCTCTCCAAATATTCTGTAACAGGCATTGTACTGTTCCTTTCTCACTTTAAAGCGTCGCGCTTTAGTCCTTTTAACCGCTAAAGTATTCTACCATATTAGGACTAATAAGTAAAGGTCAGAAACAGGGGCTTGACAGGTTAGTCCAGCCTAACTATAATTAAGAGAGGTTAGCCGAGTCTAACCTCAGTAATAACAGACGAAAGAGTGTGCATATTTATGGGTATAACAAAGTCGGAGGTAGTTGAATATGAATAAACAGGTGGGGAAATCACAGGAAGATTATCTTAAAGCAATTCTGATTCAGATCAAAACTGCGGGGGCATGTCGAATGACTGATGTAGCCGATCGGCTGGGTTTTAGCAAATCAAGTACCAGCACTGCCATTAAAAAGCTGGAGGATGAAGGCTTTGTTATAAGAGACAACTGGCGCATCCTTCTTACGGACAAAGGCTTGGAAATTGCCGAGAGCCTCTATGAAAAATACGTCTTTTTTAAGGACCTCCTTATTAGGTGCGGTGTGGATGAAGACACCGCTTCAAGCGCTGCATGTCTATTTGAGCATGACATTTCCGATGACAGCTTTGAAAAACTCAAATCCAGTGTCGTATGCAGAAACTGATATTATTTCGCTACAACTAACACGGGGTCAGGTTATATAATATAAGGATACAAAAAGCTCGATAGGAGGAATTATTATGTGGAAAAAAATAGCTTTATTTGCAGGTGGTGCCCTGTTCGGTAGCGCCGGTATAACAATTCTTTCAAGTAAGGATGCCAAGAAGGCATACACTCATTGCACTGCTGCCGTATTGCGCGGTAAAGACTGTGTTATGGAGACATATACTACATTAAGAGAAAATTGCAGTGACATTTATTCCGATGCCATAGATATTAACAACAAGCGCTATGAAGAGGAAGAGGCAGAAGAGCTGGCTCTTGCCAAAGCAATTGTTGAAGAACATGAATCACAGGACAAATCGGAGTAGAATAAAATGAAATATATAGTATTACATAAATCAAGTCATCGCCTTCGTATTCGCATTCCCCAATGCCGAATGAGCCTTAAAGAAGCCGATATTATTGAATACTATATTCGAAACATTGACAATGTAAGAGACGTTAAGATTTACGATCGAACTAAGGATGCCGTCATTATTTTTAACGGTTCGGCAGAGGACATGATGAAGGCTTTAACAAAAGCTTTATCCTCTTTCAGTTATGACGATGAGGAAATATGTGCTCTTGTTCCGGAGGAAACGGGAAGAGCCCTTAATCGTCAGTACGAGGACCGTCTTGTTATGATGACCGCCCGACATTTCCTTTGTAAACTTTTTCTTCCGGCTCCCCTTAAGATTGCGCGAATAATCTTTAAGGGGATTCCTTTCCTTCTGAAGGGTATTAAAGCCCTTATGCACGAAGGCCTAAGTGTTTCGGTCCTGGATGCAGTGGCAATCGGAGTATCCATCGCCCGTAAGGACTACTCTACTGCAGGTTCAATCATGCAGCTTTTAAAGACCGGTGAACTCTTAGAAGAATGGACCAGGAAGAAATCCATTAACGACCTTGCTACGTCCTTGTCTTTGAATGTTGACAGAGTTTGGCTTCTAACAGATGAAGGTGAAGTCTCCACAGACATTAATAAGGTATCTGTGGGAGATGAGATTATTATCAGAACTTCAGATATTATTCCCCTTGATGGGGTTGTGGTAAAGGGGGAAGCCACCGTTAATCAGGCTTCCATGACCGGCGAATCCGTACCTGTTCTTAAGAAAACGGATAGTTATGTATATGCCGGCACCGTGGTGGATGAAGGCGAGTGCATCATCCGTGTTACAACCGTCTCGGGTTCCGGCAAATATGATAAGATTGTTCGCATGATTGAAGAGTCGGAAAAGCTTAAGTCCAATACGGAAGCTAAGGCCTACCACTTAGCTGACAGGCTGGTTCCTTACAGTCTTGCAGGTTCGGTCTTGTCTTATTTCTTTACCCGTAATGTGACCAAATCTCTGGCATTTCTAATGGTGGACTATTCCTGTGCCATGAAGCTCTCCATGCCTCTATCGGTACTATCCGCCATTAAAGAATCCGGCCTTAACAATATCTCTGTTAAGGGAGGCAAGTTCCTTGAAGCTATGGCGGAGGCAGATACCATAGTCTTTGATAAGACAGGAACTCTTACTCATGCCAAGCCTACATTGGCTGATATATTCGTATTGGGTAACAAGTCTCCTGACGAAATGCTAAGACTGGCAGCCTGCCTTGAGGAGCACTACCCTCATTCCGTTGCAACGGCCATCGTCCATGCTGCCAAGGAGAAAGGCTTAGTTCACGACGAGATGCATTCAAAGGTTCAGTATGTGGTGGCCCACGGGGTAAGCAGCAGTGTAGATGGCGTAAAAACCGTTATTGGCAGTTATCATTTTGTGGTGGAAGATGAAAAATGCTCCTTCCCTGCCGGCGGTGAAGAGATCTATCATAGCATCCCTTCAGAATATTCAAGGATATTCCTTGGTATAGACGGCAAAGTGGAAGCTGTTCTTTGTATTACAGATCCTCTGCGTGATGAAGCAGCAAAAGTAATATCAGACCTTAGGGAGTTAGGTATTAAGAATATCTGTATGATGACCGGAGATAATAAAGATACCGCTTCCGAGATTGCAAAAAAACTTCAACTTACCGAGTATCATGCGGAAGTCCTCCCGGAGGATAAGGCTTCATACATAAAAGAGAAACGCCTTGCGGGACACAAGGTTATTATGGTAGGAGATGGAATCAACGATACACCCGCCCTTTCCGAAGCAGATGTGGGAATTGCCATGTCAGGAGGGGCAGCCATAGCAAGAGAGATATCGGATATTACCATATCTTCAGATGATCTTTCTTCTCTTGTGACTTTAAGAAGGATAAGCACAGCCCTTATGGACAGAATTCACAGTAATTATCGTTTCATCCTGGGCTTTAACTCTTTACTTATTCTCCTGGGCTTTGCAGGGATTATTTCTCCCTCAGCGTCCGCTCTTTTGCATAACGGATCAACTATTCTCTCCGGTGCAAAGAGCATGACACCACTCCTGCCTGAAGATAAGAATGCCAAGAACTAAAAACACTTCTTTATTTTACAAAATATGTTATACTCTATGTATCCGCATTAATAGAGTATGCGGCAGATTGAAAAATGAAGGGAGATCGTACTATGGCAAACAAATATGCAGGAACACAGACAGAGAAGAATCTCTTAGAAGCATTTGCAGGAGAATCTCAGGCACGTAACAAATACACCTATTTCGCATCAAAAGCTAAGAAGGATGGCTTCGAGCAGATTGCTGATTTATTCCTTAAAACAGCTGATAACGAAAAAGAGCATGCAAAAATGTGGTTTAAAGAATTGGACGGCATCGGTAACACAGCAGAGAACCTGGCTGCTGCCGCTGACGGAGAGAACTTC
Source organism: Lachnospiraceae bacterium (assembly GCA_015058015.1). Taxonomy (GTDB): domain Bacteria; phylum Bacillota; class Clostridia; order Lachnospirales; family Lachnospiraceae; genus SIG280. Next base: position 32,225 of record SVDM01000008.1, on the reverse strand, counting down.
GAATGGACCGACATGTATGAAGGCTTTGCTAAAACAGCCGATGAGGAAGGTTTCCCGGAATTGGCCAAGAAATTCCGCCTTGTTGCAGCAATTGAGAAGCACCACGAAGAAAGATACCGTGCCCTTCTTAAGAACGTTGAAGCACAGGAAGTATTCGCAAGAAGCGAAGTTAAGGTATGGGAATGCAGAAACTGCGGTCATATTGTTGTTGGAGAGAAAGCTCCCGATGTATGCCCCGCATGTGCACATCCTCAAAGCTACTTTGAAATCAGTGCAACTAACTACTAAAAGAATTCAGGCTCCCTATAAAAGGGAGCCTATTTGTTATAAAGGATGTCTATTCTTCTATTGAATCAAGCAACTTATACAGTAATCCGTACAAGGTGCCTGCCTCCTCGGGAGTCATGGCGATACATGATGCCATACTCTGAGGAACCTTAACTGCTTTTTCTTTGAGATCCTCTCCCTTGGGAGTAATCTCTACCTCAAGAACACGTTCATCTTCTTTGGAACGCTGCCTTGTAACATAACCTTTGGTCTCAAGACTCTTCAACACCGGAGTAAGGGTTCCGGAATCAAGGAATAATTTCTTACCTAAATCTTTAACGGTAAGCTTCTTCTCCTCCCAGAAAACCATCATAGCGATATATTGTGTATAAGTAAGGTCAAGTTCCTTCAGGTAAGGTGTATATCTCTTGATTACCGCCCTTGAAGCAGCGTATAAAGGAAAACACACCTGATTGGAGAGTTTAAGGCCTTCGTACTTCTTATCCATAATAATACTTCCCTTTCTGTCCGCAATAAAAATCTTCCTGCGGATTACACTTACCCACCAAGAATCTTATTAACCAAAGTTTTACGCTGACTTGGACTTATCGTATGCCATACGAACAGCGATTGCCAGCTGGTCTGCACATGAGGTGGGGCGTCTGCCGCAAAGATTGCCTTTGAGTTTTTCTTCAATCTGCTCTACGGTGAATCCGTCCACCAGCTTTGAGATGGCCTTAAGATTACCGTTGCATCCTCCCTCAAACTCTATATTAGTAACGACATCACCATCCATGTCGAAGTTAATAACCTGAGAGCAAACGTTCTCTGTTTTATATTGATATCTCATTACAAACACTCCTTAATCTTTTCTTTTAAGTTCTTCATATTGGTGGGCTCAAACCTTTCAACGATCTCACCCTGGCGGTTAATAAGGAACTTGGTGAAGTTCCATTTTATTTTACCATTATTCTTGTAATCTTTGTCAGTTTTTTTCACAACTCCCGACAGCATCAATGCCATGGGGTTCTTTCCGAAACCTTCAAATTTTGTATTCTCTGTAAGCCAGTTATATAACGGGATGGCATTCTCTCCGTTTACATCAATCTTGGAAAACTGCGGGAAAGTGATGCCATAGCGTCCTGTACAGAAGGAATGAATATCCTCATCATCTCCCGGTGCCTGATCACCAAACTGGTTACAGGGGAAATCAAGTATCTCAAATCCCTGATCTTTGAATTCATCATAGAGATCTTGGAGCTCGTCATACTGGGGAGTGAATCCGCAGCCTGTAGCAGTATTTACAACAAGTAATACCTTGTCTTTATAATCAGCAAGTGAAACATCAGAACCATCTTGTGCCTTAACCGTGAAATCATAAATATTCATAAGTAAACCTCCCAATTTAGATTTATTGTAATTTGATTGAGTACAATTTAATTATACATTATTAATTCCGGTTGTCAACACTTTTTTTATTTTTTTTGATTTTTTCCGTGAGATATAGAAATAACAATAAAAATCGGGGCCGGTAAAAACCGACCCCGTAATCATTATATTTCGTGCTTTACATGAAGCAGTTCTTCCGACTTCTCGGAAAGGGGAGTTCCTAAGAACTCTTCGTATATTGCCTTTATCTCAGGATTCTCATGGGACCTGCGAAGGCTTCTCTTATTATCAATATTGTATAATATTTTGCTTCGTTCAAGACCTCTTTCTTCTCCGTCATGGATGGGCTGTCCGCCGCCGCCTACACAACCGCCGGGGCAGGCCATTACCTCAACAAAGTCATATTCCTTGCGACCGGCTAAGATGTCTTCAATAAGCTCTCTTGCAGTACCAAGGCCGCTTACGGTACAGGTCCTTACCTTGGTTCCTTTTAGGTCAAACTCCGCTTCCTGACGTTTACCGAAGAACTGGTCTCCCACGATACCGCAATTAGCTGATGCATCCGGGTAATCATCCTCTCCCGCTCTTACTGCAGTAAAGGCATCAAAGGGCGCTTCCTCTCCCATGACAACCGCATAGGCTGTACGAAGGGCTGCCTCCATAACTCCGCCGGTAACGCCGAATATTACACCGGCTCCTGTTCCGGAACCCACCGGGCTATCAAAGGGAAGGGGAGTCAGTCTTGCCGGGTCTATCTGCTCTGCTTTTATGAGTCTTACCAACTCTCTTGTGGTAAGGACGAAATCCACATCTTTGTAGCCGTCTCTTCCCATACCCTCCAAAGTTATCTCTCTTTTCTTGGATACACAGGGCATGATGGAGATACTTACTATATCCTTTGGATCCTTGCCAATCTTTTCAGCAAAGTATGTCTTTATAACAGCTCCCTGCATCTGCTGGGGGCTCTTGGCGGATGAAAGTCGTGACACAAGGCCGGGATACTGAGTCTTTAAGAAGCTAACCCATCCCGGACAACAGGATGTGAACATGGGAAGCTTCTTTTCCTTAATATCGGGAAGTCGTTTAAGAAGCTCATTGCCCTCTTCCATAATTGTCAAATCCGCTGCAAATACTGTATCGAAGATGTAATCAAAGCCAATCTTTTTCATGGCTGCCACAAAGAGGCCTTCTCTGTCAGCCCCTTCGGGAATATTCATATCCTCCATCCAGGCACTTCGAACAGCCGGAGCAATCTGAACTACCGTTACCTTCTCCGGGTCTGCCAGTACCTTGTAAATTTCGGGCAAATCGTTTCTCTCATGCAGTGCCCCCACAGGACAGTGGGTGATGCACTGGGCGCAAAGGCTGCAATCAGACTTTTCTATTGGCTTGTTGCCTGTAGTATTAACAGTTGTATGGGCTCCTGTATTCTGGATGTCCCATATGGAGAGGCTTTGAACCTTCTCGCATATCTGAACACAGCGCATACATTTGATACATTTCTTATTATCCCTTATAAGAGGGAAGGACCTGTTCCAAGGTAAATCCACCACTTCAGTCTCAAAGGGAATCTCATATATACCCAGTCTTCCCGCTAAGCTTTGCAGACTGCAGTTACCGCTTCTTATACATGTAGCGCATTTGCAGTCGTGCTGGGATAGGATAAGTTCCACATTGGTTCTTCTGGCGGATCTTGCTTTGGGGGAGTTGGTCATAATAACCTGTCCTTCTTCCACCCTGGTGGAGCAGGCAGTTACCAGCTTCTCTTTTCCCTCTATCTCTACCACGCAAACCTTACAGGCGGATATCTCATTGACACCCTTAAGATAGCAAAGAGTCGGTATATGAATATCTACGATTTTAGCCGCTTCTAAAATGCTTGTTCCTTCCGGAACGGAAGTCTTTATTCCATCTATTGTTAAATTTACCATCTGAAATTACGACCTCCTTTCACAGCGCTGAATCCGTAGCAGTCGCAGCGCAAGCATCGTCCTGCCTCCTGACATGCTTCCTGGGTAGTCATTGTATTCTCAATGGGATTAAAATTATCCCTTCTCTTAGCGGCTTCTACTTCCGTCAGCTGAACTCTTCCGCAGGGTTCCTTGTCTGAAAGGTCCGGAGCCGGAATCTCCACATCACATGAGATTATATGGTTGAATCCCAGGTATTCGTCTATATTGGCAGCTGCCACCTTACCGGCTGCTATGGCCTTAATTACTGTTGCGGGGCCTGTTACGCAGTCTCCTCCTGCAAATACACCCTCGTGGTTTTTAACTTCACCGGAATCAATAGCGCCTATTGCTCCTCTGTGAATCTCGATTCCCGCATCTTCAAAGGCCTTGCTGGCAATGCCCTGGCCAATGGCAACTACGATTATGTCGCAGGGAATACGAAGAAGATCCACATCCGCCTTCATGGGTCGGGCTCTTCCCCAGCCGTCAATGGGGCCTATAATCTGGGGCTCAGCCCAGAAAGCTACTACATTTCCATCTTTGTCTGCTTCTATATGATGGGGCGCCTTAAGTTCGTAGAGCTGGGCTCCTTCTGCTATAGCTCCGTCTATCTCGTCGGGAAGTGCGGTCATATCGTCCTTACGACGACGATATGCTATTCCCACAGACTCCGCTCCCAGACGAATGGCGCTTCTTGCACAGTCCATGGCTACATTTCCGCCACCTACTACGATAACCTTCTTGCCCTTAAAATCAGGCATAACATCGTCGCCGATACTCTTTAACATCTCAACGGCAGATATAACTCCCTTGGAGTCTTCGCCTTCGATTCCAATCTTCTTATCTGTATGGGCACCGATAGCGATATACACCGCATCGTATTCTTTTTGTAACTCAGCAAATGCCACCTCGCCGGGGCCGTTGCCTATTCTTGTATTCAGCTTAACTTCTACTCCCGTTGAAAGGATTACGTCCAAATCCTCCTGGAGTCTCTCCCTGGGGAAACGATAACTGGGGATTCCATAACGAAGCATTCCGCCTAATTTCTTCTTTTCTTCGTAAACAGTAACGGAATGTCCCATAAGCTGCAGAAAATAAGCAGCGGAAAGACCTGAGGGGCCACCACCTATAACTGCAATCTTTTTGCCGGTAGGTTCTGCCTTGCTTTCAGCAGGAACCTTATCTGCGGATACATTGTCCACCGCAACTTTCTTCAAACCTCTGATATTGACAGAGGTATCTATCATATTACGTCTGCATCTTGCCTCACAGGGATGCTCGCAAATAAGAGCACACGCCGTGGGGAAAGGATTGTCCTTCCTTATAAGTCTTATGGCATCTGCAAAGCGGCCTTCACCCACAAGGGCTACATAGCCCGGAATATCAACATGGGCAGGACAAAGTCCCACGCAGGGAATGGAATGGTCTGCATGAACGGAGCAGAATCCCTCTTCCACATGGTGAACGTAGTCGTCCCTGAAGCCTTCAAATCCTGTAAGGAGCATCCTGGCAGCTTCCGCACCGATGGCACAATCGGCACTGTCATAGATGTTCTTTGCCGTCTTCTCTATAAGAGTCAAAGTTGCAAGAGTCGCTCTTCCTTCCAGCACGTCACTTAAGAGCTTCTGCAACTGTAACAGACCTACTCTGCAGGGTACGCATTTACCGCAGGTCTGGGCATGACATACCTTTAGAAATGCCAGCTGCAATTCCACGGGACACAGTCCCGGAGGGCTGGCAACGATATGACGTTCCAGATCTTTATACAGGTTCTCCACTGTGCGTTGAACCTTATCCGGAGTCGAAATCTGTAATCTGCTCATATTAAGTCCTCCTAGTCGCTTAATTAGTTAACATATTACACCAGGTTAATACGTTACGCAATTAAAGTTTATTAATTAACAATATGTTTTTATCGATAGAAAAGTGCCTTTTTAATCTTTTCCACAGGCATTTCCTTGCCTGTCCATATCCCAAATGCCGCTGCTCCCTGATATAAAAGCATAAGTTTTCCGTTAACCGCCCTGCATCCCATAGCCTTTGCCTGCTTCATGAGCTTAGTCTCCAAAGGGTTGTAGATTATATCGTATACATCTATTCCGCAGGATAGTATCCTCTCATCCTTTATTAAAGAAGCCTCTGTATCCGGTGCCATCCCAACAGATGACGCATTGGTAAGAAGCACTGCATCGGAAATCTCTCTTTCAAGGTCTTTCGGGTCTTCGTATGTGAACATATTAATGCGGCACTTTGTTTCTGCCCTTAATTTCTCTGCAATAAGGGATATCTTGTCCCAAGATGCTCCCCTTCTGTTAAAGAGGCTTATCTCCGGCACGCCATCCAATGCCGCCTGAACCAGGATAGACGCTGCTGCCCCGCCGGCTCCCAGAAGAACCATCTTGCCGTCCAAGGGATGGAAATCCGCGTCTTCACATGCTTTCATAAAGCCTCTGCCATCCGTTGTATATCCCTTTAAATAGCCCTTATCATTAAGCACCGTATTAACAGAACCGCTTATTCTGGCAGCATCCGACAGCTCATCACATAAGGGTACCATGGCCTGCTTATTGGGCATGGTCAGGTTAAATCCCAGTACATTCTTATCCACCAGTTCCCGCACCTTGGCCTCGAGTCCCGATATATCCACATCAATTGCCTCGTAGTGGCAATCTATCCCCAATTCCTCGAATGCCATGTTATGCATAGCAGGGGAAATGCTGTGGGCTACCGGACTTCCTAAAAGGGCCGTAAGTCTCTTTTCTCCAGACACTAATCTTTCTCCTTTTCAAAGACTATTTTTTTCATTATAATAAACTAAAACAATGAGCGCAAGGGAGCAAGAAGAATGTCACAACTCGCAACAGTATTGGTAAGAAACACCCTACTTGGGGACGGGAAACCCAAGATATGTGTGTCTATAACAGAAGCCACCCATGAGGATATCCTAAGAAGCTGCAAACGGATTATCGATAAGGGGGCTGATATAGTAGAATGGCGAGTGGATCACTTCAGCCGTAATGATAGTCCTGCGGCAATGGAAGAGACCTTAGAAGCCTTACGAGGATTGCTTGGAGATATCCCTCTGATATTTACCATAAGAACCAAGAATGAAGGCGGCCTTGCCGACCTGCCCCTTTGGGATTATGTGAAGATTTACAGAGCTGCTGCCAGAACAGAGATGGTAGACATATTTGACGTGGAGCTTCAGATAGCTCTTAACATACCAAAGGAAATTATCGTAGAACTAAAGCGTAATGCCAAGCTTATCTTTTCAAAGCATTTCTTTACCATGACTCCTTCCTTGGAGAAGATGGTGGATGATATGATTCGAATGCAAGTATTCGGTGCAGATATCGCCAAACTGGCGGTTATGCCCATAGACGAAGGTGATGTGCGAAGACTCTTCTCCGCTTCGGCCGAGATGGTAGCCCACCACCGCAGCACTCCCATTATTACCATATCCATGGGAGACTTAGGTGTGGATTCCCGAATCCAGTGTGTTAAGACCGGATCCTGCCTGACCTTTGCGGCAGTGGATGCGGGCTCAGCCCCGGGGCAGCTTCCCATTGACCTGCTTCGATACGATATGGAACAATTCAACATGACCTACAGGCCGCCCAAGGCGTAAAAATAAGCTGCTCCCTTACGGGAACAGCTTTTGTATTTTATTATACCAATCTTCTGATTGTAAGAATCGTTGTGTAAGTTGCCCTGCTTGTCTTAATTCCGCCTGCCGGATAAGGCGCGGAGTTACTTGCATGAACTATCTGGTTATTTCCCATATAGATTGCCACATGGCCTGAGTAACATACCAAATCTCCGGGTTTGGCCTCGGCTAATGAAACGGCCGTTCCCACATTTCTCTGGTCTCCCGACCATCTGGGAAGGGATATTCCGAAGTGTCCGTATACAGCACATGTAAATCCTGAACAATCTATACCATTGTAGAGGTCATTACCACCCCATACATAAGGATTACCGATAAACTGGCAAGCGTACTGAACAATCTGGCTTCCCTTGGTTCCGTCGTAGGGAACATTGGCTCCGCCGCCACCGCCGGAGTTGCCTCCGCCTCCACCATTGTTTGCTTGTTCTCTGGCCCTTCTGTTCTCAGCTTCAATCTGAGCCTGATAGGTCTCTGCCTGTTTCTTGGCATTGGCAAGCTGAGTATCAAAATCCTTAATCTCTTTCTTTAAGGTGGCAAGTCTTGAGTCTAACTGACTCTTCTCTGCCTTAAGTTCCTGAACCATTCCCGCAAGCTCTGCTTCTTCAGCAGCTACCTGGGTCTCAAGTTCCTGTACCTTTCGCTTGCTCTCTTTCAGATTGTCAAGCATGGTCTTGTCATAGTCATATATATTGGAAGCATATTCAACCTTGTTAACCAAGTCTGCCAGGCTTTTGGATTCCAGAAAAGCTGTAAGGTAAGCTGTATTGCCCTTCTCGTATATACTCTTGATACGGGCCTTCATGGCATTGCTCTGGTCAGTCTCTTTCTTCTGAGCCGTAGCCAGGTCTGCCTGTACCACAGCCAGTTCTTTCCGCTTCTCCTTAAGGTTTGCTTCGGCAATATTAACACTGGCCATCAACTCAACTACCTGTGAATTAAGGGCGTTAGCCGTTTGCTCAGCCTGGTTCTTCTGTTGGTTGATGCTATTGATATTCTTGTTAGTCTCGTTAAGCTTGTTCTGAGTAGGTGTCGCACTAACAGTAGCAAAGCATGCATTGTAAGCAACAACAAGGGATAACACAATTGCTATCTGTTTTATTCTCTTTTTGTTCATAAATACACCTCCGCCCTAGTAATATCTACCTATCTTGATACTAACATACCTTGAAAAATATTACAAATCACAATTATTAACGGTTCTGGGGAATGGGATTACGTCTCTGATATTACCCATACCGGTTACGTACATTACGCAACGCTCAAAGCCCAGTCCGAAGCCTGAATGTCTTGCAGAACCGTACTTTCTAAGGTCAAGATAGAAGTCGTAGTCCTCTTTATTAAGGCCTAACTCCTCCATTCTCTTAACCAGCTTGTCGTAGTCGTCCTCTCTCTGGCTTCCGCCGATAATTTCTCCGATTCCGGGAACTAAGCAGTCCATAGCAGCAACTGTCTTGCCGTCCTCGTTCATCTTCATATAGAAAGCTTTAATCTCCTTGGGATAATCCGTTACAAATACAGGCTTCTTAAATATCTGCTCTGTTAAGTATCTCTCATGCTCTGTCTGAAGGTCACATCCCCAGGATACCTTGTAATCAAACTTATCGTTGTGCTTTTCCAAAAGCTCCACGGCCTCTGTATACGTAATTCTTCCGAAATCAGAATTAACAACATTCTCAAGACGCTCGATAAGTCCCTTGTCGATGAAGCTGTTGAAGAACCGCATCTCTTCCGGTGCCTCGTCCATTACGTACTTGATGATGTATTTAATCATATCTTCGGCGATTTCCATATTGTCTTCCAAATCAGCAAATGCCATCTCCGGTTCAATCATCCAGAACTCGGCAGCATGACGGGTAGTGTTGGAATTCTCTGCTCTAAAGGTGGGGCCGAAGGTATAGATGTTCTTGAATGCCATAGCATAGGTCTCACCGTTTAACTGACCGCTAACCGTAAGATTGGTGGGTTTGTTAAAGAAATCCTGTGAGAAATCAACTGCTCCGTCTGCCATGGGCACGTTGGCAAGATCCAATGTGGTTACCTGGAACATCTCGCCTGCACCCTCACAGTCACTGCCTGTAATAAGGGGAGTGTGAACGTATACAAAGCCTCTTTCATTAAAGAATTTATGAATTGCAAATGCCACCAGGGAACGAACCCTGAACACTGCCTGGAAGGTATTAGTCCTGGGACGAAGATGGGTAATGGTTCTAAGATACTCCAAGGAGTGTCTCTTCTTCTGCAAGGGATAGTCTGGTGTAGACTCTCCTTCAATAGTTACTTCGTCAGCCTGAATCTCAAACGGCTGTTTCATCTCCGGTGTAGCAACAAGGGTACCCTTTACTATTACGGCAGCACCGACATTTAACTTGGATATCTCTGTAAAGTTAGGTAACTTGTCTCCGTATACTATCTGTAATGTGTCGAAGTAGGTTCCGTCACTAAGTACGATAAATCCGAATGTCTTGGAATCTCTTATACTTCTGACCCATCCTCCTACTTCTACTGTCTTGCCGATGTATTCATCCTTGTTTTTAAATAATTCTTTAACGCTTACGAACTTCAACGTTCTTGCCCCTTTCAATACTATTTCTGTTTTTCCACAATGGTTGCGGACTCACATATAAAATCAAGCACTTTAACCTGCTTTACATATCTCTTTACTTCTTCTTCTTTAAACTTCTTATAAAGGTCTTCCTTGGTCTCGCAGTTCTGACTCTTGGCGTAATCAAGGATAGCCTTCTCCATCTCTTCATCACTCATGGTGATGTTCTCTTTCTTCTCGATAGCTTCAAGCACCAGGTTAATCTTGGCAGTCTGCTTCATATACTCCGTAAGCTTCTCGTCAAGCTCTTTAGACTCTAAGCTGAAGGTCTCCTTAACGTAATCATCGAAGCTTTTTCCTGCTTCCTTGGCCACTTTCTCGATGGTCTCCTTATAATCGGCCACCATCTTCTCAATAAGGCCCTCCGGATAGCTTGTAACTTCAGCATTCTCGATAGCCTTGCTCTCAGCATAATATTTTCTGTATTCCTCTACCTCGGAATCCCTTGACTGCTGCATGGACTTCTTAATCTCAGCCTTGTATTCCTTCACAGTCTTGGACTGGGTAGATACTTTCTGAACATACTCGTCTGTAAGCTCAGGTGTAACCTTTTTTCTGATGGCATTCAAGGTAATGGTAAATACCGCATCCTTACCTGCCAAATCAGTTGTTTTATAATTCTCCGGGAATTTAACATTGATATCAAATGTGGTTCCCACCTTGGCTCCTACCAATTGATCCTCGAAGCCCGGGATAAAGGTTCCGCTTCCGATTTGAATATCAGCTCCTGTGGCGGTGCCTCCCTGAAAGGCCTGTCCGCCTATCTTTCCTTGATAATCTATATTGACATAGTCTCCTTCTTTTGCGGTGTCACGATTGGTAATATTCTCGAAGGTGGTATTGGTCTGAAGGATTGACTTAATCTGTTCTTCCACCTCTTCGTCTGTTACCGCAAAACTCTTGGTATACTCTACCACGATATTCTTGTAGTCACCGAGTTTTACGTAGTCATCCACATTGTAATCGGCAACTTTAATCTCCTTCTTGCCGCAACCTGCCGCAAGAAGGGCAACAGCCAAAAATGCTGCCATACTAATTACTCTTTTTCTCATTATAAGCTTTATCCTTTCATTCCCGGATTAATCAAAATGAATAGTGCCTTCAATATCAGCGCTTAACTTCTTAATGTATTCACTAAGCTCACCCTTAAGCCTGTCATCTCTTAATGCATATTCGATATTGGCCTCTACAAAACCTATCTGTGAACCCACATCATATCTGGTTCCCTTAAAATCATAGGCGTACATAGGCTTGCCGTCTTTGGTCATTCTTCTTAAGGCGTCTGTAAGCTGAATCTCTCCGCCAGCACCCTTCTCCTGGGTCTCAAGGTAATCAAATACCTCCGGATTAATAATGTATCTGCCTAAGATAGCCACGTCAGTGGGAGCCTTATCAACCGGGGGCTTTTCCACCATATCCTTAACCTCGTAGAGACGGTCCTCAATCTGAACACCGTCAACTATACCGTACTTACATACATTCTCATGGGCTACGGTCTGAACTCCCAGTACCGAACCCTGCAGTCTGTCATAGACCTCTTTTAACTGTCCAAGGCAGGGAGTCTGTGAGCAAACCACATCATCACCAAGAAGCACTGCAAAAGGCTCATTGCCGATGAAGCTCTTGGCTGCAAGAATAGCATGTCCCAAGCCCTTTGGCTCCTTCTGTCTTACATAGTATACATTGGCTATTCCCGCAATATCCTTTACCATCTCAAGATAGTCGGTTTTGCCGGCCTTCTCAAGCTCCATCTCCAGCTCCGGAGATCTGTCAAAATGATCTTCTATAGTCTTCTTGTTACGGCCTGTAACAATTATAATGTCTTCTATATCCGCTGCCACAGCCTCTTCAATTATATACTGAATCGTAGGCTTGTCAACAATGGGAAGCATCTCCTTGGCCTGAGCCTTGGTGGCAGGTAAAAATCTTGTTCCCAGTCCTGCTGCCGGGATAATAGCTTTACGTACTCTCATAAAAAATCTCCTTATTGTGTTAATCTGAAATCACTTCGGCTTCTTGACTCCACCCCGATATTAATGGTGCAATCAGCCAAATGCTCATAATTCATATCCAGTTCATATTCAACCTTCACGGATAAACTGTGGTCTGCTTCCGTCAGGGCTATATCCTTGGCCAGAATCCCCACCGTCATCTCTCCGAAGGGAGTTGAATAAACGGATACATTCTTCTTATCAAGTTCAAACATCATGTGGGTGTTGGTAAGACCTCTTTTGGTCACCTCAAGGTATTCGGGAGTAATCTTGATTACATTCTTAATCTTCTTCTCCATACCTTCAACCACTTCTTCATATACTACCATTTTCTTGCCGCCACGCTCACAGTAGAATCCGGGAGCCACAATCTCAATCTCTGCGGATTCATCCCTCTCATCAATCTGCAAGCCCTTAAGCCTTACAAAAACATCTTTATCCATATCATCACCTGTTTATACTAAAAGGTCTTGTAAATATCACTGTTCCCCTGGGGAACCGTTCCTTCATCAAATCTGCCGCTTCGTATCCTCTTTCTTTGCTTGTAAAGATGCCGAACACCGTAGGACCACTGCCACTCATAAGGACCCCTTCGGCACCGTAGGATGCCAATGCATCCTTATAGTCTTTCACTATAGGGTAATCCGGAATGGTAACCGTCTCTAACACATTGCCCATTCTGCTTATAACCCCTTCAAGGTCTCCCTGCCTTATAGCCTCTGCCATACCGGGGATATCCGGATGAGGGGTATCCTCATTCAATACCAGGTTCTTATATACGAAACCGGTGGATACACTAATCTCCGGTTTAGCAATCAATATATAACAGGGGGGCAGAGCCGGCAAGCCTGTGAGTCTTTCACCGATACCCTCCGAGAGGGCGGTTCCTCTCATAACGCAGTAAGGTACATCTGCACCAATCATGACCCCTAACTCCATCAACCTCTCCCCGGAAAGTCCAAGGTCAAAGAGCCTGTTCATTCCCACAAGAACAGCAGCCGCATCCGTACTACCTCCCGCCATACCTGCAGCAACGGGGATATTCTTCTTAAGGTCTACGAAGATTCCTCCCGGCAGATTGTACTCTTTCTTTAGCAGGGTGGCTGTCTTGTGAATAATATTGTTCTCGTTGGTAGGAAGATATCTGCGATTACAGTTAATTATGATATCTTCTTTTTCAATTCTTTTGATATACAAATTGTCATATAAATTGACGGTCTGCATAATCATGCTTACCTCATGGTAGCCGTCTTCTCTTCTTCTAAGCACATCAAGGCCCAGGTTAATCTTGGCATATGCTTTCAGATTGCATGACCTCATATGTATACCTCCCAATAGCTCCCCTAATTATACGTATTTTTCCCCGAAAAAGCAAACCGGAAGGCCCCTTGTTCACAAAAAAATCATCACTTTATAATGATTGCAATTTAATATAAATGATGATAAAATACAACTTAGTTTGTAGTGATTTCTAAGGGAGGAAACGTAAGTGAATACAGTTACCATCGTATTATTGATTATTTTGGGTGTACTTATCATTGCTGCCGTTGCCCTATACTTCCTTGGCAAGAAAGCCGAGAAGAAGCAGGCCGAACAGCAAGAGCAGATAGAGGCTGCAGCCCAGACCATCAGTATGTTGATCATCGACAAGAAGCGTCTTAAACTGAAAGACTCAGGTTTACCTGATGTGGTTATGGCTCAGGCAAAAGGTTTTATGAAGATCCAGAAACTTCCCATTGTAAAGGCTAAGGTCGGACCAAGAATCATGTCTCTTATATGTGACGAGAAGATATATGATTTAGTCCCCATCAAGAAGGAAGTTAAGGCTACTGTAAGCGGTATATATATCACCGATGTTAAGGGTGTAAGAGGCGCAGTACTTGAAGCACCCCCAAAGAAAAAAGGATTATTCGGACGTCTTAAAAAATAATCAAATAAAATTAAGGGATTTGCCAACCGGCAAATCCCTTTTAGTTTGTCTTTAATTATCTAAGGTTAACCCATACTGCAGGACGAACAGACTGTGTCTCTTCTACAGGTCTTCCGTTGTATCCGATAGAACCTGCTCCCTGTACGATACAAGCATTCTTATGTGTTGAATCCATAGTTCCTATGGTTCTAAGCCATGTACAAGCCTCTCCGTTATCACCCTTCCATGCTCCTTTGCTGTAAGCATAATCTGTGATGTAAGACTGTCTTGCAGAATTGGTTGTGAGATACTTCGACATCTCAGAACCGCTAAGTAAGAATACCTTATCTGTTGTGCTGTTACCCTGCGCAACAGATGATTTGTTGGGGTTCTTATCAGCAGTTACATTGGTATCAAGTATACGTGAACGATACTTGTCCTCAAACGCATCTTGGATAAATGTGCTGTTTAAGAATGAACGCATTGAACATGTCTCCCATGTAACATCAGCCTTTGTTGTGTTATATGGTGCTGCTTCAATCGCCTTACTACTCATAATAAGAACTTTATCTTCCTGTTTCTCAAGTACAATCCATTCAATATCTTCTTTACCGTTGTCCTTGTTGTTATCCTGCTCATACTTTCCGAGTGTAACAACATCGCCCTTTTGTGCTTCTTTTAATTTTTCGATATTAGCATCTTTTCTCCATCCGAAGGGATCAAGAAGGAATACTAAGACTCCTGCTACAACAAGAACTACTGCAATAATTATTCCTACAATAAGTCCGGTCTTACTCTTCTTGGGTGCGGGCTGTCCCCACTGCTGTCCCGGTGCCTGCTGCATAGCGGGCTGTCCCCACTGCTGTCCCGGTGCCTGCTGCTGCATAGCAGGCTGTCCCCACTGTTGTCCCGGTGCCTGCTGCTGCATAGTGGGCTGTCCCATCTGAGGCTGAGCTTGTGGCTGAGGAGCCGGTCCGCCGATGGTTCCTGACTGGATGGTTCCTGACTGGATTGTTCCTGACTGGATTGTTCCTGACTGAATCGTACCTGACTGGATTGTTCCTGAGGAAATAGTTCCTGAAGATATGGTTCCTGACTGAGTTACTGGTGTTTCCTGTGCCGGTGTCGCAGGTGTAGCGTTACCGATTCCGGCTTTAACCGTATTAACTGCTCCGCATGAGGGGCAATTGTTGAATTCTTCATTCATTGGCTGTCCACAGTTCGGACAATTAATCATCTTAGGCAGGGGTGTTCCGCAATTATCGCAGAATTTCATCCCGTCCGCCAACTGCTTTTTACAATTTGGGCATTCTACCATTTCTTTTCCTCCCGATAAACTAGATAGTGCTTTAGTCACGGTTTTCGCAACTCTATTACTATAGCATACTTAACAAGTCAATTCTATACTTTTTTCCTTTGGCTGTAAAGTAATTTGCTTTTTGTCCGATATAATATACAAGAGAAATGAATATATAGTTTCCGACTTAATCATATATCCTTTCACTTTTTCTCCTTTAACACTTTCGCGTATCGAGTAGGGAATCGTATCCCTACTCGATTTATGTAACAAGCTATTTGTAGTTATGACGAGAAAAGCCGGGAAGCACTTGCTTCCCGGCTTTAACATATCTTAAATATTCAATTGTTTCTAAGCCAGCATCATTCTTACATCCTTCGTAATAACGTCGGTATAACTGAATGATAAGGTCTTGTTTGGTTCCCCCTCATTAGTACCTGAGACCTCAACGATGAAGATACTGGGGTATACTTCCTTAAGAATACCTTCCTTCACGTCAACACGATGTCTTCCGCGGTTGAGCTTAATGATAACCTTTTGGCCCAACTGTCTCCCCACTGAGTGTCTTACCTTCAAGATATCTGACTGCTTTAAGACCATGTTCTCTACCCCTCTTTATATAGTTTTTCACATTATAGCATAACTATAATTTGTTGTCAATTTTTTAAAAAAGGGGGTTATACCACAATACCTTGTGGTTGGGTCTGTATTGTAAGATTTTGGGACAATATGTCGGTATTTATAGGTATTTTTGATTATCAACCAGCATATTTTCAATGATTTTTTGTGTATATGCACCAATAAACTTCCTATCGTCACCCTCCAGCTCATCCGGAATAATAGGCTTGCCATATTGAAGAACCACATGAGTACTTCTGATAAAGGGTCTGTGAGTCTCGAATATGTTCTCCGAATTGGATATTGCCATGGGAATAATAGGACATCCCGTCTTTGTTGCCGGTTTGAAACTTCCCTCATGGAAGGGAATAGTGGGGGCGTCTGTCTTATTGCGACCACCCTCAGGAAATATGGTCATGGATATGCCCGCCTTGATATTATCAATTGCCGCAAGAATTGTCTTAAGTCCCTGTCTTGTGTCCTCTCTGTTGAGGAAGAGGCAGTGAACCTTTCTCATCCACACCCGAAGGAAGGGCGCTTTCTCCAAACTGTTCTTGGCCACATATCCCGTAAGTCTGGGACATCTTGCATAGGTAATAATAGTATCGAAGTCGCTCTTGTGATTACCGACGTAGAGTACGGCACGATCCTTTGGGACATTTTCTTCTCCCACAACCGTTACCTTTATTCCACATATAAAAATCAGTGCTTTTAATACACGCTGAATGGTATGAAGGCTCATATAGTCAGCCTTTTCTTTATTGAAGTGTCCTACTATGCCTATGACGGCCCAGTAGAATACAGATATGAGGAAGAACACTATCATATATGTTCCCCCTAAGATTAGTCTAATCATTGAATTTCCTCCATAAAAAAGTAGTCCCGTTACTATCAAGGCACATATATTGAGGGAATGCCATGATATTAACGAGACTGAGGAGAAAAGAACTATTAAAAAAGTTTAGTTATCACTAACTGTCTACAAGTATAAAACGTAAATGTGACAGAAATGTGGACAAATACTTAAGAGACTATAAAACTAAAATGAAAAATCCACGAATTCTCTTAAGAAAGATTAAAGTTCTTCTCCCGTAATCATCTCTATAACCCTGTCAAATCCCATGGAATGTGAGGCTTTCACCAGTACTGTGTCTCCGTCTTTAAGAAGACTCTTCACTAGATCCGGCATTCCGTCAAGATTAGGCATGTGAATTGTTTTGCAGCAATAATTTGGCGCCTTAGAGTCAAGAAGCTCTGCAGCATTACGGGCTCCCTTGCCCATATACTCGCTTCGCTCGCCTACACAGATTACGTAATCAATGCCCTTCTCCACTGCATACTTACCCACGTCATAATGAAGTTCAAGCTCATCAGGGCCAAGTTCAAACATATCTCCCAAGATAGCAATCTTACGACCTTCTGCCATAGAGAGAAGATCAATGGCCGCTCTCATAGACTGGGGATTGGCATTGTAGCAATCATCTATTACGGTAATGCCGCCCTTATGAATAATGTGGCTTCTTCCCGGAATGGTGGATGCTTCCTCGATACCCTTTTGTATCTCTGAAACAGAAAGTCCGAAGACCTTACCCACCGTTGCCGCAGCCAAAGCATTGTATATCATGTGGCGTCCCGGCATTCCTATATGTACATGAAAACATTCCTTGCCAAGACAGATATCGCAATCAGAGCCCTCTATTCCAAGGATCTCCGCCTTACTTGCCCTAACCTTGGCATTGTCCCCAAATCCAAAGAAAATCGGGGCTTTACCGTTAACTTCTTCTACCGTAACAAGCTTGTCGTCATCTCCGTTAAGGATAACGATTCCACCCTCCGGCATATATTTGAACACTTCGGTTTTGGCCCGAAGTACACCGTTTCTATCTTGAAGATTCTCTAAGTGGCACTCCGCAATATTAGTCAGCACCATTACATCCGGTCTGGCAATCTCGGCGAGCATGTCCATATCACCGAAATGGCTTATACCCATCTCCAAAACCGCCACTCTGTCTTCTTCCGTAAGCCTGAATATTGTAAGGGGAAGTCCTATCTCATTATTAAAATTGCCTTCAGTCTTAAGCACCTTGAATTTCTTGCCAAGGACAGATGCAATCATCTCTTTGGTAGATGTCTTTCCTACACTTCCCGAGATGCCTACAACTTTAACCTTTAGAGCCTCCCTGTAATACCGGGCAATCTGTCTTATGGCTGCACGTGTTGATTTGACTATGATATAAGGTCTGCTATTACCGGGCAGTTCCTTCTCAGAAAGTACCAGCGATGCTCCCTTTTCATAAACCTGGTCTATAAAATCATGTCCATCAAAGCGCTGTCCCTTAATGGGAATAAAGAGGTTGCCTTCTTCAACCTTTCGACTATCAATGGTTACTCCGATAACTTCCATGTTGGCGGCCGCTTCCGGCCCGACGTATCTACCCTGGCATGCACCTGCTAAAGCCTCCGGGGTCATTCCTTTCATGTTCTTTCCTCGCTTTACTTAAAAATCCCTATTAATTCTGATATTTCTTCATGGAAATATCTATAATCTTTTCACACAATGTCTCAAATGACATACCTACTGCCGCAGCTTCCTGGGGAAGCAAGCTTGTGGCTGTCATACCCGGCAAGGTATTAGCCTCAAGACAGTAGATATCTCCTGTATTCTCCTGAAGGAGAAAATCCATTCTTGCATAGGTCTCTAAATCAAGAGCCTCGAATACCATCTCCGCATACTTCTGCATCTTGGCGGTGGTATCGGCATCTATATCAGCGGGGCATGTCTCAATGGCACTTCCCGCTTTGTATTTGTTCTTATAATCGTAGAATCCTTCTAGAGGCGCAATCTCAATAACCGGCAATGCCTTGCCGTCTATTACTCCTACACCGAATTCTCTACCCTTTATATAGCTTTCAACAATTGCTTCAACGTCAATCTTAAAGATCTCGTCTAAGGCTGCCTTATACTCTTCCTCGTTGTTAACGATGGATACTCCTACGCTGGAGCCGCCGGAGCAAGGTTTAACCACTACCGGAAACTCCAGGCCTAATTCAGCAGGCATCTTCCGGGATGTGATACCGCGGCCTGCCGGAGTAGGTACTCCCGCATTCCTAAAGAGCTGCTTGGCAATGTTCTTGTCCATGGCAAGAGCACTGCTTAGATATCCTGTTCCGGTATACTTTATTCCAAATAAATCAAGAGCCGCCTGAACCTTACCGTTCTCACCATTCTCACCGTGAAGGCCGAGGAACACTATATCTGCCTTCTCGCAAAGTGCTATAACGTTCGGTCCGAAGAAGCTCCGTATGTCGCCTTTTCTTCTTTTCTTAACGGATTCTATATCCGGTGCGTTGTCTTTAATGGCACTAGGCTTGTAGCTTAGCTCCTCCCCCTTGGCGAAAGGGTCAGAAAGCTCACTGTCCAGATCAAGTCCGAGAAATACATCTACCAAGATTACTCTGTGTCCGCCCTTCCTAAGAGCGTTCATAACGTTGATTCCCGTGGCAAATGATACGTCTCTTTCTGTGCTTATTCCGCCTGCCAATACTACTATATCCAATGCTTATTCCTCCTGATACATACCGTTTTATATTACTCCAATTTCGCCACATTGTAAAGTAAGGGGACTATTGAAGGTTTCTGACAATATGGTATAATGTAACATATCAGCAGAAAACTAAGCACCTGCCTCGCAGGTATTTAGTTTTACCTGATATGTTAAGGATGGAAGCGAAGCTTTCAGACTATATGAGAACACGAAGTGGTTCTCATGTGAACAACTAACTAACAAAGGAGTGAGCATCATGCGTTATACAATTAGCGGTAAAAACATCGATGTAACAGACGGCTTACGTTCAGCCATCTACGACAAAATGGGAAAGTTGGAAAAATACTTTACTCCTGACACAGAAATTATCATTACTCTCAGTGTAGAGAAAGAAAGGAAAAAGATAGAGGTAACCATTCCTGTTAAGGGCAACATCATTCGCTCAGAGCAGGTAAGCAACGATATGTATGTTTCAATCGACCTTGTTGAGGAAATCATCGAGCGTCAGCTAAAGAAATACAAGACCAAGCTTGTAGATAAGAAGCAGTCCGCTTCCTTCTTCAATCAGGAATACATCGAGAAGGACTACGACGAACCGGATGACGTTAAAATCGTTCGTACCAAGAAGTTCTCACCCATGCCCATGTATCCGGAAGATGCATGCGTTCAGATGGAGCTTCTCGGCCACAACTTCTTCGTATTCGTTAATGCAGAGACAGATCTGGTTAACGTAGTATACAAGCGTAAAGGCAATACATACGGAATCATAGAACCGGAATAAGATGGACAAAAAAACAGTACTTATAACCGGCGCATCAAGAGGTATCGGGGCCGAAACGGCCCGCCTCTTCGCCGGAAAGGGATATAACCTTATAATAAATTGCAATAAAACATTTGACAGCCTCACAGCTCTTCAGAAGGAACTTCAGGAAGAATATGAGGCTGATTGTCTTGCCATAAGAGCAGATGTAAGTAATCCAGCAGAACTTAATTACATGTTTGAAGCAGCCGGACGTCGTTTCGGTGATATCGATGTGCTCATTAACAATGCGGGAATCAGCATCACCGGCCTTATGACAGACATGACAGATGATGAATGGGCCAGAGTTATTAACACCAACTTAAGCTCAGTTTTTTATTGCTGCAAGCAGGTTGTGCCTTCCATGGTTCGCAATAAAGCGGGCAGCATTGTAAACGTATCTTCTGTCTGGGGACTTTACGGCGCTTCCTGTGAGGTTGCCTACTCCGCTTCCAAGGGTGGCATCAACGCCTTCACCAAGGCCCTTGCCAAGGAGCTTGGCCCCAGCAATATCAAGGTAAATGCCATAGCCTTCGGTGTAATCGACACCGACATGAACAAAGGCTATACCGAAGAAGAACGAAAGGACTTGGCGGAAGAAGTAGCTATGGGGCGTTTTGCCACAGCAAAAGAAGCAGCCGAAATCATCTACGATACGGCTGCCAATCATCCCTACTTAACAGGGCAAGTTATTCAGTTTGATGGTGGCTGGATTTAGTTTCCTATGGAAACAACCACCGCCAAAGCCAATCAGGTATTGAAAATGCCATATTGTCACATCCTTTCTTCTTAGGATTTTCTCATTCCTTTAAATTCTAAATCATTTCGAAAAGGAATATTTATCCCACAGGACAACCGTATTTAATCAAAGGACGAACGTTATCTCTATATTGGCAAAGCAACCTCAACTGTGACATTCTGATTGTCTAAACAAAAATCAAAGCTACCTGTGTATTTTTCAACTATTCTACGCACATTTTTCAAACCAAACCCATGGTTATTTTTATCCGCTTTTGACGTGTCTTCAATCCCCTCATTTATTGTACTATTAATAACCTTGAAGTTCCAAAATACTTCTCCCATTTTTAGCTCTACTTTAACAAACCCATCCTCAGTTCCCATATCACTGACTGCTTCCGTCGCATTCTTTATCAGGTTAGAAACAACAATACATAAATCCTTTTCTGAAATTGTTACTCCCGGCCCCATAAAACCCTTAACATCAATTTTATATCCTCGCCGCTTTAACGGTATCAGATAATAATTTAGCATTGTATTTATTATATCGTTACCTACATCAAATACCTCATTGCTTATATCCGTAATCTCTTGCAACATTTCATTTACGAAAGATTTCGCCTTGCCCAAGTCATTTTTTTCCAGATAATGCTGTAACTGAATCAATTGTGCTATCTCATCATGCCTGTATTGTTTAGTCTCGGTTTCCCTCTCAAGCATTCTACTGAAATACTCCCTTTGTTGTTCACTATATACTTTTGCTAATGTTTTTTCATAATCTGATTTTCTTTTTGCGTTTATGTAGTATATTAGGAACAGCGTTGCTCCCAGTATTATTACCCCTCCTATTATAAGTAACGCACTAATAAGCGGAGTTGCGCCTCCTCTGTATTTTGTCTTTAGGAATGAAGTAAAAAAAGGAAACATTCCAACAATTATATATAGAAATATGCTTAATATAACACTAATATATCGTGGTAGAATAAATATATCCCTATCCAAGCTCTTCCCTTTAATCAAGTAAAATCCCCATAAGAATATCAGCGTTACAGCCAGAGTAATAGCTTCCACATACCACTCGTTTTCAATCCCAACGAGAAATAACACGTAACTAAGTATTGATCCAACAATTCCGGTGATCGGAAGAATCAATAGGAACAGCGACATAAACTCTCCAAGCCCTACATCTAGGACACATGGAATTACCACCAAGGAAATCAACACCTCTACCAGCAACTCCAAACCGTACCGCTCGCTAAAGAAGACAACTAAGACGAAATACAATACGCCCACCATAACCAACGGAATTGCCTCTTTAACTCCAATCACTCTCCATGTCCTTTTCCCAAACAAAACATAGAAACATGATAAGTATGCCACCACAGTAAGCATGACAACACTTGCACATAATAAATGATTCATTTTTACCCTCTCATATTCAAATCATATTCTCTAAGTCTTCTCACGACCTCTTTTTCTCTTCGAATAGAAATCTCCGCTTTCATTCCATCCTCTAATATAATCTCTCTATTTTGAACCCTTGAGATATGTCTCATGTTCACTATATAGCGTTTGTGGACCCGCAAAAATGCCCTTTCACTTAATTCTTTTTCTATCTCATTTAGTGTTTTATATACGACGATATCTCTTTTGCTAAGATGGATAACAATGCTGTTTCTATCCGATTCAATCATAAAGATCTTTTTCTGATCTATGTTAATGAGATGCCCCTTCTCAGTAACACATAATTCAGGAGCATCAAAGTCCCTACATCTAGCATTCTCAACAGCCTCAATTAGCTCCCCTGCATCTATGGGCTTTGATACAAACCTTGTCGCGCCAACCTTAAAGCCATCCTTAAAACGCTCTTTCATAGCCGTAAGCAGAATAATAATTGCATCCGGATTAATCTCATGTAACATGTATGACGCCGCTATCCCATCAACCTTAGGCATATCAATATCCATCAGTATTACCCGCTGCTTCGCAGCATCTTTTAACAACTCCTCACCATCATAATAACTTTTAAAAACAACTTTTGTCCCCTGTCTATCATAATAGGGAATAAGAATCTCCTTTACTATTTCATGAATAACCTGCTCGTCATCACAAATTGAAATTGCAAATTCTCTCATGGTTTTCCTCCAATGTAAACATCTCTCTATTATTTAGATGTTTTAGAGGGTCAAAATGTTTGGGTAATAGTACACAAACTTTTCCCACCCTTTTTATGACATTTGCTCATGCCCCTTGTGCCGCAAGGTCTGACGCCCCATAAATGTCACTCAATTCCACCTTTAGTATATATTATCATTTTATACCATGTCACTTCTAGTCTTCTGTCGCACAAATTTCCCCAAAAAAATTGTACCATTCATGTAGAATGGTACATTAGTGCATTCAATCATCTTTATTTATCCATATCCGGATTATTATCATAAGAATAAACACTCCCGCAAAAATTAACGCATACATATCCTTCTCTCCTCTCTAACAACCGGTATAAATCCCAATGGCAAAAACCGCCATAAGAAAAACATCCAGCCATCCTATAGCAATCTTAAACTCTATTTTATCCTCCAGCTTCTCTATCTCATTTCTGTTGTCAACGTCTTGTCTAGCCGGTTCGAATGCTCTTCTCCTCCAATTATCCGGAAACAGAGTAAGTGCACTTATAATGGCATAAGCAACTGCCACTCCGAAAACCGCCATGTATATCAGTCCCGAATCCTTTACCCCATGAATAATCCTAAGAGTAATTGAGCCCGCCACTAATAAGAACGAGATTATTCGTAACCTCCTTGCTTTCTTCATTCCATTTCGAATCATGCTTATCTCATCCATATCTTCACTCCTATTTATCCAATAATCGTTCCCCTTCAAAGAATACACATAGAAAATACAGCAATAAAACCACTACGAATGACCCAACCCCCATTAGTATTCTATTGCTAATTATCGTTTGAAAACTCTCCAACGCTTCTCCTTGAAGTAGCTTTCTACCAAATATGAGAACAACTATCATCCCATATGTACAAAACTGCGTGGCAAAAAAACCTTTCCAGTAATAAACAGCCAAATATATCCCATTATATATGGCAAAACCCGCCATTATAAAAGGCAGACTCTCTAAAGAATCAATTATACCAAGTGCTCTTAATTCCACTGTCTTAACTATTGCCAGCACCACTCCGCTTAACACAACCAACGATGTGGCAAAAACAAATCTACTCCCCACAACTTCATACTTAGAGAGCATTATAGTCTTTCTAAAAATCAATCCGCTCTTTGAATCTTCCATCTGAGCCAATTTAGAAATCGGTGCTGAAACTATTGCAAATGGAATCAATAAGTCAAGAAAATACCATTTTGCATCTTGATCCACTATCAGCACTAATGGAAGGGCTAAACAATATAGAATTGTAATAATTAGAATCTTTTTTGAGAAAACGTAATCTTTGATTGCTAAACTAACCAATTTGCTCCTCTCCCACCCTTTCAAAGTCTCTATTAAACACTATTTTATACTTATTATTGATTTCCTCTTTATTCATGTTCAGAAGAAGCTTTCCTTCATGAATAAATATTACTCTGTCTGCTATATGCTCTATGTCAGATGTAATGTGAGATGAAAACAAAATTGTCATTTTATCTTCTTTTGATAATCTATGAATAATATCCAAAAGCTCATTCCTTGCAATTGGATCAAGGCCTGCGGTTGGCTCGTCAAGCAACATTACCTCTGGCTGCTTTGCAAGTTCTACCGCTAAATAAAACTTGCTTTTCATGCCAGTTGATAATTCTTTTATTTTTTTATTTTTCTCAATGTGGAAAGCTTTTTCATAGTATTTATATTTATCCTCACTCCACGTTTTTTTATATATTCTCCTTACCAGATTCTTATACTCTTTCATATATACTCCGGGGTATAAATCCCTACTGCTTTCCAAATATGAAATCTTCCCAATGTCTTTTGCGGATTTTATTTTTTTCCCGTTTAGCAATACCTCCCCCGAATCAACTCTAATTATATTCATTATAGCCGAAAAGGTAGTGGTCTTCCCAGCTCCATTTTCGCCAATAAAACCAGTAATTGTTCCTTCCTCTAGTGCAAAAGAAATACTCTCTAATGCGAAATCATTATACTCTTTGCTGATTTCCTTTACTTCTAGTGTTATTTTCATTTATGACCTCCAACAACCGTCTTTATTATACAATTTGAGCACGGCAATAAATGCTAAAAAAGGACAAACGTCGAAAAAACAGGACGAACGCTTCCGCCCCCCTGTTAACAAGTCCTACCAATGACAAACCCCTTGGCTAATTTGCCAAGGGGCTTTATTTATCTATGATTTTCTTGTTACGCCTTCTTTGTATATAGTCTTCCAGTCATTCTTCATGGAAATAGCATTCCAACCATTCTCGCTACACATCTTAACCATCTTCTCTGCAGCTTCGGTATTGCCGTTTTCACGAACCAGGTCATCACAACAAAGCATAAAGGCCATGCTCTTGTACTTGTTATCTTTGGTTACATACTTGGCCATGGAGGAATCTCCGGAGGAGTTACCAAAGGATAATACCGGCTGTTTACCAATCTCCTGCATAATGGCGGTAACCTTATTCATCTTAAGGTTCTTAATAAAGAACTGCCCGCCCATTACAACCTTATCGCTATCTGTCAGGACGTACTCCAATTTTAGGATTATTCACAATAATTTGCAATATCCAACTTCTCTATTGACATAAATAATGACCTCTGGTAATATTTTCCATGCAAGTTCTTCTTTCAGTTCAATGTATGTTTCTAAAACTTCTATATTTCAAAGCATTTATCTTGCATACATTCAAAGATTTAATAATATTACGAAAGGATTATTTAAATGAACAAAGACATTTCTACGTCCTCTTCTTCTACTGAGGATAAGGATTTCTCTGCACATATGGCAGAGAGTTCAGACACGGGTATTATCTCCCGACATATCTATGACGATGCATTTCTATCAGCCTGTTCCTGGGCTAAGAGGCTGCTGATTCCTCTTATCAACGAGGTGTTTGGCACTGAGATTTCCGAACGGGCCAAGATTACTATGTCCCCTAATGAGCAGTATTCACACAAGAAAGACTCTAAGGGGCGTGAGCGGCTGATTAAGCGGATTACCGATGCGCTAATAAGGGTTGATGGAAACACGTATCATTTCGAGGCTGAGAGTAAAAATGATGGGCGGATTCTGATGCGTATTGCTGAGTACGATACGCTTATCGCCCATAATGACGGCTTCTATAAAGGAAATACCTTTGTGATGAGATTGCCGTCGACAGCTGTGATTTTCCTGAGAAAGCATATGAATCTGCCGGCTTTTGGGACGGTACGATACGAGACTGACGGAAACTCCGTAGAGCAAACAGTGCCCTTTATCATGGTTTCAAAATATAGTTTGGAGTATATTGACGAGCGGCATCTGTATATTTTACTGCCTTTTTATCTGATGAGATATGAGCATGCGTTGAAACACGATACGACAAGCAAGCATGTTCTGATTGAAAATGAGACGGTCAGGGTATATGATATACTTACAAAAGCTTATTATGATAGGCTGATTAGTCGCAAGGAATATGAACACATATTGACCCTGTGCAACGATGTTGTACGGGCAATCGGAGATAGAAGTCCCATTAAGGAAAGGCTGGTGGATGCTATGGGCACAGGCGTTTTGAAGACTATGGAAGAGCGTGGATATGAGAAAGGTCGATACGAGGAAAAAGAAGATGGTCTAAAAGCCATGGTTGACACCTTGAAGAACATCCTCCCTGATTTCGATACGGTATATGAGCATATAGTTGCTAATAAAACTTATGCGAATCTTACTAAAGATGATGTGAGAAAATACTATTAAATAGTAGTCCCTCGACCACCAGTCGAGGGACTTATTATTATCAACTACTCTATTCTATGATTTTCTTGTTACGCCTTCTTTGTATATGGTCTTCCAGTCATTCTTCATGGAAATAGCATTCCAACCATTCTCGCTACACATCTTAACCATCTTCTCTGCAGCTTCGGTGTTGCCGTTTTCACGAACCAGGTCATCACAACAAAGCATAAAGGCCATGCTCTTGTACTTGTTATCCTTTGTTACATACTTAGCCATGGAGGAATCTCCGGAGGAGTTACCGAAGGACAATACCGGCTGTTTACCAATCTCTTGCATAATGGCAGTTACCTTATTCATCTTAAGGTTCTTAATAAAGAACTCCCCGCCCATTACAACCTTGTCGCTATCTGTCAGGACATACTCCAAACCATCTTTTCCATTCTGTCCTGTGGCCACCAGCGATGAATCTGAGCCTATTATCTGATTAGCCGGAAGATTTAACTCACTATCTTTAAGAAGTCCTCTTACAATAAAGCGGTCGGTTCCGCTGACTACATATACAGTGAACTCATTGGCCTGTAAGCATTGTATAATCTCCAGCATAGGCTTGTAAAAAGCTTCGCCCTTCTTCATTCCCGTATATCCGTTAGCCGGCTGCTCTCTAAATTCTTTTACATATGCATAGAATTCATCAAGAGTCATTCCCGCAAATGAGGTGGCTACGCCTTTACCATGGTCTACGTCAAGTCCCGCCGGATACTTGCGTGTATCAAAGTATTCTTTACATACTCCTGCCACACGTTTCTCTTCTTCCGTTGCCTTATCCTTATAGTTCGAATCCTCCGTCACCCTATGATAGTAAAGCATATGGTCGAAATATCCCGGATCAGTCTCGCAGAAAAGGGTTCCGTCTAAGTCAAACACCGCAATTCTATCCTCCACCGGAATAAAGTCAGGACTGTCCTTCTTAGTGATAGCTTCTATGTAAGAAGTAAATGCATTCCTAGACTCACAATCATTCCAGGATGCCAGGATATCCTTAGGCGCTGCAGGCGGCTTGGCCCCCGGATTATCCGGTCTGCCCATATTGGTTATCACCAGGGCGCAGATAGCAACAAGGGCCACAAGCATAGATATTAGCGCGACTCTGCGCCATGAATTAGCTCGTTTATTCTCAGTTTCCATATTTTAATTCCCCCCATGTGTATAGAAAACTTTACACTACCTTTTTTAATGTATTTTATCACAAATTGTGATAAAATCGTAGTCGGCAAAAAGAAAGGATTAAATATATGACAAGATACTGCACAAACTGTAGAAAAGATTACGAATTTGATCCGAAAGAGGTATCGGGTCAGAAAGAAATAAAATGCCCTGTCTGTGGCAATAAGCTAAGCGCTTATACGAGAAATCCCAAGAAGGTTTATGCCGAAAGACAGGCAGATATTGCGGTTAGTAACGGTCTGGCAAGGGTATTCCATTTCTTCTGGATATTCTATATGGTAATGGGACTTATAGGTCTTGGGTTCTTCCTTGCGGGAATGTCCACAGCTTTACATATTGTTACTGTTATCTCATTGGTTGTTTATGTAATACAGCTCTTAACCGGAACTATCATATTCGCCTCCGGTGTATATCTGCTGCCCCTTGGCGCAGCTGCAGGATTCCTGTTCTTTAAGAGTATTGATGGCGCCTGCCTTGGGGTACATGTGGTATTCCTTATAAGACATATAGTTCGGGAGATTCTATGGAAACTTCTGTACTGGTTTATCGGGTTTCTGACTAAACGCCCCAAATAAGAATTACGCGTTACTCAAATTCTTTACTTAACAGGTTTGTTTTTTAAGCAAAAATCTTCTTGTTGCTATTCTTTGAAACTCCTTAATATGCGTTACTAGTATTGCACACTTTTCCTGTGTTTTTGAGTATTCTTGTACATAATCCAACAAATACTTTTGCATTCCCTCATCCAACGCGGTAAAAGGTTCATCCATTATAAGAATGCTATGTTTCTTTGAGAGCATTATCGCCAAGTAAACCTTGTTTCTTGTTCCTTCAGACAAGTTCTTTACTAGTATATCCTCTAGCTCAGTAATTCCAAACTCTTTACATAATGCTTCTATCTTTTTTTCATACTCCTTTCCTTCCCCAAGCATTGCCTTAAAAAAAGCAATATTTTCGCGTACTGTTAAGTAATCATATAAACAATCGCTGCTCATTATGTATGCTAC
Organism: Lachnospiraceae bacterium; assembly: GCA_015058015.1. Classification (GTDB taxonomy): domain Bacteria; phylum Bacillota; class Clostridia; order Lachnospirales; family Lachnospiraceae; genus SIG280. The sequence goes on along the minus strand of SVDM01000008.1, from coordinate 3,344 downwards.
TTTTTTTAAAACATTTTTGTTTAAATAGACTTCTTTTCCTTCTATATAAATATTTTTGCCACCATTAACCAGATTTGTTATGCAATTAAGAAGCGTTGTTTTCCCCGACCCATTCTCTCCTTCTATAAGTAGTATTTCTCCACCTCTTGCTTCAATAGACAGACTCTCTAATACCGGCATTTCTTCATATCCAAATGTCAGATTATCTACTTTTACCATGTATAATACTCCTCTTTCTTCTAATTTGATACTTTTATTGCAGATACTAGCACCTCAAGTATCCCAGCTATTCCAATAATTATTGTGTTTATCACATATGAAACGCCTCCCACCAACGCAATGTTTTTCATCACCTCAATGGGATTACATAGTCTTTTTGCAATTAGTGGAAGATTCTTTAAAATGTAATACCATACCCAAAGCACTGTTGTGACCGCAAGTGCCAAGCTAATAACTCCAAGAAAATACATTTTGCTAATTAAAAGTTACTATAATTAACCCTTTATTATTTAAAAATCTTTGCAAAATCAACTGAATAGTCCCCCCGTTCAATATAGTGAATAATATTCCTTTCGGTTTTGCTCATAATTGTATGAACCAATACAACTGCAACAGAAAACAATCCCGCTACTATTACGGCATAGACATCCGGGTTTATGTATAGCCCTACTATAGGAGCTGCCAATAATGTAACCGGGGTAATTATTGTCACAATGCTCATAAGCTTATATAATACTTTTATTGCAATAAACTCCCCAACGCCTCTTTCTAAAATTTTTGATTCTTCCAAATACTTCCCGTAATCGTCATAATCTAACCGCGTGTATATAATATTGTTAACAATAAAACTACGCGGCAAAAAATATACTACAATCGCGCACAACAAATTGGAAAACAAGACAATATACCAAGGACAAGAACTTGTTATTAGTATTGTATTTGCAATGACTAAATATCCTACCAGAGAAATACTTTTTATTATGTAAAAAAACATCAATTTGGACCTAACTAGTTCTTCTATATTCATGCCATTAGAATTAGCTACCAGAATCATTCGATAATCCGATACAAACGACATATTTACTATGAGTTTAACCGAAACGGCCGAATTAATATCGAGCATCAAAAAAAGTGGGAAAAGACATAGTAAAACGCATTGTTTTCCATCTATACTATACTGTTCTAATAAAAATATTATGGATAATAATACCGCTACAGATCTATCAAAAAGAATTACAAAACCGTAGTCTTTAAATTTGTACCTGTATATATCAGCGAATAAGGCAAATTCCTTCTTTACTACTTCCTTCTTCTTTTCATCCTTTAATACTACCTGAACTATCCTTTCGAATAATGCGATTACAAAAAAAGATTCAACTCTATATTTATCATCATCCCATCCTTCATAGGACAATTCCTTTAACCGTTTCAATGTGTAATAGTATGTCATAAGTATGCCTATCACAATTATGGCCAATATAAGTAGCACAATTTCTACCTTACCTTCTATTATGCTAACAATTCCCTTCATATCCTGATCAATTAGCACAACCAAGACATTTTCCATCTTTCCATTAGTTGCTAACACTTTTATTGCTTCAATGACTATTTTTAACACACAATATATAATTACTAACGTAGATAGAAATGAAAACACATAGCTGATAACGCTGTATACCTTTTTTATTACAATTGTGCTGTTCTTCAAGATAAAATATATTAACGATATCAGGGCATATATAATCAAATAACAACTAAAAATACATGCGAACTCCAAAAACCCTAAGTCAAGCAATCTACATATTAGAATAATATAAAGAATTGCATTATTCTCCAGAAATACATGGTAAATAATATTTCCAAGAAGAACAATAATAGATCTCTCTCCTTCATCAGGAATTGCTATTTTGTAGTCGATTCTTTCGTATGCCTTCCAGTCTTGCGCATCCACTTTAAATAATACCGAGACCATCATCATCACTAGTATAGTTGCTGATACCCAACTATTTTTTAATAAGAGATTTACTATATGCACTCCGGCAAGAACTAAAACATAGTTCTTGAAAACAAACCATCCTACATACATTCTCATTTTGTTTTTCTTCCTAATTGCGATAAATCTGTACCTCTCATAGAACATATTCTTGTTTATTGAAAAAAACAAATTAATATACATTGCTACCAGCTTAAATAACCTCATTCTTGCAATCCTACCTAATAAATCCAGTCTTCTGAATAACTCTAAAAAGCTTTATCATAATTTGGATTATATTTGGGATAGCTACTGTTTGGAATGCCTTAAGGGACGAATGTATGAATCCAAGGACGAACGTTTATGACCAACAATATGATTAATAATTCATTCAATGAAAAAGAATCTGCCAAAACGGCAGATTCCTATGTTTTTCATGAAATATTATCTCTTCAATCTAATCCACATCTTCTGTTACTTCTTTATCTTCTAAGACAACATCGTCTATGGCTTCCTCTTCAGAATTCCCCTTCACCACGTTGCCTTGTCCTTTTGAGTTCCACACAAAGAATCCTGCGGCAACTATCACTCCCACTATGGAAATAGCCTGGGAAGTTGACAAGGGTCCAATGCTTCCCCTGTAGTCCGCTCTGAAGAACTCAATTATAAATCTTCCTACAGAATATAACGCTATATAAAGAGCTCCGATATTGCCCTTTCGTTTAATTCTCTTTGCCATATAAATCAGGATAAAGGCAATAAGAAAATCTCCTGCAGATGACATAAGCTGCGTGGGGATAAGCTTTACTCCGTTAGGCGCCAACTGTGATGCATGGAAAGTCACGCTAAAAGCACTCTCCGTCTCTGCTCCGTAGCAACAACCTGCCAGAAAACAGCCTATTCTTCCAAATCCTTGGGCCAGGGCAATAGATGGCATTATAAGGTCAAAGTAGCGGAAGAAGTCATATTCCTTCTTCTTGCAATACCATAAGCATACCAGCACGCCTGATATAAGGCCTCCGAATACCACGAATCCGTTACCGGAGAAGAGTATTCCCACAGGGTCTGCCATAAAGCTTTGGAACTCCACGATACAGAATAGAATCTTAGCTCCAAGAAGTCCTGAGACAGCCGCCACAAGACCTATATTGTATACGGCATCCGGTATCAGATCATACTTTGGTGCTCTTTTTGAAGCCACAAAGAATGCCACTAAGATTCCAAGGGCAATCATTAATCCGTAGCCGTAGATATTAACGGGTCCTATTGAAAATAAAATTGGACGCATATAGTTTCTCTCTATTCTTTTTTGTTGATGTTTACCAAAACACCTAGCTTTGCATGGTTTTTGATAAACGGTTAATAGTTCCGT
>SVDM01000007.1 GCA_015058015.1 Lachnospiraceae bacterium | reverse complement strand
GAAAGAGTCGGCTGTGTAATATCGAACTTTTCAAGAAGCTTGCATCCGCACTTCTCCTGATCAGAAAGCATCTTAACTATCTCCATTCTGTTTGGATCGCCAAGAGCCTTGCAAATTAATACTTCATCTATTCTATCCATAGCGCGCGCCTCACATCGATATTTGTCTATGTATAGATGATAGCATATACATAGATATTTGTCAATGTATTATTTCAAAATAGAGACAGAGCTTTTAAAACTCTGTCTTATCCATCGTCAATTATCCTGTAATATAATATGCATTCATTCTAACATAAAGCTTGACGAAATTCACGGAATTATATATAGTCAAAACGAGCTGAACAATGGATATTTAACCACCATTCAGCTCGCAATTATCTTAGGATATCTCATTTACAGAAAAACTTTCACACACTCCGATAAACAGAGCCTACGATGATTCGCAGGCTCTCACTATCTAAAGATCTTATTTGCAGAACTTGGCAACAACTTCCGATATAACCTTACCGTCAGCCTTGCCTTTAAGCTCTGGCATTACAGTCTTCATAATCATGCCCTTGTTGCCGGAGGCAAGAACGTCGGCATGCTTTTCTTTAAGGAAGCTTTCAACTTCCTCGGCACTCATCATCTTGGGAGCGTATTCTTCGAATACAGCAAGACGTGCCTTGTATTCCTCCAGAAGGTCGGTACGATTGGCCGGGCAGGTCTCGATTTGTTCTTTTACGCTTTTGACTTCCTTTAGAATTGCTGCATCAACCATCTCTTCGGGAATGTCATCACGGCATCCCTGATCGATACCCACTTTCTTGGCTGCAGAATATAATACCGATATGGATTCCTTTCTTGCTTTATCATGGGCCTTCATGGCCTTCATCATATCTTTTTGAAGTTTCTCAAGCTGCATGGTTTAGGTCTCCTTTTCTCTGATTTCTCTCATATGATACTATAAGTAATACTTTCTTACGTCTTCTTTAGTGAGGTTGGAATATGTCTTATTCGCAACTATATGCTCATAAACCGTATCAAAATCAGGGAAGATGTTCTTCAAGGTGTCAACCATGGCTTTTAAGCCGTTTTCTTTGCCTGCAATCATACCGTCGTCTTTGCCCTTGTCATAGCCTTTATCATATCCACGCTCTTCCATCGTCTTTAAAACTCCAGTACCCATAGCATCCACCAGCCTTTCCTTAATGGTACTTTTATCGCTAATCGCCTGCACAACATCATTGCACAGAGTCAATATGTGTTCATATTCCTTGCGAGTTATCTGCTTATCTTCATATGCTTTAGTAAGTATATCATATACCCTGGCGGCCTCATTTTCAATCAGAACATGCTTGCTTACCGTATCGTGTTTTAGTGCATGTTCATATCGCATGAGGTAGAAAGGCAACAGGATATACAGATGTCTCTCGTCTATATACTCCAAACTATACTTTGATACCATGATAAATGGCACGGTTTGCTCTACGAAGTTCCCATCAGTCTCGTATCTCACTGTCCCAAAAGCCGGGAGATTTAGATGTTTTCGTAAGAAGATAACTGCTGTGGAAGGCAGCCTCATTACAAAGGTGTTCCCTTCGTAGAACCCGTCGTTATGGGCGATGAGGGTGTCATACTCGGCTATTCGCATAAGAATCCGCCCGTCATTTTTGCTTTCCGCTTCGAAATGATAGGTGCTTCCATCAACCCGGATAAGTGCGTCCGTTATTCGCTTAATTAGCCGCTCACGCCCTTTAGCATCTTTCTTGTGAGAGTACTGCTCATTTGGAGCCATAGTAATCTTAGCGTCTTCTGAAATGTCAGTGCCAAAGACTTCATTAATCAGAGGAATCAATAGTCTCTTGGCCCATGAACAAGCAGATAGAAATGCATCATCATAGATGTGTCGGGAGAGAATACCCGTGTCTGAACCTTCCGCTAACTCCGCAGAGCGGTCCTTATCCTCATTAGAAGAAGAGGACATAGAAATGTCATTGTTCATTTAAAAAGTCCTTTCGCATTATTTGTCGGTTTTGAATGTATGCAAGATAATTGCACTGAAAAATAGAATTCTTAGATACATACATTGAACTGCGAGATGAACCCGCATGGAAAATATTACCATATGGCACTAACCCTGTCAAGGTTTTAAAACTGCAATCATCATCTGCTTTGCCATCTTAATCTTTTGCAGTTATAATTAATCTGGTAACAATAATTATGGGGAGAAACAAGATGAAGACTCATACATATGGCAACAGGTCAGCTAAGATTGTCTTGATTCAGCCGATTGACGGTCGGGAACTGGCTGCGATGGAGAAGGAAGTAAAGGAGATTAAGCACTTGTCCAATAAGGACTTCTGTCTGATAGCCCTTGAGGTGGATGACTGGAATAAGGACCTCTCACCCTGGAAGGCTCCTGCCGTATTCGGCAAGGAGGACTTTGGCGGAGGGGCGGAGGCTACTTTAAAAGAGGTGCTTGATCTTTGCAAGGATAACAGCAAGGAGTATATCTGTGGGGGTTATTCTTTGGGAGCTTTGTTTTCCTTATGGGTAGCCTGCAAGACGGGCAGTTTTGTGGGAGTTGCCGCAGCCTCTCCTTCAGTCTGGTATCCGGGCTTTTTGGATTATATGAAAAAAGAAGAGATAAAGACGGGCAGGGTCTATCTTAGCCTGGGAGATAAGGAAGCAAAGACTAAAAACAGGATAATGTCCACTGTGGCGGATTGTATGGAAGAAGCCCGCAGGGTCCTTGATTCTCGAGGGGTAGAAACCATATTTGAATGGAACCCGGGTAATCACTTCAAAGACCCGGAAGAAAGAACAGCCAAGGCATTTGCCAAGGTAATAAACGGCCTGGGCAACAAAGCTGGCAAAACGGGTCGTGTAGAATGGTTTACTTATGACGGAATAGCTGAAAGAAAGAAGGCTTGTGTATATCTGCCCTACGACTATGATGATACACAAAGATACGATATACTCTACCTTATGCACGGCGGCGGAGGCGGTCCGGAAGACTACTTCGGAAGCATGGACCATGAAACAAGATTTAAAAAGAGGATAGATACCCTTATTGAAGAAGGAAAGATACAGCCTCTTATTATAGTTACTCCCACAGTCTATTCGTCTAAATATGATAAGAAGGATAAGGTGGAATCCTGGGAGGCGGCTAAGGAATTCCTTAAGGAAATTGACACTTGTCTTATGCCGGCAGTGGAATCCGTATATTCAACATATGCGGAAAATGTCAACGAGGAGGGCTTTATCGCCTCAAGAAAACATAGGGCATTCGGCGGATTCTCCTTAGGATCTGTTACCACCTGGTATATGGTTTGCGAGAAATTAAGATTTTTCTCAAAGTTTATTCCCATAAGCGGAGACTGCTGGATATTGGGAAGAAAATGTGGAGGCCACAACCCGACTGAGACTGCAGCGGTCTTGGTAGATGTGGTGCGAGCCCAGGGTTATTCCGGGAAAGATTATAGAATTTACGCCCTTACCGGAAGCAAAGACCAGGCGGCGGAGGGCCTGGGTCACATGATGGATGCCCTAAAAGAGTATCCGGAGTACTTCGATATGAGCCGGGAGGGCAATACTTCCTTCACGGTTTTTGAAGACGGCGAACACGAGATGAAATGGGTAAAGAAGTATCTCGGGGAAGTGCTGCCGAAGATTTATTAATGCTTTTTCTTGGGAGGCTCAAAAGTAGTTATGGATAGAACTATTTAAGCATAATTCCAGTAAGAATACGATCCGTGGTCGTCCCGGTACGGCGGTAAGAGGAGAGACTTACGTCTTCGTAGGTACAGACTCCGCAGTCGCATATATTATCAACCGGCACCCCGGCATTGATGCAGCTTATGGTAATGGCTGCAGTCATGTCAAGAAGCAGCTTGCTATTCGGGGCAGGTAAAAATATGCGGGAAAGCTCATCTTCATTGAAGTTGACCGAGAACATGTCGGAAAGTTCCGGCCCCACTTCGTAATGCCTTCCGCAGATATGGGGGCCTATAAGAATACGAATATCAGCCGGCATGCAGTTATATTCCCGGCTCATAATATCAATCATTTTGGCACTGATTTTGTTACAGGTGCCTCTCCATCCGCTGTGAAGAGCGGCTATGACATTCTCTTTGGGGTCGTACATTAAAACCGGAACGCAATCAGCAGACAGCACCGTAAGAAGGATACCCGGGACATCAGTTACCAGCCCGTCTATGCCGTCAGGCTTAATTGATAAGGTATCATCCTTGTAATCTTTATATGATTCTTCATCCTTCACAACTCTTATGGTGGAGGAGTGGGTCTGGACCGTGCGGATAATGCGGGACGCCTCCACTCCGCAATAGTCTGCCAGGAAATGAAGGTTTTCATCTCCTCCCGGCAGCTCCGGTTTCCATATGGAATGATTCATGTCAGAATAAAACGCGCAAATCTTACTGTGCTCTTCCCAAATATTATGCATATTATTTCCCTCTGTAAACTATAAAGTAATGGTATTTTATCACAACACAGAGGAATTTTCATCTCTATCTGCAGTGAGATTTATTGACCTTGATAGTTTAATATGGTATAGTATTAGAGCGTGTATAAGAATGCGCTTATTTATGTGCTTTCGGGGGTATGAAGCACATTGATTGAATTTAAGGAGGAATATTGAATGAAAAAAAGAGTAGTTTCCCTTTTACTTGCGGGACTTATGTTAGTAGGAGCAGTCGGATGCGGCAACAGCGGCGGAAACGGTAGCTCAGCAGCATCTTCAGGAGCAGCTTCAAGCTCAGCTGCCAAAGATAAATATGTTATCGCAACAGACACAGCTTTTGCACCTTTCGAGTATGAAGACAAAGACGGCAAGAGAGTCGGAATCGACATGGATCTTTTAGAAGCTATTGCAAAGGATCAGGGATTCAAGTATGAGATTAAGGCACTTGGTTTTGACGCTTCATTACAGGCTGTAGAAGCAGGACAGGCCGACGGTATGATTGCCGGAATGAGTATCACAGAAGACAGAAAGAAGAAATTCGATTTCTCAGAGAGTTATTATAACGTACCCGTAACCATCGCGGTTAAGGCTGACTCAGATATCAAGTCAATTGAGGATATCAAGGGTAAGCAGGTTGCAGTTAAGAAGGGTACAACAGGAGCTACATACGCTGAATCAATCAAGGATCAGTACAGCTTAAAGATTACAGTATATGATGATTCACCGACAATGTATCAGGCAATCGTAACAGGTAATGAAGTTGCTTGTTTTGAGGATTATCCTGTAATGGCATACGCTATTAAGACTAACAGCAATCTTAAGCTGAAGGTTGTTGAGAGCGTTAAGGCTATGGAGACACCTTACGGATTCGCTGTTAAGAAGGGTCAGAATGCGGAGCTTATTGAGAAGTTTAATGCCGGACTTGCCAATATTAAGAAGAACGGTGTATTTGATGAGATAATCAACAGATATACTAAATGAGGACGGATTGTAACTGAATAATAAGGACTGCAGCGTTTTGCAGCTGCAGTCCTTTTTAAAGGTTTTAGCAGATGTTTCGGGTTAGGAAGAGTTAGTTATGAGTATAATTGAACTGATACAGCAGAATTACATGGTACTTCTGCTGGCTATGGGTAAGACTCTTGAGCTTACATTTTTATCATTGGTGTTTGCTTCAGTATTTGGACTTATATTCGGTCTCTTTAATGTATCTAAGAGCAGAGTTTTACACATAATTGCCAATATTTATATAAATGTTATCAGAGGAGTCCCTCTTATTGTATTGGGATTCTTTATATATTTCGGAGTGCCGCTTGCCACGGGCATTAAGCTTGACGGTCTGGTTGCCGGAGTTATTGCCTTAAGTCTTAATGCAGGCGCATACATGGCTGAGATTGTAAGAGGTGGTATTCAGTCTGTTGACAAGGGACAGATGGAAGCCGCAAGAAGTCTTGGTTTATCATACGGTAAGGCCATGAGAAAGGTTGTTCTTCCCCAGGCTATACGTACCATGATTCCTTCAATTATCAACCAGTTTATCATTACATTGAAAGATACATCCATACTTTCCGTAATAGGACTTCCGGAGTTGGTTAAGCAGGGACAGATTATTATCTCGCGTACATTTGAGAGCTTCAATGTATGGATTATTATTGCGATTATGTACCTGATTGTAATCAACATATTATCCTTTGTTGCCAAGAGGGTGGAGAGGAGGTTGACCTATGCCAAGTAAGGTTAGTGTCAAAGGACTTAAGAAGAATTTCGGTTTCCTTGAAGTATTGAAGGGAATGGATGTTGAGATAGAAGAGGGCGAAGTAGTATGCCTTATCGGACCATCGGGTTCCGGTAAGTCCACCTTCCTTCGTTGCCTTAACAGATTAGAGACCATCACAGAGGGAAGCGTTATCGTCGACGGGGTTAATATGGCTGATGCTTCTACGGATCTTAATAAGATTCGTGAGAATATCGGCATGGTATTCCAGCACTTTAACCTTTTCCCGCATTTAAGCGTAATAGAGAATATAACCCTTGCTCCTGTGGAGCTTAAGAAGCTGACTAAGGAGGAGGCCAAAGAGAAGGCCTTGGAACTTCTTAAGACGGTAGGACTTGAAGATAAAGCTTATGCTTATCCGGCACAGCTGTCCGGAGGACAGAAGCAGCGTGTTGCCATAGCAAGAGCTTTATGTATGGATCCCGATATTATGCTTTTTGACGAGCCTACATCAGCTCTTGACCCGGAGATGGTAGGCGAAGTATTGAATGTTATGAAAGATTTGGCTGATAAGGGAATGACCATGGTGGTTGTTACCCATGAGATCGGCTTTGCAAGAGAAGTATCTAACCGTGTTATCTTTATGGATGGCGGTTATATTGTGGAGGAGGGTACTCCGGATCAGATATTCAATCATCCCCAGAACCCCAGAACCATTGACTTCTTAGATAAGGTATTATAGTAGGTTATTTGTTTGGCACACTTTGAACTAGATAGGTTTTAAGAGGTAGCATTTTATGAATGATAACAATAACAATAACGACAAGAAGAACGGAAAAAACGGGCAGACAATAATGATGATGATCATCATGACCCTTATTTCCCTCATGATTGTCACCTTTATAATGAATAAGATTAATGACGTATCCAATCAGGAGATTACATACGATCAGTTCATGGAGATGCTGAAGAACGACGAGATATCGGAAGTATCCATTGAAAAAGATAAGATCAGTATTACTCCCAAGGTGCAGTCTTCTTATATAGAGAAGAAGTTCTACACAGGATATGTGGGAGATGAGGATCTTGTTAAGAAACTGCAGGATGCGGGAGTTAAGTATTCCGGCGCTATTGCAGATGATAAGTACGTATGGCTTTACAATATCCTCTCCATTATATTGCCGGTAGTATTACTTGCGGCTTTCTGGGCATTTATCATGAAGAAGATGAATGCCGGCGGCGGAGTGATGGGTGTCGGAAAGAGCAATGCCAAGGTGTATGTTCAAAAGGAAACCGGTGTTACATTTAAGGATGTTGCTGGACAGGATGAAGCCAAAGAGTCCCTGCAGGAGGTTGTTGATTTCCTTCACAATCCTTCCAGATACACCAAGATTGGAGCCAAGCTACCCAAGGGAGCCTTGTTGGTAGGCCCTCCGGGAACAGGTAAGACTTTACTTGCCAAGGCTGTTGCAGGTGAGGCTAACGTGCCTTTCTTCTCACTGGCCGGTTCCGACTTTGTAGAGATGTTCGTTGGTGTAGGTGCTTCCAGAGTAAGAGACCTCTTTAAGGAAGCCCAGAAGAATGCACCTTGTATTATATTTATTGATGAGATTGATGCCATCGGTAAGAGTCGTGATTCCAGATACGGCGGCGGTAATGATGAGCGTGAGCAGACCTTGAATCAGCTTCTTGCTGAGATGGATGGTTTTGATACATCCAAGGGTCTCCTTATCCTTGCGGCTACCAACAGACCGGAAGTCCTTGATAAGGCTCTTCTCCGTCCGGGACGTTTCGACAGAAGAATTATAGTTGATAAACCGGATCTTAAAGGTCGTCTCGAGACTTTGAGAGTTCATTCCAAGGACGTTCTGATGGACGATTCCGTTGACCTTGAGGCTATTGCCCTTGCCACATCAGGTGCCGTAGGTTCAGATCTGGCCAATATGATTAACGAGGCTGCAATTAATGCAGTTAAGAATGGACGAAGTGTAGTATCACAGCAAGATCTCTTCGAATCTGTTGAAGTGGTTATAGCAGGTAAGGAAAAGAAGGATCGAATCCTGGGTAAAGATGAGAAGAAGATTGTAGCATATCATGAGGTGGGACATGCTCTCGTTACAGCTTTGCAGAAGAATGCGGAGCCTGTTCAAAAGATTACCATCGTTCCAAGAACCATGGGAGCTCTGGGATATGTTATGCAGGTACCGGAAGAAGAGAAGTACCTTCTCTCCAAGGATGAACTTAAAGCAAGACTTGTTACATATATGGGTGGCCGTGCTGCTGAGGAGATTGTATTCAACTCCATCACAACAGGCGCTGCCAATGATATAGAAAAAGCAACCAAGACAGCAAGAGCCATGGTTACTCAGTACGGTATGAGCGAGACCTTCGGTCTTATGGGCCTTGAATCCATTGAGAGCCAGTACCTTGACGGTCGTCCCGTACTCAACTGCGGTGATGATACGGCTGCCAAGATTGACATAGAGGTTATGGAGATTCTTAAAGAGAGCTATGACACGGCTAAGAAGCTCTTGTCCGATAACAGAGAAGTTCTTGATAAGATTGCTGAGTATCTCTTTGAGAAGGAGACCATCACCGGCAAGGAATTCATGAAGATATTCCGCAAGATTAAAGGCATCCCCGAACCGGAGGAAGCTGAGGAAGCTGAGGAAGAAAGCACAGCTGAGAGAATGGAAGGAACAGTAGATGAGGAGGAATCTCCTTTAACCATCGAAGAAAGAAAGTATCCTGCCATTGAAGAAAAGCCCTTCGTTATCCCTCCCGATGAGGAGATTCCTGAGGGGGCGGCGGTATTTGCCAAAGGTGGAGTGATATATACCACAACAGCCAAGACCACTAAAGAGACTCCCGCTACAGGCGAGATAGTAACTCCCCAGAGCTTTGAAGTAAGACCAAAGACCGGTATGGAGATGGCCAGAATGGCTGCAGAGGCCAAGAGAGCTGAAGAAGAGAAGGCGAAAGCTTTGGCAGAAGCAGAGGCCAAAAAAGCTGCAAGGGCTAAAAAGCCTGCGCCTAAGAAGGCTCCGACCAAGCGCAAGAAGAATGATGATGCATCATTTCCATTTAAGTAAATGACGGTGGTTAAATGTTTGATATCGAAGAAGAATTAAAAAAACTCCCGTCCAGACCCGGTTGTTACCTGATGCATGATGAGAAAGACGAGATCATCTATGTGGGTAAGGCCATAAGCTTAAAGAACCGGGTCCGTCAATACTTTCAGTCGGGCTATAAGAAGAGCGTCAAGATTGAAAGAATGGTAAGTCATATTCGAAGATTCGAATATATCGTTACCGATTCGGAGATGGAGGCTCTTATATTGGAGTGTAATCTGATAAAAGAGCACCGCCCGAAGTACAACACAATGTTAATGGACGACAAGTCATATCCGTATATTAAAGTAACCCTGGGGGAAGTTTACCCAAGGGTGCTTTTTTCTCATACCTTAAAAAAGGACAAATCTAAGTATTTCGGGCCCTATACCAGTGCAGGAGCCGTGAAAGATACCCTTGAATTAATAAGAAAAATATACAGGCTTCGGACATGCAACCGTAATCTGCCTAGGGATACCGGCAAGGAAAGACCTTGTCTTAATCACCATATCCACCAGTGTGATGCCCCCTGTCAGGGATATATTACTCCTGAGGAGTACAGGCAGTCGGTGGATAAGGCCATGGATCTTCTAAACGGTAATTACGGTAATGTCCTTAATATGCTTAAAGACAAGATGTTTGAGTGCTCTGATGCCTTGGAATTCGAGAAAGCAGCGGAGTATAAAGAACTCATCGCCAGTGTTCGTAAGGTGGCGGAAAAGCAAAAGATTACCGGCGATGACGGGGAAGATAGAGATGTTATTGCCATGGCAAGAGATAAGGAAGATGTAGTAGTTCAGGTCTTCTTTATCCGAAACGGTAAGCTGATAGGCAGAGACCATTTCTTCTTTGAGAATGTGGAGGATGAGGATGATGCCAAGGTTACGGAGGAGTTTATCAAGCAATTCTATGCCGGCACTCCTTTTATTCCTAGGGAAATAATGTTACAGTATAGTATAGATGAAGAAGAACTGATTGAGGAATGGCTGTCGGATAAGCGAGGCTCCAAGGTCAGACTCCTTGTGCCCCAAAAGGGTAAAAAGGAGAAGCTGGTGGAACTTGCGGCTAAGAATGCCTCCATGGTGCTTACCAAGGATAAGGAGAGAATCAAGAGGGAAGAGGGCAGAACCATTGGTGCGGTTAAGGAATTGTCAGCTCTTCTGGGAATTCCCATAGCCTATCGTATCGAAGCCTTTGATATTTCCAATATCAGCGGTACCAATTCCGTTGGTTCCATGATTGTATATGAAAAGGGCAAGCCTTTAAAGAACGACTACCGTAAGTTTAAGATTAAGACGGTGATAGGTCCTAATGATTATGCCAGCATGGAAGAAGTTCTTACCAGAAGGTTCGGCCACGGCATAAGAGAAAGGGAAGCTAACGAGGCCAAGCATATCGATGAAGAGCTGGGTAGCTTTACTAAGTTCCCGGATCTGCTTATGATGGACGGCGGAAGGGGCCAGGTTAATATTGCCCTGAAGGTGCTTGAGACTTACGGTCTTGATATTCCCGTGTGCGGAATGGTTAAAGATGATAATCACAATACAAGAGGACTGTATTATAATAATAAAGAGATACCCATCGACAGACAGTCAGAATGCTTTAAGCTTATAACCAGAATTCAGGATGAAGCCCACCGTTTCGCCATAGAGTTCCACAGAAAGCTTAGAAGCAAGGGACAGGTTCATTCAATATTAGATGACATTGAGGGTATCGGTCCTGCAAGAAGGAAGGCTCTTTTGCGGGCATTTACTTCCGTTGAGAATATCAGGGAAGCATCTATTGAGGAGTTGCAGGCTGTGGATACCATGAATGAAGCAGCTGCTGTGAATGTATATAACTTTTTCCGGAGGGAGGATTAAAGGTGGCACAGGTTAAATTACTGGATCTTGTAAACAGGATGAAATTAAAGAATATATCTCCGGGAGTAGACCTTACGGAGATTACCATAGGAGATTCCCAGGTTAACAGACCGGCTTTGCAGTTATCAGGCTATTTCGAGCACTTTGATTGCAGCCGTGTTCAGGTTATGGGTAACGTTGAATTCTCTTATATGCAGACATTTTCCAAGGAAGAACGGCTGAAGAAGTATGAGACCATTTTTTCTTTCGGAGACGGTAAGATGCCCTGTATGGTATTCTGCCGGGGACTTGTGCCGGAGGATGATGTGGTTAAGCTTGCAGCCAAATACGGTGTCCCCATTCTCTTGACGGATAAGATGACTTCCGAATTTATGGCCAGTACCATCAGATGGCTGAATGTTCAACTTGCTCCCTGTATTTCTATTCACGGAGTATTGGTTGATGTATATGGCGAGGGTCTTCTTATTATAGGCGAGAGCGGTATCGGTAAGAGTGAGGCTGCGTTAGAGCTCATTAGAAGAGGTCATCGTCTCGTAACAGACGACGTAGTTGAGATTAAGAAGGTCAGCGACGAGACTCTGGTTGGTTCCTCTCCGGAGGTAACTAAGAATTTTATTGAGCTTAGAGGTATCGGTATCATTGACGTTAAGACCCTTTTCGGTGTTGAGTGCGTCAAGGAATCCATGACCATTAATCTTGTTATTAAGTTAGAAGAGTGGAAGAACGGAACCCAGTTTGACAGGGTGGGTCTTGATGAGGAATACATGGAATTCCTAGGTATTAAGGTTGTATGTCAGACCATTCCCATAAGACCTGGTCGTAACCTGGCAGTTATCTGTGAGACAGCTGCCGTTAACCACAGACAGAAGAAGATGGGATACAATGCCACCAAAGAGCTGTACAAGAGAGTACAGGATAATCTTCGCAGAGGGTAAGTTTATGAGTAAATATGTATGGGGTGTAGACGTGGGAGGAACCTTCATTAAGTTGGGATTGTTCACGGATGAGGGAGAATGCATAGACCATTTCGAGATTCCTACGATTATAGAAGATAAGGGAAGCAGAATATTACCGGATATTGCGGCGGCAATAAAGGATTATATGGACAAGAACCATTACGCAAGGGAAGATGTATCGGGCATAGGCCTGGCCGTGCCCGGACCGGTGGATTCTGAAGGCATAATTACCAAGGCCGTCAACTTGGGCTGGGGAGTATTTAACATTAATAAGGAGATGGAAGAGTTAACAGGCCTTAAGGTTTTTGCCATCAATGATGCGGATGCCGCAGCGGCAGGTGAGATATGGCAGGGAGCTGCCAAGGGAGAAAAAAGTGCTGTTATGATTACCCTTGGAACGGGAATCGGCGGAGGAATCTTCCTTGAGAACGGACTGCTTATCGGAAGAAAAGGTTCTGCCGGAGAGATAGGCCATATTCCGGTTAATGATGGAGAAACCGTGGTATGTAAATGCGGTAACAAGGGCTGTGTTGAACAATACTCTTCCGCACGGGGTATTATCCGGGTGGCAAAGCTTTTGCTGGAAGAGAGTAATAAGCCATCTAAGTTACGGGATTATGAGGAGATTACCCCAAGAGAGGTATTTGCCTTGGCAGAAGAAGGAGATGCCATTGCCCTTGAGGTGGTGGACAGATTCGGCTACTATCTGGGCAAAGCCATAGGAATTATAATTAGTATCATTGCGCCGGAGGTCGTGGTAATAGGCGGTGGGGTATCAAAGGCGGGCAAGATAGTCCTTGATGCCATTGAGAAGTATTACAAGGATTATACTTTCCATGCAAGCCGTGATGTACCGTTAGTTTTGGCAAAGCTGGATAACAGGGCCGGTATGTACGGTGCCGCGAAGATTCTTCTTGACGAGTTAAAGAAGAATTAAGAGTTAGCAGACGCAGGTTGCAAGATTTGGCAACTACAATAGAAGAAAAGAGGTACGATTATGGAAAGAAAAACAGCTTGGGAGAAATACACTAAGAAGCAAAAACAGGATGTGATGGTATTTGCAGAAGGATACCGTCAGTTTATCTCCGATTGTAAGACAGAAAGAGAATGTGTCAAGGAGTTTGTGAAGATTGCAAAAAAGCAGGGCTTTAAGGACTTGGCGGAGATTATAAAGGCAGGCAAGAAGGTTAAAGCGGGAGACAAGCTTTTCATAAGCAACATGGGTAAGGCTCTGGCTTTATTTGTTATTGGTAAAGAGCCCCTTGAGAATGGAATGAATATTTTGGGAGCTCATATCGACTCCCCCAGACTTGATCTTAAGCAGAATCCTCTCTACGAGGAATCCGGTCTTGCCATGATGGATACTCATTACTACGGCGGTATCAAGAAGTATCAGTGGGTGACTCTGCCTATGGCACTTCACGGAGTTATTGCCACCAAGGATAAGGGAGTTATTGAGGTAAATGTAGGAGATAACGAATTAGATCCGGTATTCGGTGTATCTGACCTTCTTATTCACCTGGCAGCAGACCAGATGGACAAGAAAGTAGCTAAAGCCGTTAAGGGTGAGGCCCTTGATATCTGCGTTGGAAGCATTCCCCTTAAGGGAGAAGAAAAGGACGCTGTTAAGAAGAATATATTAAAGATATTAAAGGACAGCTTCGGTATCGAGGAAGAAGACTTTATCTCTGCGGAGATTGAAGTAGTTCCTGCAGGACCTGCAAGGGATTACGGTTTTGACAGAAGTATGATAATGGGTTACGGGCAGGACGACAGAGTATGCGCTTACCCCTCCTTCTGGGCCTTGATGAATTCTGCTAAGCTTGATAGAACGGGAGTATGCCTCCTGGTTGACAAAGAAGAAATCGGAAGTGTGGGTGCAACAGGTATGCATTCTCATTTCTTTGAGAATACGGTGGCAGAGATATTAAACTGCATGGGATGCTATTCAGAGTTGGCAGTTAGACGTGCCATGTCCAATTCCAAGGTGCTTTCATCTGATGTAAGCGCAGGCTTTGATCCCAACTATCCGGAGGTTTCCGATAAGAATAATTCCGCTTATATGGGTAAGGGAATGGTTCTTAACAAATACACCGGTTCACGAGGAAAGAGCGGCTCTAATGATGCTTCAGCAGAGTATATTGGAGATTTGCGCAAGGTATTTGACGATGCAAAGGTTTCCTTCCAGACATCTGAGCTTGGTAAGGTAGACCAGGGAGGCGGTGGAACCATCGCATATATTCTGGCCAATTTCGGCATGCAGGTAATTGATTCAGGCGTTGCGGTTCACAATATGCATGCACCCTGGGAGATTACCAGCAAGGCAGATATCTACGAGGCTCTTAAAGGATATGAAGCCTTTGTAAAGAACATGAAGTAGGAGTGAAAAAATTGAGTAATATACTCCATAGATTACAGGCTATCTGTGGGGAGAACAATATCCTTACAGATGAGCCTATGAAAAAACACACCACCTTTCGTATTGGCGGACCTGCAAGAGTCTTTGCCATCCCCCACAGTGAGGAAGAGATAAGAGACTGTATCGCAGCCTGCAAGGAAGAAGGGGAAGACTTCTTCATCTTGGGTAACGGCAGTAATCTCCTGGTGGGAGACGGAGGAATAGACGGTGTGGTTATCAGATTGTTTGATAACTTCAATAATATAGAGATAACGGATGATACTCTTTATGCCGGAGCGGGAGCTCTTCTTTCAAGGGTTTCCAACATGGCGGCATCAAAGGGTCTCTCCGGTCTTGAGGCAGCATCGGGAATTCCCGGAACCATAGGAGGAGCGGTGGTTATGAATGCCGGCGCCTACGGCTTCGAGATGAAGGATGTGGTGGTTTCGGTAAGGGTTCTTACTGATGACGGAGAGATTGAAGAGATTCCGGGAGATGAGATGGAGTTCGGTTATCGTACCAGTCTGGTGTTAAAGAAGGGCCTTACCGTTTTAGGAGCAAAGTTAAAGCTTATCCCCGGTAAAGAAGAGGATATCAGGGCCCGCATGAGGGAGTTAAAAGAGCAAAGAACTGCCAAGCAACCCCTTGAATATCCCAGTGCAGGCAGCACCTTTAAGAGACCGGAAGGATATTTTGCCGGTAAGCTTATAATGGATGCAGGACTAAGAGGATACTGTGTGGGTGATGCCCAGGTTTCCGAGAAACACTGTGGTTTCGTAATTAATAAGGGCAATGCCACGGCAAGGGATGTCCTTGATCTGATAGAAGATGTTAAGAACAAGGTTTATGAGCACGACGGTGTCACTCTTGAACCGGAGATAAAGATGATTGGTAAGTTTTAAGAGAAGGAGGAGTTGTAATGAGGTTTGTAATACTTACGGGAATGTCCGGAGCCGGAAAAAGTACTGCATTGAAGATGCTTGAGGACATGGGATATTTTTGTGCGGACAACATACCTATTCCTCTTATCAGCAAGTTCGCAGAGCTTACAGTGGGCAATACCACAGGTAATAATGAGATAGATAAGGTGGCTTTGGGTGTGGACATTCGAAGCGGCCAGGGTCTTAAAGAACTTGCCAGTGTTTTTGAAGAGTTAAGAAGCAAGAACTTCCCCTATGAGATTATGTATCTTGACGCATCGGATGAAGTTCTTATTAAAAGATACAAAGAAACAAGACGTGCCCATCCTCTGACAGGTGGTGAGAGGGTGGAACAGGGAATCGCTCAGGAGAGAGAAGAACTTGATTTCCTGAAAAAACACGCGGATTACATCCTTGATACATCCCAGCTTCTTACAAGGGAGCTAAAGCAGGAGTTGGAGAACATCTTTGTGAATAACAGAGAGTTCAAAAGCCTCTTTATCACCATCTTATCCTTCGGCTTTAAATATGGTATTCCCACCGACTCGGATCTGGTATTTGACGTTCGTTTTATTCCCAATCCCTATTACGTGGATGAATTAAAGGGACTTAACGGTAATGACAAGCCGGTTCAGGATTTCTGCATGAGCTATGATGTGGCCAAAGACTTCATTGAGAAGCTGGTGGAGATGCTGAAGTTCCTTATTCCCAACTACATTGACGAAGGAAAGAATCAGCTGGTTATAAGTATCGGTTGTACCGGCGGCAAGCACAGATCCGTTACCCTTGCCAACGAACTGTACAACAGGTTGAAAGACAACGACCAGTACGGAATTAAGATTGAGCACAGAGATATTGAAAAGGATGCTCTGCGCAAGAAATAGGTGATGTGCCATGTCATTTTCCGCCAACGTAAAAGAAGAGTTGTCCAGGCAGATTCCCACCGCCAGGCATTGCCGCATAGCAGAGTTGGCAGCGGCTATTTCCCTGTCGGGGAAAGTGGTGGAAACAGGCGGTTCGAAGAGCATTGAGATTCATACTGAAAATGTCGCCGTTGCGAAAAAATTCTTTACATTGCTCAAGAAAACATTTAATATAAATACTGATATTTCAACAAGAAGGACCGAATATCCGCGCAAAAGCAATATTTACATGCTTTCCGTTGAGGAAGAAGACAAGGTGGATGAGGTCTTGCAAAGCCTTAAGGTGGTTGATGAGGAGGGCAGAGATATCCTTTGTGGGAATATGGTTGACGGCCTCCTTATTCAAAAGACATGTTGCAAGAGAGCCTTTATAAGAGGGGCTTTTTTGGCAGCAGGGTCCATAAGCGATCCCGAGAAGTCATATCACTTTGAGATTGCTTGTGATACATCATCACAGGCAGAGACATTAAGGAATTTGATTAATTCATTTGAACTTGATTCCAAGATTATTATGCGTAAGAACAATTACGTGGTCTACATCAAGGAATCGGCGCAGATTGTTGAAATCTTAAATGTTATGGAGGCCCATGTGGCCCTTATGGAACTTGAGAATATCAGGATTCTGAAGGATATGCGTAATTCGGTTAACCGGAAGGTTAATTGTGAAACCGCCAATCTCAACAAAGTTGTTAATGCTGCGGTGAAGCAGGTTGAGGATATCCGTCTTATTGAGAGCAAGATGGGCCTTGATAAGCTTTCCGACAGTCTTGCGGAGATAGCAAGGCTGAGGTTAGAGAATCCGGACGTACCCCTGAAGGAATTGGGAGCGATGCTGGAACCCCCTGTGGGCAAATCCGGTGTTAATCACAGACTCAGGAAGATCGGCGAAATCGCCGATGGCCTACGAGGTTAATATTAGGAGGCAGACATGATTAAGAAGACAGTTAAGGTGGAGATTCCTACCGGCTTGGAGGCAAGATCCGTTGCAGTTGCCGTACAAATCGCCAGCAAGTACGAGAGCGACATATACTTTGAGGTAGAGACCAAGAAGGTTAATGCCAAGAGCATCATGGGTATGATGACCTTGGGTATTAATAAAGGCGAGGACGTTACGGTTTGTGTCAGCGGAGCCGATGAGGAAGCTGCCATGTCAGAGATGGAGAACTACTTAAAAGGCTAATAACTAAGAAAGGTTAAGGATTGACAACATGGGTGAAATGTTTGATGTTGCACTAGAATACGGAGAGAATGTATTTAGCGATTCCGTAATGAGAGAACGTTTACCGAAGCAGGTGTACCGTGACCTTCAAGAGACTATCCAAAACGGTAAGGATCTTGATTCCATGACGGCTGCCGTTGTTGCACAGGAGATGAAGAACTGGGCATTGGAGAAGGGGGCTACCCATTACTCCCACTGGTTCCAGCCCCTTACAGGTGTTACAGCGGAGAAGCATGATGCATTTGTATCGCCCCAGCACGGCGGTAAGATGCTTTTGGAGTTTTCCGGCAAGGAGCTGGTAAAGGGTGAACCTGATGCATCATCATTCCCATCCGGTGGTCTTCGAGCTACATTCGAGGCCAGAGGATATACGGCGTGGGATTGTACATCACCGGCATTTATCAAAGAAGACGATACCGGTTCCATCTTGTTTATTCCTACCGTTTTTTGTTCATATACAGGAGAATCCTTAGACAAGAAGACACCTCTTCTTCGTTCCATGCAAGCCATTAATGATCAGGCTCTTCGTCTGGTCAGACTCTTCGGCAACGAAACAGCCAAGAAAGTAACGGTTTCTGTAGGAGCAGAGCAGGAGTATTTCCTTATCGACAGGGACAAGTACCTTAAGAGAAAAGACCTTATATTCACAGGCAGGACTTTATTCGGAGCTATGCCGCCTAAGGGTCAGGAACTTGAGGATCATTACTTCGGAGCCATCAGACATCGTATCGCAGGCTTCATGAAGGATGTTAATGAAGAATTATGGAAGCTGGGGGTGCCTGCTAAGACTCAGCACAATGAGGTGGCACCGGCTCAGCACGAACTGGCCTGTGTATACACAGAGGCCAATATAAGTACAGATAATAACCAGCTTGTTATGGAGACTCTTAAGAGGGTTGCTGAAAGACATGGGCTTAGATGCCTGCTTCACGAGAAGCCCTTTGCGGGAGTTAACGGTTCCGGTAAACATAACAACTGGTCCATATCCACTAACGAAGGCAAGAATCTTTTAGACCCGGGTTATACACCCCATGAGAATATTCAATTCTTATTGGTTCTTACCTGTATCCTTAAGGCGGTGGATGAGCATGCGGAGTTACTTCGTGAGTCCGCTGCATGTGTAGGTAACGATCACAGACTGGGAGCTTCCGAGGCACCTCCCGCTATTGTTTCCGTATATCTCGGAGAACAGCTCGAGGATGTTTTGTGGCAGCTTATCAGCACCGGAGAAGCTACCCACAGTAAGGGTGGCGGTACTCTTCAGACGGGAGTTAAGACTATTCCGGACTTTGCCAAGGACGCAACCGACAGAAACAGAACATCACCTCTTGCCTTTACCGGCAACAAGTTTGAGTTTAGAATGGTAGGTTCTTCGGATTCTGTAGCAAGCCCCAACATTGTGCTTAACACTATTGTTGCGGAAGCCTTTAAGGAAGCTTGCGATATCTTAGAGAAGGCGGATGACTTCGATATGGCAGTCCACGACCTTATCAAGAAGAATGCTACCGAGCACCAGAGAATTGTATTTAACGGTAACGGCTACTCCAAGGAATGGGAGGAGGAGGCCGAAAGACGTGGCCTTCCCAACAAGAAGCGTATGGTTGATTGTATCGATGCCCTTGTATCCCCCACGTCTGTCAAGCTGTTTGAGGATTTCGGGGTATTTACCAGGAATGAATTAGAAGCCCGTGCGGAGATTCAGTACGATGCATACTCCAAGGCTATTAATATTGAAGCCAGAACCATGATAGATGTAACAAGCAAGCAGATTATTCCTGCAGTTATTAGATATATCACTGCACTTGCCCAGTCGGTTAATACGGTTAAGTCCGTATGCGATGCGGATGTCAGTGTACAGACAGAGCTTTTAAGCGAGACATCGGATCTTTTGTCCGATACAAAGGTTGCTTTGCAAAAGCTGTGTGATGTTACTGAAGAGGGAGCAGCTATAGAAGGGGATAACAAGCAACAGGCTCTTATCTTTGCGGATAAGGTTGTTCCGGCCATGGAAGCCCTTCGAAGTCCCATTGATAAGTTAGAGATGATTGTAGATAAGGACATGTGGCCTATGCCTTCCTACGGTGATTTATTATTCGAAGTATAATAGACTTATAAAGCCTCACATTCAAAACAGAATGTGAGGCTTATTTTATTCGTCTTCCGATGAAGTCATGGTAAGTACATATTTAATTGAATCATCGGTGTCAACCCGATTAACGGAAGATACGAAGTCTTCCACGATTCCATCTGTGGCAGCATTGCAGCTTTTCATTATCGGGTCGTCCCCTAATATATCCCACTGGGTTTTGCTTGTGTGCAATATCAAGTCCACATATGCTAAGTGGTAGCCTTTTAGCTCTATCTCAACATCAACGACATATTCCTTAAGGCGGATGGAGATGTTATATAGCAGAAGCCATACAACGAAGCGAACAAGAGCCCGTAGGGGCAGGTCGGCCAAATCTCCGGCAATTATATTCATAGATACTTTCTTCCCCGCACTTTCATCTGTAAAAGAACTGATTACCGGATTCATATATTCTTCAAGAGGCAGGTCTTTGGGAGAAAGAGTGAGATAGTATTTCTCCGTAACGGCCTTCTGAAAGGCCTTAATCTTGGCTCTTATGTATTCCGGGGTAAAGGAACAAAGCTCATCTGTGGCGAACTCCTCTGTACGTATAATATCCGTAAAAGATTTACGAAGCAGGCCTGATCGAAGCTTGGCAAGGCGAGTAGCCTTGTCCACATCTAAAGTAAGGGCCTCTTTGCTGCTAATCAGTTCATTTAAGTCATCCCTGTCAGCCCGTCTGATTAATGAAACGGTGGCTAACTCCGATAGGGCAGGGATAAGCTCCTTGTCTATATCCAAAGGAAAGGTAAGTATCTTGTATATAGGTGCAAGATTAATAAGGGATATAAAGGATAGCTGGTCAATTATATCCGTACAAATGATGCCGATGATATCGGGATTGATAGCCATAAGATGACGCATAATACTGGTGGCATCATCTCCGCCCACCGTCACGTTAGATATTACTATGCCCACCCTGGGATGCTCCTCCATGGCAGCTTTGGCTGTCTGAAGGTCATAAGCATCAATAATGGTGTAATCCGTAAGAGCGAGACAAGAGGACAGAGAATCCCTGATTCCGCACTGGTCATATAACAACATAACCTCAATATTGTTGGCTTTTGGAGAAGCCAAAAGGGCCATGTCATCATTATAATCATCGGTGGTGTATTCCGGCTTTATCTCGGGGATAATAGTCTCGGTGTCTGAGCCGAAGTCATCATCATCAAAAAAGTCATCATCATCAAAGAAATCGTCGTCAAATCCCATATCAACCTCCGCCATGTGCCTGCGAACCGCCGTTACCTCCGGAACCGGACCCTCCGGAACCGGACCCTCCGGAACCGGATCCCGATGGCTTAGTCTCCTGACTGGGAGGCTCAATTATTGTAGTGGGTCGCTTGTATGAATGAACTTTACAGGTCTCTTCTAAGAACTCCTTGCTAAGTATATACTGGTCATCAGCTGTTCCGGTGGATGCTCCGTCCGGAAGGGTCTGGAATACCTTGGTAGTGGTGGAAGGACAGTAGGATGTGGCAACTTTGCCGGTCTCCGTACATATCTTTACCTCTACGTGGCAGGAACACTGTTCCGTGGGAACTGTTCCTTCTGCAAATATCTCTGTTATGGCCATGTTTCCTCTGGGGTCATGGTCGCATAAGCCTTCAACCGCCAGCTTGCCGCACTTCTTACATACTGTGGCAGTGGTGATACCTGAGGGCTGGGTAAAGTCTTTAGCCGGCATACCCTCATGGACTCTCTGCATAATATTACGCCAGATTACCATATGGAAGGACTGGTTGCTCAGTGTAGTATTAACGTCATATCCGCCCCAAACCGAGCATGTGTAGTAGGGGGTGTAGGCGGAAAGCCAGATATCATAATCGTCTGTTGTGGTACCGGTCTTTCCGGCAACGGGCATAGTACCGAAGTTGGCTGATGCACCCGTACCGCTGGTCATAACATCCTTCATTGCGCTTGTAAGAAGGTATGCGGTCTGCTCCTTAATAACTCGTCTTGTGGTGGGCTTCTTCTCAATTAAGACATTGCCCTGGGAATCCAGTATCTTAGTGAAAAGAATAGGCTCCGTATATACTCCTTGGTTGGCAATAGCCGCATAAGCCGCCGTAATCTCTATATTCTTAATACCCATGGAGATACCGCCAAGGGCTGTAGGCTGTCCGATATCGCTTATAACAGTACCGTCTGCTAAGGTCTTGTGGTCAATAAGGGTGGTGAACCCGAAGTTAAGCAAATATTCGAATCCCAGCTGAGGTGTTATATCCGTAATGGTCTTAACCGCTATGATATTCATAGACTGGGTAATGGCCTCTCTTACGGTTACATATCCGTAATAAGAATCTCCCCACCAGTTGTGAACCGGTCGTCCGTTGGAATAAGCATATGGAGCATCCTGTATAGCGGATGCCAGTGTAAGTCCTGCAGTATCAAGGGCCGGAGCATAAGCTGCCAAAACCTTGAAGCAGGAACCCGGCTGTCTGGTGGTGTGTGTGGCACGATTAAGAGTCATGTTACCTACCTTATCACCACGACCGCCTACTAAGGCCTTCACCTCACCGGTGCTCTGATCCATAATGGTAACAGAAGTCTGGGGTTGGGGAATGTAGTACTTTACTTCTCCTCCGGCTGCGACGGTGTCCCCTTCTTCCATGATATGTTCCTTAAAGGCGGCTATATCCGCTTCCGCCACATTTTGGTCTTTGTATATGGTGGAATAGTTTTTGTTGGTCTCGGTGAAATACTTAATCATGTCATTCTCACTGTAGCTGACTACGGAACCGTCGGCTTTTTTAATGGTGAGACGATATGACAGGTCATAATCTATTCTTGCGGGGTAGTTGGAGTCCTTGTTGGCCTCTTCATCGGCTATGGCCTGGATTCTGGTATCCTGGGTAGAGTATATCTGTAAACCGCCGCTGTATATTGCATTGTAGGCCTGGGTCTCCGAATAACCCTTTTCTTCCTTAAGGCTCTTGGCAACCTGCTCAATAAGCTCATCCGTAAAGTAAGATGTGGTTGAAAGAGATGTGCTCATATTGCTGGTGGCAAGGACTCTTGAATATACATCATCCGCCAAAGCCTCATCAAGCTGCTCTTTGGTGATGTAGTTTTGCTTGTACATGTAATTAAGTACCTTCTCCCGACGTTGCTTGTTGGTGGCGGGATTGGTAACGGGGTTATTGTTGGTGGGGTTCTGGGTGATACCCGCAATAACCGCCGCTTCGGAAAGAGTAAGCTCCGAAACGTCTTTATCAAAATATCTCTTTGAGGCAGTCTGTATGCCCAGACTGTTTTGACCCAGGTTAATAGAGTTTAGATAATACTCTAAGATCTGTTCCTTGGACAGTTTCTTCTCAATCTGAAGAGCAAGGTACTGTTCCTGAATCTTACGCTTAATACGCTCCATAAAGGTGGACTCACTGGTCCATGTGGTAAGAACGTTGTTCTTAATGAGCTGCTGGGTGATGGTACTTGCACCCTCGTTAAAATTCAGTCTTGTGATACCCGAGAAGAAGGCTCTTATAATACCGGGTACGTCTACACCGTTATGGGAGTAGAAACGCTCGTCCTCAATGGCGATAAATGCCTTCTGTACACAATCTGGAATCTTGTCTATGGTAACGTACTGTCTGTTAGAACCGCTCTGTACCAGTCTTGTAACTTCGTTACCCTCCGAATCGTATACTATTGTGGCAAGTTGGGATGGTGCCACGTTAAGGGTGGACACATCGGGAGCGGAATCAATCAGTCCCTTGATAAATCCCAGCGCCAGCCCTAAGGCTATTATGATAATGGCGAGAATGAGAAGCAATACTACTTTCAGTTGCTTTACATTGCGCCTTTTCTTTTTTCTGGCTTTCTTGGAGATATTGACATCCTTTTTCTTGGCAATACTCTCTTTACCGTAATCCATGAATTACCTCCTAAATACAATAAACTACCAACATAGATTATACCAAATGCCTACTATTAAATAAAGAAAAAGGCTTGTAAAAGGACTAAAAAGTGTCGAAATTTGTCGATTTTTGTCGAAAAATGTCGATGAAAAATGCTTTATATGTGGCCTGAACCATAGTATACTTTTCTTGTGCACAATCTAAGGATCCGGAAATGATAGGTAAGGATATGGAAAAGAGATACTTTGTGGGAAGGATTCAATGTGGGGAAGACAGGGAAGAGACATTTACCATTGAGTATTATCTGCTTGAATGCAGAGACCTGTTTTCTATTGAGATTGTGAAAGAGAGGACTGACGTTTTCGGGGAGTCGGAGGATGTTGAGAATATAACATCCTATCCCATATCTCATACAAGGTCGGTGGTGGAGCGTATTGCAAGAATACTTCTTCGTAACGCCGTGACACCGGCGACAATGTATGAATGCTTGGATGATATGTTTGAAATCTAGAAAGTGAGTGGCATAAGATGGCGGAGAAGATAAAGGTTTTGCAAGATGAAGGAAGGGGCGAGATTACCGAGAAAAAGTCCCGATTTATAGCAACCCTCCGCCCTGTCTCCACTGTTGAGGAAGCCACGGCATTTATAGAAGAGATGAAGAAAAAGTATTGGGACGCAAGGCATAACTGCTCGGCCTTTGTTATAGGTGACAATAACGAGATAAGCAGATGCTCGGACGACGGGGAACCCTCCGGTACGGCAGGGCGTCCCATGCTTGAGACTTTGGTGGGAAGCGGCATTCACAATGTGGCTGTTGTGGTAACAAGATACTTCGGCGGCGTGCTTCTTGGAACCGGTGGCCTGGTTCGGGCTTACCGGGATGCGGTTAAGGCGGGAATAGAAGGAAGTCCCGTGATGGAGAAAATCTTCGGTATTATCTATGATATAACCTGTGATTACAACTCCTATGGCAAGCTCCAATACCTCTTTGGCGAGAAGGGAATCATTCCCGTAGACACCATATATGAAGCCGACGTAGTAAGCAGAGTCATCATCCCCCTTGAAGATGAAGAGGCCTTCATTAAGAATGTTACTGAGAATCTGAACGGTAAAGCTACATTTACGAAGGGCGAAACCGCCTATTATACGGTGATGGAGGGCAAGACCCTCATTATTTGAGCAAAACTGTAAAAAAAACTTGCATTATAAAAGACATTCATATATAATAGGCTTTGTCGTAAAAATAATGGCCCATCGCCAAATGGTAAGGCAACGGACTCTGACTCCGTCATTTCAAGGTTCGAATCCTTGTGGGCCAGTAATAAAGGCTGATGCACTATTGTGTATCAGCCCTTTTTTTAAACAGCCGGAGGAGATTCTAATGTATAGTTTTGAAAGCAGAATAAGATATAGTGAAACTGATAATACGGGACATTTATCCCTGGGTTCTTTGGTGGATTATTTCCAGGATACTTCCACATTTCATGCAGAAGACGTAGGGGTGGGATTCTCTTATCTTGAGCCTGACCACAGAGCGTGGATTATTAATGCATGGCAGATTGAGATAGAGGAGATGCCAATTCTGGGAGAGGAAGTTGTAGTTGAAACCTGGCCCAATAAGTTTGTAAAGTTTATCGGTAACAGAAATTATGTAATAAAGGGAAAGAAGGATGGCAAGGTATATGCCAGAGCCAATTCCATATGGGCTCTTTATGATATGGAGAAGGGATTCCCTTCCGTTATGACGGCGGATGAGGTGGCAGCCTACAATATAGAAGAGCCCCTTGATATGCCTGAGAAGCCTAGAAAGATACGGGTAGAAGGGGATTTTGAGTCTGCCGGAACCCTTATCATTATGCGGGATCGGTTAGACACAAACATCCATGTGAACAATGCCCAGTATGTAAAACTGGCTTGTAACTATATTCCGGAGGATATGAAGGTTGCCGGAGTTCGGGTGGAATACAAGGTTTCCATGAAACTTGGCGATGAGATATGGGTATCTACTCTTAAAAAGGACAATTACTTCTATGTGAAGTATACGGACAAAGAGGGAGCAGATTATGCTATAATTGAGTTTGAAAGTAAATAACAGGTGATTTGGCGTGCTTAGATTAGGCGAGAAACAAGTTTTAAAATGTATTAAAAAAGTAGAGTTCGGAGTATATCTGGCAGAAGAAGGGGCTTGGGAAGACAAGGTGCTCTTACCGGTAAAGCAGGTGCCGGAAGGCCTTGCGGTTGGAGATGAACTGGAAGTTTTCCTATACCGTGATTCCAAAGACAGAATTATCTGTACGGTTAACGAACCCCTTATCACGGTGGGAACACCCGCTATATTAGAGGTTGCGGATGTGGGCCGTAACGGAGCCTTCGTCTCCTGCGGTCTTGAAAGAGACATCCTTCTTCCTTTTAAAGAACAGACTTACAAAGTTAAAAAAGGTGACAAGGTACTGGTGGCGCTTTACACAGACAAGAGTAACAGACTATGTACAACTATGAAGGTATACGATTATCTGAAGAAGGAATCACCTTATAAGAAGGATGATAAAGTAACCGGATTCGTCTATGATATTTCCGATAGATTCGGCGTATATGTTGCTGTGGATGAGATATATTCCGGCAGGATTCCTCCCAGAGAGTATGACGAAAGATTAAGCTACGGACAGATTATTACAGCCAGGGTATCCAAGCTTTTGCCTGACGGTAAGATGGATCTGTCCATGAGAAAAAAAGCATACAAGCAGATGGAAGACGATGTTGATCTGATTGTGAATCTTCTTATTGAAAGAGGAGGATTCTTAGGGCTTCATGATAAGTCCTCTCCGGAGGATATCAAGAAGGTTACCCATCTTAGCAAGAATGCATACAAAAGGGCAGTGGGAAGATTGCTTAAAGAGAACAAGATAACCATTGAAGAGACAGGTATACGCCTGAGGTAGTATCAGGTTGTCGTGGCTCTCAATAATGAAGAAGGAGGATTAAGTATGACCTACGACATTATCATCATCGGTTCGGGTCCTGCGGGACTTTCGGCTGCTATTTATGCAGAAAGAGCAAAACTTAACACACTGGTAATAGAGAAAGACTATATAAGCGGAGGCCAGATTAACGACACCTATGAAGTCGACAACTATCCGGGACTCAAAGGAGTATCGGGTTTTGAACTGGCCACCAAGTTTAAAGAGCATGCAGATGCCATCGGAGCGACATTTGTTACGGAAGAGGTAACAAGTATAGAAGTATCCGGTGATATTAAGAAGGTAATTACGGACAAGAATGAATATGAGACCCGCACCGTGATTCTGGCAATGGGAGCAACCCACAGAATGTTAGGCGTTCCGGGAGAAGAACTTCTGTCGGGAAGAGGCGTGTCATATTGCGCGACCTGTGACGGTGCTTTCTACAAGGACAAGATAGTTGCTGTTGTAGGCGGCGGAGACGTGGCACTTGAGGATGCTATTTTCCTGGCAAGAGCCTGCAAGAAGGTATATGTAATTCACAGAAGGGATGAGTTCAGGGGAGCTAAGCAGTTGGCTGAGAAACTTCTTGCCCTGCCCAATGTGGAAGTATTATGGAATACCCAGGTTCGCGAGATTCGGGGAAAAGATAAGGTGGAAGACGTACTCATCTATAATAACAAGAAGGATACGGAAGCAACCTTAGAGCTTAACGGAGTATTTATTGCGGTAGGTATTACTCCCAATTCCAATAATTTTATTAATTGTGTATCAGCTGATGAAAGCGGATATATTATAGCTGATGAAACCTGCGAGACCAATGTTCCCGGAGTCTTTGCGGTAGGCGACGTAAGAAAGAAACAACTTCGTCAAATTGTTACGGCAGTAGCTGATGGAGCAAATGCAGTAACCTCGGCGGAAAGGTACATCAATTCATAAAATAAATGTTAAAAAAGTACCGACAACTTGACATATGAGGTTAAGTTTGTTACAATGACCATGTAATAAATGTTAACAATTTCGTAATAAATGAAATGAAATTTGTTATTTGAGAGTTATTTGGGAGGTTTGACATGGATAAGAAAGTAGCAAAATGCGCAGTTGGTTGCCTCGCTACCGGCCTTATGGTTTTTGCGGGAACAACGACATTTGCCACTGAAGCAAAGCCGTTAGCAACAGAGACGGCTGAGAATTATCCTGTAGCGGGTTTATCATTCTCCTTCGGAGATGCAACAGGGGTTCAACAGACCTTTGCTGCTGCAGCTGAGGAGACAAGTGTATCGGAGAAGGAAATTGAGCAGACAGCTGCTGTTTCTGAATATGCAAATTTGGCTATTGCACAGGTTAACGATTATGTTAACATCAGAAGCACAGCAAGTGAAGAAGGAGAGATCCTTGGTAAGCTTTATAACAATTCAGCTGCCAATGTTCTTGAAGAAGAAAATGGATGGTACAAGATCCAGTCAGGATCAGTTACAGGATATGTTAAGTGCGAATTTGTCGTAAGAGACAACGCGGAATTAGCAGCACAGGTTAGAACAAGAATCGGTCGAGTTACTACAGAGACCCTTAGAGTTAGAAAAGAGGCTTCTACAGAGTCCGGTATCATGGATTTGGTACCCGGAGGCGAAGACCTTATAGTCAAGGATGAGTCAATCCCGGGCTGGGTTGGAGTTGTAGTAGGAGACAAGATGGGATATGTTTCAACAGAGTTTGTTGAATTAAGATCACAGTACGTACAGGCTGAATCAAGAGAGGAAGAAGCTGCAAGACTTAAGGCAGAAGAAGAAGCCAGAAAGAAAGCGGCAGCTCAGGCAGCAGCAGCCAGACAGAGGGCAGCTGCAAGAACTTCTTCAACAGGTTCAAGATCTCAGTCATATACAGCACCTACAGGAGGATCCGGAGCGTCAGTTGCAAACTTTGCATTACAGTTCGTAGGTAATCCTTATGTATACGGTGGAAGCTCACTTACCAACGGAACAGACTGTTCAGGTTTCGTAATGAGCGTATACAGCAACTTTGGAGTAGGTCTTCCCCATTCATCAGGCGCCCAGAGAGGTTGCGGATACGGAGTTTCAGTAGGTGAGGCTCAGCCGGGAGACATTATGTGTTACAGCGGTCACGTAGGAATCTACATTGGCAACGGCCAGATGGTTCATGCGTCCACTTCCAGAACAGGTATCATTGTATCAGGTATCGGAAGCCCAATCGCTGTAAGAAGAATCTTATCTTAAATCTGATTTCAGGCGGTATGCGAAAGCATACCGCTTTTTGTTATAACTGTAAAATGTCAGATATTTTACAGTGTATAATGGGCAATATTCATTAAGTATTTTTTACGGCCACATTGGGCTTGTTGCACATAACACCATGGTATCAACCTTGAATTTCCAATAACAAGATGCACAAACAAGAACATAAACTATTCGCACAACTCTTATATAACAATAATAGATTAGGCTAAAGGAATTGTTATTATATAAAAATCATTTGGAAAAAATAGGCCGAATGGTTGTGCGGATAGAACGATGTAAAAATTACAAATTTTTAAATTCAGAAAATTCATAAGATTTTAAAGTTCATACTCATAATTTAGAAGTGTTGAAAAATGGGAGTTATACACGAAGTTATTCACATTATCCACAGAAAATTACCACTTTTGGACGTCAATTCAGAACAGGCGTTTTGTAAAAGGTGGACAAATTGAGATTTTTTATAAATAATTACTAAATCCCGATTGACAAAATTATTGTCTAAAATATAATCCCACGAGCTTGGATATTATAAAACAATTACAATTTTGTAACAGAAAATTTTGAAATTTTAAAATATGGAGCAGTATTTGGGCATATAGGCAGAGTTGAAATGACAGCTTTATTTTGTTATACTTTTGCCTAGTATTAGGAAGACAAAGGTAGATTTATGAGTAAAAAGGTAACGGTGCTTGGAGTACGCTTAGACTGCTACAGCTTAAGAGGGGCTATCGGGCATGCTTCCAAGTTTCTCAACAATATGACCGTTAATGTGGTTCAGATGGTTTCATTGAAGACCATCAACGCGGCGGCTGATAATGAAGCTATCAAAGATTATCTGGAGAATGTGGACTTAAGCGTCATTAACGATGTCCAGGTTATTCGAGCTGCGGATGAAAAGCTTAAGGGTCGTATCAAGGAAGTGGAAGAAGGATTCTTCCTTAAGGCCTTCCTGAAGAGAATCAGGGATAACAAAAAAAGCGTCTGTATCCTGGCTGCATCCGAAGAGGATGGGGCAAAGTTCCACGACTATGTTAGGAATGAAGGTATAGATTTGAATGTGGTGGGCGTCTTTGTAGCTGACCCTTCAGCGGAGAACTTTAACTGGGAGACCATCGCTAACGACATTAATTCCAAGAATGTCGGTGGAGTTATTTCCTTACTTGATGTTACTCTTAACGAAGAGTTTTTACGAGAGTTCAAATCCATGCTCTCTATAGAGGTCTTCTTCGGACTTG
The DNA here is from genome assembly GCA_015058015.1 of Lachnospiraceae bacterium. Taxonomy (GTDB): domain Bacteria; phylum Bacillota; class Clostridia; order Lachnospirales; family Lachnospiraceae; genus SIG280. The sequence goes on along the minus strand of SVDM01000007.1, from coordinate 73,247 downwards.
GGGATGAGCCTGAGGCTACCCGTAATACCAAGGGTGTTTTTGCGGGCTTAAAACGCAGGGTCTTTAAGAGAATCATCAATCGCAAAGTGAATAAGAATAATGAATAAGAGATTAAGGACAATTTGCATTGTCCTTTTTCCATTTTATGGAAGCAAATGTGCGGTTATCGGGAAAAATATCTAAAAAATCCTTTCATTCATTGTGTAAATGTATTAAAATAGACAAGGAGGATTTAGCAATTTGGTGAGAAAAGAGGTAGTCTCTTTGTATAACTTTACCATGAATCCTTGCGGGGAGAATTCTTTTACAATTTAAGGAGTGAAAAGTTTATGATATCCAACCAGATACTGCAGAGTACCTTAGACGGACTGAAATCTATTACAAGAATAGAGCTTTGCATTGTTGATACGGATGGCCAGGTTTTGGCAACTACATTTTCTGATACGGACAAGTATGTATCATCGGCCATTCCTTTTATTGATTCGGCAGCAGAGAGCCAGACCGTTGGTAATTGTCAATTCTTTAAGGTATTTGACGATCGCCGCTTAGAGTACGTTCTTCTTGCAGAGGGAAGCAGCGAAGAAGTATATATGGTAGGCCGTGTGGCCACTTTTCAGATTCAGAATCTGATTGTAGCCTACAAGGAGAGGTTTGATAAGGACAATTTTATCAAGAATCTTTTGCTTGATAACCTTCTGCTCGTTGATATTTACAACAGAGCTAAGAAGCTTCATATTGAGACTGATATTAGAAGGGTAGTATATATCGTTGAGACCAACAGGGATAAAGAAGGTAACGATATTGACAAGATAAAGGGACTTTTCGGTTCTAAGAGTAAGGACTTTATCACAGCTGTAGATGAGAAGAATATTATAGTTGTTAAGGCATTAGAGCCTGACGAGGGCTACGATATTGTGAATAAGACTGCGGCTTCCATCCTTAAAGCTATCAATGCCGGCAGTGATATTGCGGCTAACATAGCTTACGGAACCATTGTTAATGAAATTAAGGAAGTGTCCAAGTCATATAAGGAAGCCAGAATGGCCCTTGATGTAGGTAAGATATTCTTTGAGGACAGAGAGATTATTGCTTACAACACTTTGGGAATAGGAAGACTTATCTATCAGCTCCCCATTCCTCTTTGTAAAATGTTTATTAAAGAGATTTTCGAAGGCAAATCTCCTGACGAGTTTGATGAGGAGACCATTATCACCATCAACAAGTTCTTCGAGAACAGCCTGAACGTTTCAGAGACTTCAAGACAGTTATATATTCACAGGAACACTTTGGTATACAGACTTGATAAGCTCCAAAAGAGCACCGGCCTTGACCTGCGAGTGTTTGAGGATGCTATCACTTTCAAGATTGCATTAATGGTTGTGAAGTATATGAAGTATATGGAGACTCTTGATTATTAATTAATTTAGGAGGCGCTTTATGATAACGCTTACAGATGTCAGTATGTCTTATATACCCGGCGCACCGGCACTTAGCAATATTAATCTTCATATAGATAAAGGCGAGTTTGTGTTTGTGGTTGGAGCCAGCGGCTCCGGCAAATCATCGCTTATTAAGCTTCTATTAAAAGAAGAGAATCCCACAAAGGGTGAGATTATTATAGGCGATCGTACTCTATCAAGGGTTCGTCATCGTCAGATTCCGGCTTTCAGACGTGATATCGGGGTTGTGTTCCAGGATTTCAGACTTTTGCCGGATAGGAATGTATATGAGAATATCGCTTTTGCCCAGAAGGTTATTGAGGTTCCGGGCAAGACCATTAAACGCCAGGTTCCTGCTATGCTGTCAATGGTAGGTCTTGCGGAGAAATACAGATCATTTCCCGATCAGCTTTCCGGTGGAGAGCAGCAGCGTGTTGCCATTGCAAGAGCTCTTATTAACAAGCCTAAGATTTTGCTTGCGGATGAGCCTACAGGTAACCTTGACGCCAAGAATTCCTGGGAGATTATGAGACTTTTGGAGGAAGCCAACGAGAGGGGTACCACTGTTTTGGTTGTTACCCATAATCTTGAGATTGTTAACGCCATGAGAAAGAGAGTAATTGTTATGAAAAAGGGCGTTATAATTAAAGACATTGCACAAGGTGGTTATATAGATGAGGCTTAGTACATTTTCATATTCATTGAAGCAGGGTATGAAGAATATAACCCGTAACAAGAAGTTTTCCTTTGCATCCATTATTACCATGGCTGCATGTATCTTTATGTTCAGTGTGTTCTTCTCCGTGCTTGTGAATTTCAGCAATATGGTTAAAGAGGCGGAGTCAAGTGTGGCGGTTACCGTTTTCTTTGATGAGGGAATATCGGAGCAACGTATCAATGAAATCGGAGACATAATTAAGAAGAGAGTAGAGGTTTCAGAGGTTAAATTCGTATCTGCTGAAGAGGCATTAGCGTCTTTCATTCATGATTACTTTGGGGACGAAGATAAAGAGCTGGCAGAGGCATTTCTTGAGGACAATCCTTTGGCGGATTCAGCCAACTACGAGGTATACTTAAACGATATCTCCATGCAGGGGGCCTTGGTTACCTATCTGAATTCCGTAGAGGGTGTAAGAGAAGTTAAACAGTCGGAGGTTGCGGCTAAGACCCTGTCAGATTTCAATAAATTATTGGGATACATATCTATTGCTATTATAGTTATCCTTTTGGGGGTAGCTATCTTCCTTATAAGTAATACTGTTACCATCGGTATCTCCGTACGACAGGAAGAGATATACATTATGAAACTTATCGGAGCGACTGATGCCTTCGTTCGTGCGCCCTTTATAGTAGAAGGTATAATGATTGGACTTATCGGAGCTATTATTCCGCTTATAATTTTCTACTTCGTATACAACGGGGTGGTTTCCTATATCTTAGGAAGATTCAGCATTTTGGAGCAGTTGCTCTCGTTTATGACTGTGGGCGAGGTATATAGAATCCTTCTTCCTGTTGCCCTTGCCTTGGGTGTGGGCATAGGATTTTTGGGAAGCTTCTTTACTGTTCGCAAGCATCTTAACAAGTAGGTAGTATTATGAAAGATAAATCGTTTTTTAAAGGACTGATAACCGGAGCTCTTTCGGTTATCGGTTTATGCGTTTTGGCGCTTGGAGTACTTAAGATTATGAATGTGGTAAAGTACGGACCGGGTAATGGGAGCGTCAACATTAATGAGATCGGGGTAGGAGCCAAGATCTCAGAGATAGAGAGCATTATTGATAACAATACTTTATATGATGTGGACAGTTCAAAGCTTGAGACATACTTATACAAGGGTTTGATATCGGGCCTTGGAGATAAATATGCAGCATACTATACCAAGGAAGAGAACGAAAGCGTCAACCAGGGCTATAACGGAGAGTATCGCGGCATAGGTATTACCTTTTCTGCCGAGAATGACGGCAATATAGTTATTCAATCGGTATATAAGGGCTGCCCTGCTGACAGGGCGGGTCTTAAGGCCAAGGACCATATAGTAAGCATTAACGGAACAAAATATGAATCGGCCAAGTATTTGCAAGTAGCTTCGGATATAAGGAATTGCCCGGAGGATTCTGCAAAATTTGAGATATTCAGACCCTCCACATCGGAGACATTTACAGTTGATATTCCTATTGAGAAAATCGTGACACCTGTGGTTGAAGGTGAGATGAAAGAGGGCAATATAGGTTATATCGCTATTAAGTCCTTTAACTTAAAGACGGATACCATGTTCAAGGAGACTTACGAGTCTTTGGAGCAACAGGGAATGAAGGGCCTCATCCTTGATCTTAGGGGCAATCCCGGCGGACTGGTTAATCCGACTTTACAGATGCTTGATTACCTTCTGCCGGAGGGTAATGTATTGGTTATGCAGTCTAAAGACGGCAAGAAGACGGCCTACAAATCCGGAGAATCCGCAAAGCTTAACATACCCTGCGTGGTGCTTATTAACGAATCTTCTGCCAGTGCGGCGGAGATATTTGCAGGAGCAATGAAGGATTATAAAGCTGCGACAATTATGGGTGTTAAAAGCTACGGCAAGGGTATTGTGCAGAATACTTATACATTGTCTGACGGTACTGCGGTAAAGCTTACCATTGCCAAGTATTTTACTCCCTCCGGGGCGGATATCCACGAAAAAGGTATTGAGCCGGATGTAACGGTGGAGAAGTCTGCACAAGGAGACGCGCAACTTGACGAAGCCGTCAAAACCATCAAATCTAAGATATAATGGGGGAAGAAACTCATGCCTGATAATATAGAAAAGATTCTTCGAGCCATACATATCCTTCTGTCCAACAGTGAGAGCTATAACGGATCTGAGACAGAAGTTATTGTGGATAAAAAGAAGATATTTAAGGAATTGGAAAAACTCAATTATGCCGTTATGGAAGTAATGGAGACTTATGAGGTTAACGAGCTTAGCAAGGAGAAAGCCATTAACAGGGTTCAGAAAGATGCGCAAAAGATTATCGACGATGCATCAAAGAGTGCGGAGGAGATTTACGCTGCAGCACTTATCTATACAGACGATGCTCTTAACGAGCTTCGTGACGTTATGAATAAGACCAGAGCTGCAATGAATAAAGAATACAATAAGATATTCGGAAAGATGGATAGTCAGATTGAGCTTATTGGTAAGAACAGAGATGAGCTTCATATGCAGCTTGCAGATTTATCTTCCGGTAATGAATATCTTAATATAATAGTGGATGAGAAGAAACGCCGTGAAAAAGAAAAAGAGCGTTATAACAAGGTGAGTGATAAAGCGCCCGCTGTCGAACCGGTCAAAGAAAGAGACAAGGGCAGCTCGGATGTGGTTATTAATGTGAACACCAGCCATCCCGCCTTCAAGAAATCTTCTGTGGAAGGAGAAGAAATATCTTCGGAGGATATGCCGCCGGAAAAGGATGGTGTGTACAAAGCGAGCGATTTCGACTTAGACGGTGAGTACTTTAAGTGGCAGGAAGGCTCGGAGAAGCCGGAGATAAAAGAAGATGTGGATATTAAGGGGACCTTCTTAGGCAGGTTCTTTAAAAAAGATGAGTAAGAGTAATATTATTATGGTCTTTGCAAATATAGGAAATAAAGGGGCTCAGAGGGCAATATAATTGACTTTTTTTAACATATCATCCGGCACTTTAGCTCTTTAAAGGCAAAAACTTGATATTTTTTAACAGCTTTTACCCAGATTCTTGACATATTTTATCAAGAATAGTAGTATTGCAATAAATTGAACATAATACATCAAGAATTGATATGTGTTCACAGATAAGGAGGAAAAAACATGAGAAGAAAGATTGTTAGCCTTTTAATGGCAACACTTGTTGCAGTTACTGCAATCGCAGGATGCGGCAACAGCGGTGGAAGTGCTTCATCTGCAGCATCGGGAGCTGCCGGAGGAGACACAATTAAGATTGGAAGTATCGGACCTGTAACCGGAGCAGCAGCTCTCTATGGTGAGGCTGTTAAAAACGGTGCTCAGCTTGCAGTTGACGAGATTAATGCAGCAGGCGGAATTAACGGCGTTAAGATTGAATTCAAATTTGAAGATGATGAGCATGATCCGGAGAAGTCCGTTAATGCATATAATACTTTGAAAGACTGGGGTATGCAGATCCTTATGGGAACTGTTACTACCAATCCCTGTGTAGCAGTTACAGAGAAGACTGCAGCTGATAAGATGTTCCAGTTAACACCTTCTGCATCTTCACAGGACGTAATCGCCAAAGACAATGTATTCCAGGTATGCTTTACAGATCCTAACCAGGGTATTGCATCCGCTAAATATATTGGAGAGCATAAATTAGGAACCAAGGTTGCTGTTCTTTACAACTCTTCAGACGTTTACTCAAAGGGTATCTATGAGAAATTCATGGAAGAGTCAAAGAACCAGACAACATACACAGTTGTTGCTGAGGAAGCTTTCACAGATGAGTCTAAGACAGACTTCTCAGCTCAGCTTAACAAGTTTAAATCAGCAGGTGCTGACCTTGTATTCTGTCCTTTCTATTATGAAGTTGCAGCTGTTGTATTAAAGCAGGCTGATTCAATGAAGTATGCTCCTACATTCTTCGGAGTAGACGGAATGGACGGTATCCTCGGAGTTGAGAACTTCGACAAGAAACTTGCAGAAAACGTTGTTCTTCTTACACCTTTCGTAGCTGACGCTAAGGATGAGAAGACACAGAAATTCGTAGAAGCTTACAAGAAGGCTTACAATGCTACACCTATCCAGTTCGCTGCAGATGCTTACGATGCAATCTATATCATCAAAGCCGCTATGGAAAAAGGTGGAGTTAAGAGCACAATGAAGACAGAGGAAATCTGCAACCTTATGAAGGATGCTATCACACAGATTTCATTTGACGGACTTACAGGAACAGCAATGAAGTGGACAAAAGACGGTGCTGTAAACAAAGAGCCTAAGGCAATGGTAATCAAGAACGGTGCTTACACCGCTATGGACTAATTTGCTTTAAGCGCATAGTATTTTGAGTGTCAAAGGGGACCGCAGATTTAGTGGCCCCCTTTTAACGCGATTGAAAATCAAGATATATAATGATATAATCTTTAATTGTGTAAACATATATATTAATAAAGAAGAGAATCTAGAAGGAGTGTTAGTATGGATTTTATAGCCCACCTGATTAACGGTATAAGCTTGGGAAGTATCTATGCCATTATTGCGTTGGGATATACCATGGTATATGGAATTGCCAAGATGCTTAATTTCGCCCACGGCGATGTAATAATGATAGGAAGTTATGTGGTATTTATTACCGTCAGTACAATGGGATTTCCTACTATTATCGGCGTCGTCATCGCAATGGTAATATGTACAATCCTTGGAATGACAATTGAAAAAGTGGCTTATAGTCCGCTACGTAATGCGACTCCGCTTGCTGTTCTTATAACGGCGATCGGTGTCAGCTACCTTCTCCAGAATATTGCACTGCTTGTATTTGGTGCTAACCCGAAATCATTCCAGTCAGTCGTTCCTTTCCCGCCACTTGTTTTGGCAGATGGACAGCTGGTTATTACGGGTGTTTCCATAGTGGCTATTATAGCAGGAGTTATTATTATGATTGCTTTGACCTTGTTTGTTAACAAGACCAAGGCGGGATGCGCTATGAAGGCTGTATCCGAGGATCGGGGCGCTGCTCAGCTTATGGGTATTAATGTTAACGGAACTATCTCCCTGACTTTTGCCATCGGTTCAGCTCTTGCGGCTATCGCAGGTGTTCTCCTTTGCTCGGCTTATCCGACTCTTACACCTTATACGGGTTCAATGCCCGGTATCAAGGCTTTCACCGCTGCTGTATTCGGTGGAATAGGATCTATTCCCGGAGCCATGATTGGTGGATTATTATTGGGTATTATCGAAATTCTCGGTAAAGCATATATTTCTTCCCAGTTGGCAGATGCTATAGTATTTGCTGTACTTATTGTGGTGCTTCTTGTTAAGCCTACAGGTATTATGGGTAAGAAGATCAGTGAGAAAGTGTAGGTGATGGACATGCTTAAGAATATGAAAAAAACGACCAAAAGCAACATCATCACTTACGGTATGGTTATTGTTGCATATGTAGTAATGCAGGCTCTGGTTAACGGAGGCGGCATAAGTAACCTTATACAGGGACTTTTAGTTCCCCTTTGTGCTTATTCTATTTTGGCAGTATCCCTTAACCTTACGGTTGGTATTCTGGGAGAGTTAAGTCTTGGCCATGCCGGATTTATGTGCATCGGTGCATTTGTTTCCGCGGCATTTTCCAAGATGAATGCCACAACAATTGAGAATGACCTGCTTAGATTTATTATTGCAATTATTCTTGCTGCAATCTGTGCAGGAATTATGGGAATCCTCATAGGTATCCCGGTTCTTCGTTTGAAGGGTGATTATCTTGCTATTGTAACCCTTGCATTCGGAGAGATTATTAAGAATATTATGAACGTAATCTACTTAGGAGTTGATTCTAAGGGATTGCATTTTTGTATGACAAAAGCTTCCGACCTTAATATGGAAAAGGACGGTAAGATTATTATTAACGGAGCGACGGGTATTACAGGAACTCCTCACAGTTCCAACTTTACAATAGGAATCATTCTTCTTATTATTACCCTGATTGTAGTATTGAACCTTATTAATTCACGTTCCGGAAGAGCTATCATGGCTATCCGTGACAATTATATAGCTGCAGAGTCCATCGGTATTGATATTACCAAATATAAGATGTTGGCATTCTCTATATCAGCCATGTTGGCAGGTGTGGCGGGAGCCCTTTATTCACACAACCTTTCAACTCTTGCGGCTACATCCAAGAATTTCGGATACAATATGTCCATTATGATTCTGGTATTCGTAGTACTTGGCGGTATCGGTAATGTAAGAGGATCCATTATTGCGGCGGTTATATTAACCCTCTTGCCGGAGCTTTTACGTGCATTGAACGATTATCGTATGCTTATGTATGCAATTCTTCTTATTGTACTTATGCTCTTTAACTCTTCACCTGCAGGAATTGCCTTTAGAGAAAGAAGCAGACTTAAGAAGATTTTACACAAGAAAAAGGAGGAGGTTTAGGTTATGGCGCTACTTGATATTAAGAACCTGGGAATCTCCTTCGGAGGTCTTCGTGCGGTAGACAACTTCAACCTTACTATTGAAAAGGGCGAGTTGTACGGACTTATCGGACCTAACGGTGCCGGTAAGACAACGGTCTTCAACCTTATGACCGGAGTATATAAACCCACCGACGGTATCATAACATTAGACGGAGAGAATATTACAGGCAAGAATACAATAGAGATTAACAAGGCGGGTATCGCAAGAACCTTCCAGAATATAAGACTTTTTAAAGAACTTAGCGTTCTTGATAACGTTAAGACCGGTTTGCATAATGAGATTACTTATTCAACAGCAACGGGAATCTTCAGACTTCCCAAGTACTTCAAAAGCGAGAAGTTGATGGATGAGAAGGCCTTAAGACTCCTTAAAGTATTCGGTTTGGAGGAAGAGAAGGATTATTTGGCATCTAACCTTCCCTACGGTAAGCAGAGAAAGTTAGAGATGGCAAGAGCCCTTGCCACATCCCCCAAGCTCTTACTCCTCGATGAACCGGCAGCCGGTATGAATCCTAATGAAACCAAAGAATTAATGGATACTATCAGATTCGTTCGGGACGAATTTGACATGACCATTTTACTTATTGAGCATGATATGAAACTTGTATCCGGAATCTGCGAGAGGCTTACGGTACTTAACTTCGGTCAGGTACTTTGCCAAGGCGGTACCAATGAGGTGCTGAACAATCCGGAAGTTATCAAGGCATACTTGGGAGATTAGGAGGATAATAATGGCTTTACTTGAAATTAGAGATATAGAAGTTTACTACGGTGTTATTAAGGCCATTAAAGGTATATCATTCGATGTAAATGAAGGAGAAGTAATTGCCCTTATCGGCGCCAATGGTGCAGGTAAGACCACGACCCTTCATACTATTACGGGCCTTCTTTCGGCAAAGGCCGGTAGCATTACCTTTGATGGAAAAGATATTACCAAGATTCCTGCCCACAAGATTGTATCTATGGGTATGGCTCATGTTCCGGAAGGAAGACGAGTCTTTTCACAATTGTCAGTTTATGATAATCTAAAGATGGGAGCATACACAAGAACCGATAAGGATGAGATAGAAGAATCTCTGGCAATGGTGTATAGCAAGTTCCCACGTCTTGAAGAGAGAAAGACACAGTTAGCCGGTACATTATCCGGAGGTGAGCAGCAGATGCTTGCCATGGGACGTGCTTTAATGTCCAGACCGAAGATTGTACTTATGGATGAGCCTTCTATGGGACTTTCTCCGATATTTGTTGAAGAGATCTTTAAGATTATCGAAGAGATATCTTCAAGCGGAACAACGGTTCTTCTTGTTGAACAGAACGCTAAGAAAGCTTTAAGCATAGCCGACAGAGCTTATGTTCTTGAGACAGGCAATATCGTCCTTGAGGGCGATGCCAAAGAACTGATGAATAACGAGACGGTCAAGAAGGCATATTTGGGAGAGTAGGTGAGTCTGAATGGATAATTATGTTATTACTATCGGAAGAAGCTACGGAAGCGGCGGCAGAACAATGGGCAAGCTGCTGGCGGAAGAATTGGGGATTGATTGTTATGACATGGAATTATTAAAGAAGGCTTCTGAAGAAAGCGGAATCAGCGAATCTTTATTCGGGGAGTCGGACGAGAAGCTTCCGGGTCACAGCATCTTTCGTATTGTTAAGGGAGTATACAGCGGTAAGATTATATCTCCCAACAAGTCTGATTTTACTTCGCCGGAGAATCTGTTTAATTATCAGGCCAAGGTGATTAAACAACTGGCAGAGACCACATCTTGCATTATTATAGGAAGATGTGCGGACTATATTCTGAAGGACTATGATAACGTAATTAAACTGTTCTTTTATGCTCCTATGGATTGCTGCATCCAGAGAACCAAAGAGTTGTATGGTATGAGCGAGTCAGAGATTATAAAGAAGATTCAGAAAACCGACAAAGAACGTGCTTCGTATTACGAGTATTACACGGGACGTAAGTGGAACGATGCTTCCAATTACGACATGTGTCTTAATACTGAGTCAATGAGTTATGAAACCTGTATTGCCATGGTTAAGTCATATCTTGACATATGCAGGGCTGACTTAAAGAAGTCACAGTAATTGGGGAACTAAGGAAGGCATTATTATGGAAGAGAATTTAAATGAAGTAAATCCCATGCTCTTGGAATTCTTAGATACAAGATCATATGATGAGAAGCTTCAGATATTAAGACGAATGGAGCTTGACATGACTGACAAGCTTGTAGATGATATGGCTGCATCCATCGATGTGGTAATTAAAGACGGTGAACTTAGCGATAGGATTCGCGAACTTAAGAACTGTCTTGCCACATACGACAGATTTGATTGCAGCGACAGATTCAGACGATAGTCTTATGGCAGAGGCGGCAAGCCCAGTCTGCTTAGGCGAGCGTTATGAAACTCTTTATCAAATGTAACATCACGTTTAAACCAAGCCGGAGGCGTAAAGCTTTCGGCTTCTTCTTTTGAGGAGAATTCCACTTCTGCAATAATAAGGGGAGACAGTTCGCCCTCGAACACATCCAGTTCGATTGTCAGGTTGTTCTCGATGGGGATAAGATACCTCTTCTTGGTAATCACATGACCGTCGGCTTTCTCTTTTAGATGAAGATAAGCTTCCTTATTAAGAGGAAGATTGTATTCTTCCCTTTCCATCATTCCTCTTCCTTTGTAAGTCATATAGAATTCCTCATCCTGTTTACGCACCCTTACCACCGGGTCAATGTTAAGGTAAGCTTGTTCTATCTCGTGAAAGCTCAATCTGTTTAACTCGTAGGGTATCTCCCCCACCAGGAATTTGCGCTCGATTTCCATATTATCAGTCCTCTCAAAAAATTATGAATTTAACAGTAGTATAACACAGGCAAATGTTGCGGCAAAAGTAAAATCTTGTTATAATTGTGGTTGAAGCGTCGCATAAAGAATGTAAGAGACAAGGAATTGGAGGTATTCAAATGGGAAAAGTATATGTAATCTTGGCAGACGGATTTGAAGAAGTTGAGGCTTTAACGGTAGTTGATATACTTCGACGCGGCGGTGTGGATGTCACCACATTATCTGTCATGAAGGATAAAAAAGTTTGCGGAGCTCATGGTATATGTGTTGAAGCCGACGAGGTTATAAGCAGTAGTCTTAATATAGAAGAAACAGAAATGATAATTCTACCGGGAGGAGGCAAAGGACGCGATAATATGGCGGCTTGCAAGCCACTTTTAGATGCTCTTATTCAGGCGAATGAAAGGGGCGTAAAGATAGCTGCAATCTGCGCTGCACCCACCGTTCTCGGAAGAATAGGATTATTAAAGGGAATTGTAAGTGTATGCTATCCGGATCCCGGTCTAGAGGCGGAGTTAAAGGGACGCATAGCTCCTTCATCAGACAGAAGAACCATAACGGACGGCAATATTACCACCAGCATGGGGCCTGCCACAGCTATGGAATTTGCGTTAGAGCTTCTGGAGATATTAAAGGGAGAGAAGATGGCATCCCTGGTTGCTGCCGGATTATTGTATAAAGGACAGGCATAAATCCGAACAAAAAAATCAACAAAAATAATGCTTGATTTTTGTGAAATATTAGTTTATAATGATGTTTGCTGTGACATTGATAGCTATGAAGCGCGAGGTTGCTGCCCTTTAAGTGGCAGGTTTTCCGTGGAGCGAATGTCAAGTTAGGAAACTGGCGACAAGTCACTGTACAAATACAGTCTGCCAAGGGCAGAAACAACGTGTGATTACTGCGTTGTAGCATGTGATACACACGGAAGAGTGTACAGTCACCGCTTGTCGTACTGAATTTAATTAGTGCGAAAAGGAGGCGACTTTTTTTTATGGCAAATCAGGTTATGAGAATCACATTAAAAGCTTACGATCATCAGCTGATCGACGCATCTGCCAAGAAAATCATTGAAACTGTTAAGAAGAACGGATCTCAGGTAAGCGGACCGGTACCCCTTCCTACTAAGAAGGAAGTTGTAACCATCCTTAGAGCTGTTCATAAGTACAAGGATTCACGTGAGCAGTTTGAGCAGAGAACTCATAAGAGACTGATTGATATCATCACACCTACCCAGAAGACAGTTGATGCATTATCCAGACTGGAGATGCCTGCAGGTGTATACATTGATATCAAGATGAAGCAGAAATAATTAATCACAGCTCCTATTTCTAGGATGATTGCTCGTAAAGGGTAATCCGCTGTAGATAAGGTGGTGCAAGTTTTCGCAGAAAAATTGTACTACGTAGGCCGAGCTTTTACGCGCAGCGTAAACTTAAATGCGAGGCTCTCAAAAACAGGAGGAAATTTTTTATGAAGAAAGCAATTTTAGCTACTAAGGTCGGAATGACACAGGTATTCAGCGAAGACGGAGAGTTAACTCCCGTAACTGTACTTCAGGCAGGTCCTGTATTCGTTACCCAGATTAAGACACTTGAGAACGACGGATATGAAGCGGTACAGGTAGGCTTCGTTGACAAGAAAGAAAAAGTTATCAACAAGGATGCATCAGGAAAGAAAGAAATTGCCCACAGACATGGTGTTACCAAGGCTGAAAAAGGACATTTCGATAAGGCCGGAGTATCAGGAAAGAGATATGTAAAGGAATTTTTATTTGAGAATGTTGCCGATTACAAACTCGGAGACGAGATTAAGGCTGACATTTTTGAGGCTAATGATAAAGTAGACGTGACTGCAATCTCAAAAGGTAAAGGATTCCAGGGTGCTATCAAGAGACACGGACAGTCCAGAGGACCTATGGCTCATGGTTCTAAGTTCCATCGTCATGCAGGATCCAACGGTGCTTGTTCAAGCCCAAGTAAGGTATTCAAAGGAAAGAAGATGCCGGGACACATGGGAAGCAAGAAAGTTACTGTTCAGAACCTGGAAGTAGTAAGAGTTGATATAGAAAACAACCTGCTTTTAGTTAAGGGTGCCGTACCGGGACCGAAGAAAGCACTTATTACGGTAAAAGAGACAGTTAAGAAGAAATAATTGACGTAGGAAAGGAGGATGACACAGATGGCTAATGTATCTGTATATAATATGGAAGGAAAAGAAGTTGGCAAAATCGAGCTTAATGACGCTGTGTTCGGTGTAGAGATCAATGAGCACCTCGTTCATAAGGCAGTAGTTGCACAGCTTGCTAATAAACGCCAGGGAACACAGAAGGCCAGAACCCGTTCCGAAGTAAGCGGAGGTGGAAGAAAGCCTTGGAGACAGAAAGGAACAGGACATGCTAGACAGGGTTCTATCAGAGCTCCACAGTGGAAAGGCGGCGGAGTTGTATTTGCTCCAACACCGAGAGATTATTCTCAGAAGATGAACAAAAAAGAGAAGAGGGCTGCTCTTCTTTCAGCATTATCATCAAGAGTTGCAGACAACAAGATCTTTGTTGTTGAAGACCTTAAGATGGATGAGATCAAGACAAAGAAATTTGCAGAGGTATTAAACAACCTCAAAGTTGACAAGGCACTTGTTGTTCTTGAAGAAGGAAACACTAACGTAATGCTTTCAGCAAGAAACATTCCGGGAGTTAAGACAGCAGGAGCTAACACAATTAATGTATATGACATTATGAAATACAACACTCTTGTATTATCCAAGGATGTTGTTGCTAAAATCGAGGAGGTGTATGCATAATGGCAAGTATTCAGTACTATGACGTAATCCTCAAACCGGTTGTTACAGAAAAGAGCATGAACCTTATGGGTGAGAAGAAGTATACATTCCTTGTACATCCGGAAGCAAACAAAACTATGATTAAAGAAGCTGTTGAGAAGATGTTCTCCGGAGCTAAAGTATTATCAGTTCATACAATGAACAATGATGGTAAGAAGAAGAGACGTGGAATGATCTACGGAAAGACAGCTAAGACCAAGAAGGCAATTGTAACACTGACAGAAGACAGTGCAGATATTGAGATCTTCGCAGGTCTGTAAGAATTAATAAGCGCCGCAAAGGCAAGGCGCTTGTCCCGAAAAGATGATTAGATATGGGACAGTAACAATTAATCGAAATTGAAAGGAGAAACAAAATGGGAATTAAATCTTATAACCCATATACACCTTCCAGAAGACATATGACCGGTTCAGATTTTTCTGAGATAACCAAGGCTACTCCTGAGAAGTCACTTCTTGTTTCATTACAGAAGCGCTCCGGTCGTAATAATCAGGGTAAGATAACAGTAAGACACCGCGGTGGCGGATCAAGAAGAAAATACAGAATTATTGATTTCAAGAGAAACAAAGACGGAGTACCGGCAACAGTTATCGGTATTGAGTATGATCCTAACAGAACAGCAAACATTGCATTAATCGCATATGCTGACGGACAGAAGGCATACATCATTGCTCCGGAAGGATTAAAAGACGGAATGACAGTTATGAACGGTGTAGATGCCGAAGTAAGAATCGGTAACTGCCTCCCGTTATCAGCTATCCCCGTTGGTACACTTGTACATAACATTGAGCTTTTCCCGGGCAAGGGCGGACAGATGGTTCGTTCAGCAGGAAACTCAGCTCAGTTAATGGCTAAAGAGGGAGCTTATGCAACACTCAGACTTCCCTCAGGCGAAATGAGAATGGTTCCCGTAGAGTGCCGTGCAACAGTTGGTGTTGTAGGCAATGGTGATCACAACCTTATTAACATTGGTAAAGCCGGACGTAAGCGTCACATGGGCATCAGACCTACAGTTCGTGGTTCTGTTATGAACCCGAATGACCATCCACATGGTGGTGGTGAAGGTAAGACAGGTATCGGTCGTCCCGGTCCGTCTACACCTTGGGGTAAGCCTGCACTTGGCTTGAAGACCAGAAAGAAGAACAAGAAATCTAACAAGCTCATCGTAAGAAGAAGAGACGGTAGAGCAATCAAATAAGGAGGTTTAACCATGGGACGTTCACTTAAAAAAGGACCTTTTGCGGATACAAGCTTACTTAAGAAAGTGGAAGCTATGAACACAGCAGGTGACAAGAGTGTTATTAAGACATGGTCACGTCGTTCAACAATCTTCCCGCAGATGGTAGGACATACTATTGCGGTTCATGACGGAAGAAAGCATGTACCCGTATATGTTACGGAAGATATGGTAGGACACAAGCTCGGTGAGTTTGTTGCCACAAGAACATACAGAGGACACGGAAAAGACGAGAAGAAGTCTAAAGTACGTTAGTCCACAATATTGAAAGGAGGTTTCATTCATGGCAAAGGGACATAGAAGCCAGATCAAGAGAGAAAGAAACGAAAATACAAAAGATACAAGACCTTCAGCTAAGTTATCTTATGCCAGAGTGTCAGTTCAGAAAGCTTGTTTCGTATTGGATGCCATCAGAGGAAAAGATGTGCAGACTGCACTTGGAATCCTTGCTTACAATCCAAGATATGCATCAAGCGTAATAGAGAAATTATTAAAGTCAGCAATTGCCAATGCTGAGAATAATAACGGAATGAATGCGGATAACCTTTATATCGAGGAGTGCTACGCAAACAAAGGACCCACGATGAAGAGAGTTAAACCCAGAGCACAGGGAAGAGCTTATCGTATCGAGAAGAGAATGAGCCACATTACCATCGTGCTTAACGAAAGATAAGGAGGAACAAGATGGGACAGAAAGTAAATCCTCATGGCTTAAGAGTAGGCGTTATTAAGGATTGGGATTCCAAATGGTATGCAGAAGCTGACTTCGCAGATTGTTTGGTAGAAGATTATAATATCAGAAATTTCCTTAAGGATAGATTATATAGCGCAGGAATCTCAAAGATTGAGATTGAGAGAGCATCTGAGAAAGTTAAAATTATTATTTACACAGCTAAGCCCGGTGTTGTAATCGGTAAGGGTGGCGCTGAAATTGAGAAACTCAAAGTTGAGCTTGCTAAGTACACAGACAAGAAGCTTATCGTAGACATCAAAGAGATCAAGAAACCGGATAGAGATGCACAGCTTGTAGCTGAGAACATTGCTTTACAGCTTGAGAACCGTGTTTCTTTCAGAAGAGCTATGAAGTCTGTTATGTCAAGAAGCATGAAGTCCGGAGCTAAGGGAATCAAGACTGCTGTATCAGGACGTCTCGGTGGAGCTGATATGGCTCGTACAGAGTTCTACAGCGAAGGAACAATTCCTCTTCAGACATTAAGAGCAGATATTGATTACGGTTTCGCAGAAGCAGATACAACCTACGGTAAGTTAGGTGTTAAAGTATGGATCTACAAAGGCGAAATACTTCCAACTAAAGACACAAAGGAAGGGAGCGATAAATAATGTTAATGCCTAAAAGAGTAAAGCATCGTAAACAGTTCCGTGGATCTATGGCCGGCAAAGCTACAAGAGGCAATAAGATCACTAACGGTGACTTTGGTATAGTTGCTTTAGAACCAGCATGGATAAGATCAAACCAGATTGAGGCAGCACGTATTGCTATGACACGTTATATCAAGCGTGGCGGTAAAGTTTGGATTAAGATATTCCCGGATAAGCCTGTAACCACAAAACCGGCAGAAACACGTATGGGTTCCGGTAAAGGAACACTTGAGTACTGGGTAGCAGTAGTTAAACCAGGCCGTGTAATGTTTGAAATCTCAGGAGTTTCAGAAGAAGTTGCCAGAGAAGCATTACGTCTTGCTACGCACAAATTACCCTGTAAATGTAAGGTTGTTTCTCGCGAAGATTTAGAAGGCGGTGATTCTAATGAAAACTAAGACTTATTTAGAAGAATTAAGAACTAATTCAACAGACGAATTAAACGAGAAATTGGTAGCTGCTAAGAAGGAACTCTTCAACTTAAGATTCCAGAATGCAACCAATCAGTTAGATAATACAAGCAGAATCAAAGACGTAAGAAAGAATATTGCAAGAATCCAGACAATCATTGCCCAGAAGGCTAACGCAGCTGAGTAATAGCAACAAGGAATGGATTTAGATTACGAAAGGAGGATTCCTCGTGGAAAGAAATCTTAGAAAAACACGTACAGGAAAAGTTGTAAGTAATAAAATGCAGAAGACTGTTGTTGTTGCTGTAGAAGACCATGTTAAGCATCCTTTGTACAACAAGATTGTAAAGAGAACATATAAGCTTAAAGCTCACGACGAGAACAATGACTGCAATATCGGAGATACAGTAAAAGTTATGGAAACAAGACCCCTGTCTAAGGACAAGAGATGGAGACTTGTGGAAATTATCGAAAAAGCAAAATAATAAAGGAGGTATATTGGCATGGTACAACAGGAAACCAGACTCAAAGTTGCTGATAATACAGGTGCTAAAGAGATACTTTGTATTAGAGTAATGGGCGGTTCTACAAGAAGATATGCTAATATTGGTGACATCATCACAGCTACTGTCAAAGATGCAACACCAGGTGGAGTTGTAAAAAAAGGTGACGTTGTTAAAGCTGTTGTTGTCAGAACAAAAAAAGGTGTACGTCGTAAAGACGGATCATATATAAAGTTCGATGAAAATGCTGCCGTAATCATCAAAGAAGACAAGACTCCCAGAGGAACTCGTATCTTTGGACCGGTAGCCAGAGAGCTTCGTGAAAAACAATTTATGAAAATTGTTTCATTGGCTCCGGAAGTATTATAGGGAGGTGCCAAGTATGTCAATGTTAAAGATTAAGATGGGCGATACAGTTAAGATTATCGCCGGTAAAGATAAAGACAAAGAAGGAAAAGTAATTTCCATTAACAGAAAGACAAAAAGAATCATCGTTGAGGGAGCTAACATGGTTACAAAGCATGTAAAGCCTAACGTGGCAAATCCAAACGGTGGAATTGTGAATCAGGAATCTCCTATCGATATTTCAAATGTAATGTATGTTCACAAGGGAAAGCCTACCAGAGTAGGATTCAAGTTTGAGAACGGTAAGAAAGTACGTTACGCGAAATCAACAGGTGAAGTAATCGATTAATTAGGAGAGGAGGTCAAGAAAGTTGAGCAGTAGACTTAAAGAAACATATACAAATGAGATCGTAGATGCTATGGTCAAGAAATTTGAATATAAAAATGTTATGCAGGTACCCAAGCTCGAGAAAGTTGTAATCAACATGGGTATCGGTGAAGCAAAAGAAAACGTTAAGATTCTTGAAGCAGCCATGAAAGATCTTGAGATCATTTCTGGACAGAAGCCGATTCAGACAAAGGCTAAGAAATCAGTTGCTAACTTCAAGATCAGAGAGGGTATGCCCATCGGATGTAAAGTTACATTACGTGGAGACAAGATGTACGAGTTCGTTGATCGTCTTATCAATCTTGCACTTCCCCGTGTACGTGACTTCAGAGGTGTTAACCCTGATGCATTTGACGGCAGAGGCAATTATGCACTTGGTATTAAGGAACAGCTTATTTTCCCTGAAATAGAGTATGACAAGGTTGATAAGATCAGAGGTATGGATATTATCTTTGTTACCACAGCCAAGACAGACGAAGAAGCACGTGAATTATTAAGATTATTTAATATGCCGTTTGCAAGATAGGAGGGAATATAATGGCTAAGACAGCAATGAAAGTAAAACAGCAGCGCAAACAGAAATTCTCTTCAAGAGAATATAGCCGTTGTAGAATCTGCGGACGTCCACATGCATATCTGAGAAAATACGGCATCTGTAGAGTATGCTTCAGAGAGTTAGCATACAAGGGACAGATTCCGGGCGTTAAGAAGGCAAGCTGGTAAGAGCAGATATTATTAAGTAAGGAGGAAATCCAAAGATGACAATGAGTGATCCAATCGCAGATATGCTTACAAGAATTCGTAATGCAAATACTGCTAAACATGATACAGTTGATGTTCCTGCATCAAGGATTAAAATTGCTATTGCCGAGATTCTTGAAAAAGAAGGATATATCAAGAAGCAGGAAATCGTTAAAGATGGTAACTTCAACGTAATTCGTATCACATTGAAGTACGGTCAGGATAAGAATGAGAAGATTATTACAGGACTTAAGAGAATCTCCAAACCCGGTCTTCGTGTATATGCCGGCAAGGATGAATTACCAAAGGTTCTCGGAGGACTTGGAGTAGCTATTATTTCCACTAACCAGGGTGTTGTAACAGACAAGCAGGCTCGTGAGCTTAAGGTTGGCGGCGAAGTATTAGCATTCGTGTGGTAAAACAATGAGACGAATATCGATTAATGCGCTTGCGCAATATTAATCGTATTCGACGAATGTCCTCCATGAACAACGTAGTGCGGAGCACGAAAGTTGTGAATGGCGGCGATTGCGGAAGTCGCAAGGCGACGCAGCAATCGGTTTTAACAACAGTTATACATACAGATTTTTTAAGGAGGTACGGGCATGTCACGTATAGGAAAAATGCCAATCGCGGTACCGGCAGGAGTAACTGTTAGTATTGCAGAAAATAACAAAGTGACTGTTAAAGGTCCCAAGGGAACACTTGAGAGAGTGCTTCCTCAGGAGATGGAAATCAAACTTAACGGTGATCAGGTTGAAGTTTCAAGACCCAGCGATTTAAAGAAGATGAAATCACTTCACGGTCTTACAAGAACTTTAATCAACAATATGATTATCGGTGTAACCGACGGTTACGAGAAAGTTCTTGAAGTAAACGGTGTAGGTTACAGAGCTGCCAAGTCCGGCAAGAAGCTTACATTGAACCTCGGATACTCACATCCGATTGAGATGGAAGACCCTGAAGGACTTGAATCAGTAGTAGATGGAAACAAGATTACCGTTAAAGGTATCGATAAAGAAAAAGTTGGCCAATATGCCGCTGAGATCAGAGATAAGAGAAGACCTGAGCCATACAAGGGTAAGGGAATCAAATATGCTGATGAACATATCAGACGTAAAGTTGGTAAGACAGGTAAGAAGTAGGAGGTAGAAAGATGATTAATAAGAAATCAAGAGCTGATGTTCGAGTTAAGAAGCACAACAGAATGCGTAATCATATTTCCGGAACAGCCGAAAGACCTCGTCTTGCTGTTTTCAGAAGTAATAACCATATGTATGCTCAGATTATTGATGATACAGTAGGTAATACCTTGGTTGCAGCATCCACACTTGACAAAGAAGTGAAAGCTGAGCTTGACAAGACCAATAATAAAGAAGCAGCAGCAAAAGTTGGAACAGCTATTGCTAAGAAAGCTTTAGATAAGGGTATTAAGACAGTTGTATTCGACAGAGGAGGATACATTTATCACGGAAAAGTTCAGGCCTTAGCTGACGCAGCAAGAGAAGCCGGTTTGGAATTCTAGGAAATATAGGAGGAAAACACATGAAACGTACAATCATTGATGCTAGTCAATTGGAATTAACAGAAAAAGTAGTATCAATTAAGCGTGTTACTAAGGTTGTTAAGGGTGGACGTAACTTCAGATTTACTGCGTTGGTTGTTGTCGGAGACGAGAACGGTCATGTAGGAGCAGGACTGGGTAAAGCAGCTGAAATCCCTGAAGCTATCCGTAAGGGTAAAGAAGACGCTATGAAGAAACTTGTTTCTGTTAAATTAGATGATAATAACAGTATTACACATGACATTATTGGAAAGCACACAGGAGCTTCCGTATTACTTAAGCGTGCTCCCGAAGGTACCGGTATCATCGCAGGTGGTCCCGCACGTATCGTATGTGAGCTTGCAGGAATCAGAAATATCCGTACCAAGTCACTTGGTTCCAATAATAAGCAGAACGTTGTTCTTGCTACAATCGAAGGTCTTAAGCAGCTTAAGTCCCCTGAAGAAGTAGCTAAGAACCGTGGCAAATCTCTTCAAGAGATCTTAGGTTAAGGAGGAATTGATAATGGCTGATAAATTAAGAATCACTTTAGTTAAATCTACCATTGGTGCAGTTCCCAAACACAAAAAGACTGTTGAAGCTTTGGGATTGCACAAATTAAACTCTTCTGTTGAGCAGCCTAACAACAAGGCAACACAGGGCATGATTCAGCAGATTAGACACTTAGTAAAAGTTGAAGAAATATAAAATTTAGACAGGAGGTGTCAAGATGGAGTTATCTAATTTAAAGCCTGCAGCAGGTTCTAACCAGGACAGCTATAGAAAAGGTCGTGGACATGGTTCAGGAAACGGCAAGACAGCAGGTAAAGGACACAAAGGACAGAAAGCTCGTTCAGGAGCACCGAGACCGGGATTCGAAGGTGGTCAGATGCCGCTGTACAGACGTATTCCAAAGAGAGGATTCACATGCATCAACTCTAAGAATATCGTTGGCATCAACATCAGTGCTTTGGAGCGTTTTGATAATGACACTGTAGTAAGCGTTAAGACATTAATTGAAGAGGGTATCGTTAAGAATCCTCAGGACGGAGTAAAGATTCTCGGAAATGGTACATTAACCAAGAAGCTTACTGTTCAGGCTAACGCATTCAGTGCAGGGGCAAAGGAAAAGATTGAGGCCCTTGGCGGAAAAGCCGAGGTGATCTAAATGTTCAAAACACTACGAAATGCATTGAAAATAGAGGAAATTCGAAAGAGGTTATTCTTTACGTTTCTCATGTTAATAGTAGTGAGACTTGGTTCACAGTTACCTATTCCGGGTGTGGACCGCACATATTTCGCCAACTGGTTCGCAAATCAGGGCGGTGATGCATTTAACTTCTTTAATGCCATCACAGGAGGCTCATTTGCTGAACTCTCAATTTTTGCATTAAGCATAACACCTTATATTACAAGTTCTATTATCGTTCAGCTTCTTACAATTGCTATTCCTAAGCTGGAGGAGTGGCAGAAAGACGGCGAGGACGGTAGAAAGAAACTTACTAAGATGACCAGATACATCACCATTGTACTTGCTATTATTCAGTCAACAGCAATGACAATCGGATTTGGTCGTCAGGGATTGTTACAGGAATACAATTTCGTAAACTGCGCTACAGCAATTCTTACATTGGTTGCAGGTTCTGCAATTCTTATGTGGATTGGTGAACGTATTACCGAGAAGGGCGAAGGAAACGGTATATCCATTATCCTTCTTATCAACATCCTTTCACGTATTCCGCAAGATTTCGTATCTTTATACAATCAGTTCATGAATGGCAAGACTATTCCCAAGGCTGCTCTTGCAGGCGTAATCATTCTTGCAATCGTGATTGCTGTAGTTGTATTCGTAGTTATTCTTTCTAATGCAGAGAGAAGAATTCCGGTACAGTATGCTAAGAAGATACAGGGTAACAAGACCGTTGGAGGACAGAGCACAAATATTCCTTTGAAGGTTAACACAGCAGGTGTTATCCCCATTATCTTTGCTCAGTCCTTAATGCAGCTTCCCGTAATTATTGCAACATTTATGGGAAAGACAGAAGGAACAGGTATTGGAGCAACAATCCTTAAGGGATTAAACCAGGGTAATTGGTGTAATAAAGATAATTTATCTTATTCCTGGGGACTTATACTTTATATTGTTCTTGTAATTGCATTTGCATATTTCTACACTTCAATCACTTTCAATCCGCTTGAAGTTGCAGACAATATGAAAAAGCAAGGCGGATTTATTCCGGGAATCAGACCGGGTAAACCCACCAGTGATTATTTAAGCTCCATATTAAGTCATATTATTTTTATCGGAGCTGTAGGACTTATTATAGTTGCAGTAGTACCCATTATATTTAACGGAGTATTCGGAGCAAGCGTTTCATTTGCAGGAACATCAATCATCATTATCGTTGGTGTTATCATTGAAACATTGAAGCAGATCGAGTCACAGATGCTCGTTCGTTACTATAAAGGTTTCTTAGACGATTAATCAGCAGGCAACATCTCCCGACTATTCGGGAGGTGGTGCCCATAATTGCTTTTAACAGAGTTGTCATGCAATGCATGATCAACAGATTGGAGGGGATATCATGAAGATTATTATGTTAGGCGCTCCCGGAGCGGGAAAAGGAACACAGGCTAAGAAGATTGCAGACAAATACGGAGTACCTCATATTTCCACCGGAGATATTTTCCGTGCAAATATCAAAGAAGGTACAGAGCTTGGTAACAAGGCTAAGACATATATGGACAAGGGACTTCTTGTACCGGATGAATTGGTTGTTGACCTGGTAGTTGACCGTGTTAAGAATGAAGATTGCAAAAACGGCTATGTATTAGACGGTTTCCCAAGAACCATTCCTCAGGCTGAATGCCTTGATAAGGCTCTTGAAGAGATGAATGATTCCATGGACTATGCAATCAACATCGATGTTCCCGATGAAAACATTATCTCCCGTATGGGCGGAAGAAGAGCATGTGTAGGTTGCGGTGCAACATATCATGTAGTAAACATTCCCCCCAAGAAGGAAGGCATCTGTGACAGATGCGGAGGAGAGCTTATCCTTAGAGATGACGATAAGCCGGAGACCGTTAAGAAGCGTCTTGATGTATATCATGAACAGACACAGCCTTTGATTGACTACTATACAAAGAAGGGAATAATCAAAGATGTGGATGGAACAATGGAAATGGATGACGTGTTTAACGCCATTGTTGATATCTTAGGAGCGTAGGATTATGGCAATAACAATTAAATCTGCAAAAGAGATTGAGCTGATGATGGAGTCAGGCAAGATCTTGGCAGAGGTACTTGAAAGACTTGAAGAGTTTATTAAGCCCGGCATATCCACTTTGGATATTGATAGAGAGGGCGAGAGGATTATGAGAAGCTATAACACAATCCCCTCATTTTTAGACTATAACGGATATCCCGCATCAATATGCGTATCTGTTAACGATCAGGTTGTTCACGGAATCCCCACTGCGGAACGTATATTACAGGAAGGCGACATAGTAAGTCTTGACGCCGGAGTAATACACAAGGGCTACCATTCAGATGCAGCCAGAACCGTAGCGGTAGGAGAGATATCCGAGGAAGCAAGACTTCTTATAGACAGAACAAAGCAAAGCTTTTTCGAAGGAATCAAATTCGCAAGAGCAGGCTGCCATCTGTATGAGATTTCCGCAGCAATTGATGATTACATATCACAGTTCGGATACGGAATAGTAAGAGATCTTGTAGGACACGGAATCGGAAGGAATCTTCACGAAGACCCGCAGATTCCCAACTTTAAGCAGAAGCGCCGCGGCGTAAAGCTTCAGCCGGGAATGACACTTGCCATTGAACCCATGATTAATATGGGAAGAGCAGATGTTGTGTGGGAAGATGATGATTGGACGGTAAGTACGGATGACGGTTCCCTTTCAGCACATTATGAGAACACGGTGTTGATTACGGACGGAGATCCGGTGATATTAACCTTGCCGACAAAATAAATGATTTTCTTCACTGAATGTTTCGAGGCCTTAGGGAGCATATGAATATGGATGATATAAAAAAAGGGATGCTTGCCATATCAAAGGCAGGACATGATTTTAAGAAAGTGTACATGATTGTTGATTTCGATGACGAATATGTATACCTTTGCGATGGAGTGCTTCGCAAGGCGGATCGTCCCAAGAAGAAAAAGTATAAACATATTCAGATAGTAAAGAATGTTCCTACGGAATGGCTTCGCTACTTTGAAGGAAATGCAAAGCCGACAGACACCGAGATTAAGAAAGCAGTTAAAGCTTTCAGTGACAGATTCGTATAGGAGGTTTATATGTCAAAAGCAGATGTTATCGAAGTTGAAGGCACTGTTATAGAGAAGCTGCCCAATGCCATGTTTCAGGTTGAACTTGACAACGGACATGTGGTATTGGCTCACATCAGCGGCAAACTCAGAATGAATTTCATTAGAATTCTTCCGGGTGACAAAGTTACTATTGAATTATCACCCTATGACCTGTCAAAGGGCAGAATCATATGGAGAGATAAATAAAGAAGGACAGCAATGTTTTTCTTGCTTAACCGTTAATAACGTGATATAATATCATGCGAATGTTTTTTGAGGAAGGAGGAATTTTGATGAAGGTTAGATCATCAGTTAAGCCTATCTGTGAAAAATGTAAAATTATTAAAAGAAAAGGAAGTATCAGAGTAATTTGTGAGAACCCTAAGCACAAACAGAGACAAGGCTAATTATAGTAGTCTTATCTTTTGTGCGTTGTTACTATATTAAAATATTTTAAATTTGGAGGTGTAATTAATACATGGCTCGTATTGCTGGTGTAGACTTACCAAGAGAAAAGCGTGTTGAGATTGGTTTGACATATATCTACGGAATCGGAAGAGTTAGCGCTAACAAGATTCTTGCAGAAGCTAAAGTTAATCCCGACACACGTGTAAGAGAATTAACAGATGAAGAGGTAAAGAGAATTGCCGCAATCATTGGTGACCAGTACATGGTAGAAGGTGACTTAAGAAGAGAAGTTGCTATGAACATCAAGAGATTGCAGGAGATTGGATGCTACAGAGGTATCCGTCACAGAAAAGGTCTCCCGGTTCGTGGTCAGAAGACTAAGACCAATGCAAGAACCCGTAAGGGACCCAAGAGAACTGTTGCAGGTAAGAAGAAGTAAGATATTCGGAAAAAGGAAGAAAGTAGGTTAGTTTAAATGGCTAAAAAAGTTGCAAAAAAAGTGACAAAAAAGCGTGTAAAGAAAAACGTTGAACGCGGACAGGCACATATTCAGTCATCTTTTAACAACACAATTGTTACTTTAACAGATACTGAAGGTAATGCACTTTCATGGGCAAGTGCCGGTGGTCTTGGATTTAGAGGTTCAAGGAAATCTACTCCATATGCTGCTCAGATGGCAGCAGAGACAGCTGCAAAGGCAGCATTAGTTCATGGTTTAAAAACAGTTGAAGTTATGGTTAAAGGACCAGGATCAGGAAGAGAAGCTGCGATTCGTGCACTTCAGGCTTGCGGTCTTGAAGTTACAAGCATTAGAGACGTTACTCCGGTACCACATAACGGATGTCGTCCGCCAAAACGCAGAAGAGTCTAATAGGAGGTGTAGATTAGAATGGCAGTTAATAGAGTTCCTGTTCTTAAAAGATGCAGATCACTTGGATTGGATCCAGTTTATTTAGGAATAGATAAAAAGTCTAACAGAGAATTAAAACGAGCAAATAAGAAGATGAGTGAGTACGCTTTACAGCTTAGAGAGAAGCAGAAAGCAAAATTCATCTATGGTGTATTAGAGAAACCTTTCAGAAATTATTATAAGAAAGCTAAAAAGATGAGCGGTATGACAGGTCCCAACCTCATTATTTTACTTGAGTGCAGACTTGACAACGTATTATTCCGCTTAGGTTTTGCCAGAACACGTATGGAGGCACGTCAGATTGTTGACCATAAGCACGTACTTGTTAACGGCAAGCCGGTTCAGATCCCTTCATACATTGTAAAAGCAGGGGATACAATCGAAATCAAAGAGAAGTTCAAAGGAATCCAGAGATACAAAGATATTCTCGAGGTAACCGACGGAAGACTTGTACCGGAGTGGCTTGAGGCTGATCCGGAGAATCTCAAAGGAACAGTTAAGGAGACTCCGGCAAGAAGCGCTATTGACATTCCTGTTGATGAGATGCTTATCGTCGAGTTGTATTCAAAATAATCAGAAAATAATGAATACATAGTGTTCATGTTGTATTATAATGAATACATAACAACCCATAAGGAGGGACTTTACGTGTTCGATTTCGAAAAACCAAAGATTGAGATTGCAGAGATTTCAGAAGATAACAAATACGGTAGATTTATCGTTGAACCTCTTGAAAGAGGATATGGTACAACCCTTGGTAATTCACTCAGAAGAATTATGCTTTCATCATTACCGGGCTTCGCAGTAAGCCAGGTGAAGATTGATGGTGTTCTTCACGAATTCAGCTCCATTCCCGGGGTTAAAGAAGATGTTACAGAAATTATTATGAATATTAAGGCCCTTTCAATCAAGAATTCAGGCGATCCTTCAGAAGTAAAGGTTGCTTACATTGATTTTGAGGGTGAAGGTGTAGTAACTGCAGCTAACATTCAGACTGATCCGGATGTTGAGATCCTCAACAAAGATCAGGTTATTGCAACTCTTAACGGTGGAACCGACAGCAAGCTCTACATGGAGCTTACTATCACAGGCGGACGCGGTTATGTAGGAGCTGATAAGAATAAGGGTGAAGATGTACCCATCGGTGTGATTGCAGTAGATTCAATTTACACACCTGTTGAGCGTGTTAATTTGACGGTTGACAACACTCGTGTTGGTCAGATTACCGATTATGACAAGCTTACATTGGATGTATATACCAATGGAACACTTGCTCCGGATGAGGCAGTAAGTCTTGCAGCCAAAGTATTAAGCGAGCATTTGAATCTCTTTATCGATCTCTCTGAGAATGCAAGAACTGCAGAGATTATGATTGAGAAAGAGAACAATGAGAAAGAGAAAGTTCTCGAGATGAACATTGATGAACTTGAGTTATCAGTTCGTTCATACAATTGTCTTAAGAGAGCCGGAATTAATACGGTTGAAGAGTTAACTAACAAGACTCCGGAAGATATGATGAAAGTACGCAACCTCGGACGTAAGTCATTAGAGGAAGTACTTGCGAAGTTGAAAGAGCTCGGATTAGCACTTAATCAGAGCGAGGACTAATTGTTGGTCTATATGGTAAGCCCGAAGAGCGCATATAGATTGTAAAGATTGGAGGATAATCATGGCAAAGTACAGAAAGCTTGGAAGAACTTCAAGCCAGAGAAAGGCAATTCTTAGAAGCCAGGTTACAGCTCTTATTAACAACGGTAAGATTGTAACAACTGAGGCTAGAGCAAAAGAGACAGCTAAGATCGCTGAGAGCTTAATCGCATTAGCAGTTAAAGAGAAGGATAACTTTGAGACTGTTAAGGTTACAGCTAAGGTTGCCCGTAAAGACAAAGATGGTAAGAGAGTCAAGGAAGTTGTAGACGGTAAGAAAGTTACTGTATACGATGAAGTTGAGAAAGAGATTAAGAAAGATTTACCATCCAGACTTCATGCCAGAAGAAAGATGTTACAGGTACTTTATCCTGTAACTGAGCTTCCCGAAGATAACTCAGGAAGAAAGAAGAATACAAAAGAAGTAGACCTTGTAGAGAAATTATTCACAGAGGTAGCACCTAAGTATACTAACAGAAACGGTGGTTTCACTCGTATCGTTAAGATTGGTCAGCGTAAAGGTGACGGTGCTCTCGAAGTACTTCTTGAGCTTGTTTAATAAGCAAAACTTAAAGGTATCCTTTTTACGAAGGGTACCTTTTTTTAATTCAGATGATTATGAGTAGGCTCCCATCAAATGATTATTTATATGTAGCGCACCGCTTGTAGCCATACGAACGTTGACATTGGCGGGCTTTTGATATAT
This sequence comes from Lachnospiraceae bacterium, assembly GCA_015058015.1. Classification (GTDB taxonomy): domain Bacteria; phylum Bacillota; class Clostridia; order Lachnospirales; family Lachnospiraceae; genus SIG280. Next base: position 44,401 of record SVDM01000007.1, on the reverse strand, counting down.
CATCCTAGTTAGTCATATTAATATTGTTTTCATATTCAGAAGGCTAATCTTCCGGGGGGAATGAGGACACCTTCTTGGTTTTGTGTGTTTAGGGGGTAATGAATATGAGAAGAGCGGGTGTTTTGCTTCCTGTATACTCCTTACCGTCAAAGTACGGTATCGGATGTTTTTCCAAGGAAGCATATGATTTTGTAGAAATGTTAGAACGTATGGGTCAGACGTGCTGGCAGATACTGCCTTTAGGGCCAATAACTTATGGAGACTCACCATATCAGTCACCGTCAACATTTGCCGGCAACTATATGTACATTGACCTTGAAAGTCTCATAGAGGAAGGACTTCTTACCAAGAGCGAGTGTAAGAAGCTGCTGGACAAGAATGGCGTTAAGGTAGATTACGACCTACTTAGGAGTAAGAAACCCGAGCTTTTATATAAGGCCTATGAGAGGGCTGATATAGTTAAGGATGAGGAGTTCGCAGCCTTTTGCAACAATACATCCTGGCTTGAAGAATATGCGACCTACTGCGCATTTAAAGAATATTTCAATGATAAGCCCTGGTATGAATGGGATGAGAGCGAGTGCGACAGGATAAGGTACGAACTAAGGGATAGGATATGCTTCCATAAGTATGTGCAGTACCTGTTTGATAAACAGTGGAAGAAGCTTAAGGCCTATGCCAATGGGAAAGGTGTCGCCATCATAGGTGACTTGCCTATTTATGTGGCTTATGACAGCGCTGATTGTTGGGGAGATAAGAAGCTCTTCCAATTAGATGAGAATAACAGACCCAAAGCTGTGGCAGGTTGTCCGCCGGATGTATTCTCACCTACGGGACAATTATGGGGTAACCCCTTATATGATTGGGATTATCACAAGAAAACAGGCTATGGCTGGTGGATTAGAAGGATTGACCGTTGCAGGGAGATGTTCGATATTACAAGAATCGATCATTTCAGAGGCTTTGACGAGTATTACTCCATTCCCTACGGTGATGAAACCGCTGAGAGAGGACACTGGGAGAAGGGGCCGGGATTGCCCTTCTTTGAGATGCTTAAACAGTGGTTTGGCGGAATTGATATTATTGCGGAAGATTTAGGAATCCTGACAGATTCCGTAAGAACGCTTGTAAAGAATACGGGATTCCCGGGAATGAGAATCCTGCACTTTGCCTTTAATGAAGAACATGACAGTGCTTATCTGCCCCATCTGTGCGATAAGAACTGTATCGTATATACGGGAACCCACGATAACAATACGACTGTGGGTTGGTTTCAAGAACTGGATGCTGCCATGGCACAGTACGTGGCAGATTATGTAGACGGGGATATTAATGATCCGGTGGATGTGTGCCATAAGCTGGTTAGGACGGCTTTGGCTACCACGGCGGATACGGTTATTATTCCCTTGCAGGATTATCTGTGTCTTGATAAGAACTGCAGAACCAATATTCCGGGTACTGTGGGTGGCAACTGGGCTTGGCGTGTTACGTCAGATCAGCTTGATGCCATGGAAGAAAACAGTATCAAGAAGATGACAAAATTATACGGAAGATAAGCCGTAATTTGTGAGGATAACAATGGATACGAAGATAGTTAAGTCCGAAGGACTGGTGTGTGAGTACATTACCAGAGACGAAGAGGGCAATGTAGAATCAATAAAGAAGGCATTAGACGGGGTTGACGTTGATATTAATCCCGGAGAGTTTGTGGCTATTCTGGGGCATAACGGCTCCGGCAAGTCCACTTTTGCCAAGCATTTAAATGCCATTCTTACCCCCTCTGAAGGGACGGTTTGGATAGATGGTAAGGATACCAAGGACCCTTCCTATCTGTGGGATATAAGGCAAACTGCCGGTATGGTATTCCAGAATCCGGACAACCAGATTATCGGATCCGTTGTAGAAGAAGACGTGGGATTCGGCCCTGAGAATATGGGCGTTCCCACCGAAGAGATATGGGAGCGGGTTGACGAAAGTCTTACTGCGGTTAAGATGCAGAAGTTTCGGACCCATTCTCCCAACAAACTATCAGGTGGCCAGAAGCAGCGTGTGGCAATAGCCGGTGTTGTGGCTATGCATCCTCAATGCATAGTTTTAGATGAGCCTACAGCCATGCTTGATCCCAACGGCCGTAAGGATGTCATAAGGACAGCAAGAGCCTTGAATCAGGTGGAGAAGATAACCATTATTCTTATTACCCATTACATGGAAGAGGTTATCTATGCCGACAAGGTTATAGTTATGGATAAGGGCAAGATTGTAATGCAGGGGACACCGAAGGAGATATTTTCCAGGGTAGAAGAGTTAAAAGAACACAGACTTGATGTTCCCCAGGCAACATTATTGGCGGAGGAGCTTCGGAAGGAAGGTGTACCCCTCAGCAGAGGTATCCTTACGAAAGAAGAATTGGTGAAAGAATTATGTCAATTATAGTAAACCACCTGTGTCATGTATACGGCGCAGATACATCACAGCCGGTTAAGGCATTGGATGATGTAAGCTTTGAGATAAAAGACGGCCAGTTTATAGGTCTTATCGGTCATACGGGATCCGGTAAATCAACCCTTATTCAGCATTTGAACGGACTCATGAAGGCCACTAGTGGAGAGATCTATTACAACGGCAAAGATATTTACGATAAGGATTACAAATTAAAGGACCTTCGAAGCAAGGTGGGACTTGTGTTCCAATATCCGGAGCATCAGCTTTTTGAAGTGACGGTGTTTAAGGATGTATGTTTTGGTCCCCTTAATCAGGGATACAGCCAGAAGGACGCTGAGCTTAGAGCCTTTCATGCCCTTCGAATGGTAGGCTTTCCGGAGGAGATGTATTACAGGTCTCCTTTTGATCTGTCGGGAGGACAGAAGCGTCGTGTGGCTATCGCCGGCGTATTGGCCATGAGGCCGGAGGTTATGATCCTTGATGAGCCTACGGCGGGACTAGACCCCAAAGGTCGTGACGAGATACTAGACCAGATTGCCAGACTTCATAAAGAGTACAATATGACCACTATTCTGGTGTCACACAGTATGGAAGATGTGGCTAAGTACGTGGAGCGTCTTATCGTTATGAATGGCGGTAAGGTTATGTTTGACGATGTCCCGAGAGAAGTATTCAAGCATTATACCGAGCTTGAGGAGATGGGCCTTGCAGCACCTGAGGTTACGTATATACTAAATGACCTGAAGAAGTCGGGAATAGATATTGATACCACGGCAATCACCGTGGATGAGGCGGCAAAAGAGATTACAAGAGCCCTTAGAGCCGCTAATAAAATCAGATAAGGATTAAAAATGGTTAGAGAGATAACGATTGGTCAGTATTATCATGCTGACTCCGTAATTCATAAATTAGATCCGAGAGTTAAGCTGATGGGAACTCTTATATATGTTATTGGGCTGTTTGTTGTTAACAACGCCCTGGGATATCTGGTGGTTGCCATTACCCTTGGTACGGTAATCGGATTGTCCAAGGTTCCCATTAAGTTTATGGTGAGAGGATTAAAGGCGGTAATGATTGTATTACTCCTTACCGTATCCCTTAACCTCTTTTTGACACCGGGTATTCAGGTGGTGCATTTCTGGATATTTACCATAACCATGGAGGGTATCAAGGCTTCCGCATATATGGCTATTCGTCTGGTACTTCTTATTATGGGATGTTCCGTTATGACCCTTACCACAACCCCCAATCACTTAACGGACGGTTTGGAAAAGGGATTGAAGTTCCTGGAAGTATTCCGCATACCGGTACATGAGATAGCCATGATGATGTCAATTGCCCTTCGATTTATTCCCATTCTTCTTGAAGAGACGGATAAGATAATGAAGGCTCAGGCTGCCAGATGCGCAGACTTTGAGTCGGGAGGAATAATAAAGAGAGCAAAGAGTATGGTACCTATATTAGTGCCCTTGTTCGTATCGGCCTTTAGAAGGGCTAACGACCTGGCTATGGCCATGGAGGCAAGGTGCTACCGGGGCGGTAAGGGAAGAACCAAGATGAAGCCGCTAAAGTACACCGGCCGAGACTATGCGGGCTATATTCTTATGGCGGTGTTTATGGCCATTACTATATTTGTGGCAATTTACGGAACCCTGCCCTTTGAGAATTTCTAACGAAAAGATGGGTATTGCAATGAAACGTGTAATGATGAAAGTAGCATATGAGGGTACGGCTTACTGTGGATGGCAGGTACAGCCCAATGGCCTTAGTGTCGAGGAAGTGCTTAATACGGCATTATCCGAACTTTTGGGGGAGGATATCAAGGTGATTGGGGCCAGCAGAACCGATGCAGGGGTCCATGCCCGGGGCAACATAGCAGTATTCGATACAGAAGCCTCTATTCCCGGAGACAAGATTAGCTTTGCCCTTAATCAAAGGCTACCGGATGATATAGTAATACAGGGATCAAGAGAAGTGGCAGCGGATTTTCATCCAAGGCACTGCGAAAGCGAGAAGACTTATGAGTATCGTATTCTAAACACTACTTTTAACGATCCTATAAGACGGAACTTCACACATTTTTATTATGTGCCACTGGATGTAAGCCTTATGAGAGAAGGGGCATCTTACCTGGTGGGAGAGCATGATTTCAGCAGTTTTTGCGCTCCGAAGACTCAGGTTAACTCTTTTGTGAGAAATATCATTGCCATTGACATCTTCAAGGAAGAAGAGGAGATTGTCATTCGTATAAAGGGCAATGGATTCTTATACAATATGGTAAGAATAATAGCGGGAACACTGATTGAGGTAGGCCGGGGGATGATAGAGCCTGCAGGGGTTAAAGCAATCCTTGAGGCAAAGGACAGAACCAAGGCGGGACCAACAGCTCCTGCGCGGGGACTGACTCTAATGAATATTGAATTAATTTAAATAATGGGGGGATAATTATGGTAGATTATACAGAAGGTTCAGGAAAGCAATATCACACAGGCATAGGCCCGGAGGATATAGGACGTTACGTCATTATGCCGGGAGATCCTAAGCGCTGTGAGAAGATTGCATCTCATTTTGAAAATCCCAAGCTTATTGCAGATGTAAGAGAATATGTAACATATACGGGGACCTTAGACGGCGTCAAGGTGTCCGTTACCTCAACGGGAATCGGCGGCCCCTCGGCGGCTATAGCCATTGAGGAATTGTCCAAGTCCGGGGCGGATACATTTATCCGCGTGGGTACCTGTGGCGGTATGCAGCTTGATGTATGCGGCGGAGATATCGTTATAGCAAGCGGCTCCATCAGAATGGAAGGAACCACGAGAGAGTATGCTCCCATCGAGTATCCGGCTGTACCGAATTTTGACGTGACCAATGCCTTGGTTTGCGGGGCTAAGAAGGCCAATGCCAGATATCACGTGGGAGTGGTACAGAGCAAGGATTCCTTCTTCGGACAGCATGAACCGGAGGTTATGCCGGTAAGCTACGAACTGCAGAATAAATGGGAGGCGTGGCTTCGCATGGGATGTCTGGCATCTGAGATGGAGTCGGCAGCTTTGTTTATTGCGGGAAGCTTCCTTCGTGTAAGAGTGGGAGCATGTTTTCTGGTTGTTGCAAATCAGGAAAGAGCAAAGAAGGGAATGCCCAATGAACAGGCTCATGATACTGAACTGGCTATAGAGACAGCGGTTAATGCCATAAGAGAGCTAATTCGATTAGATAGTGTAAAATGATTTTTGAATACCAAAAAACGAGTAGGCACTGCCTACTCGCTTAATTCATAATAGGTTATACAGAAACATCAAAGTTACTTCCAACTTGAGGATTAACTGACATCTCCATCATCTTCTTAAGGGCTTCGCCGTTCTGTTCCATCTGGTCAAGACCCATGGAAGTAACCTGAACAGCCACATCACGCTGAATGCCTGATGACGCATTGGTCATAGTAGCGGCGGTATTGATTCCTGAAACTCCCGAAATATCCATTGGCACAAACTCCTTTCTGTAACCCTAATAAATCTCATTCACTATTTACGATATTATTATAATACTTTTTTCCTAAAATATCTACCCGTCCGGGGTGTTAAATTTACATAAAAACTGACAGGAGATGTAATTTATGAATGAAGAAACCATAAAAAAAATAATTTCTGCAACTGACCACACGCTGCTTAGAGCGGATGCAACGTGGGATGAGATAAAGCAAATATGCGACGACGGAGCCAAGTATAAGACGGCTTCAGTATGTATTCCGCCCTGCTATGTGGAGATGGCACACAGCTATATGCCGGGTCTGAATATTTGCACCGTAATCGGTTTCCCAAACGGTAACCAGACCACTAAGACCAAGGTCCTTGAGACCATGGACGCTTTGAATAAAGGTGCCTCGGAGATTGACATGGTAATCAATATCGGCATGTTAAAAGCGGGAGAATATGAGTATGTGGAGAATGAAATCCGGGCTATTAAGGAAGCCTGCGGAGACCATATCCTTAAAGTTATCATTGAAACCTGCCTTCTTACCAATGATCAAAAAGCCAAGATGTGTAAGATAGTCTCCAAGGCCGGTGCGGACTATATTAAGACATCCACCGGGTTCTCGGCGGGTGGAGCTACATTCGATGATATAAGACTTTTCCATGCAAATGTAGCCGATAACGTTAAAATCAAGGCGGCCGGTGGCATTTCCTCCCTGGAGGATGCAGAGATGTTCATGGAACTGGGAGCCGAAAGACTTGGCACCAGCAGAATCATAAAAATGGTTAAAGACTTGGGAGAGTAACAGAAATAATGATTGATAACTATAAAACCAGGCATTATTATGGTTTTGATTTTCTAAAAGCCGTCGGTTGTTTTCTAATTCTATTTCATCATTACGTAGATGATACAGGAGTCGACTGGCCGGGGTCCAATATTCACCTGGGATACATTGTGGAGATGTTTTTTATTATCTCAGGTATACTATCATACAAATATGTTAATGGCATTGAGCAGGATACTCCTATAGGCAGGATTCTGATTCGCAAATATCTGCGATTTCTGCCTATGCTTTTATCAGGCGGAATAGTATGTGGAATACTGGATTACATTTATGATGTGACATTGAACGGAAGAGTTTGGGGATACAGCACGCAAACCGTAGTCTTTAGCCTGTTTGGTGTAAGCAGATGGTTTAGCGAAGACTATATGCTAAATAATCCGGTGTGGTACATCTCGGTTTTGTTACTGGTATATGTTGTTTTTTTTGCAGCGACTAAATTGTCAAAGAAAGCCGGAATTAATCCTGTGATAGTATACGTAGTATTATTTGTTGCGGGAAATGTCCTTCGCTTTATGGCAGGAAAAGGATATATTAGCGGACCCTTCTTGGGGGTTAGCATAGGAAGAGGATTAATTGGCTTCTTTGAGGGAATCCTGTTATGGAGCGTAGTAGAGAGATTTGGACTTCGAGAAAGAAAGGAAGCCACGATTGTTGCGGGATTAATTGGAGTAGCAACAATAACGGTATTTATTGTCTATCCGGGTTTTGCGGAGGTCGGAGAGTACTATAAATTATTGCTGATTCTTTTCCCGGCATTGGCAGTTTTCTTTGGCGGGTTTATGTTTGACAATGTTCCCGAAAATGTATTTACAAAGAATATCAGTAAGGCATCCTATTATTTTTATATATGGCATTATCCTGTAATTATGGTATTCTTTGTTCTTGACGCAAAAGTAGGTGTGAACTTCGCAGATGTGACCGTATTTGCAGGTACTTTTGTTGGTACACTGTTGCTAAGTATAATAATGACTTGTACGTCTATGGCCGTTATACATAAAAGGAAAAATACTATGCAAATGTAGCCGATAAGGTCAAAATAAAGGCGGCGCCCAATCAATCCGGGCTCCGCCTTTTAAAGTATAGTCAACTTATTTAATTGCACGTTTTCTCATGATTACCATTGCCGCAAATCCTGCCATAAGAAGTAGCACGTATAGAAGAATCTGTGCGCCATCACCTGATATGGGAACCTTGGAAGCAGTGGTCATAACAAAGGTATCCTCTGCATATCCGTTAGCGGACTGGATTCTAATGGTATGAGATCCCGGGGAGAGAGTAGCTAAGTACTCGGGGCTTAAGGTAACAATGGTTGAGCCTGTCTCCACACGTAATGAACCGCCACCTATTCCGGCGAATGTACTTGCTCCGTTTGAATCAACAGAAGTTGGGTTGGGTGCTATGGCCGCTTTTCCGTCAATATATACCATTTGGAAGCTGGCATAATTGGCAGGAGATCTGAAAGAGATGCTTTCGCCGCTTCCCATAACAACATTGTGAGTGGTTGCAGATTTCATCTCCAGTTTTCTGTTCGGATCTACAGTGGTATCCTTAATTGTCAGGTCGAAGACATTGCCAAGACCGCTTAAGGAATAGTAGTAAGAAACCAGGGCTACATTGCATTGCATCGTTTGTTCATCTGCAGTAAACTGTTCTGATTTTGCAAGGTATCTTCCGCCGTCCTGACGAAAAGTGTTCATTCCCTCGTAAAGCTTCTTTGCATCCCCCGGTCTGTTAAACACAGAGGCTGCTACAAGAGAATTAGCCGTTGAAGTGAGAATAACTCCGTCGTCAGGATAAAAGTCTTTTACAAGACCATTATTGTCCATGCCTTTATGTATAATATTAAAAGCATTATCTATTGCTTCCTTAGGAGTAACAGTATTGGGGACAGCTTCGAATTCGCCGGTGGGATAGGCTGTTTGCACATTGGCATTGACCAGGGGCAAAATAGCCATGGACTCGGTAAATGCTACAGGCTGTTCTCCGAATCCGATAAATCCGGTATACTTTATTGTATCATTGATTACCAAACGTTTATTGGATACTGCAAACTTGCCCGCATATTTTGACTGAGAAGCATTAAGCTCAGCAAGAATGGCATCCGTGTTTTGGTTTATGCAAACTTTACCACTGTTTAGAATCTTACAATCTGTTTCTGGATAATGTCCTAAAATCTCTCGGATAGTAGGGTCATTTATTTCAGTCAAGTCAACAACGCTACTGGATAATGCGGAGTTTTTTATAAATTTACTCATAACAGCTGAGGTTAAGTTTTTATAATCAGCAGCTATAGAGGGATATTTACCTTTGTATAGTCTATACACTGCCTCTACGTATGACAAATAAAAATGACTTCTAGAAGAGTGAGAAACGGAATATGTCCCGGACTCTATAGCGGTAACCATCATGCCGACCAAGTCGTAAGTTTTTTCGGTGCATGTTATATGTGTGGGATCCTGGCCCATTGATAGAACTGCCATAATTATCTGGCAATGAAAATCAAGTGAGCATATTAGGGGGTGAGAATCTTTGCTTTCCCTTTTTTGTAGGTAAAGCTTTAACCACGCCATGTATTTGTTGTTTGATTCAGTAACCTTGTCGGATGTATAGCCTGATTTGTTAATGAAATACAAGGGTACAGCATAATCTGTAATGTAATCTTCAAGGCGTTCATAAGCCTCGTCAGATGAGACATAACCTGTAATATCAGGAGTATTCTCAAGAAAATAACCGGCTGCAGCGTCTGCAGTCTGCTCCATCTCAGCCTTGACTTTTGCAAGATGTGCTTCGGGTGAATCCGCAGCAAAAACCGCCATGGGCAGAGCGGTAACCAGCATAGCTACCGTAAGTAGTAGTGATAGTACCTTTTTTTTCATAGTATCTCCTCCTTATTATCGTGGATTAATTCTTCCATATATAATATGGGGGAAAACCCACTCAGTATATTTTGAACGAAATGGTTGAAAAGGTCAAGTATTAATTGATGATTGACAGCAGAGAATTTGTGTAATATAATATCTCGGTATGACGATATGCTATACGTTAGTAGTGCCCAAGTCACAGCCCCGACGAAGGCATTGATTATAACTTTAATGAATCCTGTAGGTCTTCTTTTTCGGACATTTTAGAAGATATAAGGGAGAACAGATTAATTAGGAGGTAAGACCATGAATACATTTATGGCAAGCCCTGCTACAATCGAGAGAAAGTGGTATGTTGTTGATGCTGATGGCATGACACTTGGACGTCTCTCATCAGAGGTAGCTAAGGTTTTAAGAGGTAAGAATAAGCCAACATTCACACCGCATATTGATACCGGTGATTATGTAATAGTTGTTAACGCTGAGAAGATTAAGGTAACAGGCAAGAAGCTTGAGCAGAAGATTTATTATCATCACTCAGATTATGTAGGCGGTATGAAAGAGACTACATTAAAAGAGATGCTTGCTAAGAAGCCTGAGAGAGTAATCGAATTAGCAGTTAAGGGTATGCTTCCGAAAGGACCTTTAGGAAGAGAAATGTACAAGAAGCTTTTTGTGTATGCAGGACCTGAGCATAAGCATGCAGCACAGAAGCCGGAGACATTAACATTTTAAGGACATTAAGGAGGTATAGAAAGTGGCAGATTCAAGATACTACGGTACAGGAAGAAGAAAAAGCTCTGTAGCCAGAGTTTACATGGCTCCCGGAACCGGAAAGATTACAATTAATAAAAGAGACATCGATGAGTACTTCGGATTAGAGACACTTAAGGTTGTTTGCCGTCAGCCTCTCGTAGCAACAGAGACAGCTGATAAGTATGACATCGTTGTAAATGTTCGCGGTGGCGGATATACAGGACAGGCCGGTGCAATCAGACACGGCATCTCAAGAGCTTTGCTTAAAGTAGATGACGAGTTCCGTCCGGTACTTAAGAAAGCAGGATTCCTTACAAGAGATCCTCGTATGAAAGAGCGTAAGAAATACGGTCTCAAGGCCGCAAGAAGAGCACCACAGTTTTCAAAGAGATAAGGAATATCTGCGGGATTACAGATGTTACAAAGTCCTCGAAGCAAGTTTACTTGCTTTCGAGGATTTTTTAATATCTGGAATTCCATTGGATTGCAATAGTTGACCGAGAAGTAGCGAAGCGAATTCGAGGTTAACTATTGTAATCCCGCAGATATTCCGTAGCCATTGCCAAGAGATGGTGAGCATGTAGCGAAGCGAAATGCGAATTCATCTCTTGGATTCGCTTGAATCCGTAGCCCGCGCACCTTCCTACCTGTCCCGTGGTATTTTTTCTAACATTGTTTTACGAAAATTTGTAAAAGATGTCCTTTGAATCAAGAAAAGTATTTGTGATATCATACCATAGTAACGAGTAGCAGATTCTGCGTAAGACCGGTTTTCTGCTACTCTTATCAATTTAAGATGGAGCCTTAATGTTTTTTAGGATAGGAGATGCATTATATGTTTAAAAAGGGAGACTTGGTTTTATATGGGACTAATGGACTTTGCGATATTACAGATGTAACAACAATTGATATTCCCGGAATTGATAAGAATCGGCTTTATTATATTTTGAGCGCAAGAAGCAGCAAGTGTACGATATACGTTGGCGTAGATGGGGACTTATCAAGGATGAGAAAGCTCATATCTAAAGAAGAGGCAAAGAATCTGATTTCAAGAATAAGAGAAATAGAGCCTTTGAAACTAAAGGATGAGAAAAAACCTGACGCCGAGTATAAGGAAGCCTTGCAAAAGTATGATTGTATAGATCTTTTTAAGCTGATAAAATGCATTTACTTTAGAAGGAAGCAAAGACTTGATGAAGGAAAGAAGGTTACTGCAGCGGACGATAAGTACATGCGTCTTGCAGAAGACATGCTATATCAGGAGCTTGGAGTAGTTCTTGATATTACTAAAGATCAGGTCCTTGATTATATTATTAAGGAGATTGAAGACAATAGCAAGTAAATAAAAAACTCATACAAGAGCTTACAAAAATGGTCTCCCGGTCCCGCCTCTATGACATATTTGGTAGATTTTTTTGCATAAATTGCAAAAAATGATTGACTAATTGGGAAAAAGGTACTACAATAGCCTTGGAACTGAAAACTGTTTACATAGAGAAGGGTGACAGATGGAACTTTCAACATTAAATAAAGAGTATAATTTAGTTAGACAAGAGAACGTAGAGAAGTTTCTCAAGGTCAATGAGATTGACGCTAACCTTGCCATGGTTGAAGAATATTGGATTACATCAGATCACACCATGGGTAACAGATGCGCATACTTCGATAATTATTTTAAGGCTGTAGAGTATGCCAAGATTTTAGCTTCTAAGAGAGAGGCTCTTAACAGAAACAAAGAGAAACCATTCGTTATTTTCGTAAATGGTAAAAAGATTAAAGCAAACGGATTATTACGTGACTTCCTTGATGGAAAGTTCACGCTTACAGCTTAAGAGAGTATTGATTAATTAAAGGCTGCCGCATATAACACATGCGGCAGCCGCTTTTTTTAAAACTCTTTTTTATTCATTATTTTGCAGGTAAGTAAATAGGAAACTAAGCAAATTATAAGGGCACCAACTACCATGACACCTATTACCACTACAGGATTAAACTCAGAAAGCTTGGCTGCAAGCATCAAAAATCGGTTCTCAGAACCCCCTACTATTCCGGATAAGAACACTATACTTGCGCCCAGGGCGCCGAATACAATAAGCATTATTACTCTGGATTTCTCCATTCCGAACTTTACTTCAACAGGAAGCATAATCGATAAAATAATAATCATTACAGGTAAGAATGCCACCATGCCGGGAAACTCGTCAAGAAAATTAAAGGGCGCATTCTTTGCTGTATTCACCGCAAAGTAAGCTATCAAACCAAATGCCCAGGAAGCCACAGCCGTGATAGAACAAAAGATGTATTTTTCTAAACAGTAGGTCTTTCTGCTAATAGGCCAAGTCATAATAAAGGGCATACCATTGTCCATTTCATCGTAACTTAAAGTTCCTATGCCTAAGGTTGTCCCAAGGAGAGTCATATATCCCACAACGAAGGACCCGTCCATGGCATATCCCATAACAGCAGCTATTATAATGAACATAAGAAATGATTCTTTTCGCTGTGTTATCAATCGAAAATCTTTAGTCAATAATCCACTCATATTAGTTACCTCCCGTCATCATAAGAATCAAATCATCGATAGAGCCTTTCTCAATGACTATATCCGGATAATTCTCCATATAGAACTGTTTCTCATTGGTAAAGCAGGAATAGCCGAAAGGAGTCTTCTTGGAGCGAAGAAGATAGCTTTTATCAAGCTTCGTATATTCTTCTTCATCTACCTTCAGGATTCCGTACTTGCCAAGGATGGCATCCGTATCTTCATGAAGTACAACTTTACCATCATTAATCAGGTAAATGTCATCGCACAGCCCTTCAAGGTCCGAAGAAATATGGGATGTAAGGAGAATTGAACACTCATCGTTGCAGGATAAGTAATCTCTGATAAGGTCTAAGGTCTCAACCCGGGCTTCCACATCCAGTCCCGCTGTGGGCTCGTCCATAATAAGAAGCTTAGCCCTGTGACTGAGGGCTGCCAAGACACGAAGCTTGGCCTTCATACCCGTTGAGAAATCTTTAATCTTCTTATCGAAGGGAAGGCCCGCTCTTGCGCACTGATCCCTAAAGAAAGCCTCGTCAAATGAGGGATAAAGCTTGCGCATAATAGCCATAACATCTTTTAAGGTGATGTAGTTGCTAAATCCCGAATCGGACATGGCTACTCCTATTGCCTCTTTATCCTTAAGGGTAAGGTCACGTACATCAGTGCCGTCTATTTCCACACTTCCGCCATCAGCCTTAATAAGGCCTAAGATTGCCTTGATTGTGGTACTCTTACCGGCACCGTTTTTGCCCACCAGTCCGGTAACGGCACCCCTTTGTATCTCTAGTGATACATCCAGTTTAAAATTGCCGTAATTCTTAACTAAATTATTAATCTTAACCATTAGTAGTCCTCCAGTATGATTTCAACCATTTGGGAGATATCGTCCTTACTAAGTCCAACGGACTTGGCCTTGCTGATGGCAAGAGACAGGTCATCTTCCACCAGTTTCCTTCTGGCTTCCATAGCCATCTCTTTGTCTGTTTCTGCCACATATGTGCCCTTGCCGTGTACTGTAATGACGAAACCCTCTTCTTCCAGCTTGTCATAGGCTTTCTTTACTGTAAGAGAGCTGATACGAAGTTCTCCTGATAGAGCTCTTACGGAAGGGAGTGCTTCGTTCTCACCCAGTTCACCGCTTATGATTTTGTTCTTAACCTGGTTCATAAGCTGTTCGTAAATCGGTACCATTGAGGAATTGTTTATTATTATATGCATATTTGTCCCTCCGACAAACAGTATATAACAGTGTTTAACTGTTGTCAACTGTTATACACTGTTTTCTCTCAAAAAGTGTAAATAAGGTGATTTTAAGTGTTTTAATGATTGTTTAATAAATTACCCTCTATACTAAGCTTACATACATAAGGAAAGGAAAGAAATGCAACAATGAAGAATTCTAATTTTGGCAAGTTTATGTTACTGTGGGCCGGAGAGCTTATTTCTTCAATAGGAGGGGGATTAACAAGCTTTGGCCTGGGGGTATACGTATTTAATCAAACAGGAAGTGCAGCCGGTATGGCAATAGTAACCCTTCTTGGCTTTCTGCCCACCCTTATCTTAAGTGTTCCTGCAGGAGTATTGGCTGATCGATATGATAGAAGGATACTTATGATGATTGGAGACGGATGCTCCGGACTGGGTATCATATATATACTGATTTGCATGATGACAGGAGAGGCATCCTTATGGCAGATTTGTCTCGGTGTATTTGTAAGCGCCGCCTTCTCGGCCTTACTTGAGCCTTCGTACAGGGCAACTATTTCAGATATGCTTACAAAAGAAGAATTCTCCAAAGCCAGCGGTCTTGTATCTCTGGCAGGAAGTGCCAGGTACCTGTTCTCTCCGGTACTTGCAGGACTGCTCCTTAGCTTAAGCGACGTAAAACTGTTACTTATTATAGATATATGCACGTTTTTCATTACCCTGTTATCCACAGCGGTAGTAAGAAAGAATATAGAAGCCAAAACCGTAGAAAAAACCGATTCATTTATGGAGAGTATGAAAGAGGGATGGAGAGTATTAAGAGCCAAAAAAGGTGTACTGCTTCTGGTCCTCGTAACTTCTGCAATCTGCCTTTTTATGGGTATGTTCCAGGTCTTGGCCGAGCCCTTCTTCCTTTCCTTTACGGATGCGGGAACCCTAGGCATAGCAGAATCCGTATCAGCTTGCGGAATGCTGGTATCGGGAGTTTTCCTGGGTATAAAGGGAATAAAGAAGCATTACGTTAGAATCCTTAGTATATCCCTGGCATTTGCGGGAGTTAATATGGCGCTTTTCGGTCTGAAGCAGGATGCTTTTATTCCGTGTATTTTCGGCTTCCTCTTCTTCGCATCACTTCCCTTTGCCAACAACTGTCTTGATTACCTTACCAGGACCAATATTCCCACCGAGCTTCAGGGAAGAGTATGGGGAATGATAGGCTTTCTGTCTCAACTGGGATATGTTATAGCATATGGTATATCCGGAATTGCAGCAGACCTCCTTGGAAATGTAAGCGGTGGCGGCGTAGGCAGAGGCGCAGGAATAGTAATGCTTATTGCCGGAATCTGCCTGGCTTTGATAGCATTAAGCATGCTGTCAATAAAGAGCATTAAGGCCCTTGAAACCCATGAAGAAGGTGAAGATATCCCTGTACAATCCCAAATTTCCAAAGCATAGATAATAATTGTGAATATTTTTTACAAAATTTCGTCAAAATGTGTACACAATATTGACGAGGCCTTATAAATACTGTTATACTGACTTCAAAGCGTTACTAGTGATACGTGGGTCTTAGGGGATGGCATGTAACACAAAACCGTCGGGGGGAAGTATAACGTGGAAAGAATCAAGATTGACCGGATGATACTGATCGTCGAGTCATTGGCGGCAGTGGCCTTCATAGTAGAAAGCTTTATTCTGGGTTGGGAGTTTTATCTTCCGCCCTTGGTGGGTGTTGCCATTATAGCTTTGTGGTTTGTCCATATTACCCAGCGGTTTGATGCCGCATATCGTCTTGTTCTCTATTTTATCTGCGGAATGCTTATCATATTCTTCCATGGTATTCATAGAACAAGCTATTTTGATATAGCTGTAATCTCCATGCTTTTTATGGCGGTTTTCGCCCTCATTGATAAGAAAGTCATATTGAACATAATACTTTTGGAGTTCTTTGGACTTGTGGGGATTCAGATATACCTTCAGTACGGCTCGGACATAGATATTACAGACTCTCTGGCAGTATCTAGATTACTACTGCATTGCGGAATTGTAGTATGTATGTACGTGTTCTGTCGACTAAGTGTTACCCATAGAATCGCAGACAGAGACAGAATAGAGAGAAGAGAAAGAGAAATAGAAAAGTACGATACTGACATGGAGGATTTCTTATCCAACATTTCTCACGAACTTCGTACACCGGTCAACGTAGTAAACGGAATGACCACCATCATGTTAAAAGACAAGGAGACCCACGAGGTCTTATCTATCAGGCAGGCGGGTATACGTCTGTCCTATCAGATTGAAGATATCCAGGATTATACGGAAATAAAAAGAGGCGAGCTGGCCCTTGAAGAAGAGAACTACATGAGTACTTCTCTTATTAATGATGTGGTAGCTCTTTTTAATCAAAATGACAGGAAAGATGAATTGGAACTTGTAGTGGATATAGATCCCATGGTTCCCGCTATGATGAAGGGAGATATCAGAAAGCTCCACAAGCTCTTCAGGCATCTCCTTGATAACGCAATTAAGTTCACCAAGGAAGGCGGAATCTATGTGGGTGTGTCCACCAAAAAGAGAGAATACGGTGTAAACCTTACCATAGAAGTATCGGATATGGGCATTGGTATGACCAGAGATGAGATTGCAAATGTCTCCAAAGGAATGTACCAGGCTAACAAGAAGCGAAACAGAAGCACAGGCGGAATAGGTATCGGCCTGCCCATAGTATACGGTTTTGTACATAAGATGGGTGGCTTCGTTCTAATTGAAAGCAGGAAGGGAGAAGGCACAACAGTAAGGCTCTCCATTCCGCAGGAAGTGATAGATCCTGCTCCCTGCCTTACGGTGGATCCGGACTTCTCCGGCAGCGTGGTATTCTACGACAACCCCACCAAGTACGTATATCCCAAATTGCGGGAGTTCTATAACACCATGGCCATTACGCTGGCGCTTGGTCTTAGAGTGCATCTGTTCTCAGCCGGGGACATAAGGGAGTTAAAGACCCTGGTGGATGCTCTTGATGTTTCTCATGTATTTATGGGTCAGGATGAATACGAAGATGACTGGACTTATGTAGAAAAGATTGCAGAACAGGGAATCGTTGTATCCGTATCGGATGAGACGGGCTTAAGACTGCCGCCCGGCAGCAGGGTAAACAAGCTTACTCCGCCTCTTTACGGCTTGCCGATTGTTAAAGCTCTTAATCAGAAAACCGGTTATAAAGGATTGGATGATATTGAAGAAATCGGCAATGTGACATTCCCGGGAATTAAGACTCTTATAGTAGATGACGAGCCCATGAACCTGGTGGTAGCCACAGGATTGTTTAAAGAATATAAGCTGGATACCGACACGGCGGAAAGCGGTATCGATGCATTGAACAAGTATATTATCAGCGAGTTTGATTACGATTTGATATTTATGGATCACATGATGCCTGAGATGGATGGCGTGGAAACCATGCACAGGCTGCGTAATGTGGCATCAGACCACGGCAGACATCCGATTATTATTGCCCTTACCGCCAATGCCCTTAGTGGGGCAAAGGAGATGTTCATAAGAGAGGGCTTTGACGGCTTCATCGCTAAGCCCATAGATATAGCAGACTTCGAGAGGGTTATGAAGAGAGTCCTTCCCGATAACATGATTTGTTATGAAGGGAGGGAAGATAAATGATTATAAACGGACCCTTTAAGCGACTGCGTACATATCTGTACAACTCTGATATAGACTATAAAGACAGGTCTTTTGTAGTGTTTTCGATTACGGTATTGATAGCACTTTTTGTCGCTGTGCCTTCAGGACTGGCTATGGGAGAGCCTATAGCTGCCACAATATCCACTTTGGTGGGAGCAATACTCTTCTCATTATATGTCATATTCAGCTACAAGACCAATAGGATAAGGTCTGCAAGAATAGTCATTAGCATTGTATTGATATTTATCTTCCAGCCCGTAATGTTTTTTACCAACGGCGGAGTATATGGAGGAGCGCCCATCTGGCTTTTGCTGGGAAGCATATATGTGGTATTGATAATTGACGGAATAATGCAGATTGTAATGATAATCCTTAATGCAGTGGTCAATATAGCCTGTTGGATAATAGGTTATCATTTCCCGAACTTTATTGTTACCTATTCAAGATTTGGCAACTACTTCGATACATTGGCGGCTATGATTATCGTTGGAGGGGTAATATTTATCCTGCTGGCTTTCCAGAAGGAAATCTATAAGCTTGAAAATGACGTTGCCAAGGAAAAGACCAGAGAAGTAGAGGAATTAAACCGCAAACAGAACAGATTTTTCTCAAGCGTGAGCCATGAGATAAGGACTCCCATTAATACGGTTCTCGGACTTAACGAAATCATTCTTCGTCAGGAAGATGCCACCCCGGAGATACTAAAAGATGCCAGAAATATTCAGGGTGCAGGACGTATGCTGCTGGCCCTAATTAATGATGTTCTTGATATAAGTAAGATTGAAGCGGGAAAGATGGAGATTATTCCCGTTGATTACAGCGTGGGTAATATGGTATCGGAGCTGGTTAATATGGTATGGCTTAAGGCAGAGCAAAAGGGACTGGAGTTTAAGGTAAACATTGATCCCACTCTTCCTGCCACACTGTACGGGGATGAGATAAGGATTAAGCAGATTCTTATTAATATTCTTAATAATGCGGTTAAATATACCCACGAGGGATTCGTCAAACTCCAGATGGAATATGAACCTTTGGACGATGACAATATAATCTTCCGTGCCATAATATCCGATTCCGGAACGGGTATTCCCCAGGAAGCCCTTCCCCACATCTTTGATTCTTTCCAGAGGGTTGAAGAAAAGAAGAACCGTAAAATAGAGGGAACCGGTCTTGGAATGTCCATAGTTAAAAACCTGGTGGACCTTATGGGAGGTACTGTTACCGCAAGTTCAATCTATGCCCAGGGTTCAACCTTTACCGTCTCCTTAAAGCAAAAGATTGCAACAGATAAGAAACTTGGAAACATAGAGTTATCCGCGGGTAGCGCAGTTACCACATTTGAAAAATATGAGCACAGTTTCTTTGCTCCGGATGCCAGAATTCTTATTGTTGATGATAATGAGATGAACCTGGAGGTAGAGACTAAACTACTTGAAGGAACCGAGATGACAATAGATGAGGCTACCAATGGCCAGGAAGCCTTGGAGATGACCTTGAAGAACAAGTATGATTTGATATTCATGGATCACCTTATGCCGGTAATGGACGGTATAGACGCCTTCAAAGAAATCCGTAATCAGGTGGGGGGACTAAACCGAGATGTTCCCATTGTGGTACTTACGGCAAATGCAGACGCAGAGAATATACTGCTCTACAGTGAAACAGGTTTTGACAGATATGTGGTTAAGCCTGTGTCCGGCAGACAGTTAGAAGAGACAATTCTCGGATTATTGCCCAAGGAAAAACTGGTTCTAAATGAAAACGTAGAGCTTACGGGAGGCAGAAAGAATACGGCTTCCGGTTATATACGAAAGAAACCTGTTATCATTACAACCAATAGCCTGGCCGATCTTCCGGAGAGCGTAGTAAGAGACCTTCAGATAGAAAGAATACCCTTCACCATCAGAACCGACAGCGGCTTGTTCTACGATGGTGTTGAAGCTGTGTCCGATGAGATGATAAGGTACTTGGATGATGGAGGCGTGATAGCAGAATCCGCTGCTCCCACAGAGGAAGAGTTTATGATATTCTTTGCGGAGCATCTGCAAAGAGCCCATCATATTATTCATATTACAATTACCAACGGAATAAGCAAAGAGTATGAAAGGGCTTCTGCGGCTGCCAAGGCATTTGGCAATGTAACCATAGTTGATTCAGGGTCTCTTTCCAATGCTACGGGAATGCTGGCTCTTATTGCCGCTAAGCTGGCAAAGCAGGGCAAGACAGAAGAACAGATTGTGGAAGAACTGGAAGAAGCGAAGTCCAGACTTCGTTGCAGTTTTGTTGTGGCGGATACAAGCTACTTAACCAGAAGAGGAATCCTTTCTTCACGCATGGACAGAATGCTGAAATCCTTATGGCTTCGCCCCTGCCTAAAGTTAAACAGTGACGGCTTCGATGTGGGCAAGCTCCTGCGAGGGAACTTAAAGAGATGTTATGAAAGATACATAAAGAGGGCTTTGAGTATTAATGCCAACCCGGATACGGACCTGATATTTATCAATTATGCAGAGATAGCGGAAGAACATCTCTTGTGGATAGCAGATGAGATTGAGAAGCGGGTGCATTTTGATCATGTGGTAATTCAGAAGGCTTCTGCGGGTATAGCGGCTAATTGCGGTCCCGGAACCTTTGGTCTTTTGTTTATGGCAAAGGGTGAGAAAGAATATCATCTCGGAAAGATGATTGAGAGAGCTGAGAATGCTTATGAGGAAGCCAGAGCCATACAGATAATAGAAGAGAACATGAGGAAAGAAGCAGAGGCCAATAAAGCCGAGAAAAGTAAGGCAGACACTGGTGAGAGCGAGGAAGTGATGACTGAGGAGCCCAAATGGTATGATGCCTTAGAGAACCTGGATGTGGACTATGCCATAAAAAACAGCGGCTCAGAAGACCTTTTCAGAGAAGTGCTTCAGATATACTATGACAGTGCAAAAGAAAAGGAAGAGGAGATAAGAAGGTTCTATGAGGCAGAAGACTTTGAGAACTATACAATAAAGGTTCATGCCTTAAAGAGTTCCTCCAGATTAATCGGAGCCATGGAACTGGGGGATGAGGCTGAGAAGCTTGAAATGGCAGGCAAGAACGCCGACACAGAATATATCAAAGCCAACAACGACAGGGTCATGGAAATGCTTCAAAGCCTTGTTAAAGAGCTAGACGTTGTATGTCACAAGGAGGAAGCCGAGGATGAGTCTAAACCCATAGCAGAAGACTTTATTATGGAAAGCTTCTACGAAATGGCCAAAGAGGCTGCCGAAGCGGAAGACGCGGAGCGCATGAAGGATATGTATAAGGAGATGGAAGACTATAGGATTCCTGATTCTGAGATTGAATTATATAACACAATCAAAGAGAACTTTGATATAATGAATTACAAGAGTATTATTACTGCGTTGGAAGGAAAGGTATAGGGGGATTAATCTATGGGAAACACCGGCAGTAGGAACGTTGTAATTATCGCTTTTAGTTACAGCGTGGTCGTAAGGGGACTTGAAAAAAAATTAGGAGATAAAGGTTTTTCCATCATTGCGGTGGTAAGGGACCTTGACGGAATAATGATGTATTCCGACAGAGCGGATTTGTTCCTTATGTATCTCTCTGAGAATACAAAAGAAGACAAGGACGAATCCAGGAAGATATTCGAGATACTTCATGTTATATCCGAGAAGAAGAAGAACATGATAGTTATCGGAGAGAAGGAATACCACGATTTTCTTGCGGGAGAGATCCCGGATCTTCAGAATTACGTATGGCTTGAAAGACCCCTTAACATGGACATGCTGGTGTCTAAGATGAATGCGGCAATTGAGGCTGACGCAGAGTATTCTGCCAGGAAAAAGATTCTTATTGTCGATGACGACCCCACATATGCCAAAGTAGTAAGAGAGTGGATAGCCGACAGATATCAGGTGGTTATGGTTACGGCAGGTATGCAGGCAATTACCTACCTGGTTAACAATCCGGTGGATCTTATTCTTCTTGATTATGAGATGCCTATTGTTGACGGACCACAGGTGTTAGAGATGCTTCGGTCAGAGTCGGCTACCAAGGATATACCGGTTATATTCCTCACGGGAGTGGGAACCAGAGAAAGTGTAACAAGAGTTATGGCCTTAAAGCCCAGCGGATATATACTAAAGACCACTACCAGGGAAGATCTTAGGAATAAGCTTAAGGAGTTTTTCGCGTCGTAACAAAGTATTAATTGGGGGAGAACAATGGATTTTCAGAAATTAGCGGACAGCCTGGGAGCCATGTCCAGTGTAATATCGATAGAGAAAAAGCCGGACGGCGGATACGGAACAATACGAATAGTAGCAGGTAACGAGGCGTATACCCACTCCGTTGATGATCTTACGGAAGCGGGAGGAGACGTTATAAGGGAAGAGTTTGTTCCTAATTCCGAGTACACGAAATACATTACCAAGGATTTGAACTTTGAGAATGCCGTATATTCGTCGGCTATCGAGAAAAAAGTGATACATTCTTATGTTCGTCCGGACAGATTTGATGTATGGCTTAACATGGTATTTATGCCTATTAACTACGAAGATGAGAATCTGGCCTATTGTACATACACCATGGAATTTAACTTTGAGCCGGATTCATCCAATGTTAATAATGTGGATGGCAGCATCGCTTCAGAGGTTCTTGAAACCTGTATCAAGATTCGAGGAGCCAAGGATTTCCGCAAGGTAATGCAGGATGTAATAAAGGACATAAGACGTATATGTCAGGCTGAGTGTTGCAGTATCCTTCTAATCGATGATTACGAAAAGAGCTGCTCACTTTTATGTGAAGATATGGCAGAGGATAGCAAAGTAGGGACTATTACAGATTTCTTCAGCGATGATTTGTACGATATGGTCAGATCTTGGGAAGAGACGGTAATCTTCGGAAGCAACTGTCTTATAGCCAAGGATGCCCAGGCTATGGAAGTCGTTAAGGAACGACATCCCACATGGTATAAGTCTTTAGAGGAGGCCAATATCAGGAATATTATCCTGTATCCCCTTAAGACCAGGGATACCCTGCTTGGTTATATGTATGCCATGAACTTTGACGGTGCCAAATCTGAGATGATTAAGCAGGCTTTGGAAGTGACGATTTTTATTCTTGCCTCGGAGATCGACAGTTTCCTTCTTGTAGACAGGTTGAAAATCCTTAGTTCGAGAGACATGCTTACGGGAGTATTAAACCGTAATGAGATGAATAACCTTGTAGACAAATTCTGCAGAGGAATAGCGGGAGCCGGAGAGTCTGTAGGTGTTATCTTTGCGGACCTAAACGGTCTTAAAAGGGTAAATGACGAGTTCGGACATGCTGCCGGGGATAAGCTTCTTAAGAATGCGGCAAAAGCCCTGCAGGAAGTTTTTGATGACGAGCATATATTCAGAGCAGGCGGCGACGAATTCTCCATTATATATTCCGGTGCGACGGAAGAAGAGATGGCCGGCAAGATAGAAAAACTTCGGGAAGTGTCATCAAAATACGACAAGGTAATATTCGCAATAGGAGGCTGTGTGCAGAAGGATTGCAGAGATGTTAGGACAGCTCTTCGAGTTGCGGATGAGAGGATGTACGAAGACAAGAACGCATATTATGAGAAGAATCCGGAGCTTAGGCGTGGAGCCTATAAGGATAATTTCTATTATAATACTCAAGGGTCAAATTAAAGAAAGGGTTTAAGGGAAGAAATATGAAACTTGGAATGACACAAAAGATATCTTACGGTCTTGGTGCAGTGGGCAAAGATATGGTTTACATGCTTTCGGCCAGTTATGTCCTGTATTACTATCAAGACTTACTGGGAGTAAGCGCTATCGTAATGGGAACTATCCTTATGGTAGCAAGAATATTTGATGCATTAAATGACCCCCTCATGGGAGTTATAGTTGCAAAGACAAAGACAAAATGGGGTAAGTTCCGCCCCTGGCTTATGATAGGAACAATAACCAATGCGGTTATCTTATTCCTTATGTTCTCGGCACCGCCTACACTTGATGCCAAGGGTATGGCAGCATATGCCGCAACATTCTACATCCTTTGGGGAATAACATATACCATGATGGATATCCCCTACTGGTCAATGATTCCGTTCCTTACAACAGGAAAAGACAGAGAGGCACTTACAACCATGGCAAGAGCTTTTGCCGGTATAGGTTCCGCTCTTATCACAGTGGTAACTATGATGGTGGTTCCTCTTCTCGGTGGTGGCAACGAGGTAGAAGGTTTTAAGTGGTTTGCCCTTATTGTGGCAATTCTATTTATCGCAGCCATCACTCTTACATGTGTGAAGATTAAAGAGAAATCAACAGAGAAGATGAAGACAACTTCCGTCAGGGAAATGTTTAAGGCCTTAATTGGCAACGATCAGGCCGTGACGGTTGTTATCGCCATCGTTCTTATTAATACATCCCTTTACATTACTTCAAACCTCCTTATCTACTTCTTCAAGTATGATATTGGAGGTGTGGGCTGGAACAAAGCATACGTGCTCTTTAACACTTTTGGAGGAGCAATTCAGGTTCTTTCCATGATGCTTTTCTATCCTCTTATTCGTCAGCTTTTGACTAATATTAAGGTGTTCTATTTAAGCTTTATTATGGCCATTGTAGGATATGGAACTCTCTTTGTATTTATGATTATCGGACTTTCCAATGTATATGTCCTTATGATTCCGGGATTCTTTATCTTCTGTGCCTTCGGATTCCTTACCATATTGACCACTGTATTCTTAGCCAATACGGTTGACTACAGTGAGTACAAGAACAACAGGCGTGACGAATCGGTAATCTTTTCAATGCAGACTTTTGTTGTAAAGCTTGCCAGCGGATTTGCAGCTTTTGCAGCTTCCATCTGCCTGCAGATTGCCAATATCAGTTCCGATACTTCCGAGGCGGCGGCAGCGGCTACCACCACAGGCAATGTAATGGTTCTTCGATTCACCATGTCCGTACTTCCCATTGTGGGAATGCTTATTGCGGTAGCGGTATTCGGCAAAAGGTTTATCTTAACGGATGCCAAGATGAGTGAGATTAATGCCGAACTTGAAAGCAGAAGAGCAGCGCAACCAAGTGAGGAAGAAGAATAAAAATTAAAAAAGGTCTATTGCAAAACCGGCAATAATCTAGTAGTATAGACGGGAACAGGGGAGCTTGTAGTGACAGGCTGAGAGGAAGTAAGCGAACTTCGACCCATTGAACCTGTACGGATAATGCCGGCGTAGGAATATCACTTTATCTGATTTTGGATTATTAAGCAGATATGTCAACGCGGCATATCTGCTTTCTTGTTTTAGAACAATATAAGGAGTGTTGGAAATGTTAGGAGAATGTCTTGAGAACGTAAGACTTACGACTCCCTTGGTGCACAACATCACCAACTATGTAACTGTTAACGATGTGGCAAATGTGCTGTTAGCCTGCGGGGGAAGCCCCATTATGTCCGATGAGCCTGAAGATGTGGCAGATATTACTTCCATCTGCGGCGGGTTAAATATCAACATCGGAACCCTTAACAAAAGAACAATTGAGGGAATGTACGCTGCAGGACGCAAGGCCAAGGAGCTTGGTCATGTAAGACTCTTAGACCCGGTGGGAGCAGGAGCTTCAAAGCTTCGTACCGAGACTGCGGTTGGTCTTATGAAAGAAGTGGAATTCGATGTAATAAGGGGTAACATCTCCGAGATCAAAACATTAGCCCTTGGAAGCGGCACCACAAAAGGTGTGGATGCCGATGTGGCTGATGCAGTATCGGAGAACAACCTTGAGGAAGCCATAGCTTTTGTAAAGCGTTTTGCAAAAGACGTAAAAGCCATTGTTGCAGTTACGGGAGCTATAGATCTGGTAACAGACGGAGATAAGTGCTATGTCGTAAGAAACGGACGTCCCGAGATGGGAAGGATTACGGGAACCGGATGTCAGTTATCCGGCCTTACTACGGCATTTGCGGTAGCCAATCCGGATAACAAATTAGAAGCGGTGGCAGCAGCTGTTTGTACCATGGGTCTTGCAGGAGAGATTGGATATGCAAACCTTAAGGATGGAGAGGGTAACTCCACCTACAGGAATCGAATTATCGATGCAATATTCAATATGACCGGCAAGATGTTAGATGACGGAGCGAAATATGAAGTGCGATAAGACGGATTTAAGACTATATGCCATAACAGACAGAAAGTGGCTTAGAGGAAAGTCCATGGCCTGTATGGTGGAAGAAAGCCTGAAAGGAGGCGCCACCATAATTCAACTTCGGGAGAAGGACCTTGATTATGACACCTTTCTCTCGGAGGCGAAGGAACTTGCCGGGTTATGCAGGGATTACAAAGTTCCCTTTATTGTAAATGACAACGTGGATATAGCCCTTAAGGCAGGAGCCGACGGTATACACGTAGGTCAAAAGGACATGGAAGCAGGAGCAGTAAGGGAAAGGATTGGCCGGGATATGATTCTTGGTGTTTCCGCCCAGACTGTGGAACAGGCCAGAGCAGCCGAAGCTGCGGGAGCCGACTACCTGGGAGTAGGGGCGATATTCCCCACAGGTTCCAAGGACGATGCGGATAGGGTTACCAAAGAGACTTTGAAGGCTATCTGTGAAGCGGTATCTATTCCCGTTGTGGCTATAGGAGGAATCACGAAAGACAATATAGAAGAGTTATCCGGTAGCGGTATCGCTGGTATATCCGTAATCAGTGCAATCTATGCACCGGAGGATGTGGAAGACGCAGCTAAAAAGCTTCGTGAAAAAGTAAAAGAATATATAGAATAAAAACCGCCGGCAGATTGGGGGCACCACCTTCTGTCGGGATACAAAACGAAATGTTGAAAGAAGGATGATTTATGAAGACAGCATTAACGATCGCCGGAAGCGATTCCGGCGGAGGCGCCGGAATCCAAGCTGATATTAAGACTATGCAGGCAAACGGAGTGTTTGCCACAAGCGCAGTGACGGCTTTGACGGCGCAGAATACCTTAGGAGTAACGGATATTTTGAATGCTACACAGCAGTTTCTTGCTGCGGAGCTAGACGCGGTATTCACCGACATTTATCCTGATGCGGTAAAAATCGGTATGGTATCCGACAAGGATTTAATCACTGTTATAGCAGACAAGTTGCAGGAGTATAAGGCAGGAAATGTAGTGGTGGATCCTGTAATGGTGGCCACCAGCGGAGCAAAGCTTATCAGTGATGACGCCATAGAGGTATTAAAGGAAAGGCTCTTTCCCTTAGCCTGCGTTATCACCCCCAATATTCCCGAGGCTGAAGTAATAACGGGAATAAAGATAGCGGGGCCTGCTGATATGGAAGAAGCGGCAAGAATGATTAATACAAAGTACGGCTGCGCTGTTCTCTTAAAGGGAGGACATGACATTAATGACGCCAACGATCTGCTGGTTAAGGATGGAAAGGCAGAATGGTTTAAGGGCAAGCGGATAGACAATCCCAACACCCATGGTACGGGCTGTACCTTAAGCAGCGCCATTGCTTCTAATCTGGCAAAGGGCTATGAGCTGTCAGAGGCGGTTAAAAGGGCCAAGGATTATATATCCGGGGCACTGGGAGCGATGCTTAACTTAGGTGCAGGCAGAGGCCCCATGAACCATGGCTTTGCCATAAATAATGAATATACAAAGGGCTTGGAGGATTAAAGAGAATGGAAGAAAAGAAGACAACTCTCCTGGATAACGGACTTATCTGGTTCGGCGCAGGAGTATCAATTGCGGAGATACTTACGGGAACATATTTTGCTTCCCTTGGAGTAGAGAAGGCGGTTTTGGCCATAGTGCTGGGTCACATAGTAGGTTGCGTCCTGTTGTTTTTGGCAGGAGTAATCGGCGGAAAAACAGGACTTTCCGCCATGGAAACAGTTAAACTAAGCTTCGGAAGATACGGCGGAGTGTTCTTTGCCTTGCTTAACGTACTGCAGCTTCTTGGTTGGACTGCCATTATGATTTACGACGGCGCCTTATCATCCGCAGAAATCTTCGGAACAGATCCGAGAATCTGGGCGGTGGTAATCGGAGTGCTTATCGTAGTATGGATTCTTATCGGTCTTAAGAATCTGGGCAAGGTAAATATCGTAGCCATGACAGCACTTTTCGTACTTACTATTGTGCTTTGTGTGGTAATATTCAGTGGAAACGGTGCAGGCGTGGTAGCAGATGACAGCCTGTCTTTTGGAGCGGCTTTAGAACTTGCGGTAGCTATGCCCTTATCCTGGCTTCCACTTATAAGTGACTACACCAGAACAGCTGCAAAACCCGTGAAGGCCAGTGCTGTAAGCGCCATTGTATATGGTCTGGTAAGCTGCTGGATGTATGCCATCGGAATGGGTGCGGCTATCTTTACGGCAGAAAGCGATATTGCTGCAATTCTTGTTAAGGCAGGACTTGGAGTGGCAGGCCTTGTAATAATTGTATTCTCAACTGTTACCACAACATTCCTTGATGCCTTATCAGCGGGAATCTCAAGCGAATCCATTGTGGCGCGCATCCCCGGCAGGTATGTGGCTATCGGTGTTACGGTACTTGGATGTATCGGGGCATGTATCTATCCCATGGATAATATTACAGACTTCCTGTATCTTATAGGTTCCGTTTTTGCGCCTATGATTGCCGTACAGATTGCGGATTATTTCATCCTAAAACGCACTGAGAATGATCATAATTTTGATATAGTAAATATCATTGTCTGGGTTGTGGGCTTTGTGCTCTACAGACTGTTGATGCAGGTGGATATACCCTTTGGAAGCACCTTGCCGGATATGGCGGCAGTCATTATTCTAAGAGTAGTCATTCCTGTGGGAAAACAAAACCAAAAAGCATCCTGTCCAAGTTAAATTTACTTGTCTTACCGGTGCAATAAATGTATAATAATTTATGCACTAAAGAGGAGGCATTTTTACGTTGAATTTGCTGGACATTTTTCAGAATGAAATCATAATAGTGTCTATATTCAGCTGGGCTGTGGCACAGATAATCAAGACCATTATCCATGCCATTATGTATAAGGGAATCGACTGGAAGCGACTGGTGGGAGACGGCGGTATGCCAAGTGCTCACTCGGCTACGGTTACAAGCCTTGCGATTTATACGGGACTTACTTACGGATTTAAGTCTGCCGTGTTTGCGGTGGCCTTGATATTTGCCATAATCGTTATGCATGATGCTATGGGAGTCAGAAGAGAAGCGGGACGTCACGCTAAGGCTCTTAACGAACTCTACGAGAATATGGACAAGGAGAATCAAGATAAAGAGAATCCTACGCCGGATGTTATGCTTAAGGAATTCTTAGGACATTCGCCGCTCCAGGTGCTGATGGGAGCGTTGTTAGGACTTGCAATTGCATTAACATACTACTATGTAGTTTGATACAATACCTCGCCAAATAGGCGGGGTATTTTTTATTTTAATCAATATATTGTGGTTGGCAGGAAAAATCAGATAATTTTTCGGTTTTATGTACAAAAGTGAAAAAAAGTGTTATAATTTTAATGAGTATTAGTCTATTTAATAATTCCGACTTAGTTCTTCCGAGAGGAAGGAGTAAGTTTTGTCGGCTTTTTCAGGGGTATAGATGATGCCGATAGCTAAAACATTGGGAGGAACTGCGTATGCAAACAAGGAAGAAATGTGTTGCCATGCTCCTGGCGGGCGGCCAGGGAAGCCGTTTGTACTCTCTTACCAAGAAGAGAGCAAAACCGGCAGTACCTTTTGGCGGGAAGTATAGGATAATCGATTTTCCCTTGTCAAACTGTATTAATTCGGGTATTGATACGGTTGGCGTATTAACACAGTATGAACCGTTGGAGCTTAATGCTTACATCGGTAACGGAGCACCTTGGGATCTTGACGTAATGAACGGAGGCGCGTATATTCTGCCGCCGTACGTAAGAGGAAAAACAGGGGAATGGTATGCGGGTACGGCCAATGCCGTATATCAGAACATCCAATTTATCAACAGGTTTAATCCTGAGCATATTCTTATTCTGTCAGGAGACCATATTTACAAGATGGATTACGAGAAGATGCTACATTTTCATGAGAAGAATCAGGCAGATGCCACCATTGCCGTAATTGAGGTTCCTATGGAGGAGGCTTCAAGATTCGGAATTATGAATACGGATGAATCGGGAAGGATAACGGAATTCGAAGAGAAACCGGCTAACCCAAAGAGCAACAAGGCTTCTATGGGTATTTATATATTTAAGTGGAAAAAGATTAAGCAGTATCTCATTGATGATGAGGCAGATCCTGATTCCGAGAAGGATTTCGGAAAGAATGTAATCCCCAGGATGCTTGCCAACAATGAGAATATGTATGCTTACAGCTTTGACGGATATTGGAGAGATGTTGGAACAATCCAGAGTCTCTGGGAAGCTAATATGGAGCTTATTGATGGGAATACAGCCCTTAATCTTGAGAGCGATTCCTTTAAGGTTTATACAAGAAACTATTCCAATCCTCCGCATTACATTGCAAAGGGCGCAAGCGTAAGTAAGAGCATTATCGCAGACGGATGTATGATAGAGGGTGAAGTTGTCAACTCTATCATTCATTCGGGTGTTCGTGTGTGCGCCGGAGCGAAGGTACACAACAGTATCATTATGGATGGAACCACCATCGGAAAGGGTGCCGTGGTAGAAAAAAGTATCATTGATGAAGAATGCCATATCAATGACAAGGCAAGAATCGGCGGACCCGGAGAGATTACCGTAATCGGTGATTCTGTTGTTGTAGAAAAAGGAGCAACCGTTAAAGAGGGAATGATGGTTGATCCTGATCATCTGGTTGAGGCAAGTAAGGAGGATAAATTATGCCAAAAGACGTCTTTGGAATCATTTGCGCAGGAAGCGAAAGCGAGCAGTTAAGGACGCTTATCAGTAGGAGAGATGTAGCATCACTGCCTATAGGAGGCAGATACAGGATAATAGATTTTTTACTTAGTAACATGGTTAACTCCAATATCAGCAATATTGGAATTCTTACAAAGAAAAATTGCCAATCTATAATGGACCACGTTGGAGCAGGCAAGGAATGGGATCTTGACAGAAAAAACGGAGGTCTCTTTATACTGCCCCCATTTGATACTGCTGACGGCTATGTTAAGCCGGAGGGGATGTTGGATGAGCTTAAGAATGCAGAGAGATTTATTGAGAAGGAGCCCCAGCCCTATTGCCTCATCTGCAAGGCTTCAGTGGTGTATAACAATACTTATGACAAGATGTTTGAACAGCATCTTGAAACAGGAGCGGATATCACAATTCTCTACGATATCGTAAAACCATCTGCAGACAGGTCCACTGAGAATACGGAGCAATTCGTTCTGAAGATGAACGAAGATGGAAGGGTCTTGGATATTCAGTATTCTCCCACGGATGAAACAGAATGCTGCAGATCCATGGAGTGCCTCCTGATTCATAAGGAGCTTCTTCGTTATCTTATGGATAATGCATATTCATACAATAAGCATAACCAGTTGGTGGATGTAATAAAGGAGAATCTCTCTAACTTAAAGGTATACGGATTTAAGCACGAGGGATATTCTGCCCGTATTACATCAGTAGCCAATTATTACAAGGCCAGCATGGACATGTTAAAGCCCAAGGTATTAGCAGACCTTTTCTATACCGGTAACAACGTATACACCAAGACCAAGGACGAGCCGCCTACACAGTACGGTGAACATGCCAGTGTAGAGAACAGTATGATAGCCAGCGGCTGTAATATCGAAGGCACGGTGGAGAACTCTGTAATCTTCCGTGGCGTTCATGTGGGTAAGAATGTTAGAATTAAGGATTCTGTAGTAATGCAGAACTCACAAATATATGACAACTCGGTACTGGATAAGGTTATTCTGGATAAGAATACGGTAATCCGCCCCAATTCCCAGCTTATCGGAACCATAGCATACCCTGTGGTCATTCCAAAGGGAGGAATAGTGTAAATGTCTGAGAAGATAAAGGTATTGCTGGTAGGAGCCGAGTGCGCCGGATTTGTTAAGATCGGAGGACTTGCAGACGTAATGGGAACGTTACCCGGAAAATTGCAGGATTTGGGCGTTGATGCCAGGGTAATGATTCCATTTCACAGAGCAATTAAAGATGAGTATTATTCCATGACAAAGCACCTGACACAATTCTATGTGCCGGTGGGTAATAATGCATTCTATGTAGGCATAGAGACTCTCACAAAAGACGGAATATGCTATTACTTTGTGGACTGCGAGGATATGTTCGGAGGTCCTGTGTACAAAGGTGGCGGAGCGGAAGGAGAGCAATATGCCTATTTCTGTTTGGCTGTATGCGAAAGCCTTGACCGTATCGGCTTTGTACCGGATGTTATCCATGCCAATGACTGGCAGACGGGAATGATTGCAGAACTCTTGCACACCCAGTTCGGATATCGTCCACAGGGCGAGTGCAAAACCGTATACACTATCCACAATATGCAGTATCAGGGTGACTTCGGATTTGATGCCATTAAGTTCTGGCTTCACTTAAATGAGAAGGATAGAAGACCAAACTACAGCTTTACCAAGTCGGCTATCCATAACTCTGACTGGGTCAATACCGTAAGTCCCACATATGCTAAAGAGATAATGACCAAGGAGTACGGATGCTCCCTTGAAAGCGACATTAAGGCAATAGCTTCAAACCTTAGTGGAATCGTTAACGGTATCAACAAGGAAGAGTTTGATCCGGCAAAGGATTCTCTTATTAAGAAAACCTACGATATAAAAACCTTTACCAGCGGTAAGAAGGCCAATAAGGCAGAACTTGTACGGCGCTGCGGTCTTGATATAGATATAGCAAATACACCGGTAATCGGTATGGTAAGCAGACTGGTGGAGCAAAAAGGACTGGGGCTTTTCTTCGAGATAGCCCACCGCATTATGAAAGAGGATGTGGCCTTTGTGTTCTTAGGCACAGGTGAACCGGATATAGAACAGGGACTTCTTCGCCTGGCAGCGGAATATCCGGGACGTATCGCAACACTTATCAAATACGATAATGAAATCGCACATTTAATCTATGCGGGAAGCGATGCCTTCTTTATGCCTTCCAGGTTTGAACCCTGTGGCATATCCCAGATGATAGGACAGGCTTACGGAACACCGCCTATAGTTCGTAAAACCGGGGGGCTTTGCGATACTGTAACCGCCTTTGATGCTAAAAGTGGCAAGGGAGACGGATTTAGTTTTACCGACTATTCACCGGAGGCTTTGTATCGTGCCATTAAAGGAGCCCTTAAGATTCTAAAGGATAAGGATCTTAAGAAGCAGGTAATAAAAAACGGTATGAAGCTTGATAACGGATTTGAGAAATCAGCTCTTAAATATAAAGAGATGTACGAAGACATATTATAGGAGGACATGGTTTATGGGGATGTCAAAAGAAGCAAGTAAAATTTATGCGGATATTAAGGGGATACTTGAAAAGCTCTACGGGAAGACCGTAGATGATGCCTCCTACAAAGAATTATACAAGGCAAGTGCCCTGTCAGTGCGAGACAGATTTATGAGCACCTGGAACCAAACCATAAGAGGAATATACCGGGATAAGAAAAAGATGCTTTATTATATGTCGGCGGAATTCCTGATTGGACGCTCTTATGCCAGCAATATTATTAATATGGGCCTGTGGGATTCTTACAAGGAGGTATTTGATCATCTTGGAGTAAATATCAAAGATATTATCCCGATGGAAGCAGACCCGGGACTTGGTAACGGCGGTTTGGGAAGACTGGCTGCATGCTACTTGGAATCCCTGACTTCTTTGGACTATCCTGTAATGGGATGCGGAATCAGATACGAGTACGGACTCTTTAAGCAAAAGATTGTTGACGGAGCCCAGTATGAGGTGGAAGACGACTGGCTCCACGATGAGTTCGTATGGGAGGTGGAGCGCCCCGAGTGGTCCTTCGAGGTCAAATTCAACGGAGAGATTGAAGAAGAATGGACTGAGAAAGGTCTTACCATAAACTATAAGAATTACAATACGGTACAGGCGGTGCCCTATGACGTGCCTATTATCGGATACGGCTGTAAGCACCCGGGAGTATTGCGACTTTGGAGCGCCAAGTCTGAGGCGGGATTCGACCTTAGTTCCTTTAACAAGGGAGACTATCTAAAGGCCATGGAGAACCGTCAACTGGCTGAGATTATATCCAAGGTACTTTATCCGGCGGACAATCATCAGCAGGGCAAGGAACTTAGATTAAAACAGTTCTATTTCCTGGCATCAGCCCAGATGCAGTTTATTGTTAAGTATCACAAGATGATGTTCGGTGATCTGCACACACTGCCGGAGTCTACGGTTGTCCAGATTAACGATACCCATCCCACCCTTGCTATTCCGGAACTTATGAGAATCCTTATGGATGACGAGGGATACAGCTGGGAGGATGCTGTAGAGATAGTAAAGAAGGTATTTAACTACACCAACCATACAATTATGAATGAGGCGTTGGAGTGTTGGGACGAGAGACTCTTTAGAGTTCTTCTTCCCCGTATTCATACAATTATCGTTAATATTAACGAGAGATACTGCGCCAAGTTAGCGGAATACTTCCCGGATGATATGGAGAAAATATCAGAGATGGCCATTATAGCCTACGGACAGATTCGTATGGCTAATCTTTGCATTGCCGTTGCAGGCCATGTAAACGGTGTATCCCAGCTTCACGGGGAGATATTAAAGAGAAGACTCTTTAATTACGAATACCAGGTATTTCCCAATAAGTTTACAGCCATTACAAACGGTATCACACAGAGAAGGTGGATGGCTCTGGCCAATCCGGAATTAACAGAGCTTTTAAGAAAGACCATAAAGGGTGACTTTATCAAGGATTACAGGCTGTATGAGCAGCTTATTCCCTTTGCGGATGACCCCTCTTTCAGGGCGGAGTTCCGTGATGTTAAGAAGAAAAACAAAGAAAGACTGTCCGAATACTTACAGGATACCCAGGGAATCAGCATTAACACGGATTCCATAATAGACGTTCAATCAAAGCGTCTTCACGAGTACAAGAGACAGCTCTTAAAGTGCATACATATTCTCTACAAATACAACCACCTGTTAGCGGATGATAAGGCGCTGACCCATCCCGTAACCTTTATTTTTGCAGCCAAGGCGGCACCGGGATACCACAGGGCCAAGAGCATTATTCGCCTGATTAATGCAATCGCGGATTTGGTTAACAATGACCCGAGAACCAAGGATTTGATGCAGGTTGTGTTCTTAGAAAACTACAATGTATCTTCAGCCGAGATACTTATTCCGGCAGCAGATATCAGCGAGCAGCTCTCAACTGCCGGATATGAGGCTTCCGGTACCGGTAACATGAAGTTTATGTTAAATGGCGCCGTTACCATAGGAACCATGGACGGAGCCAATGTAGAGATGCATGAGCAGTTAGGTCCCGACAATATCTTTGTATTCGGTGCCACTGCAACGGAGATAGCAAATTATCAGAGATTTAAATCATATAATCCGGGTTCCGTATTCGAGAAGAATGTATACGTACGTAATGCTTTGGATCGAATCATCGACGGCAGTCTTCCGGGAGTGGCTGAGAATGCCTTCTCTGACATTTACCAGTCATTACTCTTCGGTAACGGATACGAAGTGGCTGACCCCTACTTCGTATTGTATGACCTGCCTTCCTACGCGGAAGTATATACAAGGGCTATTAACCTTTATGCCGTTGACAACGAATCCTGGATGCGGAAGGCTATTATGAATGTAGCCAAGGCCGGATTCTTTAGCTCTGACAGGGCTGTGGAAGAATACAACGAGATTATGTGGCATCTGAAAAAATACGGTGAACAATAAATACATGAGGGAGGGGGAGTAACGATATGAATACAATTCACAACTCGGCAGTTTCATATTACAGGAATCCTTTGGGCGCTGTGCCAAGTGGCAGCCGGGTTACTCTGCGTCTTAAACCCTCGGGAACCCTTACCTCCATAGAGGCGGATGTCAGTATTATCTTAGACCGTGAGGGTGAAATAGGCAGATTCCCCATGGAAAAACACGGAGAAGTCTTTGAGGGTGTGTTGGAAGCGCCAACGGAGCCTAAACTTTATTATTACTACTTTGAGATAAAAAGTGAAGATGGCATCAGTTACATCGGCTGCGATTCCTATACCGGCACCGGATGCGGCATAGGAGTGGATGCTTATCCAAAAGGCTTCCAGCTGACGGTATATGACGAGAGCTTCTCCACTCCTGATTGGAGCAAGAACGGAATAATGTATCAGATATTCCCGGACAGATTCAGGTGCGGTGATGAGGAAACCTTTAAACGGGGTGTTGAGTATCACAGGAATAAGGGCCGCCGCGTTATCGTTCATTCATCCTGGAATGAAAGACCTATATCCAAAGCGGTGGGCGGTTATGAAAACTACGATCCCGTGGACTACTTCGGCGGTAATCTAAAGGGTATCATGGACAGGATTCCATACCTGCAGAGTATGGGCGTTAATGTAATATACCTAAACCCAATCGTGGAGGCAGCTTCCAATCACAGGTACAATACCGGTGATTACTACATGGTGGATCCTATCTTAGGAACCATGGATGATTTTAAGAAGCTTTGTAAGGCTGCAAGTGATGCGGGAATAAAGATTATCTTAGATGGAGTATATTCCCATACGGGTTCTGACAGCAGATATTTCAACAAAGACGGAAGATACGATGAGTGCGGTGCATATCAGGACGGTTCCTCAAGGTATGCTTCCTGGTATAAATTCGGTTCCTCAAGGGATGAGTATGATTGCTGGTGGGGATTTAAGTCTTTGCCGGAGGTTAATGAGTTCGACCCGAATTGGCAGGATACGGTTGTATCGGGCAAGGACAGTGTTATGAAGTTCTGGCTTAGAAACGGAGGTAACGGCTTCAGACTTGATGTGGCGGATGAGCTACCGGATGAAGTCATAGACCTTATGAGAACTTCCGTAAAGGAGGAGAGCCCTGACAACCTCCTTCTGGGAGAAGTGTGGGAAGACGCCACCACCAAGGTAAGCTACGGCAAGAAGCGTGAGTACTGCATGGGTCGCGGTCTGGATTGTATAATGAACTATCCTTTAAGAAAATCCATTATTGATTTTCTTCTTCAGCATATTCACGGGGCGGAGTTTGCCACTCTCTTAGAGAGCCAGCAAAACAACTATCCCAAGGAGATGTATTACTCTCAGATGAATCTTTTGTCCAGTCATGACGTGGCGAGAATCAAGACGGTTTTGGGTACCGACAAAGAAGGAGACGGTATGAGCCGTGACGAGCAGGGACGGAAGGTACTTACTATCAGAGAGGAAAAGAAGGGCATCGAGTTATCCAAGCTTGCCTATGCACTTACATTTTCCCTTCCGGGAATGCCTTGTATATACTACGGTGATGAACAGGGAATGGAGGGCTTCAAAGATCCCTTCAACAGAGAACCCTTCGTGGAAAAAGACCTGCGTATGAAGAGGTTCATAGAAGGCTTGGGACAGCTTCGCGCCAATACCCCGGCTCTTAGAACCGGAGCCTGTGGCTTTACTTTCAAGAGCAATAATGCTATGGTTATTCTCAGATATATCCTTGACGGGGAGGACACCTTCGGTAAAAGAGCCGAAGACGGTGTATACCTTATCGGGGTGAATCCTACGGCCCTTGACCTGACCTTTAACGTGGATATTCACGAGATTAAGGAAGGCCTTAGTCCGAAGGATCTGGAAAAATTAGACGGTATAGCGGTTAAGGGCGCAGCTGTTGTAAGCGGCGAGAGTACCATATCCATAGCTGAAGACGGCGTAATCTGTGTTAAGTTGAAGTCCCGCAGCTATGCCGTAATAGAAGTAGGTTATGAGGATGAGTAATTTATGCACTTTATTCCTGTCTTTTTTCAAGATAGGTGCATTTACATTTGGCGGCGGACTGGCAATGATACCTCTTATTCAAAAAGAGGCATGTGAAAAGCACCGCTGGGTGGATGAGGATGAGATATCGGATATTGTATCCATCTCCGAGTCCACTCCGGGGCCCATTGCTGTGAATGCCGCTACTTTTATTGGCTATAGAGTATCGGGTTTTTGGGGAGCCCTGGCTGCCACCTTTGGAGTGGTCTTGCCTTCCTTTGTGATTATCTCCATTATCTCGGCTCTTCTTAGCATGAATTACGATTTAAGGGTAATTAATTACGCTTTCTTCGGAATAAGAGCCGGAGTAATTGCCATTCTCTTTCAGGCTCTTTATAAGATGTATAAGAAAAGTCCCAAGGGGATATTTGCCTATCTGCTTATGGCAGGAGCCTTTGTGGTGGTGGTCGTATGTAAGGTAAATGTTTTCCTTACCATTATAGGATGCGCTATTCTGGGGCTTATATATTCCGCCCTTGTGTCAAGGAGGGGTAAGCATGATTTATCTTGATCTCTTCCTGACATTTTTTAAGATAGGAGCCTTTACCTTCGGGGGAGGCTACGCCATGATAGCCCTTATTCAGTCAGAGGTGCTGGCCAAGGGCTGGGCGGCCCAGACGGAGGTAATTAACTATGTGGCCCTCAGTGAGAGCACTCCGGGACCTTTGGCAATTAATGCGGCTACCTTCGTAGGCACCAAGGTGGGAGGAGTCCCGGGAGCTGTGGTTGCCACCCTTGGAGTGGTGCTGCCTTCCTTTATCGTTATCCTTATTGTGGCTAAGGTCTTTACTAAGTTTAAAGAAAGCTTTGTTATAAAGGGGATAATGTCGGGGATAAAGCCTGCAGTGGTAGGCCTTATCGGTACCGCCATATTTACATCCATAATGGCTATTATAAACAGTATCTTCGGCGGGGAGGCGGTTACTCTCAGCCCTGCTTTGATATGCTCTGTGGTGATATTCGTGATTGCAGGGGGATTGGAACTAAAGAAGGTTCATCCCATTGCGATTATTGTGGTATCTGCCGTGCTGGGAATAGTGTGCGGCTATGCAGGGTGGATATAGAAAGCTGCGGACAATCCGCAGAAAATGATTTGATAATTTGGAGTAGAACATGAAATTACAATATGACATTACAGATAAACCCCGGATGAGTAGCCGGATAACACTTGCATTACAACAGATGCTTGCCATTCTTGCGGCAACCATAGCCGTACCTATGATAGTAGGTCATGGACTTACTCCTGCTGCGGCAATGTTCGGCGCCGGCGCAGGAACAATCATATATCAGATTATGACTAAGGGAAAGAGCCCGGTGTTCCTTGGTTCGTCCTTTTCATTCCTAGGGGCAATGACCGCAGCCTTCTCCGGAGGAATCTCAATGACGCTGGGACTTTTAGGAGTGCTAATTGGGGCAGTCTTTGCCGGACTTGTGTATGTTGTTCTCGCGGTAGTCGTAAGAAAGATAGGTGTAGACTGGATAGACAGGATAATGCCGCCGGTGGTTATCGGCCCCACAGTATCGGTTATAGGACTTTGTCTGGCGGGAAATGCAGTATCCAAGATGAGAAGCGGTAGCGTACTGGGGCTTTCAGAGGCGGGAGATTTGGTCCCCTTAGCCGGTGAGAATATAGCAATTCTTTGTGGTGTAGTCACCATGGTAATTACCATACTTTGTTCCGTGTATGGCAGCAGAACTTTGAAGCTTATTCCCTTCCTTGTGGGAATACTGGGCGGATATCTCTTCTCAGCAATAATTACGGGAATTGGCTATGCTGCAGGGATTGATGCCATAAAGATTATTGACTTTGGTATCTTGTCAGATGCCATACTGCCGAATGGCCTTGTCAGTTTTCGGTCTTTTATTAGTGTGCCTGATTTTATCTTCATAAAAGCCTTTCAGGGTATAAGTGAGATATCCCCCACCTATGTGGTCACAATACTTACAGCTTACGTACCGGTTGCTTTTGTGGGATTCGCAGAGCATGTTGCCGACCACAAGAATCTCTCATCCATTATAAACAAGGATTTGATTACTGATCCGGGCTTGGAGAAGACATTGCTTGGAGACGGACTTGGTTCCATTGTGGGGTCTTTCTTCGGAGGATGCCCCAATACAACTTACGGAGAGTCCATAGCCTGCGTGGCCCTTACAGGAAATGCTGCAACAATTACAACATTCTACGCAGCAATAGGGTGTATGCTCCTGTCCTTTGTAACACCCTTCGTGGCATTTGTTAATTCCATTCCCGATTGCGTAATGGGTGGCTTATGCGTAGTGCTTTACGGTTTTATTGCCGTGTCGGGACTTAGGATGATACAGCACATTGACCTTGAAGACAACAGAAATATATTTGTAATATCAACAATCCTGGTTGTGGGAATCGGCGGCATGACTCTAAAGTTCGGCGCCGTGACTATAACTGAGATTGCCACTGCCCTGATATTCGGTGTAATTGTAAATCTTCTGGGTGGCGGCGGCAGGAAAAGAAAAACTGATTGACAATGTGACTATATTAAGTTATATTATAGGTCGTATGACACGTATGCTGATGTGGCACAGGTGGTAGCGCACCTCATTGGTAGTGAGGAGGTCACGGGTCCGAGTCCCGTCATCAGCTTCCGCGATGGCAATGAGCCATGCAAAATCGGAAAAGGACAGAATACAAGCTTGCTTGTAATTCTGTCCTTTTATGATTTTATAGGGCGAAGCCCGCGATGAGCAAGACCGAAGGTCGGCGAATCACGCGGGGCTCATTGCCACCGCGGAAGCGTGACTTATCTATTATTTCACACGTACAAATTCTATTTTCTCCGCGCCGGTAAGATTAACGTCGGCTTCAAAGGAAATCTCTAAACCCTTACCGGAGACAAATGTCTTTTTTATATCCCTTCCTTGGTCGAAAATAGTTCCATACTCATCAGAAAATTTAAACGTAACATTCTCAACATTTATCTCGCCGGTTCCGTTATAAGTCATAGTCATAGTGACAGTGCTTTCCCAATCGTAATCTATTTTTATATTGGAAAATGAAAAATCCCCGCTCGCGAAGTCGGAATAGGTGGACACCATTGGGGACTCACCCCTGGATTTTCTATACACTTCGAGATCGCTTGATTCCTGAGACCCACTTGACTTAGCCATAGTAGTCTGCCTTAGAGCCACATTTGACGTAGACGTACTACTTTTGCTTTGAGACCCACTTGACTTAGCTGTGCTACTCTTACTTTGAACTGTACTTGACTTAGCTGTGGTCTGGCTTTGTGTCTGGCCGCTGTTTCCGCAACCTGCGGCTAATGCCATAACTGCTACTGCAACGATTGATATAATTATCTTTTTCATATTAATAATCTCCTTTTACTAGTAGATTTTAGTTTGTTTTTATCCATTACATCTATTAAGTCGAAGGATATTTCGTTTTGGTTTTGATTTTTTATATCATCAGCGCCAACACTCCATAAGCTGCCAGTCCCAGGCTTGCGGCGCAGCAGCTTGGTGCATCTATAAAAATCTTAAGTTTCGTTGCTCTAAGAAGCAAGCCGATTATTTGAAATACTGCCGGGTTAAGAAGAACACACCACAGGGGCAGGGGTAGCACTCCCTTTATAATAAAGACTATTACTGCTATGGATGGAATGATAACAAGCATGGAATACAGGGTGAAGAAGGGAACGTATATCTGCTTGAATATGGAATTTATCACGTCTTCCGCCAACTCTTCGTCTTGTCTTTTAATTATCTTTTGGTAGATTGTTGGTTGCAGGCATAGAAAAATATGAATCATAAATCCTCCCATGGCTCCGCACAAGAAGATGATCCTAAGTATCATGCCGCTGACGGCATAATCCCCCTGGGGTTGCATCAGTGCAATAAAGCCGCATGAATACATGGGAACCGCAAACATTGCCAGTATTCCCGACATCACAAATCTCATATGGGACATGTGCGCCCAGGCACTGTCGATTACACCCATCTTTCCCAGCTTGACATTATCAGGCCCCTTTATATCAAGCAGCAGGTCTGCAATGGCACACATAACTCCTCCCACGATTCCGATTATACCTAATACTAATCTGGCTGTAGCCATCATATATATTACTTCCTTTCACATAAACTTTCTATCGTATATATTATCCCTAAAAAAAATACAGGCAGCATCTACACAGATAACTGCCTGTTTTGCACGGATAAACCTATTTACTAAACAATAACGCATTCTTTTTTGGGATCACTATTTACACCCTTAAATTCAATTTTATTTGTGATTCTGTAATCTCCGCTGCTATCAAAACTAACCTCTACACTCTTACCGGACACTAATGTCTTCTTTATGTCTACCCCCATAACGGTAGAAACATCAGACTGAGTATAATTATTAAACTCAACCCTGTTAACATATATCTCGCCGGGGCCGTTATAAGTCATGGTAAAAGTGTATGTGCTTATTACCGTACCACCGTATTTTATAGATATATTGGAAAATGTAAAACTTCCGGCTGTGAAATCGGAAAAGGTAGCCACTTCTGCGTTATCCGGACTGGTTCTTTTGGCTGCGTTGGTGGTTTGGCTTTGAACTGCACTTGACTTAGCTGCATCCGCGGTTTGGCTTTGAGCTGCACTT
Organism: Lachnospiraceae bacterium; assembly: GCA_015058015.1. Lineage (GTDB taxonomy): Bacteria > Bacillota > Clostridia > Lachnospirales > Lachnospiraceae > SIG280. Next base: position 2,051 of record SVDM01000007.1, on the reverse strand, counting down.
GATTTAGCCGTGGTGGACTGGCTTTGTGTCTGGCCGCTGTTTCCGCAACCTGCGGCTAATGCCATAACTGCTACTGCAACGATTGATACTATTATCTTTTTCATATTAAAAATCTCCTTTTTACTAGTATTTTATAAATTGTTTTTTTCCTTTACAACTATTAAGTCGAAGAAGATTCTATTTTGGTTTTACTTTTTTGAAAAAAATTATTTAGAAAGGGAAGCGTTATATTTATTACATATGACGGTCTAATACTTCATCGACTTCTATTATGGTTTTGTGCTTTGGCTTACGAATCAGATTACCCCTTGCTATAACCATAGATACATTTCTAAGGACTGAAAGATCCTCAAGGGGATTCTTCTTTACAACAATCATATCAGCACTTTTGCCTACTTCAATGCTACCGGTTTCATCGGCTATTCCGGCTATACCTGCATTTCCCAAGGTAGCCCTGTAAAGGGTCTCGCTTGTGGATCTGCCAATATAAGTGTTAAAGTAGCACAGTTCTCTCCAGAAGTTGTAATGGACTACGAAGGGACAGCTTACGTCGCTACCGAGTCCTACCGGGATATCGTTTTCTATACATGTCTTTGCACAGGAAATGATTCCGTCCAAGACTACACGGCCGTTATCTTTGGCAACCTGAGGAGCGCCACTTTCTTCAAGAGGAAATTCGGCATAGGGGATTGCGGGGGACAAAGTGCATATATCAACAGCTTTTCTCTCCTTGAAGAGTTGTATCATCTCGTCCGATAATATTGCACCGTGTTCAACGCTATCCACCCCATTCTCCAAAGCGACTTTAACACCCTCAGAACTTTCAACATGGGCAGCCACTTTGTATCCAAGACTGTGGGCCTCATCACAGGCAGCCTTCACAATCTCCGGAGACATCTTCAGAACGCCCGGCATTCCTTTGGCATCGGAATCCATAACGCCTCCGGTAATCATAAGCTTAATGAGGTCCGGCTTTGTTCCGGATATCTTTCTGACCAGTTCCCTTGCTTCCTCAGGGGAGCTAACGGCTGTAGCAATAGAACCGGCGAAATGTCCGCCGGGAACCGAGATTCCTGTGTTGGATGCTATAATACGCGGGCCCACAAGTTTCCCTTCCTTAATCAGGTCACGAACCTGTGCATCAAAATCAAGGGCACCTCCAACAGTTCTGATGGTGGTAACTCCGCTCATAACTTCTGTTTTGGCAAATGACGCAACTCTCCTTTTGACAACCCCTCTGATTACGGGATTGCCGGTAAGAAGCTTATAGAGTTTTTCATAGTCAACCGGCTTACTATTCTTCTTGGGCTTAGGCGGTTTTCCATCCAAAGCAAGATGAACGTGAAGGTCAATAAGCCCCGGAAGAAGATAAGCCCCCTTCAAATCTATTACTTCGTAGCCGGGGACCGGCTCTGTATCAGGCACTATATCCACAATTCGTTCGCCCTCAGTCAGCACGGCTTTACCACTGACCGGCTTCATCTCCTTGGTACCATCAAGGATTATTCCATTTACTAATGCATATTTCATTTCTCTCTTCTCCTCCAAGAACACTCTTCTAGCCCTTGCTACCTATGTTAATGGTCCCGGTGCCGTCATTTCTTGATATGTTCAATAATCTCAATAGCAAAACCTGAAGGAGAAACCATGAGCAGTGCTTTGGCTGTCTCCAGATTCACTTCTTCGATACCCGGCGCTTTCTTGAAACCATGGGCAGTCAGCAGGTCGTAAGCCTCTTTGAAATTGTCCACATTCATTCTGATGGCAGTCATATCACGGGGTGCTGATTCCACCTTTGAAATATCAATATGAAAGCCATTGGCATCCTTCATTCGGGTACGCACAACTTTCGTGTCTCCTCGATCCACCGTGGGAGTGTGCTTCTTCTCAAACCCCAGTTCTTCAAATAGGGAAATAATCTCCTCCGCATCCCGGGATACTATCAAGGGATTAAAAGTAGTAATTCTCATATCAAAGCCCCCTCGTAATATATGTTTTGTTACTCGTAATATATGTTTTGTTACTAAGTTTTTATATTTATACAACTCCGT
>SVDM01000027.1 GCA_015058015.1 Lachnospiraceae bacterium | reverse complement strand
AGCCGCGGGGACGGTTCTTTATTAAGAACCATCCCCGCGGCTTTGTTATTAATCTCTTTCTTCTTCTGACCTGACTAATTCGAATAAATATGTTATAAACTGCGCGTTACTAGGTCTTTTCCCCGACTCAAAACCTTGTAGAAGAATATTATCCTCTTCAACTCTTTCTCTGCAGTTCTCCCAAAACTTGCAGATTGCGTACCTAATAGCCCTTTCCACTCCATAAGGAGATGTCCCGTATATTTTGGCAATACTCGGATACAACTCCTTGGTAAAACTTAGGAAGTCTTCCCGTCTCTCTTTTAGTATTCTGACTGCGTCTTTTATGTACCGGTACCCACGAGAATTAACAGGAACACCAACTAATTTGAATGACTCGGAAATAGTAGTTTTCATCATAGATTTACTCCTCTTCCCAATTAGCGGTCAAAATCCTGCCAATTATATCAAATTGAATGAAAAATTACAACAATTTCTTGCCTGCCAAGTCTTTCATCTCTCTGGCATTGGCCAAAACAGCCTCTGTAATCTCAGCACCACCAAGCATTCTGGCAATTTCTCTGACACTTTCTTCTTCGCTTAACTTCTCAATCAGAGATACGGTGGATGAATTCTCCACTTTCTTCTCAATGAGAAAATGCTCATCAGCCATAGATGCAATCTGAGGCAGGTGGGTAATACAGATTACCTGATGTCCTCTTGATACCAGGTTTAATTTCTCTGATACCTTCTGGGCAGTACGTCCGCTGATACCGGTGTCAATCTCATCAAAGATAAGGGTGGGTATCTTGTCGTTCTCTGCCATAATGGTCTTTAATGCCAGCATAATACGGGACAACTCACCCCCTGATGCTACGCCTGATAGTTCTCTTACCGGCTCTCCCGGGTTGGTAGATATAAGGAAATGTACCTCATCCTTGCCCTTAGCGGAAAAAGCTTTTTCCCTAAAGTCAATTTCAAATTCCACCTGAAGGAAGTTAAGCTCTTGCAAGGCCTGACAGATTTTCTCCTTAAGAGCCGCTCCTGCATCCACACGGGCCTTATGCAAAGCCTCGCTCTTTTCGGAAAGTACTTTTTCTGCCAATCTCAGCTTGTTTTCTAAGTCAGCCACATGTTCCTCTAAGTTATTAAGGGATTCTAACTTGGCTTTTCGCTCTGACAGAGCCTTGCCTATAAGCTCTATGGTATTGCCGTACTTGGCCTTTAGATTGTTAATCAGATCAAGTCTGCTCTCCGTCTCGGCAAATACCGCCTCATCGAATTCATTGTCGCTTAAGTAGCCTGCAATCTCCCTGTTAAAGTCTGATGTAAGACCCTCTATGTTTTCCAACATTTCCAAAAGTTCTGTAAGCCCGGGGTCATATTCCGTAACAGCTGATAATCGTCTTATGGCTTCACCGATAGAATCGTCTATTCCTCTTGCCCCGGAAGACCCTCCGGTTATTCCGTAAACCTCGGAAAGATTCTCGGTAATCTTCATACTGTTTGCCATCCTCTTGTAATCGGCTTCAACAGTTTCATCTTCACCCTCTGAGAGATTGGCATCTTCAATCTCTTTAATCTCATACTCAAGGAAAGATATCTCTCTTCTTCTGGTTTCATCGTCCATAGAAGTATTATCAAGTTCTTCCTTGTATTCCATATACTCTTTATAATGTTTTGCAACTTCTTCTCTAATGGATAATATGTCGTCACCGCCAAACTCATCAAGAATCTCTAAGTGTTTGGCAGGATTAAGAAGTGATTGATGTTCATGCTGTCCGTGAATATCAATTAGAAGTTCCGCAATGCGCTTAACCTGGGCGGATGAAACCGTCTCCCCGTTAATCTTGCAGATACTGCGGGAACTTTGAATCTTTCGTGAAATGATAACGTTGTCGTCGCAGGTGATATCCATCTCCCGTAACACATCATTAACCTTTGTTCCTTTTGTCTCAAAGACAAGCTCCACTATAGCCGGGGAATTGTCGCTTCTTACCACATCCTTGGATACTCTCGCTCCCAGGGCGGCATTAACAGAGCCGATAATAATTGATTTACCTGCTCCCGTCTCTCCCGTCAGTATATTAAGTCCGTCTCCGAAATCAACTTCGCATTCATCAATAAGGGCGAAGTTCTTAACATGTAAATTAAGTAACATTTATATTCTCTTTTCTATTATTTTAAGTCATCTTTTTTATCATAGTAACAACCGCCTCGGCTTCTGCTTCCCCTGCAGTAGCGCACATTATGGTATCGTCCCCGGCGATACTGCCGATTATCTCCGGCAAATCTAATGCATCAAGGGCTGCCGCAAAGGACATGGCCATACCGGGAAATGTCTTTATAACCACCATATTAACGGCCCTTTGCACCGATATAAAACTATCTTTAAGAGCCCTGTTATACTTCTCTCCCATGCCCGGGGCGTCTGTAGAATGAGCTACATATTTTTGTCTGCCGCCTCCGATATTGGCCTTGGAAAGCTGTAACTGTCTTATGTCTCTTGATACAGTAGCCTGAGTCACGGCAAAGCCTGCGGCCTTAAGCTTATCCGCCAACTCTTCCTGGGTGCCGATTTCTTCACTTGTTACCAGTTCGATTATCTTGGACTGTCTCGCGTTTTTCATTATCTGTACTCCTGCATCTTCTTACTAAGGGTCTTTAAGAAGCTCTTATTGTTAAGCCTTATAATCTTAGCCCCCTTATCTGTCCTTTTAATCTCGATTCTATCCCCTGAATAGACTTTGATGGATTCTCCTCCGTCAAATGTCACCAAAGCTTCTTCCCTCTGGGTACGTCTTCCGTCTCCGATTTCTATTACAATCTCGTCTTTAGAGGAAAGGATAATGCTTTTTCCGTTAAGGATATGGGGATTAATGGGGGTTATAACCGTAAGCTTAGCCTGGGGTTCTACAATGGGGCCTCCCGCCGACATGGAATATCCTGTGGAGCCTGTGGGCGTAGCCACAATAACACCGTCAGCAGTATAGGTATACAGATGCTGTCCGTTAATGTATATGATAAAGTTAAGAACCCTAAGATCTCCCCCTCTGTGAATTACCACATCGTTAATGGCTACATCATTAATAAAGGGTAGTCCGTCACGTCTTATAAGTCCCGTAAGCATCATACGTTCTTCCATGATATAGTTATCATCCAGGATGCTTGCAATATCCTCTTTTAAGTGGTCGGCTTCAAGTTCGCACAGATATCCTAAAGAGCCTAAGTTGACTCCCACAACGGGAATACCCATCTCGGCCGCCTTCTTGGTGGCATGGATAAATGTACCGTCTCCCCCGAGAACTAAGATAGCTTCGCAATCCTTATGTTCTTCCGGGATTACTATTTCATCTCCCAGATCTGTTAAGATATACCCCGTCCTCTTTCCGGCTTCTTCGATATATCCCATTATCTCCTTGGTAACCGCAAGGTCCTTGTCTTTATATGAATTTGTTACAATAAGTATCTTCTCCATGGCCTACTTGTCCAACTCCTTATGTGCCGCCTCAACGGTTCTGCCAACGTCAATTGTATCTGCAACTTCCCCCGTATCATCACTTGCTATATGTATCAGGTATTCAATATTTCCCTCCGGTCCCTTTACCGGAGAGTAATCCAGATCCTTTACTGAGTATCCTATACTCGTAACATAATCTATAACAGTCTCTATTACTTCTTTGTGAACCTCCGGGTCTCTTACAACCCCCTTCTTGCCCACCTTTTCACGACCTGCTTCGAACTGGGGCTTAATAAGGCACACCCCTTCTCCCTTGGGAGTAAGCAGGTTCTTTACAGGAAGCAAAACTTTGGACAAGGATATAAAGGATACGTCTACCGAGAAGAAATCGATGGTATCATCTATATCCTCAGGAGTCACATATCTGATATTGGTCTTTTCCATAACCACAACTCTGGGATCATTACGAAGCTTCCAGGCTAATTGGCCGTGACCGACATCAACGGCATAGACTTTTACCGCACCGTTTTGAAGCATACAATCCGTAAATCCTCCGGTGGATGAACCAATATCCATACATATCTTGTCTGCAGGATCCACAGCAAAATTCTCCATTGCCTTTTCAAGTTTTAATCCGCCCCTGCTTACGTACTTAAGGGCCGGTCCCTTTACTTCAATGGGGACATCTGTATCAAACATGGTTCCCGCTTTATCTTCTCTCTGGCCATTGACGAATACGTCGCCGGCCATTATTACCGTCTTGGCTTTCTCTCTTGAAGGGGCAAGTCCCCTTGAAACCAGGAGTACATCAAGTCTTTCTTTCATTAATCCATTTCCTTGATAATCTCAGATACTATTGTATCCTTATCTATTCCTGCGTCTTTCCTTAAAAGGCTGACGCTTCCGTGTTCAATAAACCTGTCAGGCACAGCTATATTAATGACTTTTACGTCAATATGATTCTCGTTGGTATAGTCCAAAACCTGCTGACCAAAGCCTCCTATAAGGACGTTTTCCTCCATGGTAACAAGAAGCTTGGAAGTTTTTGCCATGCGGTTAATCATCTCTCTGTCAAAGGGCTTTACAAATCTGGCATTAACCAGCATACAGTTATAGCCCCCCGCCTTAAGGTCTTCTCTTACCCCTTCTGCTATAGCCACCATACTGCCTACAGCAAATAAGGCAACGCTCTTTTCTCTGTCAGAACCGGTCTCATCATATATAAGCTCGCTCTTTCCGTATTCAATGTCGGCCCTGTATTCCTTCAGGCCGTCATAAGCTTCCCCTCTGGGGTAACGGATAGCGATAGGGCCGTCGTATTCCACCGCGAACTTCATCATATCCGACAGTTCCCATTTGTTCTTGGGGGCTAGAATAGTCATATTGGGTATAGTGGAGAGGTAGGATAAGTCAAAGAGTCCGTGATGGGTCTCCCCGTCACATCCTACGATTCCCGCCCTGTCTATTGCAAATACCACCGGGAGATTCTGCATACAAACATCATGCAACACCTGGTCATAGGCTCTTTGCAGGAAGGACGAATACACGCAGAATATGGGCTTGTATCCTGCCGCCGCAAGTCCTGCTGCAAATGTCACCGCATGTTCTTCCGCAATTCCCACATCGAAAAATCTGTCGGGGTATTTTAACTTGAATCGCTTAAGTCCGGTACCGTCAGACATAGCCGCAGTAATGGCTACCACCTTGGGATTACGCTCACCCAGCTTACGTATAACGGTTGAGAATACATCCGTATAGTTAGCCTTGCCGTTTCTATCCTTGGGGATACCTGTCTCAATCTCAAAGGGACTTGTTCCATGGAATCTTGAAGGGTGTCTTTCTGCCGGGGAATACCCCTTTCCCTTTCTGGTTACAACATGAACAAGAACGCATTCATTCAACTTCTTGGCATGGTTAAATGCCGCCACCATCTGATTTATGTTGTGTCCGTCCACGGGACCTAAGTAAGTAAGACCCATATTCTCAAAGAGCATTCCCGGGATAACAAGCTGCTTGATACCTCTCTTGGTCTTACGCAGCTGCTTTACAGTCTTCTCACCGATAACCGGAATACTCTCTAAGGCATTCACCACTTCGGACTTCAAGCCTGTATAAGCATCCGCCGTACGGATGCTTGAAAGGGCATTTGATAAGCCCCCCACGTTTTCTGATATGGACATCTCATTATCATTCAATATGATAATAAAATTAGTCTTTAGCTCCGCCGCATTATTCATTGCTTCGAAGGCCATTCCACCCGTAAGGGATCCATCTCCTATTACAGATACAACAGAGTAATCTTCTTTGTCTAAGTCTCTTGCCCTAACCATTCCAAGGCCTGCAGATATGGATGTTGAGCTGTGTCCTGTATTGAAACAATCATACTCGCTTTCATTCCGCTTGGGGAATCCGCTCATTCCTCCGAATTTACGTAAATTATCGAAGCCATCTTTTCTGCCTGTAAGAATCTTGTGGGTGTAGGATTGGTGCCCCACATCCCATATAACCTTATCTCTTGGCATGGAAAAGGCTAAGTGAATAGCCATGGTAAGCTCCACTACTCCCAGATTGGAAGCTAAGTGTCCGCCGGTTACGCTGATTTTTTCTATTAAGAATTCTCTTATCTCGGAGGCAAGAATCTTCTGCTCTGTGGGAGAAAGCTTCCTCAAATCCTCCGGTGAATTAATTCGTTCCAAAAACATAAACTATTTCTCTCTGTCAATTAACATATTGGTAAGGGCCACAAGGAATTTTGACTCCCCCGAAAACCCTTCAAGAATATCTATTGCCTGCTTTGATAAGGCCTTAACGTCTGCTTCGGACTTGTCCAAACCTTCAAAGGTTACATAGGTAGTCTTGTCATTCTTCTCGTCGGAAAGCACGGGCTTGCCCAAAACATCCGCATCCCCCGTAACATCCAGGATGTCGTCTCGAATCTGGAAAGCCAGGCCTATTGCCTCCGCTGCCTTGCTCACCTTAATAATATCATCCTCGGATGCTCCGGCAAGAAGAGCCCCTATTACCATGGAAGCCTCAATTAAGGCTCCGGTTTTTAGCTTGTATATAAAATCAAGTGTATCTTTATCAAGTCTTTTGCCTGTAAGCTCCACATCAACAGACTGTCCGCCTGCCATTCCGTATACCCCGGCATCCCTCGATAAAACCGCCAAAGCCTTAGGGATACCCTTATTCTCCGGCTCAATGTCGAAGGCCTTCACCGCCGTCTCAAAGGCATAGGTTAAAAGTCCGTCTCCTGCAAGAATCGCCATGGCCTCTCCATATACCACATGGGTGGTCTTGCGTCCTCTTCTCAGCTCATCGTCATCCATTGCCGGAAGGTCGTCATGTACCAGGGAGTAAGAATGAATCATCTCCATGGCCGCCATAAAAGGTTCTACTACCTTGCCCTTTCCGCCAAAAAGCTTGTAGGTCTCCTGCATCATAATAGGACGAAGTCTCTTGCCGGGTCCCATAACGCTGTAGTTCATGGCATCAATAAGGTTCTTTTGAAAACCGGTACTTTCCGGCAGATAACCCTCCAATATGCTGTTTACTTCCTGAATCCGCAGATTCAATTCGGCCTTTATATCCATATATATATGTAGTCCTCTTAGTCTTTTAGGTTAAACTCGGTGGTATCCCCGTTCTCGGAGATCATCTTAACTTCCTTCTCCACCTTGTCAATCATATCATTACATTGCTTAACCAGACTAACCCCTTCCTTGTACTTGGCAAATGCATCCTCAAGGGAAATATCGGGGTCGTCCATTGTATCCACAATCTCCTGCAACTTATCGAAGGATTCTTCTATAGTCATCTTGTTCTCAGCCATATTAAATATCCTCTCTGCTTATCTTCTCGCAACCGGTAACGGCAGCTTTTATAGCACCGTCTGTAACATTAATGGTTACCTCGTCTCCCGCCTTAACAGCTTCTATGGTAGTAACCGCACGTCCCGAAGGACCGCTTACATAGGAATATCCGCCGGATAGCTTCTTAAGGGGGGATAGTCCCTCAAGTCCGGCAGTTAAAACTTCCAGCCTTGATCGTCTGCTTCGTAAGGCTTCACTCATGTAACCATCAAGCCTGTCGGATAAAGTAGCCAGCCTATGCTTCCTATCAGCCAGCTTACTCTCGGGAGAAAGCTTAAGGAGCTGTACTTCCATGGTCTTTAATCCTCTTTTTGCTTCCTCTATGCGCCTGTTCATAAGACCCATACATCTCTCGGAATAATAATCTATCCTTCCAAGAAGAACACCCATATCGCATACTGCTATCTCCGCTGCCTGGGAAGGGGTAGCCGCCCGCTTATCCGCCACAAAATCCGCTATGGTAAAGTCCACTTCATGACCCACGGCAGATATAATGGGGGTACGACATTCGAATATGGCTCTTGCCACTATCTCCTCATTAAAGGCCCAAAGGTCCTCTATTGAACCGCCGCCGCGGCCCACAATAATTACATCCACGTTACCAAGCCGGTCTAATGTTTCTATGCCCTTTACAATGCTCTCCGCCGCCCCTTCTCCCTGAACCTGCGCAGGAAAAAGAATCAGCTCAATATAAGGATTACGACGCTTGGAAACAGTGATAATATCATGAACTGCCGCTCCCGTGGAAGCGGTAACTATACCCACACGCCCGGCCAGTCCCGGAATAGGCTGCTTGTAGGATTCATCAAACATACCCATCTCTTCAAGCTCTGCCTTAAGTTTTAGGAACCTGGCGAAGAGCTCTCCCTGACCGTCAAGCTCGATTTTATCCGCATAAAGCTGATAAGAACCGGAATCCTTGTATACACCGATACGGCCTGTAACAATAACCTTATCGCCATCCTTCATCTTGAAGTCAAGTCCGGCTCTGACATTTGCAAAAAGAACTGCTGAAAGGGACGCTTTCTCGTCTTTTAATTTGAAATAAATATGGCCTCTGGAGTGGTACTTGCAATTGGATACCTCTCCTGAAACCGACACCCTGCGAAGCAGGGGATCGTCTTCAATAAGGCCCTTAATATAATCCGTTATCTTACCTACGGAGATGGTATTACTCATTGGATTCTCCCGATGCATTAACAATCTTAGCAAGCACGCCGTTGATAAATGAGGGTGAGCTGTCTCCTCCAAATTTCTTGGCGATTTCAACTGCTTCGTCTATAGCCACAAGATTGGGAACGGCATCATCGAAGGTTATCTCGTAAACCGCAAGTCTTATAAGGGTCAAATCCACCTTGCCCATACGGGGAATAGTCCACCCCTGGGCATTGTCGGAGATAATCTTATCTATCTCTTCCATATGCTCCACAATCTTGCCGTATTTTTCTTCTATCTCTTCTTTGCCTTCGTCGGAAATATTGCCTGATTCCTCACTGTCCTCGAAAAACAGTCTAAGCTGTTCAGGCATCTCCTCATCGCTGTTAAACTCACGACGAAACAATAATTTAAAAACCGACTCTCTTTGTGCTCTTCTGCTCATATAAACTCTCTATTCTTTTTTGTTGATGTTTACCAAAACACCTAGCTTTGCATGGTTTTTGATAAACGGTTAATAGTTCCGT